>NZ_JBHTIC010000006.1:0-534425 GCF_042676885.1 Lutibacter aestuarii
CTACTGAAATACAAAATTCATAGGTATCAGGAGCCAATCCTTCAATAAAAGCATTGGTAGTATTGGTAAAGTTATAAATTGTTCCATCTACTGTTACAGAATAATTATAGGCTTCTTGTACAGCAATTTCAATGCTGCCATTTTCTTTACCAGCGCAAGTTTCTCCTATAACTTCTATCGTAAAATTGGCTGGGGGTAATGCAAAACACCCTGCTTCATCAACATAAGTTCCTATAGGTGTATTTGGACATTGATCAATCTCATTACTCACACCATCATTATCATCGTCATTTATAAGAATTGGAACGCCACAAATTTCAAGACTCCAATTTTCAATTTGACCAATATCTGCATCTCCAGCATCAACGACTTTTAACAACCATTGCCCTTTAGATTCTTCATTATAAAAATCTGATAAATTACCTTGTGGAATAAATTCACCTGTGTAAGGCGGTGTTTCTAAACTTATTTCAGAAACTGCTTCATCATCAAAAGTAGTGTTAACATATCCACTTCCATCATTTCCTATATTTGAAGATAACAACACTGATTTTCCTGATGGACTAATTAATGTTAATGTTAAATCTCCAACATAAGAATGTGTAATCGTTAAGTTTACATTCACATCTCTTATCACTTTGTTTTCAACAATTGCAATACTTGAATTAACACCTAAAGCTGAGTTATCTGGAATGCTTTTAGGCACATCAGTTGATGTACGTGTGTTACATACTTCATTCTCTGTTGTGAAGCTATTAACTTCAGAAAAAACACTTTCACCGCAATCATTTTGAGCCTTAACTCTCCAAAAATAAGTAGAGTTTGTTTGTAAATTTTGAGGGAAAAAATTGGTTTCACTCACTATTGAAGACTCTAAAATTGTTGAAAATGTATTGTCTGTTGCAATTTCAACAATATAAGAAGCAGCATTTATATTTTCATTCCAACTTAAAGTATATGGTTTTAACACACTTTGGTTATTGTTGGTTGGAAATAATAAAGTTGGCTCAGCTAAATTTGAAGAAAAAACATTTAAAGCTACGCTTGTAGTTTTGTTTACAGATGTTGATGTTCCTTTTACAGAAATTGTATGAACTCCTAAATGAGTTTCATCAATATTTGATACAATCATTTCTACACTGGTATTATTCTCAGTAGCAGAAGAAGGATTAAACTCTACTACAGTTCCCACTGGATTTCCTGTTGCCGAAAATGTTGTTGTTTCATTAAAACCTAAATAAGTATTGTATGTAAAATTATAAGTAACACTTGTTGGTACACAGGTACTTTTTTCAAAATTTTCAAAATTCATGATAAATTCTGAAGATTGTATACTTAAATTTGCTTTATTGATTGCATAAAAAACATTTCCTACACTTTCAACCTTGACCCTTACCTTATTTGAAGATATGTTAGGAACTATTATTTCATGTAGCCCATTGTTTGATACATTGGAAGCAAGAATTGTTGGATAAGTCATTCCACCATCAACAGATAGTAAAATATTTACATTTGAACAATTTATTGGAGCTAAATTTGTATTTGCTACATCCCAAGTAATTGTTTGAGAAGTCCCTGCATCCCAAGTTGAGCTTTCTATTTGAGATGTTACTTTAAATGGTCCTGAACCTTCAACCACAGTTAAAACCGTTTCATCACTGACTGTTTGCCCTCCATTAATTGAATTATCTCTAACATTGACACCAAAACGCATGGTTCTTCCTACTGAAGGCAATACTTCCCAAAAATTAGCTAAATCGCCTGAATTCACCGTTAGCTGATTTGGAAAATACCTCATTGATTCTGAAGTAGGTGGGGTAGATCTAAAAACTGGACCATTTGTAAAAGTTGAAACTAAAGGATATCCATTAATTTCCGTATCTAATTGTTCCCAAGTATATGTTAAGTTATCTCCATCAGAATCAGAAGCTTGAACATCTAATACAAAAGGTGTAGAAACTGGAATTGCATAATTAGATAAGGGTTCTATTATTGGTGACGAATTATTTGTTGCTGTTAGTTCAGCACAAGCACTATTTCCAACACTTATATTTGCCCACATTTCTCTAATACTCACTAAATGAAAATAATCATCACTGTTTTGTTGTACATTTTGAGGCGAACAAATACCCGCATAAGCCATTATTGTTGACCCACTACCTGGTTCAACAGCAGTACCATCATTCCTGTTTGGTGGTGCACAATTACCAGCATCTCCATTGAAGGTATGGTGAGCTCCAAATTGGTGCCCCATTTCATGAGCAACATAATCTATATCATAAGCATCACCTATCGGATTGTTTGAACCAGTAATTCCTCTTGCCTTGTTTGTTGTACAAGGTGAATTCACCTGTGCTAAACCACCTCCTCCGGTACTAAATGTATGCCCAATATCATAATTTTGAAAACCTATATTTGCATCAATAATAGATTGACTTTCATTTATTAATAAATCCCCATCATCATTTGTAAAACCATCTGTTACCGCATCTAAAAAAATTATAGATGAATTATTATCAACAAGTTTCATAGTTAAAGCTACATCTCTTTCAAAAATAGCATTAACTCGAGTCATTGTAACAACAATAGCTGATAATACAACTGCTTTTTTTTCTTCATCAGTTGCTCCAGTACTTACATTTTGATTTGTTAAATGAAATTGGGAATACTCACCAGTAGTGGCTACAGCCAATCTAAATGTTCTTAAATTACCATCATTAGCGTTTTCAGGAACTAGATTTATATTTGAAACTTCCGCTTTAGGATTAATTTCATCAAATTTACATTGAAAAGGTTCTATGGAAGGTAAATTCTTTTTAGAATAAACAATATAAGAATCATCCTCTTTTGTATATGGATCTATAAAATTCGCATTGCCATTTTTTTCTAAAATCATTCCATGAAACCCTAATGAAGTTAGACTTAGCCTTATGATTGAACCTGGATTGTCAATTCCTTTTCCGATATACGACTTTATGCTTGGGTGCTTTTTTTGAAGATTTTCATCCATAATTGAAGCTTCAAACACCTCATATCTTTCTAATTCTCCGTCTGAATTTGGAAAATCTATAATTGTATTTGATTTTTTCAACACTCCTTTACGTTTTGGAGTACTCCTCAATTTAGTTTTGAGCATTTCAGAATTTAACTCAAAAACTTCAAACTTTTTAGGCAAAGTTTTTCTTTTCACCTTAGCTGCTCCATTTCTTTCAAGTTTAACTGTCTTTTTCCATAGCTTTTTACCGTTTTGTGCTGAAACTTGAATAACTAATGAAAACAAAAAAACAAGTAGAAAGTAAAATTTATTCCTAAATTGTTTCATATATAAGGCTTATTAATTTTAAAATTACCTAAAAAACACAAATATAAATTATAATATTATGAATGCAATTTTAATGACAATATAAAATTATTATCTGTATAAAATTTAATTAAATAAAGTATTTTTACACCCTTATTAAAGTAATATCGTTTTTCAATTTTGAAAATTTATACCAATTTACATAACTATACATCAAAAAATAAAACTTTTGTTACCATTGGAACTTTTGATGGAGTCCATATTGGTCACAAAAAGGTTATAAAGGACTTGATTAATAGTGCTAAAAAAAATGGAGCAACCTCAGTGCTACTAACATTTTTTCCACATCCTAGAATGGTGCTTCAAAAAGAAACAAACATTAAATTAATTAACACTATTGAAGAACGAATACAACTTTTAGAAAAATTAGGTTTAGATATTTTAGTTATTCACGAATTTAATGAAAAATTTGCAAAACAATCTGCCTTAGACTTTGTTAAAAATGTATTGGTAAACAAGTTAAACATAGGTAAATTGGTTATTGGTTACGACCATCATTTTGGAAATAATAGAGAAGGTAATTTTAAGCAATTAGTTGAGTACGGAAAAATTTATAATTTTGATGTAAAAGCAATTCCGAGACAAGATATTAGTAATATCGCCATCAGTTCAACAAAAATTAGAAAAGCAATAGAGCGGGGTCAAATAATTGAAGCCAATCAAAATTTAGGCTATCCTTTTATGATTTCTGGAAACATTGTAAAAGGAAAAAATTTAGGAGAAAAAATAGGGTTTCCTACAGCTAATTTACATGTCAATGAAATGTATAAACTACTTCCAAAAACTGGGGCTTATATTGTTACGTCTGAAATTAAAAACAAACAGATTTTTGGTATGATGAACATAGGTTTTAGACCAACTGTTCGTGGAAAAAACCAAACCATTGAAATCCATTTTTTTGATTTTAATCAAAACCTATATAATGAAACCATTCAAGTAGATGTATTAAAGTTTTTACGAGAAGAACAAAAATTTGAATCTATTGAAGACCTAAAAAATCAACTAAAAAAGGATAAGGAAAACTCCATTAAGTTTATACAAAATCATTTATAAATTCAACATATTAATAGCTCTTTGAGTAAATTCAAAAATAAATGAGCTTATTTCTTTAAAATGAAGCAAAAGTATTTCACTTCCTTTCGTAGCAATTTCTTAAATTTGCGTTTCAATTTAAAGAGCAATAACTATGTTACAAGTAGCGTACATTAGAGAAAATAAGGAAACTGTTTTAAAAGGTTTAGCAAAAAGAAATTTAAAAAATGCTGATGAATTAGTTGAAAAAACTATTACAGCAGATGAAGAAAGAAGATCCATTCAAACACAATTGGATAGTATTTTAGCTGAATCGAATAAAATATCGAAAGATATTGGACAGTTATTTAAATCTGGTGAACGCCAAAAAGCTGAGATTTTAAAACAAAAAACAGTTCAGTTAAAAGAACAGTCAAAAATTCTTACTGAAAATCTTCAAAATAAAGCAAACGAACTACAGGAGTTGCTATATCTAATACCTAACATACCTAATGAAATTGTTCCTGCTGGCTCTTCAGAAGAAGATAATTTAACCGTTTTTGAAGAAGGCAAAGTTCCTGTTTTATACCAAGGTGCTTTACCACATTGGGAGCTAGCCAAAAAATATGATATTATTGATTTTGAATTAGGAAATAAAATTACAGGTGCCGGATTTCCAGTTTACAAAGGAAAAGGTGCAAAATTACAACGTGCATTAATCAATTATTTTTTAGACAAAAATTCAGAAGCAGGCTACAATGAGGTTCAAGTTCCTCATTTGGTAAATGAGGCTTCTGGAATTGGAACAGGACAACTGCCCGATAAAGAAGGGCAAATGTACCACGACGCACAAGATAATTTATATTTAATTCCAACAGCTGAAGTACCAGTAACTAATATATTTAGAGATGTTATTTTAAAAGAAGATGAGTTTCCTATTTTAAAAACTGCTTATACGCCTTGTTTTAGACGTGAAGCTGGTTCATACGGAGCGCATGTTAGAGGTTTAAATAGATTGCATCAATTTGATAAAGTTGAAATTGTTAGAGTTGAACATCCTACAAAATCATATGAAGCTTTAGATAGTATGGTAAACCACGTTAAAGAAATTTTACGTGAATTGAATTTACCTTATAGAATTTTACGTTTGTGTGGTGGTGATATTGGATTTACCTCTGCACTGACTTATGATTTTGAAGTATTTTCAACAGCACAAGATCGTTGGTTAGAAATTAGTTCCGTTTCAAACTTTGAAACCTTTCAAGCAAATAGACTAAAACTTAGATTTAAAAACAGTGATGGTAAAACAGAGTTAGCACATACACTTAACGGAAGCTCTTTAGCCTTACCTCGAGTAATGGCTGGTTTATTAGAAAACTGCCAAACACCAGAAGGTATAAAAATTCCTGAGGTTTTAGTAAAGTACTGTGGGTTTGAAATAATTAATTAGCAATAACTGCTTTCATTAATTTTTTGTAATGATTCATTTCAATTAAAGCATCAACATAAGCATTTAATTGTCCTTTTCTCATATACTTATTAGCATTCTTTTTTGCTATTTCGTAGTGTTGTAATAAATCATTCATGATATAAAGTTTAATGGTTATTTTTCTTTAAAGACAATTTTCGTGCCAAAATGTTACACCAAGTAGGTCAAAATAACTGGTATTTATAAAAACTTTAACACTTGTTTGGTTATCTTTGAAAGCATATAATACTGTAAATGCGTAAACTAATTTTCATATTATTAATAGGTTTTTCTTTGCAAATAAATGCACAAGAACAACAATTAGCATATCAATATTTTAGAAATGGTAATTACGAAAAAGCAGTTGTTATGTACAAGGATTTATATAAAAAGCATCCTTACAATAGTACTTATTTTAATTTTTTAATAGATTGTCATCAACAGTTAGAAAATTTCGAAGAAGTTGAAACGCTTATTAAATTTCAATTAAAAAACTTTCCAAACCAAGATTATTTATGGATAAAATTAGGTTATAATTTTCAGTTGCAACATTTACAAGAAAAAGCTACCATTTATTACGAAAAAGCATTAAGTTCAATTGAAAAAGAGCCCAAATTAGGCTATATGATTGGAAAAACTTTTCAAGACAATCATTTGCTAGATTATGCTTTATTAGCGTATAAAAAAACAATGGAAATAAATCCAAGTACCAATTATAATTTTCAAATAGCTACAATTTATGGCGAAAAAGCTGAAATTGAAAATATGTTTAGCACCTATTTAAATTTAATTGAAACCAATAATAATTATTTATCAAGTGTTAAAAATTATATAGGCAAATTTATTACAGATGACTCTGAAAACAAACACAATATTACCTTAAAAAAACTATTGATAAAGCGCTTGCAAAACAATCCTCAAAACAGTTGGAATAATTTGCTAAGCTGGTTATTTATTCAACAAAAAGAATACAATAAAGCATTAATTCAAGAAAAAGCATTACATAAAAGAAATTTGGTAGATTTAAATCCAATTATTGAATTAGGAAAAATTGCTTTTAATTATCAAGATTTTGAAGCTTCAAAAAATGCATTTCATTATGTTTTAGAAAATTCAGATAAATTGAGAAATGAGCTAATTTCTAAATTGTATTTATTAGAAATTAATATGAAAACAAACGTTTCAACAAATCAAATTGAAACACAATTTCAAGAACTTTTTTCTGATTATGGGAAAAATAGCAATACCATTAACATACAAGCTACTTATGCAGAATTTTTAGCATTTAGAAAAAAAGAAACTAAAAAAGCCATAACCGTTTTAAAAGATGCTCTCAAATTACCTATTAATCAATTTCAAAAAGGAACTTTAAAAACAAAATTAGCTGATATCTTAGTTTATGACAATAAATTTAGCACAGCATTAATTTATTATACTCAAGTTCAAAACGATTTAAAAAACCATACTATTGGACAAACAGCACGTTTTAAAATTGCACAAACTTCCTATTTTAAAGGAGATTTTGAATGGGCACAAACACAATTAAAAGTCTTAAAAAAATCAACCTCACAATTAATTGCAAATGACGCTTTAGATTTAAATTTATTAATTGCTGATAATGCCGTAAAAGACAGTTTAAAAATAGCACTTAAAAAATATGCTATTGCAGACTTGCTTTCTTTTCAAAATAAAAACAAGCAGGCAATAGACACCCTTAATTTGGTGTTAAAAAACTTTAAAGGGCATCCTATTGAAGATGAAGCTTTGTTTAAACAAGCACAACTATTTGAAAAAACTAATAATTTAAAAAAAGCTGAACATAATTATTTGCAAATAATATTATTAAACAATAAAGATATTTTGGCTGATGATGCTCATTATTTTTTAGCAGAATTATATTTAAATAAATTAAACAACATCGAAAAAGCAAAAGAATATTATCAAAAAATTATATTTGAATATCCTTCAAGTATTTACTTAGTAAATGCAAGAAAAAAATATCGTAAATTAAGAGGAGACTCTATTAATTAAGAACAAAATCATTCATAAAAAATGTACATCTATAACGTAACCACAAATGTAGCTGAATCCATTCATGACGAATGGCTACATTGGATGAAAGAAAAACACCTCCCTGCCATGCTTGCCACTGGTAAATTTATTAGTGCTAAAATGAGTCAGGTTTTAATTACCGAAGAAATGGGAGGAATCACTTATTCGGTTCAATATACAACAGATAGCTTAGAAACTTTAGAACAATATTATAAAAACGAAGCACCTAAATTAAGAAATGAAGCTATGCAACTTTTTAAAGATCAAATAGTAGCTTTTAGAACCGAATTAAAAGTGATTACAGAACAATTTAGTATGAGTTCAAAAAATTAAAGTATGAGTGTAAAAGCAAAAAAACACCTAGGTCAACACTTTTTAAAAGATGAACTAATTGCACAACAAATAGCAAACAGTTTAACAGAAAATGGTTATCAAAAAATTTTAGAAATTGGACCTGGAATGGGTGTTTTAACTAAATATTTGCTTAAAAAACCACTTACCACTTATGTTGTAGAAATTGACACAGAATCTGTTGAATATTTACAAACTCACTACTTAAATTTAACTGATAGAATTATCTCCAAAGACTTTCTAAAAATTAATTTAGAAGATTTTTTTGGGGATGAACAGCTAGCAATTATTGGAAATTTTCCATATAATATTTCAACTCAAATCGTTTTTAAAACGCTTGAAAACAGACATCAAATACCTGAATTTTCAGGAATGTTTCAAAAAGAAGTAGCACAACGTATTGCAGAAAAAGAAGGGAGTAAAACCTACGGAATACTATCGGTTTTAACACAAGCTTTTTATGATGTTGAATATTTATTCACAGTACCCCCGACCGTTTTTAATCCTCCTCCAAAAGTTGATTCAGGAGTTATCAGATTCATTAGAAAAAAAGACTTTACCTTGCCTGTTGATGAAAAACTTTTCTTTAAAGTGGTAAAAACTGCTTTTCAACAAAGAAGAAAAACACTTCGCAATAGTTTAAAAACATTGAATTTATCGGATAGTTTAAGAGAAGATAGTATCTTTGCTAAACGCCCAGAACAATTATCGGTAAACGAGTTCATTAATCTTACTTCTAAAATAGAAAAAGATGCCATTTGAAATTACACAACAATATATAGAAGATATTCAACAATTAATTGCTAACAATAACAACGATGGACTTCATACCTTGTTAGAAGAAGTCCATTATGCCGATGTTGCAGAAATAATTGAAGAATTATATATTGAAGAAGCAATATATTTAATTAAATTATTAGATAGTGATATTACCTCCGATGTAATTACAGAATTAGATGAAGACACTCGTGAAAAGGTTTTAAAAGGACTATCATCCAAAGAAATTGCTGAAGAAATTGATGAATTAGACACCGACGATGCAGCCGATATTATTGCCGAACTTCCAGAAGATCAAAAGGAAGAAGTAATTTCACATATCGAAGATTTAGAACATGCCAAAGAAATTGTTGAACTTCTAAAATACGATGAAAATACTGCCGGTGGGTTAATGGCAAAAGAACTAGTGAAAGTTAATGAAAACTGGAATGTATTAACTTGTGTAAAAGAAATGAGAGCACAAGCTGAAGAAGTTACTAGAGTTCATTCAATTTATGTAGTTGATGAACATGACAAACTAAAAGGAAGACTGTCTTTAAAAGATTTACTCACCACTTCAACTAAAACTGCCATAAAAGATGTTTTTATTAAAAAAGTAGATTCTGTAAATGTAAATGACAAAGGCGAAGAGGTTGCCAGAATTATGCAGAAATATGATTTGGAAGCCATTCCAGTTGTTGATGAAATTGGTCGTTTAGTTGGTAGAATTACCATCGATGATATTGTTGATGTAATAAAAGAAGAAGCTGAAAAAGATTACCAAATGGCTGCAGGTATCTCTCAAGATGTTGAAGCCGATGATACTATTTGGGAATTAACAAAAGCACGTTTACCTTGGCTAGTTTTAGCATTATTTGGAGGCTTTATTAGTGTGTCTGTCTTAGGGGGGTTTGACGACGCAATGGGTAATTTCCCAGAATTATTTTTCTTTACCCCTTTAATTGCTGCTATGGCTGGAAATGTTGGTGTACAATCTTCTGCAATCATTGTTCAAGGTTTGGCCAATGACAGTTTAAGAGGTTCATTATGGAAAAGACTTTTAAAAGAAGTTTTACTTAGCTTATTTAATGGTTTTGTGTTAGCAATTCTTTTAATGTCGGCTGGAATGTATTTTTTAGGATTTGATTTTAAAGTTGGTTTAACCGTTGCTATTTCGTTAATTTCAGTGATTATCATCGCTTCTTTAATTGGCACCTTTGTTCCTATTATTTTAGATAAAAGAAATATTGACCCCGCTTTGGCAACAGGACCTTTTATTACAACTAGTAATGATATTTTTGGAATTTTAATTTACTTTTTAATTGCAAAAATGATTTTAGGATTTTAAAAATCCAATTCTATTAAATTTATTCGTTATTTCTAATTTACTTACTTTTGAGTAAAAACTATGCTATGCGTTGGAAATTAAAACCAGAAACAAATCCTGAAATTACCTCAAAATTAGCCAAAGAATTAGGTATTGAATATACACTTGCTAAATTATTAGTTCAACGTGATATTGAAACATTTGACGATGCTAAAAATTTTTTTAGACCTAATTTAATCAACCTACACAATCCATATTTAATGAAAGATATGGATAAAGCAGTGTACCGAATTGAACAAGCCATAAATAACAATGAAAACATTTTAGTTTATGGAGATTATGATGTTGATGGAACTACTGCCGTTTCATTAATGGCATCCTACTTAAAAAAAATTCACCCTAATATTGCAACCTACATTCCAGACAGATATGATGAAGGATATGGTGTTTCTTATAAAGGAATTGATTTTGCTGAGGATAATAATTTCTCACTAATTATCGCTTTAGATTGTGGCATAAAAGCCATTGATAAAGTAGCTTACGCTAATAAAAAAGGCATTGATTTTATCATTTGCGACCACCACAGACCAGGAGACAAAATTCCAGAGGCCGTTGCTATTTTAAATCCCAAACAAATAGATTGTGAATATCCTTATAAAGAACTTTGTGGTTGTGGAGTAGGTTTTAAACTCGTACAAGCATTAGCAACCAATAGAAATGAAACCATTAATGATTTAGTTGAATACTTAGATTTAGTCGCTACAGCTATTGCCGCTGATATAGTTCCAATAACTGGTGAAAATAGAATTTTAGCTTATTTTGGGTTGCAAGTTATTAATGAAAATCCTAGAATTGGAATCAAAGCAATGATTCATCAAATAAAAAAGGATAGATTGACAATAACTGATGTTGTTTTTATACTTGCCCCTAGAATTAATGCTGCTGGACGAATTAAACACGGTAATTATGCTGTTGAATTATTAACTGAAGTAGATTTTGATACTGCTATAAAACTTGCTTCAGAAATTGAAAACAATAATAATGATCGTAAAGATTTAGACAAAAATATTACTGCAGAAGCTTTGCAACAAATTTTAGAAAATAAGGAACATGAAAATTATTCAACTGTAGTGTATCAAAAAAGCTGGCACAAAGGTGTTATTGGTATTGTTGCTTCTCGGTTAATTGAAACCTATTATAAACCAACCTTAGTTTTTACCAAAAGTGGAAATAAATTAGCCGCTTCTGCACGTTCAATAAAAGGATTTGACATTTATGAAGCATTGGTAAAATGTTCAGAGCTTATTGAGCAATTTGGAGGCCATAAATATGCTGCAGGATTAACTTTAAAAGAAGAAAATTATCAAAATTTTAAAAATAAATTTGAAGAGGTTGTAAAAAACAGTTTGCCAGAAGAATTAAGAACTCCCGAAATTAAGATTGATGCAGAAATAAACCTATCTGAAATAACTCCAAAATTTTACAGAATAATAAATCAATTAGCGCCTTTTGGACCTCAAAACATGAAACCCGTTTTTATGTCTTCAGGCTTAAGAGACAATGGTTATGGCAAAAAAGTTGGAATTGATGAAAACCATTTGAAATTAAGTATTTTTGAAGGTACCAACCAAACCACCTATAATGCTATTGGCTTTAATATGGGCAAAAAACACGCTTTAATACAACAAGGAAATTCTTTTAAAGCCACATATTGTATTGAAGAAAACCACTGGAATGGTTATACTTCGCTTCAATTATTATTGAAAGACTTAAAAAAAGAAGAAAATTAATCTTCTTTTATCAAATACATATACACAGGGTAGTGATCGCTATAACCTCCTGTAAAAGAACTATAACTCCAACTTCTGTATGGATAACCTTTGTATTTCCCTTTTTGAGTAGTTAAATATTGAGGTCTAAAAACTGCCGTTTTATACATTTTATAACTAGAATAATCTTTTTTAGTTGTTAAAAGTGGAGACGTAAACATAATTTGATCAAATAAATTTATTTGATCTCTATAAACTAGTGTGTTTTGACCTCTTCTAAACATGTCTTCCATCGGGTTGTATATATCTCCTTGCTTTACCTCTTTTTTCTTTGACTTAGTTTTAAGTACTTTTTTTAGGCTCGCATTGTTTGGATCATCATTCAAATCGCCCATAATAATAACTTTAGGATTTGGATCGGTAAGTTTAATTTTTTCAATTATTTGAGTGTTTAAATACGCAGCTTTTTCTCTTTTAATGCTACTTTTTTCTTCACCACCTCTTCTTGAAGGCCAATGATTTACAATAATATGAATCAATTCATCATCTAAATAACCCGATACTAATAATTGATCTCTAGTGTAAATTCTAACACTATTTTCATCCCACAAACGCAATTCAAACACCTCATGATGAGTAGGTCTAAAAAAATTAGATTGGTACAATAAGGCTACATCAATCCCTCTCAAATCTGGAGAATCATAATGAATAATCCCGTAATTTTTATCCTTTAATGGCTCTGTATTTATTAAATCTTCTAAAACTTTACGGTTTTCAATTTCTGCTACTCCCAAAATTACAGGACTATTTTTGGCTTCTTTAACGCCTAGTTCAGCAATAACATTTGCCATATTATTTAATTTCTTCCTATAAATCTCACTTCTATTCTCTTTAATTTCCATAATTGGACTTGCTTCATCATTTTTATTTGGATCATTAATGGTATCAAACAAGTTTTCAAGATTATAAAAAGCAACTGTTTTAATTTGATATTTTTTTTGACTAAAAACTGTAGTAGAAATTAGTAATAGAAGTAAAAGTAAAGTTCTCAACATATCATTTTTTTATAAAATCAAATCTACAAACAAATACTTAATTACTACTATTCAGTTTGAAAATTCTACTAACCGTTTTCAGCTATTTTATAGATTATGAGAAACTTAACTTTAAAAATAATTTTAAATTATCAATATTTTTTATAGATTTAGAAAAAATTGAAAATGAAAAAGCTATATATTTTAGGTTTTTTGTGTCTTCTTGGTATCTCTAATATTCGTTCGCAAAACACCTCTTCTTTAAAAGGAATTGTTCTTGATTATTTTTCAAAGAAACCTTTGAGTAATGTATCTATTTCCATTGAAAAAACTTTGTTCTCTACAACAACTAACGGTGATGGTGAATTTAAAATTGAAAATATTCTTCTAGGAAATTATCAACTAAATATTTCACTCAATCAATTCGACTCTCAATTAATTCCTATCAAAATATCCAATAATTATGAATTAAACCTTGGAACTATTTTTTTACAAAAATCATTCACTCAAATTCAAGAAACAAACGCAATTACTTTAACAAATGATGATTTATTAGATGATGGAGAGCGAAGTTCTGAATATACTGCAGGGTTATTTCAATCTTCCAAAGATGCTTTTTTAAAAGCTGCAGCATTTAATTTTAGTCAAGCTTGGTTTAAAGTAAGAGGTTACGACAGTAGCTATGGAATAATTTCAATAAATGGAATTGAAATGAATAAACTATTTGATGGAAGACCACAATGGAGCAATTGGGGAGGATTAAACGATGCTTTTAGAAATCAAGAATTTTCAAACGGTATTGCGGCTTCTAATTATTCATTTGGTAATATTTTAGGCTCTACAAATTTTAATACTAGAGCATCTGATTATCAACCTGTTTCAAAAATATCATTCTCATCTACCAATAAAAGCTATATTGGACGTGTTATGGCTACTTATGCCTCAGGGCTAACAAAAAATAATTGGGCTTTTGTAGCTGCTGGTTCAAGAAGGTATGCGCAAGAAGGTTATTTTGAAGGAACTACTTACAATGCTTGGTCTGCATTTTTGGCTGTAGAAAAAAAGTTGGATAACAACCATAGTTTAAACTTTACTGCTTTTGCGTCTCCTAACAGAAGAGGTAAATCATCACCAAACACACAAGAAGTTTACAATTTAAAAGGTCTTACATATAATTCTTATTGGGGAAAACAAGAGGGTGATAATAGAAATTCAAGAGTTAAAGAAATTGTAGAACCTGTAAGCATGTTAAGTCATTTTTATCAAAAAAATAATACAGAGTTAGCAACAACAATTGCCTATCAATTTGGTCATATTGGAAACAGTAGGCTTGCTTATTTCAATGCTCCAAACCCAGACCCAGCATATTGGAAATATTTGCCAAGTAGTTCTTTAAGATTTGAAGATTATGAAAATGCATATTTAACTGAACAAGAATTTATTACTAATGGACAACTAAACTGGAATGATTTATATGAGATAAACTTAAACAATGAAAGTTCATTATATTATTTATACGAAGATAGAGTTGATGATTCTCAGCTCACTTTTAATACTACAATAAGTACCAATATTAAAGAAAATATAATCTTTAATGCTGGCGTTTCCTTTCAAAACTTGACATCGAACAACTATGCAAAGATGCTTGATTTACTAGGTGGCAATGTCTTTGTTGATTTAGATCAATACGCTGAAGGTAATGCGCAACAAAATGATTTAAACAATCCTAATAGACTAATTAAAGAAGGAGATAAATTTCAATATAATTATACCATCAAAGCAAAAGTTACCAATACTTTTGTTCAATTTCAATCTACACAAAACAAACTGGATTATTTTGTTGGATTCAACTTTAAAAACACCAATTATCTACGTAATGGACATTACAAAAATGGAACTTATGCTAACTCTTCATTTGGGAAAAGCGAAAAACAATCATTTTCAAATTTTAGTGCAAAAGGAAGGTTTACTTATAAGTTTACTGGTAGGCATTTAGCTACTTTGAATGCTGCATATATTACTAAAGCTCCTAGTATTAGAAACACCTTTTCAAATTCAAGAGTAAACAATAACATTTCCCCTAATTTAACAAGTGAAAAAATTACCACTGGAGATGTAAATTATATTTTTAGAGGCATCAAATTACAATCAAGAGTTACCGCCTTCTATACTAAATTTAACGATGCTATTGAAACTTCGTTCTTTTTTGCTGAGGGTTTACTTGGAGATCAAGCTGACTTTGTAAATGAAATTATTACGGGAGTAGATAAACAAAATTTAGGAATTGAGTTTAGTGCTGAATATCAAGTTTTACCAACTCTTAAAATTATAGCCGCAGGCTCGGTAGGTCAGTTTATATATAACAATAACCCCCAATTATATCTAGAATCTGAAAGCTTTACTAATGAAAATAGCAATTTTGGAAAATCGTTTTTAAAAAATTATCGAATTTCAGGAACTCCTCAAACAGCTTACTCTTTAGGTTTTGAATATAGAGATCCAAAATATTGGTGGCTTCAAATAAACTCAAATTTATTAAGCAATAATTATTTAGATATCTCTCCATTATTAAGAACCGATAATTTTTATTTAGATGCTGATGGAATTCCTTTTTTAGATCCAGAAACAGGATTAGAAGTTACACAACAACAAGTAAATTCATTACTAAAACAAGAAAAGTTTGAAGATGCTTTTTTAGTAAACATCGTTGGAGGAAAATCTTGGAGAATTAATAATTACTACTTTGGTTTTTTTGCTAGCATTAACAACGTTTTAGGTGACATATTTAAATCGGGTGGTTTTGAACAATCTAGAAATGCAAATTACCTTGAACTTAAACAAGACAAACAACTAAACAAACCCATTTTTGGACCAAAGTATTGGTATGGAAACCAAACAAGCTACTACTTAAACCTATATATAAGATTTTAAAACTCGTTGCCATGAAAAGTTATAAAAAATTAAATCACCTTATAATTATTCTTTTAATTCAATATTTTTTTGGAGCATGTGTAAAAGATAGTGATTTTTCAACTCCTAATGTTGAATGTACAGAACCTCTTATCACTGTTACCAATACCATCGCTCAAGTAAAAGAGATGTATACATTTGGAGGGGCAACCTTAATCAATACAGATGTTGTTATAGAAGGTTATGTAGTTTCAAGTGATAAGTCTGGTAATATTTATAAAAGTTTATCTATTCAAGACAAGCCCAAAAACCCAACTTCTGCTATAAAAATAGCCATCGATCAAACTGATATTTATACAAAATTTGATGTTGGAAGAAAAGTATATGTTCAATTAAAAGGTTTGGCGATTGGGTATAGTTATGGAAGCATTCAAATTGGAAAAGCTAAAGCTACCGAACTAGGAAGCATTCCTGCATTAGAAGTTTCAAAGCACATCATACGATCTTGTGAAACTGCTGAAATAACACCTAAAAAAGTTGCTATTTCTGACTTAAATAAAGAACTATTAGAAATGTTAATTGAAATTGAAAATGTTCAATTTAAACCTTCTGATTTAGGCAAATCATTTGGAAATATTGATAATACCTCAACCGTAAATAGAATACTCGAAGGTTTTGATAGCAACTGTCAATTTAATGGACAAATTACTTTAAGAAATAGTGGCTACGCCAATTTTAAAAATGAATTGTTGCCAAATGGAAAAGGGTCTCTCATCGGAATTTTCAGCAATTATTATGATGATTTTCAATTTTATTTAAGAAATACTGACGACCTTCAACTTACCAACGAACGCTGTGATTATTCCACTGCTTTTAATCCAACCATTACACTCTCTGAAATTAAACAAATGTATACCAATACTATGGTTGAATTTGGCACTGAAAATAATTATATTGTTGAAGCTTATGTAATTTCAAGTGATGAAAATGGCAACTTTGAAAATAGCTTATACATACAAGATGCTATTGAAAATCCAACAACAGGAATTCAACTATTATTAGACCAAGAAGCCATATTTGATAACTTTAATGTTGGAGATAAAATATATATAAAATTAGATAAATTGTATATGAATAACCTTGATGGCGTTTTAACAATTGGCTATCCTAAAGGTAATAAAATAACTAAAATTACAGCTGAAGACATTCATCAATTCATTTTCAATAGTGGTGTAAACAAAACGTTAGTTCCTACAGAAATTACAATTTCAGAAATAAATAACCCAACCTATAATAGTACTTTGGTAAAAGTTAACAATGTCCAACTAATTGAAAACGAACTTGGAAAAGCATATACCTATTTTACTGGTGAAAATGATGCTTTTAGAACTTTAGAAACTTGTAGTGAATTAGAGAAACTATTAGTTTTCACCAATGGAAACGCAACGTTTGCTAACGAACAATTTCCAAAAGGAAACGGAAGTATCATTGGAATTTTAAACACAAGTTTACAAATAAGAAATACAACAGATGTTGAGTTTTTAGAAAATTTTGAAACTTGTCCAGTTATTATTCCTAAAATTATGATAACTGAAGTAGCTGACCCTAAAAACGAAGTTTCAGCTCGTTTTATAGAGCTTTATAATGCTGGTAAAACTGAAATTAACTTATCTGGCTGGAAATTAAATAAATACATTAATGGATCAACTACCGTTTCAAGTGGTGCTATAGATTTAACGGGTATTACAATTTTGCCAGGAGATTTTGCCATTATAGCAAATACTGGTTATGCTACAATATTTTCTGACATACCAAATATAGAAAGTAGCTATATTTCAGGAAATGGAGACGATGTTTACGAACTAGTTGATAACTTAGGAAATACAATGGATATTTTTGGAATTATTGGTGAAGATGGAAATGCTACAAACTGGGAATATTTAGATGGTAGAGCTATTCGAAATTTGGAAATAAATGAACCTAACCCAATCTTTACCATTAGTGAATGGACCATTTTTTCCAATGCAGCAAATGACTTAATTTCATATCCAAATTCGCCGAAAAATGCTCCAAATGACTATACTCCAAATTTAAGATAATGCAATAAAAATACCTATTTTAACTTTTATTTTACACATATAATAATTTTTTAACTTTATATGTAGTATATTAATAATATTATAAAATTTCCTTATTGTTGTGGTAATTTTTTAAAACATTGATTTTCAATACATTTATTTGGTAAATTTGAATAGTAAATAACTACTATAAATTTGATTTTAATAATTATGAATAAATTTAAATTATTGGCTATTGCCTTAGTAATGGGAGCAACAAGTTTAGTTGCAAATAACATTGAAAACCCAAACACCTCTAAAGATGAAATAAGAAAACAAATTATCGAATTACTAGAAGATTCAAGTACAAAAATCTCTGCCGATACATATATTAACATTACATTTACTTTCAATACAGAAGGTGAGATTGTAGTTTTAAAAGTTGAATCAATTGATAAAGAAGTTTTATCATTTATTAGAGAAAATATTAATGGTAAAAAAATTGAAAAACCTGGAAAAGTTAATAAACAATATGTAATGCCTATTAATGTGATAAAAAAATAATACTCACAATTTAACTAACTCAAAAGCTCAAATCATTTGGTTTGAGCTTTTTTATTTTTACATTTTAACATAATTTAAGTTAAAAAACAGATTTCATTTACTAAAAACATTATAAATCTTTTCTCATAAATCAACAACCTAAGCTCAAACACTCCTAATAATTAACTATTTAAACACCGTTAAATACGTGTTAATTAGGTTAAAGAAAGTCCATTAAATCCAATTTCAATTTAAATTTGAGTAAAACAAAGTTAAACTAAAACCTATCTATTATGAAAAAATTTAAATTATTGGCTTTAGCCATAGTAATTAGTACAGCTGGTTTATTTGCAGCAAACACTGAAAATCCTGAAAACTTAAACAAAGAATTAAGAAACCAAATTGTAAAGTTATTACAAACACCTGATTTTGTAATTGAAAAAGATATTACCGTAACTTTAAAATTTACATTCAGTTCAGAAGGGGAAATTGTAGTTTTATGCCCTGGGTGTGAAAACAAAGACATTGTAGCTTATATTAGAAAAAACTTAAACTATAAAAAATTTGACACTCCTGGTGAAAAAGATAAAATATATACAATGCCTTTAAAATTAAAAGCATCATGAAAAATAAAACCTATTTTTAAAAAAACTCAAGCTGTTAAGTTTGAGTTTTTTTATGCGTCTATCAATTTTTTTTCAAATAAACATATACAGGAAAATGATCACTTAAACCACCTAAATACCATTTACCAACATAAGTTCTAAAGGGGTTTCCTTTAAATTTTCCTTTCCATTCTCTCAAAAAATGTTTATCAAAAACTTCAGCATATTTAAAAGAATGTCTTCCCTCTTCAACATTTAAAAAGTTTTTCGAAAAAATAATTTGATCGAATAAATGCCACTGATGCTTATGATTCAATGTTCCATTACCAGTACAAATCAAACGTTCCATTGGATTATAAAATCTATGATTGACTAGGTATTCTTTTATACTCTTATTTATTGGATCGTCATTAAAATCACCCATAATAATAATTTTAGGATCAGGTATTTCTTCATTTATTTTATCAACTATATGACCAACTAATTGAGCTGCTTTAATTCTTTTCTCTTCAGATTCATCTTCACCACTTCTTCTAGAAGGCCAATGATTTACAATAACATAAATCAATTCTCCATTCAATTTCCCTTTGACCAATAAAATATCTCGGGTATAATCTCTTTCCCCATTTTCATTAGTTATTATCAGCGGAAAAGTTTCAGAATGTAACAGTTCAAACAATTCTTTTTTATACAACATTGCAACATCAATACCTCTTTCATCTGGAGAATCATAATGCACAATTCCATAATTGTGCTTTTTTAGTTGATTTGTTTGTGTCAAATCAATTAAAACTTCCCTATTTTCCATCTCTACTAACCCTATAATGACAGGAGAATGATACGATTTTTCAGCACCAAGCTGAGCTATTACATTAGCTATTTTTTTTACTTTTCTTTTATAACGTTTATAATTCCAATTCTTTTTCCCTTTAGGTGTAAAATCATCATCTAAAGTATTCGGGTCGTTTTTGGTATCGAATAAATTTTCAAGATTGTAAAAAGCAATGGTATAAGCTTTGTTATTTTTTCCTTTTGATTTGAAATATGAAAACATAAAGATTTTTTAAAATCCACAAAATACAAAATTACATGTAAACATTGTATTGTATCTTTGTCAAAAAATAATGGTCAAAAGTATTTTTTGATCATTAAAATTTTTAAAATAACTTTAGCAAATTAGCTATTTATTATATGATTGAAGAAAAAAAAGTAACATCTGAAGAAGCTGTTTTAATTGGTATAATTACCCAACATCAAAATGAAGATCAATCCAACGAATATTTAGATGAATTAGAATTTTTAACACTAACAGCTGGTGGCGTTGCCGTAAAAAGGTTTATTCAAAAATTAGAGGCCCCTAACCCTAAAACTTTTATTGGAGCCGGAAAATTAGAAGAAGTTAAAAACTATATGGAACTTCACCATATTGAAACCGCAATTTTTGATGATGAACTTTCCGCAGCACAGTTACGTAATATTGAAAAAGTTTTAAACTGTAAAGTTTTAGATAGAACAAACTTAATACTTGATATTTTTGCTTCGCGTGCACAAACTAGTTACGCACGTACGCAAGTTGAATTAGCTCAATGTCAATATCTATTGCCTCGATTAACAAGATTATGGACTCACCTTGAACGCCAAAAAGGAGGAATAGGAATGCGTGGGCCAGGTGAAACAGAAATTGAAACCGACCGAAGAATTATTAGAGATAAAATAACCCTACTTAAAAGCAAACTAAAGGTTATAGATAAACAAATGGCTGTTCAAAGAAAAAACCGAGGGAAATTGGTGCGAGTTGCATTAGTAGGGTATACCAACGTTGGAAAATCTACTCTTATGAATGTTGTTAGTAAAAGTAATGTATTTGCAGAAAATAAATTATTTGCCACGCTTGACACTACTGTTAGAAAAGTTGTCATAAAAAATATTCCTTTTCTATTAACAGACACCGTTGGTTTTATTAGAAAATTACCTACACAGTTAGTAGAATCCTTTAAATCTACCTTAGATGAAGTTAGAGAAGCCGATTTATTGTTACATGTGGTAGATATTTCTCATCCAAATTTTGAAGATCACATAGCTTCAGTTAATAAAATATTAGATGAAATAAAAAGCGCTAATAAACCTACTATTATGGTTTTTAATAAAATTGATGCTTACAAATATGAAACCATTGATGAAGATGATTTAGTAACTGAAAAAACTAAAGAACATTATACTTTAGAAGATTGGAAAAAAACCTGGATGAACAAACTAGATGAAAATAATTGTTTATTCATTTCGGCTTTAAACAAAGAAAACTTAGAAGAGTTTAGGAAAAAAGTTTTTGAAGAAGTTAAAAAAATACACATTACTCGGTTTCCTTATAACGACTTTTTATATGAAGAATATGAAGAAGAAAATTAGTCGTTTTCTTCTTCATTTTTCTTTTCATAAATAAGCCCTATTTTTTTGGCTCTAGTTTCCCAATTTTTACGAGCTAAATATTGCAAATCAGCAATTGCATCACTTTCATCCATAATTTCTAAACCTAACAGGGTTTCAATAACATCTTCCATAGTTACTAAACCACTTGTAGCTCCATATTCATCTACCACCAAAGCAACATGCTCTCTTTCAGAAATAAACCGTTCAAATAAATCTGGAATAGGTAAATTACGGTTAGTTACTAAAATTTCTCTTTTTAATTTTGAAAGTTTTTCTTTTCCATTACCATTAATAATTTCTTCTAAAACTTCTCCTTTTAAAACAAAACCTGTAATATTATCCGCATTTTTATCATAAATTGGAATTCTAGAAAACCTTAACTTAGGATATTTTTCAAAAAAAGATTGAATAGTATCGTTTTCAGAAGCTGTAATCATTACAGTTCTTGGTGTCATAATATCTTTTGCTAATACTTCTTTAAACGTAAGTAAATTTTTTATAATTGCACTTTCACTTTCTTCAAAAACACCTTCTTTATGGGCAATATCTGTCATTGCATGAAAATCTTCTCTACTTAAAATAGAGCCATGAACTCCTTTACCACCAATAAGTTTTGTAGTAAGTTGCAACAACCATAAAATTCCAGTCCATTTTAACGGAAAAATTAAAGCTACCAATGCCTTTGAAGTAAAATTAGCCAACTGTTTCCAATAAGTTGCTCCAATTGTTTTTGGAATAATTTCAGAAACTACTAATATTAAAAAAGTCATAATTGCAGAAATAATTCCCACAGTATTTACTCCTAAAATATTAATCTCAAAAGGTAATTTATCTGCCTCTACGCCCACTAAAATAGCTCCAACTGTATGCGCTATGGTGTTTAATGTTAATATTGCAATTAAAGGTTTATCAACATCTTTTTTTAATGCTTCTAAGGTATAAGCAAAATTTTTTCTTTCTTGTTTTTTTATATTTATAAAGGTTGGGGTAATACTTAGAAGCACCGCTTCAAGTATTGAGCATAGAAAAGAAAAAAAAATGGATACAATAGCGTAAAATAAAAGTAACGACATTTTTAATAATGTTTAGTTGCTAAAATAACTAAATAATTTTCAATTTTGAAATAAAAAAAGACACCTAAAAAGTGTCTTTAAAATTTTGTTTTGGTTTTGTGCTTAAAACGTATAATTTACACCTATTCCAAAAACTTCTCTCACTTGAAAACCTTCAAAGGCATTATCATCGTATATAGTTTGAAAAGTTAAATTGGCTGATAAGAATTTATTAATTGACATTACTAAATTCATCGTATAATCTAAATCTACATTTTGTGGGTCTTCTAAATAATCAGCATATAAATTTAAAATATTCTCCATAGTAACATTTTCCATTAAAGTAACTTTTGCATATGCTGAAGCATTTAACCCTAACTCAAATCTAGAGCTTTTACCCTCTTCAACTCCAAAATAAGCATCATTAGGTAAAGTAAAGCTTTTATCTACAAAAACTAATTTTACTGTTGCTGGAGCTAAATTAAATTTTAGATTATCGCTTTTTTTCCATAACATCCCTGGTCCAAATGATAAATTAGCAGGCGACATAAAATTGGTGTATTCAGCTCTTGTTTCTTTTCCATTTGAATCTTTTCCATAAACGTATCCTTTTGTAAACTGAGTTTTAAAATTTAAAAACCCTGAATAATACCAATAACCAGAAGCTTTTTTACCCAATAAAGAATTAAATTCAAACCTATCGTCTGTTTTCTTTTCAAACTCACTGTTTTTACTCTTGGTTAATCCATAAGCAGCTATAATTTTATTATCCCACGTAAAATTATTTTTCACGTAATTAAAATCGTAATTAATCCCTAAATTTCCAGCTATATTATTTTCTCCTCCAGCTACCCAATCTGAAAATGCTGACTGATTAAACAATAAAGTGATTGTTCCTTTTTTAGACCATCCTTCCTTAACTTGATCTTTATCTTGTGCAAAAGAAGCTGTTAGCATTAGTGCAAAAACAAATAGTAGAATTATTTTTTTCATAATAGTTTTTTTAGTCACAAATATTTTCTTTTTTAAAATTATTAAAAATATTTATATAAAATTGAATTAAAAGTCATATTTAAATCCAAAGCCAAAAACTTCACGAAGCTGAAACCCTTCGTAGGCATTGTCATCATATATGGTTTGGAAAATTAAATTTGTAGTAAAATACTTATTAATTTTCATGAAAATATTTAAGGTATAATCTAAATCAAAATTTTTAGTATCTTCTAAATAGTTAGAATAGATCGCTACCGTATTTTCTACAGTTATATTCTCCATTAAATCAAATTTTAAATATCCCGTAGCACTAAAACCAAGCTCTAAACGAGTATTTTCTCCTTCTTCAACACCAAAATAGGCGCTTTTTGGTAATGTGAATTCTTTATCTACAATTACCAATTTTGTAGTAGCGGGTGCTATGTTAAATTTAAAATTCTCATTTTTTTCCCACAACATACCAGGTCCTAATAAAAATGTAGCAGGTGAAAAGAAATTAGTATATTCTGTTCTAATCTCTTTACCATTTTCATCTTTACCATATTTATATCCTTTTGCAAACTGAGTTTTAAAATTAAAAAGAATCGAATAATACCAATAATTATCTGCATTGATACCCAAAAGCGAGTTAAATTCTAAACGATCATCGGTCTTTTTTTCAAACTCCGTATTTTTACTTTTTGTTATTCCATAAGAGCTAATGATATTATTTTTCCAGGTTGTATTTCCTTTTGCATAATTAAATTTATAATTAACACTCACATTTCCTGCCAATGTATTTTCTCCTCCAGCAATCCAATTTGAAAAAGCAGATTGATTAAACAACAGTGTAAACCTTCCTTTTCTTTCCCAATTTTTTTTGGGGGTTGTGTCTTTGTTTTCTTGTGAGTGTGAGAGTGTAATGTTTAAAATAAGTAATACTATTAATGAAGCTTTCCTCATGATATTTAAATTGATATCTTTTTAACTATAATTTAAACTCACAAAATTAAAAAATATGTTACTACTGCTTAAAAAAAGTTAAGAAAACGTTTTAGTTGCGTTTAAATAAAGGAACAGTTGAGCAAGCTTCTCCAAACATTATTGATTTTACAATTGGTTGCAGTTTCGTAATCAACTGTAAATAAGCAGTTTCAGGAATAGGTTTATTTGCACAACCTTTTATAATCACTGGTCTTCCTCTATATTCTTCAAGGTTTATATTTTGAACAATTTGTTGAAATATTGAAGTTTCAAGAACAGACAAGTCTCCTATAACAATGTTTTTAGCATATGGTGAAAGGTACGTTGTAATTAACATGTATGCCCAAGAAGGTATAATTGCATCCGTTGAACAAGTTAAAGCTACAAAGTGATTATTATACTTAGTCCAATCGTAATTTTTAAGATGCTCTCTAAATTCAGTTTCTCTTAAAATAAGTTCTTGAAACAACCATTTTTTAATATCAATAATCGTTCTTTTACCTTGAGGGTAAAAATCTTCAAGATCAATTGTTTTAAGTTTACTATTTGCTACTCTATTTACAATTTCGTTTGCCATTTATAAAAACCCAAGTTCTAATTTTGCCTCTTCACTCATCATATCTTGAGTCCACATTGGATCAAATGTAATTTCAACTTCTGTATTTTTAACTTCATCAATTGAATTGACTTTTTCTTCAATTTCAACGGGTAAAGTTTCGGCCACAGGACAATTAGGCGATGTAAGCGTCATTAGTATTTTAACGTCATTGTTTTCACTAACAAAAACATCGTAAATTAAACCTAATTCAAAAATATCTACTGGAATTTCAGGATCATAAATAGTTTTTAACATGGTAACTATTTTATCTCCTAATTCTTCTACACGTTCACTATTCATTATAAAAACCTTTCTTTATATTCATTCTAAATAAGTACAAATATACATTATTTAACTTAATTTTGATTGAAAAGCTAAGGCATATAATTTAATTTGTTTAATCATCGAAACTAACCCATTAGCTCGTGTTGGAGAAAGGTGTTCTTTTAAGCCAATTTCATCAATAAAATATAAATCAGCATCTAAAATATCCACAGGTTTTTGATGGTCAAAAACACGTAATAATAAGGCAACAATTCCTTTGGTTAAAATTGCATCACTATCTGCTGTAAAATGAAGATCATCACCTTCAATTTCAGCTTGCAACCAAACTTTTGATTGACACCCTACAATTAAATTTTCATCAACTTTATAGCTTTCTTCAATTAATGGAAGTGATTTTCCTAACTCAATAATGTATTCATATCGTTGCATCCAATCATCAAACATGGAAAACTCATCTATAATTTCTTCTTGTATTTCTTTGATAGTCATTTTTTAAACTTATTTTTGCAAAAATAAACACATAGGCTGTTAAAAAAAAATATTAAGTCAATTATAAAGCTTTAAATGTGTGTATTAGATATTTGATATTATGAGTAAATTATTAATAGTAGGTACAGTTGCTTTCGATGCAATTGAAACTCCTTTTGGAAAAACAGACAAAATTTTAGGTGGTGCGGCTACTTACATTTCATTGTCTGCTTCTCAATTTGGCATTAATTCTGGAATTGTTTCTGTAGTAGGGGGAGATTTTCCAAAAAAATATTTAAAAAAATTAAATAAGCGGTTTATAAATACAGATGGTGTTGAAATTGTTGAAAATGGCAAAACATTTTTTTGGAAAGGAAAATACCATAATGATTTAAATTCGAGAGATACTTTAATTACAGATTTAAATGTATTGGCAGATTTTAAACCAATAGTTCCTGAAAATTTTAAGGATACTGATTTTTTAATGTTAGGTAATTTACATCCTACGGTACAGATGGAAGTTATAAAACAAATACCTAACAGACCCAAATTGGTTGTTTTAGATACCATGAATTTTTGGATGGACAATACATTACCCGAACTAATGGAAGTAATTGCAAAAATTGATGTAATTACCATAAACGACGAAGAAGCTCGCCAGTTATCTGGGGAATATTCTTTAGTTAAAGCTGCTCAAAAAATTCACAATATGGGGCCAAAATATGTGGTAATAAAAAAAGGAGAACACGGCGCATTATTATTTAACAATGGAAATGTATTTTATGCTCCTGCACTACCTTTAGAAGAAGTTTTTGACCCAACTGGAGCTGGAGACACTTTTGCTGGTGGCTTTATTGGGCATATGGCAAAATCAGGTGACATTTCATTTGAAAACATGAAAAGAGCTGTAATTTCAGGTTCTAATTTAGCTTCTTTTTGTGTAGAAAAATTTGGAACTGAACGCATGGAGAATTTATCACAAGAAGAAATTCAAAAAAGATTATTACAATTTAAACTATTAACTCAATTTGAAATAGAATTAAGTTAAATGAAATTCCGCGCAAATGCGGAATTTTTTTATTAACTTAGAAATACTACTAATATTAAATAAATGAGCGACGCTATTAAACATGAATGTGGAATTGCAATGGTTAGGTTGCTAAAACCACTACAATATTATAAGGACAAATACGGAACAGCTTTTTACGGGTTAAACAAAATGTATTTGTTAATGGAAAAACAGCATAATCGTGGTCAAGACGGAGCTGGCTTGGCAAGCATTAAGTTTAATGTTAATCCCGGAACACGCTATATTAGCCGTGTTCGATCTAATGCAGACCAACCAATACAAGATGTTTTTGCTCAAATTAACAGTCGTTTAAACACTTTAAACGAACAATTTCCTGAAAAAATAAATGATGTAGATTGGCAAGTTAATAACGCCCCTTACATTGGAAATTTATTTTTAGGACATGTACGTTATGGAACATTTGGTCAAAATAGTATTGAAAGTGTTCATCCTTTTTTACGCCAAAGCAATTGGATGCACAAGAGCTTAATTGTTGCAGGTAACTTTAACATGACCAATTCTAAAAGGCTGTTTAGTGATTTAGTTGAAATTGGTCAGCATCCAAAAGAAATGACTGATACAGTAACTGTAATGGAAAAAATAGGTCATTTTATAGATGATGAAGTTGCAAAACTGTATCAAAAATTAAAAAAAGAAGGGGTTAATAAAAAAGAAGCTTCTCCTTTAATTGAAAAAAGAATTAATGTCAAAAAAATATTAAAGCGTTCAGCTAAAAATTGGGATGGAGGTTATGCTATGGCTGGTCTATTAGGACATGGAGATTCTTTTGTATTGAGAGATCCTGCTGGAATTAGACCTGCATTTTATTACAAAGATGATGAAGTTATTGTAGTTGCTTCAGAACGACCAGTAATTCAAACGGTGTTTAATGTTGATATTAATGATGTCAAAGAATTAGATCCTGGACATGCACTAATTATCAAAAGAAGCGGTAAAACTACTATTGATGAAATTAGAAAACCGTTGCCAAAAAAATCTTGTTCATTTGAACGTATTTATTTTTCAAGAGGTAGTGATGCAGATATATACACCGAAAGAAAAAGTTTAGGAAAATTAGTATTTCCAAAAATTTTGGAAAAAATTAATAATGATTTAAAAAACACCGTGTTCTCCTACATTCCAAACACAGCAGAAACTTCATTTTATGGAATGCGAGAAGCCGCAGAAGAATTTTTAAATCAACAAAAAACCGCTGCTATATTAAATGGTCAGCGAAATTTATCCGCTGAAAAAGTAACAGAAATTTTATCAGAAAGTCCTCGAATTGAAAAATTGGCTATAAAAGATGCTAAATTAAGAACTTTTATTGCGGATGATAATAGTAGAGATGATTTAGTTGCCCATGTGTACGATGTAACTTATGGAATTGTAAAACCTAACGATAATTTAGTAATTATTGACGACAGTATTGTTAGAGGAACTACATTAAAGAAAAGTATCATTAAAATTTTAGATAGGTTAAAACCTAAAAAAATAATTATAGTTTCTTCAGCTCCACAAATTCGTTACCCTGATTGTTATGGAATTGATATGGCAAAAATGGGAGACTTTATTGCCTTTAGAGCTGCTTTAGAATTGCTTAAAGAAACCAATCAATACCATATTGTTGACGAAGTTTATGCTACTTGTAAACAACAACAACATTTAGAAGATTCACAAATTAAAAATTCCGTTAAGGACATATATACGCCTTTTTCCGATGAGCAAATTTCAAACAAAATTGCTCAAATGTTGAAAACTGAAGAAATAAATGCTGAGGTTGAAATTATTTATCAATCTGTAGATAATTTACACAAAGCTTGCCCAAATCATTTAGGTGATTGGTATTTTACAGGAGATTATCCAACACCTGGTGGAAACAGAGTAGTAAACGATTCATTAATTAATTTCTACGAAGGTTCAGATAAAAGAGCCTATTAATAAATAACATTACAATAAAAAAGCTCACCAATTGGTGAGCTTTTCATTTTTTAGTTAGTAGTAGTACTTTTATTTTGCCGCAGCATAACGTTTTTCAACTTCATTCCAGTTAATCACATTAAAAAATGCGTTAATATAATCTGGTCTTCTATTTTGGTAATGTAAATAATAAGCATGTTCCCAAACGTCTAAAGCCAATATAGGTGTTCCTCCACAAGCAACTCCAGGCATTAAAGGATTATCTTGGTTTGGTGTAGAACAAACTTCTACTTTACCTCCTTTATGAACACACAACCAAGCCCATCCAGATCCAAATCTAGTTGCAGCTGCTTTAGCAAATACATCTTTAAATGCATCTACTGATCCATATTCAGCAATAATTGCATCTTTTAATTCTCCAGATAAGTACCCTTTATTTTCAGGGTTCATTACTTCCCAAAACATACAGTGATTGTAATAACCTCCTCCGTTATTTCTAACTGCAGCGTTATTCATGTCTAATCCTGTGATAATATCTTCAATAGATTTTCCTTCTAAATCTGTTCCAGCAATTGCATTGTTTAAATTGTTGGTATATCCAGCATGATGTTTAGTATGGTGTATTTCCATTGTTCTTGCATCAATATGTGGTTCTAACGCATCATAAGCGTACGGTAATTTTGGTAATTCAAAAGCCATAATTGTAATTTTTTAGTTAAAATTAAAAAGTATTCAAAGGTAACGAACGATTTTGACACTTAAAAATCGAATGTATTTATAGTGATATTGTTTAACTTTATAAGATTAAAACTAATTTGACTGCTAATTTTAAAGCCTCAATAAGGTCATGTACAAGCTATCCTTTATTCTTTTTCACGTTATTGTTTCGTGCTCTGGGCAGTCCACTCGAATTTCAGATTCGGCAAGTTTTGTATTTAGTAAGTTGCAATAATGTAATCCTTTTTCTGTTTTGTAATATGAACAATTAAAACACATTCTTTGAATGGTAATTATTCCTGACTTGTTCAAGTCATAAATCAATTTCAGCAATCCGTTAAGCATTATTATTTTTTGTTCTTCGGTCAATTTTTCAATTGGTTGTTCTATCGACGAAGCAAAAAATGATGCTTTTTTTGCTATTTTTTTCCCTTCATCAGTAAGCGAAAGGGTGTAACTTCTTGTGTCAATTGGGTCTATCTCTTTAGTAACTAATTCTTTAGAAAGCAAAACTTTAACGCTATCACTAATAGTGGCTTTGGTCATGTTGAACTCATTTGCCAAATATCCTACTTTACATTTTTCAACGGAATGGAAAGAGATGAATATCAAAATCTGAATTTGAATAGGACTTAGTGAATTTTGTTTGCTTTCATTCCACAGCAACACTCTAAATGCTTCTGAAATTCGTTCTAAAGCCACCACAATACGGCTTTCTATTTTTTGGTTTTGCTCGGTTAAGTGAAAAGATGATTTATTCATATGGTTTGAATTTTATACAACATCAATCAGGCAATATTGGTTGCTCTTGTTTTTGCTTCTTCGGCTTTTTTCGTCTTTAAATAACTCATCAGTTGTTTGGATAAAAAGTGACAGCCAATCCGAAAGTTCAACTTCACTCATTGTCGTCTGCTTCCTCAACGCAATATGCTTCTGCATTGGATTGCTTAAAAAACTGTGTTCTCTTGATAAGATACTTGCACAAAAAGAATACCTTATTGAAAGGTGAGTTCCCCAATTTATTTTAACTATATCGTTAAAAACATAACTCAAAACAGAGTTGTTTCTTAATCTACCATAAAAAGTATTCTCTATAAGTTCTATATCCTTTCGATTTGTAATATCTAACTTTATTTGCAATTTTCCATTTCAATAATGAAGTAACCTTTTTGATTTATTTCTGCTTGCCATTGTGGTCTGACGGTTTCAATGTGGCAAAACCTGCATTCCTTTGATGTTAAAGGTTGTCCACCTTGTCCTTTTACTTTTAAGTAATCTCTACCATAATTGTAAATTACGGCAGTGTCTTTAATTTCCTGTGGAGCAATGATGTCGAAGTGCATGATGCTTCCATCTTTTTTTGTTACATAAGTATCCCAAACTGCTACTTTCATTTTATTTAATTTATGTTTGTTGTTAGCTATAATCCTATTAAAAGATTAAAAGCAAAACAATGTTTAATACTAACTTTATATTGTTTTAAATAAAAAGCCCTGTAAAGTTAGCAATCCTAACAATGCAGGGCAAATTTTTTAGCCTTTTACCTCAGCCATAGAAGCACCAAAATTGATATGTAGTACATTTCCATTAGGTGTTATCAAAGCTGGAACAGATTTCACACCTGCTTTTTCTGCTTCTTCAATACGATTACGGTATTCTCCAATGTGAACAAGTTCTACATTGTCAGCACCAATTAAATTAACGATGTCGTGTTCTGCACTAATGCATACCGGACATCCTGCGTGATAAAAAATTGATTTTGCCATTTTACTAATGTTTTAAGTTATGTTTTGGTAGTATTACCATGACAAATATAGTAAGGATTCCTAACTTTAAAAAATATTTTTTGAGAATTTATTTTTAAAATTCCAAAAAATTATTGGCAATCAGTTGTAAAAAAAATTGAAGAAGAATTTAGTTCGATTGTCTTTCAAGATTGTAAAATAGGTGTGTAATCATTTTTTAGGCTGTTTACAACTTCAATCTAACTTTTTAAAATTAGGTTTCTCCTTATAATTAATAATCGGCATCCTTTGGGTATTTACTCATAAACTCTTCCGCCTTTTCAACCATATTTTTACTTCCGCAAAAAAAAGGAACACGTTGGTGAAGTTCTGTTGGCTTAATATCTAAAATGCGTTTATACCCATCACTGGCTTTTCCATTGGCTTGTTCTGCTAAAAATGCCATGGGGTTACATTCATACAATAAACGCAATTTTCCTTTGGGTCCTATTGAACTTGTTGGGTAAATATAAATTCCTCCCTTAATCATATTTCTATGAAAATCTGAAACTAATGAACCTATATAACGTGAAGTATATGGTCTGTCTTCTTTTTCTTCCTGACAGTATTTTAAATAATCTTTTACTCCTTGAGGAAAATGCACATAATTTCCTTCGTTTATAGAATAAATTTTTCCTTTTTCAGGAAATCTCATATTTGGATGTGATAAATAAAAAGATCCAATTGCTGGATTTAATGTAAACCCATTTACCCCATGTCCAGATGTGTACACTAACATGGTAGAAGTTCCATAAACCACATAACCAGCAGCAACTTGTTGATTGCCGCGTTGTAAAAAGTCAACTTTTTCAACAGGAGTACCTATTGGAGTAACTCTTCTATAAATTGAAAAAATAGTTCCTACTGAAACATTTACATCTATATTAGAAGAGCCATCTAAGGGATCAATTAAAACCACATATTTATTCTCATTGGTTTCATGTTTTCCTTTAATAGTAACGTAATCATCTTCTTCTTCACTGGCAATACCACAAACAATTTCTCTATTTATAAGTGTTTGCATAAACACATTATTTGCATAGACATCTAATTTTTGTTGATCTTCTCCTTGAACATTGGTATCTCCAGCATCTCCTAAAATATCTACCAATCCGGCTTTGTTAACTTTGTAATTAACAACTTTAGCCGCTAATTTAATAGAGCTTAATAAACGGTTAAATTCTCCAGAAGTAGATTTGTAATGTTTTTGATTTTCAATAATAAATTCACCTAAAGTGAGATTACTTTTTTCCATTGTAGCAGATAGTTGTGTGATTATGCAAATATCGAGAAAATTATTTTTAAAAAGACATTTGTTTGTAAGATACTTTGAGTAAAGATTTTTTACTTTAGCCAACACAATTAAATTTAAGTTTTAAAAAATGAGTTTTATAATTAGAGAAGGTAAAAGCAAAGATATGCCTGCTGTTCTAAAATTAATAAAGGAATTAGCGCATTTTGAAAAAGAAGCTGATGCTGTAGAAGTTACCATTGAAAAGCTAACAAATGATGGGTTTGGAGAATTTCCATTATTTAAAACTTTTGTTGCCGAAATGGACAATGAAATAGTTGGAATGGCACTATTTTACCCAAGATATTCTACGTGGAAAGGACCAACAATTCACCTTGAAGATTTAATTGTTACGGAAGAAAAAAGAGGCTATAAAATTGGAAGTGCTCTATATACTAAAGTTATTGAATATGGATATAAAAAAGGGGTGAAACGAATTGAATGGGTAGTGTTGGATTGGAACACTCCAGCAATTGATTTTTATAAAAAAACTGGAGCCACTATTTTAAGAGATTGGGATACAGTTCAACTTGAAGAACAAGCTATTAAAAATTACATAGAAAACTTATAATTTATGAAGGTTTTTAAATTTGGTGGTGCGTCTGTAAAAGATGCAATTGGGGTAAAAAACATACTAAAAGTATTGAAAAATGAAGGCTTTGAAAACACCTTAATTGTAATTTCTGCCATGGGTAAAATGACCAATGCTTTTGAAAAAATTGTAACTGCCTATTGCCAAAAATCAAAAGATTTAAATCAGCATATAAATTATACGAAAAACTATCACTTAACAATTACTACTGAGTTATTTAACTCAAAAAAACATCTTATTGACACAGAGATAGAAACTTTATTTGGACATTTAAGTGGATTTTTAATCACCAATAAATCGACAGATTATAATTATATTTATGATCAAATAGTTGGTTTTGGCGAACTACTTTCTACCAAAATAATTAGCTTTTATCTTAATGAAAATAACATCCCCAATAATTGGATTGATGTAAGAGATTTTATAAAAACCGATGCCAATTATAGAGATGCAAAAGTAGATTGGGAAAAAACTATTACAACTATCCAACGTTTAGATAAAAATAAGCTATTTATAACACAAGGTTTTTTAGGACAAAGCTCAAACAAAAACACAACAACTTTAGGTCGTGAAGGATCTGATTATAGTGCTGCAATTTTTGCCTATTGTTTAAACGCTCAAAGCCTAACTATTTGGAAAGATGTTGAAGGGGTTCTTAATGCAGATCCTCGCTATTTTGAAAACACACAACTTTTAGAACAAATTTCATATAACGAAGCAATTGAAATGGCGTTTTATGGAGCTTCAGTCATACATCCAAAAACATTAAAACCCCTTGAAAATAAAAACATCCCTTTGTATGTTCGTTCATTTGATAACTTAAAAAATGTAGGAACCACCGTTAGCAAAGGTCATTATTTAGTTCCTGAGGTATCTTGTTTCATCTTAAAACAACAACAAATTTTAGTTTCAATTTCTGCTAAAGATTTTTCATTTATGGTTGAATCTAATTTAAGTGATATTTTTAAAGTATTGCATACCTTTAAATTAAAAGTAAATTTAATTCAAAACTCTGCTTTAAGTTTCTCTGTTTGTATTGAAGATAAGTTCAATAATTTCACTCAATTTTTAAATGAAATTAGTTTAAATTATACTATTACGTATTTTGAAAATGTAGTACTTTACACCATAAGACATGCTACAGAAAATGCTATCAAAAAAATTGAACAAAAAGGAGAAACTCTTTTAAAACAATCTACACAAGGAACTGTTCAATTAGTTATAAAATAAAAGTGTATTTTTGTATTTCCCTTAATTTACAATAAATGAGTTTAGTCACTGCTAAAGAAGTTGCAAAAGTAATAAACCTAGATAAATATGGCTTTGTAGGCACATTTTTTGGCTGGTCACTAATGAAAATTCTTCGTATCTCTGCTATCAATAGAATTTATAATAAAAATAAACATTTAAAAGATTTAGAATTTTTTTCAGCTTTGTTAAGCGATTTACAAATTAAATTTGAAATTCCTGAAGAAGATTTAAGAAGAATTCCAAAAACAGGGGCCTTTATTACCGTTTCAAACCATCCGTTAGGAGGTATTGATGGTATTTTATTATTAAAATTATTAATTGAAAAAAGACCAGATTATAAAATAATAGGAAATTTTTTGCTGCATAGAATTGAACCTATGCGACAATTTATAATGCCTGTGAATCCTTTTGAAGATAGGAAAGATGCTCAATCTAGTATAGGTGGAATCAAAAATGCTTTAAATCACCTTAACCAAGGGTTTCCTTTAGGCGTATTTCCTGCAGGAGAGGTTTCTACCTATAAAGACGGAAAGTTGATTGTAGATCGCCCTTGGGAAGAAGGTGCTATCAAATTAATCCAAAAGGCAAAAGTTCCAGTTATTCCTATCTATTTTCACGCAAAAAATAGTCGATTATTTTATTTTTTATCTAAGTTAAACCCCAAATTACGTACCGCTAAACTTCCATCAGAACTTTTGTCACAAAAAGAACGTGTAATTAAAGTTCGAATTGGAAGAGCCATACAAGTAGCTGACCAGGAAGAATACAAATGCACACAAGATTTTTGCGACTTTATTCGTAGAAAAACATATATGTTAGCTAACCCATTTGAAAAAAAGTCCAAAACATTAAGTACGTCTTCATTAAAAATACCGAAACCTCCTAAACAAATTGTCGGCCAAAAAAATGTTGAAAAAATGATTCAAGAAGTGAATCAGCTCAGAGAAAACAATGGTCGCTTGCTAAAAAGTAAAAATTATGAGGTGTTTTTTGCCCCAAGCAAATCCATACCAAACATTATGTTTGAAATTGGCAGACTTCGTGAAATTACCTTTAGAGAAGTTGGTGAAGGAACTAATGAATCTATAGATTTAGATGAATTTGACAAATACTACCATCATTTATTTTTATGGGATGATTATAAAAAATGTTTAGTGGGTGCTTATCGTATGGGACTTGGAAAAAATATTTACAAAAAATATGGCGTTCAAGGATTTTACATACATACACTGTTTAAGTTTGAGCCTGAACTCTATACTATGATGGAAAACTCCATTGAAATGGGACGTGCATTTATTATTAAAGAATACCAACAAAAACCAATGCCTTTATTTTTACTTTGGAAAGGTATTGTTCATATTACATTAAGACATCCTGAATATAAGTACTTGATAGGTGGAGTTAGTATTAGTAACCAGTTTTCAAATTTTTCAAAATCCTTAATGATTGAGTTTATGAAATCTCATTATTACGACCCTTATATTGCTCAATATATCCATCCTAAAAAAGAATACAAGGTTAAATTAAAAGATGCAGACAAAGATTTTGTTTTTGATGAAGCAAAAGCAGATTTAAATAAATTTGACAAAGTAATTGATGAGATAGAACCAGGAGCTTTACGTATCCCTGTGCTAATCAAAAAGTATGTAAAACAAAATGCTCGATTAGTGGCTTTTAATGTTGATCCTAAATTTAACAATGCTGTAGATGGACTTATGTATATAAGAGTTGCTGACATCCCTGAAAGCACTGTAAAACCTGTAATGGAAGAGTTTCAAGCTGAATTAGAAAGCAACGCAGATTGCGAAAATAATGAAGGTGAAGTTAGTAAATCCTCACCTTTTTTATAATTGGGTTTAAAACCATTCTTTTTTGTTGGTTTGATACATATATACAAACTCTTCATCAGATTTTGTTAAATAAATAATCCCTTCTACTAAACCTATAATACTTGTAATAGCCGCTCCAACGCCACAAGTTACAATTGTAATGGCCAACATGATTATTCCTTGAGTTGTGTAACCCAACACAAATTTATGAACTCCAAAAGAACCTAAAAGTATGGCTAAAATACCTGCAATAATTCTTTTGCTTTCTTCACTGCTTTTTGGAATTACGTTTCCATTTTCATCAATTACATCCATTGTTTATTATTTGTTTTTAATTATTAGTTTATTTTATAAAAAAGCACTATCAATAGGCTCCCATAATTCAATTTTATTACCTTCAGGATCCAAAATCCAAGCAAATTTACCATAGTCGTATTCTTCTAACTCACCAACTACAGTAACTTTTTCTTCTTTTAATTTTTTTAAAAGTTCCTTTAAATTATGAACTCTATAATTAAACATAAAGTCTTTTTTCGAAGGTTTAAAATACGTTGTTTCTTTCTTAAATGGACTCCATTGTGTACTAGCACTTTTATTTTCCAAATCTTTCCACCAAAAAGTACAACCCCAATCATCAGTATTAAACCCTAAATGAATTTGATACCACATTTTTAACTTTTCAGGATTTTCACATTTAAAAAACAAACCTCCAACACCAGTTACTCGTTTAATTTTTAATGGTTCTTGTTTTTTATTTTCAGAAAAAAAGATGCTCTCAACTTTATCAACAATTGTTTGTGCTAATTTTTTTTTAGACTCAACTGTCCATCCTGCTATATGAGGTGATAATAGCACATTATCAGCCTTGATTAAATAATCAAAAGCTTTTGGAAGCTGTTCATTTTCAAATAAATTTTCAAATGATAATTTTTCGTATTCTAAAACATCTAAACAAGCACCCAATACCTTTTTATTTATTAGTGCATCAACTAAATGATTTGTTACAACTGCAGAACCTCTTGCAGTATTTATTAGGTAAAAAGGGTTTTTAAATGAGCTTATAAAATTAGAATTCACCATGTTATGAGAACATTTGTTAAATGGCGTATGCAAACTTAAAACTTCGGTTTTTTCTTGAAGCTCCTTTAGGGAAACTTGCCTACAGTTTTCATCACCAACACCTTCTTTAATATCATAACAAATTACTTCACAATCAAAGCCTTTTAATTTTTTCGCAAATGCTTTTCCCATATTGCCATAACCAATAATTCCAACGGTTTTGCCTTCAAGTTCTAAACCTCTATTTGTTTCACGTAACCAATTCCCAGCTCTTATTTCTAAATCGGCTTTTTTTAAGTTATTAAATAAAGAAAGTATCATTCCTAAAGCATGTTCAGCCACGGCATTTCTATTTCCTTCAGGAGCTGAAATTAGATGTATTCCTTTTTTATGAGCGTAATCAACAGCTATACTTTCTAAACCTGCACCTACCCTAGCAATAAATTTTAAATTTGTAGCTTTATCTAAAAATTGTTGATCTATATTAAAACGACTTCTAATAACAATTCCTTGATAATTTCTTATTTTTTCTTCAATTTGCTCTTTTGTTGAAGTATAGTCTTCATCACAAATACATCCTAAATTTTCAAGTCCTTTTTGAAGAATGTCATGGTTGGTATCTATTAGAAGTACTTTCATTTAATATTGTTCATTATCGCTAGGAAAATCAAGGCTTTTAACGTCTTTAATATAATTCTCAAAAGCTTGAGTCATTTCAGTATATAAATCAAGATATCTTCGTAAAAAACGAGGATGGAATTCGTGGGTCATTCCAAGCATATCGTGCATGACTAAAACTTGTCCATCAACACCATTACCAGCTCCAATTCCAATAACAGGAATTGACAAACTTACTGCGACTTCTTTTGCTAATTTTGCTGGTACTTTTTCCAATACCAATGCAAAGCACCCTAATTCTTCAAGTAATAAAGCGTCTTCTTTTAATTTTTGTGCTTCTTCATCTTCTTTTGCTCTTACTGAATATGTTCCAAATTTATAAATAGATTGTGGAGTTAAGCCTAAATGCCCCATTACAGGAATTCCAGCTGTTAAAATTCTGGAAATAGATTCTCTAATTTCACTCCCTCCTTCTAATTTTACTGCATGTCCACCAGATTCTTTCATAATTCTTATAGCAGAATCTAAAGCACTTCTAGAATTTCCTTGATAACTTCCAAAAGGCAAATCTACAACTACTAAACTTCTGTCAATTGCTCTTACCACAGAACTTGCATGATAAATCATTTGATCTAATGTAATTGGTAATGTAGTTTCATGACCTGCCATTACATTTGATGCAGAGTCTCCTACCAAAATAATATCAATACCGGCATTATCTAATATTTTTGCCATTGTATAATCATAGGCTGTTAGCATGGCTATTTTTTCGCCATGATTTTTCATTTCTATCAAGCTTTTGGTAGTTATTCTTTTATAATCTTTTTTTGCAGAAGACATATTTTGTTTTTTAATTAATCAAAAAGTAAAAGTAATCAAAAAAAGAGATTTGTATAAATGTACATCCATTTAAATATGGTATAAAATGAACTTGAAAAAATTTGAAAAGTGTTAGAATAAATTTACTTTTACTTAAAAATCATTCAACTTTGAATAAAAAAGAGAAAACATCTAAAAATAAAATTGAAGAATTAGAAGAAAAAATTATTGATTTAAGTTTAAAATTAAGAACTAAAAATATAGAATTAGAGGAAGTCCAAAAAAGAAATAAAACAATTTTAAGCAAATTAATTCATAACATAAAAAACCCTGTAGGTGTTATTTTTTCTTTTTCAGAAATTATGTTAGAAAGTGCTGAAGATTATACTTCAGATAAGTTAAAAAAACACGCACAAATAATAAACAATTCTGCTGATTTTTCTATTCAATTTTTAAATAGTTTGGCCAACTACACACTAATACATTCTCAAAATTTTAACTTAAATAAATCTTCAAATAACTATATAGAAACTGTTCAAAGTGCCATAGCCTTTTATAAAGAAACAGCAGCAGCAAAAAATATTGAACTTTCTAAAAACTTTAATGAAAAACCTATTTTTTTAAATATAGACCACTCAGAAATTTTAAAAGTACTTAAAGCAATTATTCACAATGCTATAAGATATTCTAAATCAAATACTACTATAAAAATCTCCATTTCACAAGATAAAAAAAATATAACCACCACAATAACCGATCAAGGAATTGGTATTTCAGAAGTAGATTTACCAAATTTATGTAATGAATTTTTTGTGGTTAATACCTATTCAGAAGATAAACAAAAATGTATTGGTTTAAGTTTAAATTTGGCAAATAAAATTTTAAAACTTCACAACGGATATATCAAAATCAACTCTATAATTGAACAAGGAACCTCAGTTAGCATTATTCTTCCAATAAAATAGTATTTATCTTAAAAAATACTTATTTTAAAGGTTTATTTAAAGTCATTTTTTTATAAAAAAATGTATATTTGGGTATATCAAAACCCCAAAAACTTGATAATGAATAAAAAAACTAACATTAACTTTGTTAATTTAGATTCAAACTTAAGTATGAAAAACCCTAATTCTTCATCTTATCATCATCTATTCAATGAGCAAAAATATTTTAATTTTTTTGATTATGCTCCTGTTTCATTATGGATTGAAGATTTTTCTAAAACCCAGAATTACGTTCAAGAATTAGCTTCCAAAAATAATACAGATGTAAAAACTTATATTCATAAAAATCCTGATATCTTACCAAAGTTAGCAGCATTAGTAACCGTTAAAGAAGTAAATACTACCGCTGTTAAAATGTATAAAGCTAAAAATAAAAAGGATTTATTAGAAAATTTAACCAAGGTTTTTACACCAGATTCCAACAAAGGTTTTTCCAAACTAGTAACAGATTTATTAATAGGTAACACTGAAACTGAAGTTGAAACAGTTAACAAAACTTTTACTGGAGAAACCATTAATACTTTAGTGAAATTTAAAGTTGTTGAAGGTTTTGAAAAATCGTTAGAAAATGTCATCGTTTCTGTAGAAGATATTACAGAAAGTGTTAAAATGAAAAACACCTTATTAGATAACGAAAATAGACATATAGAATCTGAAATACATGCCAAAACAGGTAGCTGGTTTTATTGCTACCAGGCACAAAAGTTATATTGGTCCAAAGGAGCCTTTAAAATATTTGAATTACAATCTGAAACCTCAAATGAAAGTTTAGACTTAAACTCCTACCTTTCTTATGTCCATAAAGATGATAAGGATAAGGTTAAAAATTTCTCTATAGATTATTTAAAAAAGAATAAAAATCAAGAAATCAAGTACAGAATTCAAGCAAAAAATGGAGTCTTAAAATATATTCTTGAAAAAAGAACGGTAGTAGTTGAAAATAATAGAATAGTTAAAGTTCTAGGTATCTTACAAGACATTAGTAAAAGTGTAGTTGCTGAAAAACGCCTCAATGTAACAAAAAACATTTTATCCAATACCCTGTCAAGTATTAAAGATGGCTTTGTAATTTTAGACAGCAATTCAAATTACGTTTTCATAAATAATGAAGCTGCCAATTTATTAGGAAGAAGCTCAAACTCTTTAATTGGAAAAAATATTTGGAAAGAATTTCCAGAAAAAAAAGGAGATGTATTTTACGACAATTATCAAAAGGCAATAAAAACTAATACCCCTGTTAGTTTTGAAAATTACTTTGCTCCTTGGAATCGATGGTTTGAAAATAGAATAATACCTTCTAATGAAGGCATTATTATGTTTTTCAATGAAATTACCGATCAAAAGAATACTCAAAATAAAATTAAAGCGGCCTACAATATTATTAATAAAAGCTCGTCTGTGGCAATTTTATGTAAAAATGAAAGAGATTTCCCTGTTATTTTTGCTTCTGAAAATTGTGACAAACTATTTGGATATTCTTACCTAGATTTTTTACAGAATAAATTAAACATTTATGATGTAGTTTACGATCAAGACCTTGAATATATTAGAACTATTATTTTTAATTTAAGTAAAAGTAATAACTCTAAAAGTTTTAAACCTAAACCTTTTAGAATAATAACTAAAAATAAAAAAATTAAATGGGTAGAAACAAACCTTGATACTATAAAAAACAATCATGGAGAAATAACACATATACAAGGTATTGTTGAAGATATTACTGAGCGAAAAAGAACAGAAGATCTTCTTTTTGAAAGTAATCAACGATTAAAAGATCAATTCAATAATACTCCTTTAGCTTCAATTATGTGGGATTTAGATTATAGGATTATTGAATGGAATAATTCTGCTGAAAGAATTTTTGGCTACACCGCCGAAGAAGTAAAAGGAAAAGTGAGTATTGATTTATTAACTCCTCCTCATTTAATCTCTAAGATGGAAAAACTTAGAGAACAATTATTTAATAAACATGATAGCTTAAAAAACACCAATGAAAACATCACCAAAAATGGTGATATCATAGTTTGTGATTGGTACACTGTTGTGCTTAGAGATGCTCAAAATAAAATTATTGGAAGAGCCTGCTTGGTTGATGATATCACCGAAAATATAAATTCCAAAAAGCTATTAGAAAAATCAGAAAAAAAATACCGTGCAATTTTTGAAAAATCAGTAGATGCAGTACTTATTTTAAAAAATGGTGTTTTTGTAGATTGCAACCAAGCTACCTTAACTACTTTTGGTTTTAAAAATAAAAAGAAACTATTAAAAGCTAATCCAACAGATATTTCTCCTAAAAAACAACCTGATGGGAGTATTTCAAATATCAAATCACAAGAAATGATTGCAATTGCTTTAGAAAAAGGAAGTCATCGTTTTATTTGGTATCATATGGACAATAATGGTAGGGTATTTCCAACTGAAGTTACTTTAACAAAAATTGAAGAAAGCAATAAAGACAATACGGTTCATGCAGTAGTAAGAGACATTACTGACAAGATTAAACAGGAAGAAATTGAAAAAGTAATTTATACGATATCTAACGCCTCACAAAAAATAAATAATTTTAAAGAATTTAGCTCATTAGTAAAAGATGAATTACATAAAATTATTGACACAACTAATTTTTATATTGCGCTTTACAATAAAGAAACAGATATGATTAATACTCCATTTTCTTCTGATGAAATGGAGGATTTTAATGAATTTCCAGCTAAAAACTCACTTACAGGGCATGTTATTAAAACAAAAAAACCTTTGTTTATAACAAATAAAGAACATCATAAAATGATTGAAAATGGTGATGTTGATTTGATAGGTGTTGAATCTAAAGTATGGCTAGGTGTTCCTTTAAAAATAAAAGATGATGTTATTGGAGCTATTGTAGTGCAAAGTTATGTTAATGAAAATGCTTTTAAACAAAATGATGTTCAACTTCTAGAATTTGTTTCCGAACAAATAAGTACTTCAATTGAAAGAATAAAATTTGAAAACGAATTAAAAGAAGCATTAGCAAAAGCCCAAGAATCAGATAAATTAAAATCTGCATTTTTAGCAAATATGAGCCATGAAATAAGAACACCAATGAACGGAATTATTGGGTTTTCTGAATTATTCTTAGAACCTAATTTACAAGAATCTGAAAGAAAGAAGTATGCTAAAATTGTAATCAATAGTAGTCAACAATTATTATCCATTGTTAATGATATATTAGATATCTCAAAAATTGAAGCAGGAGCTGTAAAATTAAACTATGAAAACGTTCATCTTAATAAGCTTATTGATAATTTAAATACCTTTTATAAACCTACTGCAAAAGAAAATAATATCGATTTAATATCTTCAAAAGGTTTAGATAACTTTAATTGCATCATAAAAATTGATAAAACTAAACTAAATCAAATTTTAACTAATTTACTTTCAAATGCATTTAAATTTACTGATAAAGGAACCATTGAATTTGGTTATAAATTAATAAATGATACACTTCAATTTTTTGTTAAAGATTCAGGAATTGGTATTGAAGAAAAGTTACTTGATCAAATATTTGATCGTTTTATCCAAGCTAACGTGGTTCTTAATAAAAAACACAAAGGAACTGGCTTGGGCTTAGCTATTTCAAAAAAACTGGTTGAAATGTTTCATGGTAAAATTTGGATAGAATCAAACCAAAAAGGTACCAGTGTATTTTTTACCATACCGTATAAAAAATCTTCTCAAAATTTAATAACAACAGTTATAGAACAAAAAAAACCTATGGTTAAAATTAACAATGAAGAATTTGTAATTTTAGTTGCTGAAGATGAAGAGTATAACATGATGTATATTAATGAATTATTCTCAAAAACTTCATATAAAATTATAGAAGCTAATAATGGGCAAGAAGCAGTTGATTTAGCAACAAAACATCCTGAAATTAATTTAATTTTAATGGATATTAAAATGCCAATTAAAAATGGTCAAGAAGCCATGAAAGAAATAAAAAAGCTGCGACCTCAACTTCCAATTGTAGCTTTATCAGCCTTTGCTATGGAGTCTGATATTGAAAATGCCAAAAAAAATGGTTTCGATTCTTATTTAACAAAACCCATTAATAAAAAGTTACTTTTTGAAGTAGTTAATAAATATTCATAATGTTGCTGTGAAAAAGACATTTTTTACCATATTATTTATAGCTTCAATTCACCATTCATTTAGTCAGAATGATGAAGTTAAAACTGTTATAAATACTTTTTTTGAAGGTTTACATACAGCTGATACCACATTAATTAATAGTGTAATTTCAAAAAATATATTAATGCAAACTACTTTCACCAATAGTAAAGGAGAAAGTATCTTGAGAAGCTCAACTAAAAAAGATTTTTTTACAACACTTTTATCCAAAAAGGAAGAAGATGTTTGGTTTGAAAAACTATTGTCAGTTGAAATAAAAATTGACGGCAATATAGCAAGCGTTTGGATACCTTATGAATTTTACTTGAATGATATATTTAGTCATTGCGGTGCAAACTCTTTTCAATTATATTACAACAATAACAATCATTGGGAGATAATTTATATTATTGATACACGAAGAAAAAAAGACTGTAAATCAAAATTATAATAATTTTAAATAAATAATTACTTTAACCCATTGTTGGAATTAACACCATGTTAACAAAGAAAAATATTTTAAATCCAAAAAATTGGATTAGTTCCCATGCTGATTACCTCTACAATTATACAATTACTAGAGTAAACAATCATGATTTAGCCAAAGATTTAGTTCAGGAAACTTTTTTAGCTGGTTTAAAAGCCATGGAAAATTTTCAAGGAAAATCGAGTGAACGCACATGGTTAATTTCAATTTTAAAACGAAAAATTATCGATTACTACCGTAAAATAAATTCTGCCAAAGGAAAAGCTGAGGTTAGGATGAATTTTTATACTGATGGTGAAAATGAAGGGGATTGGATTGAAGAAAGAGCTCCCTCAGATTGGAGTTCTGAAATTGATAAAAGTATTGAAAACGATGAGCTTAGCATAGTTTTAGATAAATGTATTGATCATTTACCTGAAAAATATGCAATGGTATTCAGAATGAAAACCATTCAACAATTTGAAACTGAAGACATTTGTAAGGAATTAGAAATTACATCGTCAAATTTGTGGGTTATCATTCATAGAGCTAGAACTCAATTAAGAAAGTGTATGGAAGAAAATTGGTTTAAAAAATAAAAAGCATATACATGAAATTAACTTGTGACGAGGCAACTACAATTTGTGATAAAAGCCAATATAATGAAGCCTCATTTTTAGAAAAAATTAAATTACAATTACATATCTTGTTGTGTAAAAAATGTGGTAACTATTCTAAGCAAAACGGCATTATGTCTAAATGTTACGAAAAGAAAAGAGCATATGATTCTGATAAAAAGAAGTGCTTATGTAAAGAAGATAAAAAAGCCATGGAAAATAACTTAAAAGAAAATTATAATACTACTAAATAATTTAAAATAATATACAGAACTTAAAATTAAGTTCCGTTTTTTTGTATTTTTAATTCAAAAACAATGAGCTTTTTACCCGAAAAAATTGATGAATATGTTATAAGTCATTCACAAAATGAGCCAGAACTTTTACAACAATTAAATAAAGAAACTTGGCAAAAAGTACTAAATCCAAGAATGCTAAGTGGCGCTTATCAAGGTAGATTATTAGCGATGATTTCCAAGTTAATAAAACCAACATCCATACTTGAAATTGGCACATATACAGGCTATTCTGCACTTTGTTTAGCAGAAGGTTTAACTGCTAATGGAAAACTAATTACTATTGATAAAAATGAAGAGTTAGAAAGTTTTGCAAATAAATATTTTGAAAAATCTACATTTAAAAATCAAATAGAACAACACATTGGAAATGCCTTAGATATTATTCCAAAGTTAACCACCAAATTTGATTTAATTTTTATTGACGCCGATAAATCAAACTACACAAACTATTTCAATTTAATCATTAACAAAATGAATTCTGGAGGTGTTATTTTATCCGATAACGTTTTGTGGAGCGGAAAAGTTATTGAACATATTAAACCTAATGATAAAGATACTAAAACACTTATTGAATACAATAAACTACTTAATACAGACGATAGATTAGAAACTATTTTACTTCCAATTAGGGATGGTTTAACAATAACAAGAGTAAAATAATATTAGGGTTTTAGTATATAAATACTCATAATTTTATAAGTAACTAAAGAAATTAAAAAGCCTAAAAACATCCCAACTAAAATATCTAATGGGTAATGTACTGCTAAATAAATTCTACTATAGGCAAATAATATTGGGAATAAGAAAAATAAATAGGTAAACTTATAATACCTTTTCAATATCCAAAATGACAAAAAAGCAATCGTAAATGACACTGTTGAATGTCCAGAAACAAAACTAAAATCATTTTGTTCAATTAAAACCCTTACCGAATTATTGATAGAAGTATCATTTATTGGTCTTAACCGCTGTACATAATTTTTAATTATAGTAACTAACCATAAAGCAAACAAGCTACTTAAGGTTAAGCAAGTTGAAACTATAAGTGCTTTTTTTAAGCCTAAAACTTTGTTACCTAGAAAAAAAATAACTAAAAATAACCAAATCCAATTAATTGGATTGGTAATAAATAACCAAAAGTTATCCCAATTTATTGAACCTTTAGAGTGTAAAAATAAAAGTAATTGTTTGTCGTATTCAATAAGTGAATTTAGTAATTCCAAAATTACTTATCCCTTTTAATTGGTCCTGTAATTTCGTCAACAACATCATTTTTAATTTTTTTTACAGGGTTGGTATAGTCTTCAATATTGTCTGTTACCTTACTAATCTCATCTCTAACTTTAGAAGCCACATCAATGTCAATATCATGTTTTTCAGCACTATTTTTAATTTCTCGTTTAATATCATTGGTAGCATCTTTAATTTGACGCATCCCTTTTCCTAATCCACGTGCTATTTCTGGAAGCTTATCTGCTCCAAAAACCATTACAACAATAAGGAGAATTACAAAAATTTCGGCTCCGCTAATAAATAAAAACATCATATTTTAAATTATATAACAAAGATACTATAATTACCATTAATTTAATACAATAATAAAAATGTTAACAACTTTTTAATTGTCGATCATACATTACAATACTACCCGCAACAGAAACATTTAAGCTTAAAATCGTTTTAAATTTAACTAAAAAATGTGATTTGTCTATTGCTGTTTTAGACAATCCGTGATCTTCAGCTCCTAATAAATAAACGCATCGCCTAGGATGTTTAAAAGTTTCTAAAGGCTCAGCCTTTTCATCTAACTCTACCCCTACTAGTTGAGCTCCTTTCGGTAAGTTGCTATAAAATTCTTCAAAAGTGTTATAATGAAAATAAGGCATCGCACCTGTTGCCTTATGAGTATCACAAGCTTGTTTTGCGTACCTATTTCCAATAGTAAAAATAAAACTTGCACCCATATTTTGAGCTGAACGCCATAAAACTCCTAAATTTTCAGGTGTTTTTCCATTTTGAATACCAATTCCAAAAAAACCTTGTTGTAAATTATTTACCATTTTTTTTAGTCAACATTCTTTTAATTTCATTTAACTTCATAAGTGCTTCAATTGGTGTAAGCGTATCTATGTTGGTAGATAAAATTTCTTCTTTTATATCTTCTAATAAAGGATCATCTAATTTAAAAAAACTCAATTGCATTTCTTCTTCAGAAGCATTTTTTAATGTCTTTTTTACTTCTGTACTGGTGTGGTTTTGCTCTAACTGCTTCAGCATTTTAGTTGCTCTATGTACTACGGAAGTTGGCATTCCTGCCAATTTAGCCACATAAATACCAAAACTATGTTCGCTACCTCCTGGCACAAGTTTGCGTAAGAAAATAACTTTGTCTTTTAATTCTTTTACAGAAACATTAAAGTTTTTAACACGCTCAAAAGTATTGGTCATATCATTTAATTCATGATAGTGTGTGGCAAATAATGTTTTAGCTTTTGAAGGATGTTCATGCAAATATTCGGCTATAGCCCAAGCAATTGAAATTCCATCATAAGTACTTGTTCCTCTTCCTATTTCATCTAATAATACTAGGCTACGTTTAGAAATGTTATTCAAAATATTGGCGGTTTCATTCATTTCTACCATAAAAGTAGATTCACCCATTGAAATATTATCACTTGCTCCTACACGTGTAAATATTTTATCAACCACCCCAATTTTAGCATATTGTGCAGGTACATAGCTTCCCATCTGCGCTAAGAGAACAATTAATGCCGTTTGACGTAAAATTGCTGATTTACCACTCATATTAGGACCCGTTATCATAATAATTTGCTGCTGATTTCTATTTAAAACCACATCATTAGCAATATATTCTTCTCCTATTGGCAATTGCTTTTCAATAACAGGATGACGTCCATTTTTTATTTCCAAATCTGTAGATTCATCAATTTGAGGTCGCACATAATTATGGCATTTTGCTATTTCTGCAAAAGAAAGTAAACAATCAATTTGAGCTATTAAATTGGCATTTAACTGAATTGGTTGAATATAATCTAGCAAAAAACTAATTAATTCAGCAAAAAGTTCATGTTCTAACTTGCCAATTTTTTCTTCAGCTCCTAAAATTTTAGTTTCATATTCCTTTAATTCTTCAGTGATATAACGCTCTGCATTTACTAATGTTTGTTTTCTAATCCAGTCTTCTGGAACCTTATTTTTATGTGTATTTCTAACTTCAATATAGTAGCCAAAAACATTATTAAATGCTATTTTTAGTGAAGGGATTTGAGTGTGCTCTGTTTCTCGAGCCAACATATTATCTAAATATTCTTTTCCCGAATTTGAAATATTTCTTAATTCATCTAATTCTTCTGAAACCCCTTGAGCTATAACATTTCCTTTATTAATATTTACAGGAGCGTCTTCATTTAGTGTATATGCTATTTTTTCTCTTAGTGTTGTACAGCTTTGTAATTGTTCTCCAATAATTTTTAAAGATTCATTATCACTATTTTCAGCAGCTTCTTTTATAGGAATAATCGCATTTAGTGAATTTTTTAGCAATACAACTTCTCTTGGATTTACTTTTCCTGTTGCAACTTTTGATACCAAACGTTCAATATCACTTATTTGTTTAATTTGATACGTTACCAATTCAAAAAAGGCATCATTATCCATTAAATATTTTACAATATCATGGCGCTTTTTAATACGATTTATATCTTTTAACGGCAATGCCAACCAACGTTTTAATAAACGCCCACCCATTGGTGAAATAGTTTGATCAATAACATCAAGTAGCGTTACTGCATTTACTGAAGTTGACTGATACAATTCTAAATTTCGAATGGTAAAACGATCCATCCAAACATAATTATCTTCTGAAATTCTATTAATTACAGAAATATGCTCTAATTTATTATGCTGTGTTTCAGATAAATAATACAAAACAGCGCCTGATGAAATAATTCCTTCGTGTAAATCATCAACTCCAAAACCTTTGAGCGTTTTTACTTTAAAATGATTGGTTAGAGTTTCTAAAGCATATTCGGACTGAAAAATCCAATCTTCTAAATAAAATGTATAAAAACGGTCTCCAAATAATTCAAAAAACTTGTTTTTATATTGCTTTTGAACTAGTACCTCACTTGGATTAAAATTTTGAAGCAATTTATCTATATATTCTGAATTTCCTTGTGCTGTTAAAAATTCTCCTGTTGAAACATCTAAAAATGAAATTCCTAATTGCTTTTTCCCAAAATGTACAGCCGCTAAAAAATTATTGGTTTTAGATTGTAAAACCTCATCATTTAATGCAACTCCTGGAGTAACCAACTCTGTAACACCACGTTTAACAATAGTTTTGGTCATTTTAGGATCTTCCAATTGATCACAAATTGCCACACGCATACCCGCTTTTACCAATTTTGGTAAATACGTATTTAATGAATGATGTGGAAACCCTGCTAAGGCTGTTTCGGTTTCGCTACCAGCACCTCGTTTGGTTAATATTATTCCTAAAACTTTAGCTGCTTTTACAGCATCTTCTCCAAAAGTTTCATAGAAATCTCCTACTCTAAAAAGCAACATTGCATCAGGATATTTTGCCTTAATTGCATTGTATTGTTTCATTAAAGGGGTGACTTTCTTACTTTTTGCTGCCAATTTTTTAGGAAATTAAGTTAGTTTTGCGAAGTTACATTTTATATTGAAAGATTGAAATAATTTAATGATTGAAAGATTAACAATTACATTTAACAATGAAAAAATTAAAAAATAGCGAATTAGGAAGATTAAATGTTGAAGATTTTAAAAAAACAGCAAAAATTCCTTTAATAGTTATCTTAGATAATATTAGGAGTTTAAATAATATAGGCGCTGTTTTTAGAACTAGCGATGCTTTTTTAATTGAAAAAATTTACCTCTGTGGAATTACAGCGCAACCTCCACATAAAGAAATTCATAAAACAGCTTTAGGCGCTACAGAATCTGTGAATTGGGAATACGTTGAAAATACTTTAGAACTTGTAAAAAAATTACAGCAAGAAAATATAATTGTTGCTGCAATAGAACAAGCCGATAATAGTACTATGCTACAAGATTTTAATATTGAACCCAATCAAAAATATGCTATTGTTATGGGAAATGAAGTGAAAGGAGTACAACAAAAAGTAGTTTCAGCTACAAATTATTGTATTGAAATTCCTCAATTTGGCACCAAACATTCTCTAAATATCTCTGTAAGTTGTGGAGTTGTACTTTGGGATTTATTTAAAAAATTTCAGTTTAAGAACTAAATAAAAGCCTATTTGAAAATTCAAATAGGCTTGCTTACTCTATTTATTTTTCAAAGTATTGAATTTCTGTTGTGACTTCTGAAAATTTTCGGAACATTTCCATAACACCACAATAACGTTCTACCGATAGATTAACAGATTTTTCAATTTTTTCTTTTTTAAACTCACTTCCAAAAAATTTATATATTACGTGTACTTTATCGTAATATTTTGGATGTTCTTCAGTTAAATTTGCAGAAACCTCAATTTTAAAATCATCAACCTCAGCACGCATTTTTTTAAGTAAAGAAGCAACATCCATTGCAGTACAACCAGCCAACGATGTTAACATCATAGCTTTTGGTCTTAATCCTTTACCTTGTCCACCCACTGCTTTGTCAGCATCAATCATTACGCTTCCTTCGGGTGCTACAGATTCAAAAAGCATTTGCCCTTTCCAACTAACTTCAATTGTATTTGTCATAATATATCTCTAAATTTTAAAATGCTAATTTAAAGGAATTTTAGTCTTAAATTGGTAACAAACTTTACAAAATAGTTTTAAAATTATCATTCATCTGTAACTTTTTATTCCAATTTACCACTAATAAAATATATAATGAGTTTTGGAGCTGGTCACATACAAGATATGTTAAATAAAATAAAGCAAAATAATGCTTTAAGAAATTCAAAACGCAAAAAATTTAAAGGAGGAATTAATTATTTTAACAGTTCAAAAACTAAAACAAGCTACAACTTTCCTAAACTTTCTAAAGCTGAATTGGAAAAATTTAAATTAAAAGTTCAACTAGAAGTTAAACAAGAAAAGAAAAAGCAAGTACTCTTTTTAATTTTAGTTTCAATAGCTGCCTTTCTTCTATTTTTAATTTTCAATTTTTATTAACTTAACTTCATCTTTTACTAATTAAAAAATACACTAACTTTAAGCTAACATAGAGTTACTTATTAGGTTGTTTAAAACTCTAAATATCTTTTTGAGTAATTTTAATTTAACGTAGTAAATTAATAAGCTGATTTTTTATTAATAATGAAGAATATAGAAAACATAGAGTTAACTTTCTTAAGCATTGATGATTATCAAGAGCTAAAAAAAGCAATGATTGAATCTTACACAACAATGCCAAATTCTTACTGGAAAGAGCATCAAATTGAATCTTTAATTGATCGTTTTCCTGAAGGGCAAGTTGTAATTAAAGTGAACCATGAAATTGCTGGTTGTGCTTTGTCTATTATTGTAGATTATAGCAAAGTAGATCAACATCATACCTATCAAGAAATAACAGGAGATTACACATTTAACACACATACTCCCGATGGAGATATGTTGTACGGAATTGATGTATTTATAAAACCTGAATTTAGAGGCTTACGTCTTGGCAGAAGATTATATGATTACAGAAAAGAATTATGCGAACGTCTTAATTTAAAAGGTGTTGCCTTTGGAGGAAGAATTCCAAACTACCATAAATATTCAAATAAATTATCACCAAAAGAATATATTAACAAGGTAAGAAAAAAAGAAATTCACGACCCTGTTTTTAACTTTCAAATTTCTAATGATTTTCATCCTGCTAGAATTTTAAAAAGTTATTTAGAAGGTGATGATGCTTCAAATGATTATGCTGTGCTTTTAGAGTGGGATAATATTTATTATGAAAAAGTTCAAAAAACGCCTACCACACAAAAAAAAATAGTTCGTTTAGGACTTATTCAGTGGCAAATGCGCTCTTATAATAATTTAGAAGAATTATTACAACAAGCTGAGTTTTTTGTTGATTCAGTTTCAGGCTACCGGTCAGATTTCGCACTATTCCCTGAATTTTTCAATGCGCCTTTAATGGCTGAAAACAATCATTTAACTGAACCCGAAGCCATTAGAGAATTAGCCAAACATACTTCAGCCATTATTCAAAAATTTTCAGAATTTGCCATCTCCTATAATATCAATATCATCTCTGGAAGCATGCCCGAAATTATTAATAATAAACTGTACAATGTGGGGTATTTATGCAAACGCGATGGAAGTATTGAACGTTATGAAAAACTACACATTACACCCAATGAAGCCAAAGTTTGGGGTATGGAAGGGGGTAGTGAAATAAAAACTTTTGATACTGATTGTGGTAAAATTGGAATTTTAATTTGTTATGATGTTGAATTTCCTGAATTAGGCAGGTTATTAGCTGATGATGGTATGGATATTTTATTTGTGCCATTTTTAACCGATACCCAAAATGGCTATTCTAGAGTTAGAAACTGTGCACAAGCTAGAGCCATAGAAAATGAATGCTACGTAGCAATTTCTGGAAGCGTTGGAAATTTGCCAAAGGTTCATAACATGGATATTCAATTTGCACAATCAATGGTATTTACTCCTTGTGATTTTGCGTTTCCTACCAATGGAATTAAGGCAGAAGCAACGCCAAATTCTGAAATGATTCTAATTGCCGATGTAGATATTGATTTATTAAGAGAGTTAAATCAATTAGGAAGTGTACGAAATTTAAAAGATAGAAGAAAAGATATTTATCAACTTAAAAAGCGTTAACTATTTATTAAAAAAACCTCACTTAAAAATGATGCTCATCAGTTCTATTTCTCAATTAATTGATGAGCATCATTGACTAAAAACTAAAGACTTAATAATTTTAATATGCTATAAGTTACGTCCATTTATAAGTATTAATTAAAAGAATTAAGTCATGAAAAAATTAATTTTTGGTTTATTTATTTTTGGATTAACCATCCAAGCATTTGCACAGGTAACTAAAGTTGAAAAGCTATCTGAGGTAGTCATTGTTGCAACTAATTATAAGTATTTAAATGAAGTTGATGCCAAAGAAGCTGCCATACCTGTTGAAGTTCTTCAAAGAAAAGTAGCTGCTTTTGATTTAAAAAATTCAGACTTTTATGAAGATGAATACGATTCTTACTTTGTATCATTTTACATTCCTGAAGGAAAAATTTTAGCAGCCTATAATAAAGACGGAAAAATTATTAGAACTGTAGAAAAATTTAAAAATATTAAACTTCCAGTAGAGGTAGTTCAATCAGTAACCAAAAGATTTCCTAGATGGACTATTAATGAAGATGTTTATTTGGTTAAATATCATCATGAAGAAGGTGTCACTAAAAAGTATAAATTACGATTAAAAAACGGTGATAAAATAATTAAAGTAAAAACCGATGAAGAGGGAGTTTTTCTTTAATTTATAAAGTAAAATCATAAAAAAAGCCACTTATAAAGGTGGCTTTTTTTATGAGTACTATTAAATGTTTTCTAAATTAGATAACTACTAAACAAAAGTTTGTATTTTTAATTAAATTAACACAGCAATTAATGGCAAGGTTTTTAAAAACAAAAAAAGAAGAAGTAGGCCTATCTCCTGAAGCATTTAAACTTAGGGGTGAAAAAAAAAGCGATGCAGTTTTACTTAGAATAATTGATTTTGACCCTCAAAAATTAGAAGAATATATTGTTGAAGAAATTAACAATATTGAAAATTGCAACAAAACTAATTCTGTAACGTGGTTTAACATTGATGGCATACATGATGAAAAAATAATGACTGAAATTTCATCAACTTTTGAGTTAGAACCTATGATTCTTTCAGATGTTATGAATCCTCATGCTAGACCCAAAATACATGAATACGACAATTGTATTTACCTTTCTTTAAAAATGTTACAATATGATGAAGTGATGAATTATATTTCTTCAGAAAACTTGGTAATTATTATAAAAGAAAATGTATTAATCTCTTTTCAAGAACGAAAAGGCGATGTTTTTGAACCAGTAAGGGAACGTATTAGAAAAAATAAAAAAACCATTAGAACATCTCGTGTAGATTATTTAGCTTTTTCATTAATTGATGTTGTATTAGACAATTACAAATACATTATTAGTGAAATAGGGACAAAAATTGAGTCGTTAGAAGTTGATTTACTCCAAAATCCTGAAGTATCGGTATTAGAACAAATTAATAGTTACAAAAAAGAAATTATTTATTTAAGCAAGTCTATAAAACCTTCCAAAGAAATTATTTCAGAATTATTAAAAATGGAATCGGAGTATTTAAGCGACTCTATTTATATTCATTTACAAGAACTTCAAAATAACATTCATCAATCTATAGAATCAATCGAAAGTTATAGAGAAATACTTTCAGACCAATTACACATTTACCATACTACAATTAGCAGTAAGTTAAACGACACTATGAAATTTTTAACTGTTTTTTCTGTTGTTTTTATTCCTTTAACTTTTATTGCAGGTATTTATGGTACAAATTTCGATTTTATACCTGAACTACATTACAAATACAGCTATTTTATTATGCTAGGAATTATGCTGCTGATAGCTATTTTAATGATTTCTTATTTTAAAAAGAAGAAATGGTTTTAGTAAAAATGAATAAAAAAAATTTGTATTATTGTTTTTTAAAAATTTTATATGAAAAAAAAATCTATTCTTATACTAATTACTATTTACTTATTTAACAGCAGTTTAAAAGCACAAAATAATAACTCCATTCAAAATAAAGAAGTATTCCCTTTTGGTGTTATTGAAAAAATTAACTCTAAAGAACTTTCAGAAGAACGAGTTTTAAACATCTACCTTCCTCAAGGATATAATGCAGATTCACTTGCAACTTACCCTACCATTTATGTTTTAGATGGTTCCGCTCATGAAGATTTTCCTCATATTGCAGGGTTGGTTCAATTTATGAACATGTATAATTTAATGCCTAAATCTATTGTTGTTGGAATTGCAAATATTGATAGATATCGAGATTTTACTTATCCAAGCACCGACCCTAGAGATAAAAAAGATTTGCCAACTGGAGGAGGTTCTGAAAAATTTATAAAATTTATTGAAAATGAATTACAGCCTTACATTCAAAAAAATTATAAAACAACTGCTAGAAAAACAATTATTGGTCAATCTATGGGTGGTTTATTAGCGACTGAAATTTTAACAACCAAAGCGCATTTATTTACCGATTATATTATTGTAAGTCCTTCCCTTTGGTGGGATCATCAAAAGCTTGTAAATAAGGCTCATTTATTTTTTAATAAACATAAAGATTTGAATAAAAAAGTTTTTATTTCCTTAGGTAAAGAACATCCTGTAATGCATCAAGTGGCAGATAAGTTGGTTCAAGCAATAAAAGAAGCTAACAATCGTAAAATTACTCTTTTTTACGAACCTATTTTAGATGAAGATCATGCAACAATTTTACACAAAGCGGTATACAATGCTTTTAAAGCATTAAATAAAAATTGATGCTAATGCTTTAGCAACACCATCATTTTTATTGGTATCTGTAATTTTATTTGCAATAGCTAACACCTTATTATTGGCATTTTTTACTGCGATACCTAACCCAACTGCTTTTAACATTTCAATATCGTTATAATTATCTCCAAAAGCCACAATATCACACATTGCAATTTCCAAATAATAGGTATTTATTAAAAATTCAATAGCTGTTTTTTTAGAAATTGATTTATGAGATATTTCAATATAAGTAGGTTTTGAACGGTATAATATAATCTCGTCAGCGCAATGTTGTTCCAAAGTTTTATATAACGCATCTATTTCTAACTCTTCTCCCATGCACATAATTTTATGAGCTCCCTTTCCTTCATTTTTCCATTGTGATAATACTTCAATATTCGACTTAATAGTTGGAATTACTTTGGTATTATTGGCTTCTCTTTTTGCCCAATAATCATTTGCTGGCACATACCATTCATCTTTATAATACAAACTTAAATGAATGTTTGTTTTAGCACATTTATTTATAATGAATTCAAGTGTTGAATTATTAATAAATGTAGAATGCAAAACCGTTTCATTTGCAATAATTAAAGCTCCATTATAAGCAATTAACGGAGTGTTTTTATTTTCTAACTCTTCTTGCAAATGTCTCATTGCATTTGGCATTCGTGAAGAAATTAATACAAAAGGAATAGGTGAAATACGTTTAACTTGTTGAATTGTAGCTGTAGATAATTCTCTGTCTTTATTTAATAGTGTACCGTCAATATCGGTACAAATTAATTTATAATTCATTCTTCATTTTTTAGTCTTCTGCAAAAATAAACAATCTTAACTTCTTAAAATTTATAAAATTCATCGATTTCTTCTTCAGATTAACATTTTTAAGCTTTTTCATTTAAAAATGGCTTATTAAAACAATTGGGTTACCTTTGCCTACTTATTTACGTTATATGACATTTACAGATTTAGGGATTATTGAACCAATTTTGAAAGCACTTAAAATTGAAGGCTATACACATCCAACTCCTATTCAAGAACAATCAATTCCTATTTTACTAGACAAAAAAGATTTACTTGGTTGCGCACAAACGGGTACTGGAAAAACAGCTGCCTTTAGTATTCCTATACTACAACAGCTATATTTAACTAACCCTAATCAAAAAGAGTTTAGAAAAACTAAAGCATTAATTGTAACTCCAACTAGAGAGTTAGCCATACAAATTGCTGAAAGTATTACTACATATGGAAAATATACTGGCTTAAAAAATGTGGTTGTTTTTGGAGGAGTCAAACAACTTTCACAAACCAACGCTTTAAAAGGTGGTACCGATATCTTAGTAGCCACGCCTGGACGTTTGTTGGATTTAATTTCACAAGGGCACATTACTTTGAAAAATATCAACTATTTTGTTTTGGATGAAGCTGATCAAATGTTAGATATGGGCTTTATTCACGATATAAAAAAAATAATTGCTAAACTTCCTGTTAAAAGACAATCGCTTTTCTTTTCAGCTACCATGCCTCCTGCTATTGTAGAATTATCTAAAAATATTTTAGGAAATCCTACAAAAGTTACTGTAAAACCACAACAAGCTACTGCTGAAAAAGTAGAGCAAGCTGTTTATTTTGTTAGTAAAAAAAGTAAACCAAAATTATTGGTACATTTATTAGAAAACAACCCAAATTCATCGGTATTAGTATTTTCAAGAACCAAACATGGAGCCGATAAAATTGTACGTTTTTTAGCCAAAGCCAATATTAAATCAGCAGCTATTCATGGCAATAAATCACAAGGAGCAAGACAAAGAGCTTTAGGAAACTTTAAAAAAGGAGAATTAAATGTATTAATTGCTACGGATATTGCTGCTCGGGGAATTGATGTTGAAGAATTATCATTAGTTATTAATTTTGATTTGCCTAATATTCCTGAAACCTATGTACATAGAATAGGTAGAACAGGTAGAGCAAAAGCTAGTGGAATTGCACTTTCCTTTTGTACTATTGAAGAAAAAGCCTATCTAAAGGATATCCAAAAATTAATCAATCAGCAAATTCCAATCATTAAAAAACATCCGTTTCAAGATGATGAAATGGAAGAAACTCCTCCTACAAAAAAACCCACAAAAAATCAACGAAAAAAAATTCAACGAAGAGCAGAGCATCTTGTAAAAGAAAGTGAAACTAACAACCCTAAACGTTATAAATTTTACCCTAAAAAGAAAAAGTAAATTACTATTTACACGCTTAGAAAACTGACACCTATCACCTCAAAATAACTTTTTCTAAATAATTTTGATACTTAAAAAAACACAAACTAATAAAAATCAATATGTTAAATGATTTTTATCATAGTATTGTTAGGTCACTTTATAATACTTTTGAATCAAAGTAATACATTTTATTTTTTACCCTTAACATCTATTACCCCATTTTTATTAATTGAAATCTAACTGTTAAAAATAAAAATTATGAAAAAAAATGTTTTAAGCAAAGTAGTTATGTTAGTTGTAGGGTCGTTCCTTTTTATGGCTTTTGAATGCCAACCTGAAGCAAAAAAATGTGTAATCTTGCATAATGGACATGAAATTACAATTTCAGTAAACGCATTAGATGCACACATGGATCATCATGATGATTGTTTTATCCGCTATGTATATGAATAAAATAATTGTTTATTATTCAAATCTTAATACCCCTCTTTTAAAAGAGGGGTATTAAGATAATTATACTATTTCTTCTTATTTCTAACATATATTAATTTAAAACGTCCACCAGAGCGATCTCTTTCTTCAATTTCAAATTGATTTAAAGATTTAAATAAAGGTGTTAACTTTTGGAAACCAAAGTTACGTGCATCAAAGTTTGGCTGTTTTTTTAGTATTAAAGTACCAACATCACCCATAAATGCCCACCCATCATCATCAGCAACATCATCAACCGTATGCTTTAAAAACCTAATAACTTTCGGTGTAATTTTATCAATTGACGCTTTTTTCTCTTTTTGTTTTCCATTAGATGAATCTTCTTCTAATTCTAAAATTTCTAAATATATAAACTTATCACAAGCTACAATAAAAGGGTCTGGTGTTTTCTTTTCGCCAATTCCATAAACCACCAATCCAGCTTCTCTCAATCTGGTAGCTAATTTCGTAAAATCACTATCAGAAGAGACCAAGCAAAAGCCGTTTACTTTTTCTGAATATAAAATATCCATCGCATCAATAATCATTGCCGAATCTGTAGCATTTTTACCTGTTGTATAGCCGTATTGCTGTATTGGAGTTATGGCATTTTCAAGTAAAATATTTTTCCATTTTGATAAATGAGGTTTGGTCCAATCACCATAAATACGTTTTATGGTTGGAGTTCCATATTTTGTAATTTCCTCCATCATTTCTTTAATATACTTTGAAGGAATGTTATCGCCATCTATTAGTATGGCAAGTTTTGTGTCTTTTTCCATAATTGTTAAAGGTACACAAAATATTGAAGCTCATTTTTAAGTATATTATTGAAATTTAAAATATTAATTTACTTTTGCAGAGAACATGAGTATACATAATTTACAGCCTAACAATCCATTACACGGAGTAAAATTATCAGAAATTTTACAATATTTAGTAGCTATTTATGGCTGGGAAGAATTAGGGTCTCGTATTAAAATTAACTGCTTTAATAGCAATCCGAGCATAAAGTCAAGTCTTAAATTTTTAAGACGTACACCTTGGGCAAGAGATAAGGTTGAACATTTATACTTAAATTCGATTCAAAAAAATGATTGAATTACTTAGAACAACAACAGAAAATAAAGATTTCTTAAATTTAATACCATTACTTGATGCGGAATTAAAAATTAGCGATGGAGATAATCATTCATTTTATGATCAATTTAATAAATTAGACACCATTAAAAATGTGGTAGTAGCTTATGAAAATAAAAAGCCTATTGGGTGTGGTGCATTTAAATTTCATAAAAATAAAACTGTTGAAATTAAGCGAATGTTTGTTTCTCCTTTAGGGAGAAGAAAAGGAATTGCTTCTAAAGTTTTAAACGAATTAGAATTGTGGGCTAAAGAGCTTGGTTATACTAAATGCATATTAGAAACTGGAAAACAACAGCCAGAAGCTATTGAACTCTACAAAAAAAGTGGCTATGCTATTACCCCTAATTTTGGATTTTATGAAAACGTTGAAAATAGCGTTTGTTTTGAAAAAAATTTAAGAACTTCTTAATAATATCTTTCTATATTTACACTTCAAAATTTAAAAAATGAAAAATATTCTAATTGTAGCCATTTTATTTTTAACTCAATTAACTCACTCACAAGAAGATTCTACAAGAGGATATAAAGTTAAAGTTGGTGACCAATCTCCAAAATTAAATTTTTCTTTAATGGATGGAACATCAATCACCAATGAAAATTTAAAAGGGAAAGTTGTTGTTTTACAATTTACAGCTTCTTGGTGTAGCGTATGTAGAAAAGAAATGCCTCATTTAGAAAAAGAAGTATGGCAACAATTTAAAAATGATGATTTTATTTTAATTGGAATTGATTTAAAAGAAACTCCAGAAAAAGTAAAGCATTTTATTGAACAAATGAAAGTAACCTATCCTTTTGCCATAGACTCTGATGGTACATTGTTTGAAAGTTTTACATTACCCAATGCAGGTGTTACCAGAAATATTGTATTGAACAAACAAGGAGAAATCATTTTTTTATCACGACTTTACGAAGAGAAAGAATTTGCCGAAATGATATCAATTATAGATGCAACTTTAAAGAAACCATAATCTATTTGATAATACTGTATCTTTGCAAAAATGTTGTTTTAAACAAAACCTATGCAATTTAAAGACCTACAGTTAAACAAACCTATTTTAAAAGCAATCGCAGCCAAAGGTTACGAAACTCCAACTCCTGTTCAGGAAAAAACCATTCCTTTGGTTTTAGAAAAAAAAGATATTATTGCATCTGCTCAAACTGGTACAGGTAAAACAGCCGCATTTGCGTTACCTATTTTACAATTATTATTTGATAAACAAGATGCTGGTAAAAGAGCTAAAAAAATACGCGCATTAGTTGTAAGTCCAACTAGGGAATTGGCTTTACAAATTGAAGAAAGTTTTAAAAGCTATGGCAAATTTTCAAATTTAAGAACTACCGTTATTTATGGTGGAACCTCTATTGAACCTCAAAAAGACATCCTTAAAAAAGGTGTTGATATTTTAGTGGCTACTCCTGGTAGGCTTTTAGATTTGCATAAACAAGATTGCATACATTTAAACCTTATTGAAGTGTTGGTTTTGGATGAAGCAGATTTAATGTTAGACATGGGTTTTATTGATGATGTAAAAAAAATTGAACGCCTATGCCCAAAAGCAAAACAAACTCTTTTATTTTCAGCAACCATGCCTCCAAAAATTGCTGAATTAGCAAACTCAATTTTAAAAAATCCTGAAACTGTTGATACCACACCATCAACTTCTGCTGCAAAAACTATAGTTCAAAAACTTTATTATGTTCCAAAGCAAAAAAAAATGGAACTATGCTTATACCTTCTTAGAAACACTTTAAAAGGAAATATTCTAATTTTTAGACGTACTAAATTTGGTATCGCAAAATTGGAAAAAACTCTGAAAAAAAATAATTATAATGTAGCAAGTATCCACGGAGATAAAACTCAAAAAGACAGAGAAGCATCTTTAAACAAATTTAAAGATGGTACTGTAAATATTTTAATTGCTACTGACGTTGCTGCAAGAGGAATTGATATTAATAATTTAGATGCCGTTATTAATTTTGATATTCCAAATGTTTCAGAAACCTATGTACATAGAATTGGAAGAACTGGTAGAGCAGGAAATACTGGAAATGCTTTTTCTTTTTGTTCCGCTGATGAGAAAAATTACATTACTAATATTCAAAAACTAATAAATACTATAATTCCTGTTGAAGAAAATCATCCTTACCCATTAGATCCTAAAGCAAAACCTCAAATTCATAAAACTCCTGGAAAGAGTAAACATAAAAAAGGACGTAAATCTGAAGCGTCTAAAAAGAAGAAAAAAAGATGGTATTAATCGCTACTACAAGACAGAAGTATGAAAAATTTTTAAATTAAAACACAAAAACACTTCGAATTTCTTATAGCAGCGATTCAAAACAAACATTCGTTAATACTATTTAATTTAATTCACTTATTTTTTGAATAGAATGAAATTTTCCTTTTAACAATAAGTTCATTGGAGTTCTATTACTTAAATTGTCAGAAACCGGACATCTATCTTCTATTCTTTCTAACCATTCCTCTAATACTTCAATTGGAGCATCACAATCTGGTTCAATTGAAAGTTCAATTTGTTTATACCCTGCTCGTTCAGTAAATGAAGTTCCAAACAATCGTTCAGGATTTAAGCTTCCACACATTTTAATTTTCATTCCTCTTAGCTCAAAATTCATTTCTTTAGCAATTACATGTCCCATAACATTTATACATCCACAAAAGGCTGCAAGTATGTATTCCACAGGGTTTGCTCCCTCATTAGTACCACCTAAACTTGCAGGTTCATCAAGTATTATTTCAAAACCTCTTGCTTTTACTACTGTTTTAGTTGAGTTTTCACTATGTGCTTGTACTCTAAATTTTAAATCTTCCATTCCAATTTTAGGGTTTAACATGAATAAATTATTTCTTATTAAAATTACAATTTCTCCAAAAAATGAATGAAGTTTATTAAATGAATTTACTTATGATTTACAATGCAAAATTGCATTATTAACACGTATTAAAATGAGCCTATTTTTATTGAAAATTTATTATTTTTAGTATTTTAATTATCACCGTATAAAACAATGAAAAATAAACTCCTTTTAATTTTTAGCATTTGTTCTGTTCTTATAAGTTTCAGTCAAAATGGAAAAGTGTACGATAATTTAACGATGAAAAGCTCAATTTTAAAAGGAGAGCGTAAATTTGCTGTTTACCTACCTCCTGATTATGAAACTTCACAACGTAGTTATCCAGTTCTTTACCTATTACATGGTTCTGGTGATGATCAAACAGGTTGGGTGCAATTTGGTGAAATACTTCATATTGCTGATAAATCCATAAAAGAAGGTACTTCAACTTCAATGATTGTTGTTATGCCCGATGCTAATACTGGCAAAAAAGGGTATTTTAATTCTATTGAAGAACATTGGTTGTATGAAGATTTCTTTTTTAAAGAATTTATGCCATATGTTGAAAAAACATACAGAATTAAAAGCGATAAAAGGTTTAGAGCCATTGCCGGACTCTCAATGGGTGGTGGAGGTACATTTGTATATGCGCTACATCATCCAGAATTATTCTCCTCTGCATGTCCATTAAGTGCTTCTTTAGGGCCTCTTTCTTTAGAAAGTTTTAAAAATCGTCTTAAAAACAACAATAGTAGTATTACAGATGAAACAAAAATACAAACCTATTTTGAACAACATTATGTAATTTCATTAATAGAAAATAAAACTCTAGATGATTTAAAATCGGTTAGATGGTTTATTGATTGTGGAGATGACGATTTTTTATATGAAGGCAATAGCTTGGCTCATATTGCCTTAAGAAAAAAAAACGTACCACATGAGTATAGAGTTAGAGATGGAGCACATACTTGGACTTATTGGAGAGAATCTTTACCTGCTGTGTTATCATTTGTTTCTGACGCTTTTCATCAACATTAGTGTTAACTAGTTTCCCATTTTAATTGCTCTTCCTTAGTTAAAAAGGTCCAAGCTATAATTCGTGTCACTTTATTCCCTTGATACATAGGAATTATTTTTATTTCTGTAGCTCCTAATTTTTTTAAGGAAGGAAACATACTTTCTGCATTTTCTTTTTTAGAAACTAATGTAGTATACCAAAAACATTGAGTTTTAAATAATGAGCTTTCGTATAAATATGTGTGAATAAAAGCTTTTTCTCCTCCTTTATACCATAATTCCTGTGCTTTTCCACTAAAGTTTCTCCCCTCATTCATTTTTCCTAACCCTTTTAACTTTTTCAAATTAGCTTCCTTTGCATCTTCTTGTGATTTATAAAATGGTGGGTTGCACATACTTGCAGAAAATTTATCATTATCAGTTAAAATACCTTTTAAGATTTGAGCACTATTTTGTTGATATTTTAATTTTATTTGATTGGATAATTTATTTGTTTTAACAATATTATTTACAATTGCTAAAGAATTTTTATCAATGTCAGTACCTACAAAACTCCAACCATATTCTGCATTTCCTAATAATGGATAAATACAAGTTGCTCCAGTACCGATATCTAAAATTTTAACATTATTTATAAGTCTTGTTTCATTTAATAAATCTGCTAAATAATGTATGTAATCTACTCTTCCTGGTATTGGAGGGCATAAATTTTCATTGGGGAACTCCCAATAATTTATCTGATAATGTTTAACTAATAATGCAGTATTTAATAGTTTAACAGCTGCTGCATTTGCAAAATCTATAGTAGTAGTTCCAAAATTATTTGTAAAAACAACTTGCTTTAAATTTGGATATATCTCAACTAATTCTGTAAAATTATACCCTTGCTGGTGTTTATTTCTGGGGTGAAGTAAATTTTGCTTTTTCTTAATTTTTGCCATAATATTTTAAAAAACAAAAGTACTATATTTTAAATTTAACATAATTTTAAATTCACAAAATGAATGAATATTCGTTTTGTAGGTTTTTTTATGTATATTTGCAGCATCAAAATACTAAATTGAGTTTTATGGCAATTCGACAAAAATGTGATAAAAAAAGGATAGCGTTATTAAAAGCCACACTTCACTTAGTGAATAATAATGGATTTCATGACGCTCCTATGTCCAAAATTGCAAAAATGGCTGAAATGTCTCCTGCAACTATTTATATTTATTTTGAAAACAAACAAGATTTAATCAATCAGCTGTATTTAGAAATGAAGGCTGTTTTTAGTGCTCAAGCATTTAAAAATTATAATGAAGAACAATGCGTTAAAGAGAGCTTTAAACAAATATGGTATAACATTGCTAAGTTTAAATTAAACCAAACAGAGGAATCTAATTTTTTATCTCAATGTGACAACACCCCTATTATTGATGAAAATATTAAACGTGAAGGGTTAAAACATTTACAACCTTTAGTTAACTTATGGGAAAGAGGCGTTTCAGAAAAAATTATTAAGCCTGTTTCACCATATTTAATGTATGCGTTTACAATTTATCCTCTAGCATTTTTAACCAATACTCAACATAAAGAACATTGCCCATTGAATAATGAAAAGCTAAAAGAAGCTTTTAACATTGCTTGGGATAGTATAAAATTATAACATCAAATTATATCAAAAAAATAACTAAAAAAGTAAATTCACAATAAAAATTATGGAATTATTAGATAAATTAAAATGGAGGTACGCAGCCAAAGCTATGAATGGTGAAAAAGTATCTCAAAAAAAAATAGATAATATTATTGAAACTGCTCGCTTGGCGCCAACTTCAAGCGGTTTACAACCTTTTGAAATTTTGGTCATCACAAATCAAGAAATCAAAGAGCAAATTAAATCTGTTTCTTGGAATCAATCTATGATTACAGATTGTTCTCATTTGTTAGTTTTTGCTGCTTGGGATACCTATACTGAAGAAAGAATTAATAAAATGTTTGATTTAGTAAATGAAGTTCGTGGTTTTAAAAACGAAGGCTGGGAAGCATATCGTCAAAAACTATTAAGTTTTTACCCACAACAAGATCCTGAAATTAACTTTAACCACGCAGCAAAACAAGCATACATTGCTTTTTCAGCTGCTATCATTGCCGCAGCATATGAGGGCGTTGATTCGACCCCAATTGAAGGCTTTGAACCTGAAGCTGTGGATAAAATTCTAAAGTTACGTGAAAAAGGGCTTCGTAGTTGTGTACTATTACCTATTGGTTACAGAGATGCTGAAAACGACTGGTTAGTAAATCTTCCTAAAGTTAGAAAAAGCACCGAAGATTTAGTGACCGAAATTGCCTAAATACTAAATATAAAAAGCTTTAATTATGAATAATTTTCAATATAAAAATCCGACAAAAATTTTATTCGGTAAAGGTCAAATTGAAAACCTTTCAACTGAAATTCCAAAAAACTCTAAAGTATTATTACTTTATGGAGGTGGAAGTATTAAAAAAAACGGAGTTTATGAACAAGTAACATCTGCACTTTCAAATTTTGAAGTGATTGAATTTGGTGGAATTCCAGCAAATCCAGAATACGCTGTTTTAATGGAAGCTCTAAAAGTAATTAAAGAAAAAAATATTACTTTTTTATTAGCCGTTGGCGGAGGTTCAGTTATTGATGGAACAAAATTTTTATCAGCAGCTGCCTTATTTGAAGGAGATACCCCTTGGGATATTTTAACAAAAAATATTAGATCTTTAAATGGGATGCCTTTTGGCGCTGTACTTACCTTGCCAGCCACTGGTTCTGAAATGAATTCTGGTGCTGTAATTACAAGAGCTGAAACTCAAGAAAAATTAGCAATGGGTGGTCCAGGCTTGTTCCCTGTATTTTCAGTTTTAGATCCTGAAGTAGTAAAATCAATTCCACAACGTCAAATTGCAAATGGATTGGCAGACGCTTTTACTCATGTTTTAGAACAATATATGACTTATCCAGTAGATGCAAAAATACAAGATCGTTTTGCTGAAAGTATTTTACAAACCTTGGTTGAAGTTGCTCCTACCATATTAAATGACACTTCTGATTATGAAGCTGCGTCAAACTTTATGTGGAGTTGCACTATGGCTTTAAACGGATTGATTCAACAAGGAGTTCCGTCAGATTGGGCTATTCACATGATGGGACATGAATTAACCGCCTTATTTGGAATTGATCACGCTAGAACATTAGCTATTATTGCTGAAAGTCATTACACCTATAATTTAGAAGACAAAAAGGATAAATTAGCACAATATGCTGAACGTGTTTGGAATGTTACCGAAGGAACACCAGAAGAAAAAGCAGTAGCAGGAATTAAAAAAACAACCGAATTTTTCCAATCATTAGGGATAAAAACTAAATTATCGGAATATACTGAGGATTACCAAGGAACTGCTCAACAAATTTCAAAACGCTTTGAAGAACGTGGCTGGAAAGGTTTGGGTGAACACGGAAAAGTTAGTCCAAGTGATGTTGAAAAAATAGTTGAAATGAGCTATTGATTCATCTTTTTTAATAAAAAAATAATTTACATAAAAAGCCAAAAAGTTTATGAAACTTTTTGGCTTTTTAATTTCTATCGGTAATTATTTTTTACCTCCAACCACAATTACAAATTCTCCTTTTGGAGGTTTATTTGTAAAATGTTCTATCAACTCAGCAACTGTTCCTCTTACCGTTTCCTCGTATAATTTGGTCAATTCTCTTGATACTGAAATCGGACGATTTTCTCCAAAATATTCTGCAAAATTTGTGAGTGTTTTTAATAGTTTATGAGGTGATTCGTAAAAAATCATAGTTCTGGTTTCTTCAGCTAAAAAAGTCAACCGTGTTTGTCGACCTTTTTTTACGGGTAAAAATCCTTCAAATACAAATTTATCATTTGGCAATCCACTATTTACCAAGGCTGGCACAAAAGCTGTGGCTCCAGGCAAGCATTCTATTTCAATATTATTTTCAATACAACTTCTTGTTAATAAAAATCCAGGATCGGAAATGGCAGGAGTTCCTGCATCAGATATTAATGCTACCGATTCTCCATTTTGTATTCGTTTAACAATGTTGTCAACCGTTTTATGTTCGTTATGCATATGGTGGCTATGCATATGTGTAGTTATTTCGAAATGCTTCAATAATTTTCCGCTAGTACGAGTATCTTCAGCTAAAATTAAATCAACTTCTTTTAAAACTTTTACCGCTCTAAAAGTCATATCTTCCAAATTACCAATTGGTGTTGGGACTAAATATAATTTTGATTTCAAAATTTAAGTTGTTTTATAAATCAACAAAGTTACTGCTGTTTTTAAATATAACAATTTATTTGCTTTATAAAAAAGAGGTGTTTAAAAATTAAAACACCTCTTTTCAAACATCAATTTAAAAAAACCAAATTTAATTCCATTTAAAGTCTCCTTTTTCAATAGACCAATCGTTTCCAAAAAAACCTGCACATTTTACTGCTTTATCTCCATTATTAATTACTGTATCATCAAACAACAATACGTCTGGAAAAGTGGTTCCATTTACCAAATAATGATTTGCATAAGCAGCTTTCATTCCTTTTTCTCCTGTTGCAGTAACCACTCCAATACTAGCAAAATCGCTATCATTTCTTGGAACTGTAAAATACATACCCCATTGATTTCCAGTTAATTTTTTAGTTCCAAAATTTACTATGTTGTTATCAACTTGTATTGGACTATCTTTTAATAATTTATTCCAAGCTGCATTGTTACTTTTGTTTCCGTAAATAATTACGTTTCTATCAGCATATTTTTTAGCATTGAAATCTGTATCTTTTATCACTTCAATAGTTCCATTTGCTCTATACCAAAAAGTTTCTGCATCAAATTTCGCTTTATTATAGTACCATTCATTTTCTTTTGCCGAGCCTTTGGTTGCATATACAAAAACTACATGATGTCTAAATGCATCTTTAAAACCACCGTTTCTATGAGGTCCTTTTTCTTTTAATGATGGGGCTTTGGTAATTGTCCAGTCTCCGTTTACTGCTTTCAAAAATATTTTTGAATTAGTGTTTACAGCAACCTCTTTTTCATTCACAAAAATTGTGGTAATTGTGTCGCTTAGTTTTGTTAAATCAACTTCCATTAAACTAACATTATTTGTAGCTATTTTAAATGAATTTTCTTTAGAAAAGTTAAACGAACTTACTTCAAAAGGCTTATTTTGTTGATGAATAGTGATAAAATTAGATGTTGCTGAAACTCCTGGAGATCCCGTATAAAATTCTAATTTTTTAATATCGTTAGGGTTTCTAAGTGTACGTTCTTTAAAGAAATTAAAAATTTTGTACCAATCTAAACTATGATTTCCGTACCAATGTGTTCCGTCTGGATATTCATAATAGGTAAAATCGTTATGGAATTTACCCAAACGCTCTCGCATATCCCTTGCTATAAATGTTGGTACTACATTGTCTTTTTCACCATGTAAAACATATACTCCAAAGTGTAAATAGTTTCGTATTAATTTTAAAGTTCTACTTGGAGTACCCGCTCTTTTCATTAATTTTTCAACTTCAGTTGGAACGTAAGGTGTTTTTAAACGTTGAACAACTTCTGGCGTCATTCCTCTAGCTGTTAGCTCTTCTTGTGGAAGTTCTAAAGTTCTATTCAAAAAACTATCACGGTATAATAACAAGTCTGGATAACCTGCACAAGGTGCAATAGAAGCAAATTTATCTGGATACGTAGCTCCTAAATACCAAGTTCCATGACCTCCCATAGAATGACCTGTTAAATAAATTTTTGTAGGATTTGGTTGATATATTGACTTGGCATCTGCTAAAACTTCTAAAGCATCTAAACGTCCCCAGTCTTCCCATGCAAAACCAAAAGGTCTACGGTTAGTTGGTGCCACCACATTTCCCCAATCTTTTTTCTCATAAGCATTTGCTTGGTTCACTGCTTCAACCGATGCTCCATGTACTGAAAGAAATAATGCTTGTTTTTCTGAATTTTTATCTGTGGAAGGAGCAACACTATAATATTGAACACTCCCATCAACACTGCTAACAAAAGTTTTTTTATGATGCTGATGTTTTGTTTTAACTTCTAACTTAACTTGTTGTTTTGAAACAACTTGTTTTTTATTATTTTTTAACTCCAAATTTAAATCTACTTTTCCAAAAGTTGTTTCTTTTGCTACTGAAGCTATTGAAAAAGGGACTTTAAGTACACTCATTGGTGGAATAGCAATAACTTTTGAGTCTTTACTATTTCCCAATAACTCTGAACTTATGGTATAATTTTTCACCCAATTAGTAGATGCGTTTATAACTCTAATAGCTCCTTTATATTCTTTAGTTTCTTCAACCAATAAATCGGGCATAGTAAGATCTCTAGAGGTAAATTGAACTAGTTTTTGAGGTTCAATTAAACGTGCTCTAATTCTTGGAAATCTTCCAACTTTTAACACAAAAACATTGGTTCCTTTTTTTAATTTTAACGGAATTAAGTTCCATCCAAAATCATAATGATCTCCTTCATGTGGTAATCCATTTATCAACAACATTGTGTGCCCTGAAGCTTCAAAAAGTACTGTTTTTTCAGAGTTAGATTTATAGGTTAAATACACATAACTCGATCTTAAATCTTCATTATTAAATGTATTGCTTTTATCAGTTGAAATAGCTTTCCATTTTAATTCATTTCCTAAATAATCAATATCAAAAACCTCATCTTTTGATACTTTTAAATTAGGATTCATTAAAAATTTATCAAAAACTGGTTCTTTAGGAAATGAAGATGAATTAAACGAGTAGTCTTGAATTTTTAATGCCAGTCCTGTTTTAAAAACATGAAGTAATTTTCCTTCACTAATTTCATCTACTTTTTCTTTACCAAAATATTCTACAATATTTCCAGTTCTTTGTTGTGCAAATTGTACGGTGGTGATTAAAAGAATCAAAATTAAACTTGAAACTTTTTTATAACTATATTGAATCATTATTACGTTTTATGATTTATTAAAATATAAATATCCAATAAATATAAAAAGCACTAAAAAATATTAGACAAATAACACATTATTTTAGTTAAAAGAATTTTTTTCTGTAAGTAACCCTTACAATTTTAAAAATTACAAATTAATCTGAGTACATTTTTTCAATAAGTTCTTTGTACTTTTTTTGAATTACTTTTCGTTTTAATTTTAACGTTGCGGTTATTTCCCCTGTTTCAATACTAAATTCTTTAGGTAATAAGGTAATTTTTTTTATTTTTTCAAATCTTGAAAATTCTTTTTGAAGTTCTTCAATACGCTTTTCAAACATATCTTTTATTTGATTGTTTGCAATTAAATCTTCAATATCTTTAAACGTAATTTTGTGTTCTAAAGCATATTTTTTTAAATTTTCAAAACTAGGTACAGCTAATGCCGTAACATATTTTTGTTGATCTCCAATTACAGCAATTTGTTCAATAAACGAATCGTTAATTAATGCGGTTTCTAACTTTTGAGGAGCTATATATTTACCTCCCGAAGTTTTCATTAAGTCTTTAATTCTATCTGTAATCATTAAATTCCCCTTTTCATCAATAATCCCAGCATCACCTGTACAAAACCAACCATCTTTAAAAACTTTAGCTGTTTCTTCTGGTTTTTTATAATACCCTTTCATTACACCTGGCCCTTTAACTAAAATCTCATTATTATCGCCAATTTTTATTTGTGAGCCATGAATTGTTTTTCCGGCTGAATTAAATTCAAAATGCGTATCTCCAAATAATGAAACTGTAGCAGTAGTTTCGGTTAATCCATATCCACATTTTATATTCAATCCAAAAGAATGAAAAAACGAAACCATATCAGCTGCTAATGGAGCTCCTCCACAAGGCATAAATTTTATACGACCTCCAAAAACTTCACGCAATTTACTCAACACCAATTTATCGGCTATTTTGTATTTTAATTTTAACGGCAATGGTATCTTTTTAGCAAATCGTTTATGCTTATTGTAATAGTTATTTCCAATACCTAAGGCCCAGCTTGCTAATTTCATTTTAGTAGGTGAAGCTTCTTTTCTTTTGTCTTGAATTGCTGCAAAAATTTTCTCAAAAATTCTTGGCACTGTACACATAATTGTAGGTTTTACCTCTTTTAAAACCGTTGCAATTTGTTTAGGATCTTGATTAAAATAAACCTCAATTCCTCTGTGTAAACAAAAGAATACCCAACTACGTTCGTAAATATGACTTAATGGTAAAAAACTTAATGAAACATCTTTTTCTGAAACATTTAATTCATAATCATGGGCTTTTAATGATTCTAAAAAATTGGTATGATCTAACATAACTCCTTTCGGTTCGCCAGTAGTTCCAGAGGTATATATAATACTGGCTAAATCATCTGAAGCCGCATTAAAATATCTTTTTTGAAGCTCAACTTCAAGATGTTCTTTTGGCTTAAATGTTACAAAATCTTCTAAATAAATTGACTGATTAGAAGGTTGGAGCACTATGTTTGGAGTTAATGCAACTATTAGCTTTAGATATTTAGAAGTTTCCAAAAGTTCAAAGGTTTTATCGTATTCATTTTGATCTCCTACAAACAATAAACTTACCTCTGCATCATTAATAATATACTCAACATCGTTTTTTGAATTTGTTGCATAAATAGGAATGGTAACAGCCCTAATACTCATAATTGAAATATCAGCAATAATCCAATTAGGCATATTTTCAGCAAAAATTGCAATATTGTGTTTTGCTTCTATTCCAAAATTTATAAGCGCTTTAGAAAGTTCTTCCACTCTTTTTCCTAAGCTGTTCCAAGTTATTCCTTCCCAATTTTTTGATACATTATTTTTATAATAAATGGCTTTTTTATGTTGGTACTTCGCCACCTTTTCTCTAATCTCTTCGCCAATATGTAATACACTCATTTATATAGTTTCAAATGTTTTAACGGTTAAATTACTTGTAATATTCCCTGTGTGTTTAATTTCTAAGGGTTCAAAAAGTAGTACATGAACTTCTTCTTCAGCAATTGGTTTATGGGCTATTCCTTTTGGTATAATGTACATTTCCCCCTCATTAAGTTCAATGGTTGTATCTTTAAATGCAATTTTCAACTTTCCTTTAATAATTAAAAAAAGTTCATCTTCATGCTCATGAGTATGCCAAATAAACTCTCCTTTTAATTTAGCTAATAGTACTTGTTGCCCATTGAGTTCTCCAATTTTTTTTGGTGTCCAGTGTTCACTAAAAAGTTGAAATTTTTCTAATAAATTAATTGCTTTCATACGTTGCAAATTTACAAAGATTTTTATTGCCTAAGTATTAACATCAACTCAAATTCTAGAAAGATGTTATTTACTTACCAAATTAAAAATGTAACCATTAACTATTTTCTCTATAGAAGTTCCAAAAAATAAAGTGATATGTGTATAATCTATGTGTGAAATCATTAAATTTGCACTTTCTAATAAAATTTTAACAATGTATAGAACACATTCTAACGGAGAATTACGATTAAAACATGTTGGTGAAGAAGTTACCTTAGCTGGATGGGTGCAAAAAACACGTGACAAAGGATTTATGATTTGGGTAGATTTACGTGACCGCTATGGTATTACACAATTAATTTTTGATGAAGAACGTACTCCAAAAGAAATGGTAGAAAGAGCTAAAACTTTAGGACGTGAGTTTGTAATTCAAATTAAAGGAGAGGTTATTGAACGTGTTTCTAAAAACAAAAATATACCGACTGGTGAAGTCGAAATTTTAGTAAAAGAATTAACCATTTTAAACAAATCGGTGATCCCTCCTTTTACAATTGAAGATGAAACTGATGGTGGTGATGAACTTCGAATGAAATATCGCTATTTAGACATTAGAAGAAATCCTGTAAAAAATAATTTGATTTTCCGTCACAAAGTGGCGATGGAAACAAGAAAATATTTATCTGATAGTGGTTTTATTGAAGTTGAAACCCCGTACTTAATTAAATCTACACCTGAAGGAGCACGAGATTTTGTAGTACCTAGTAGAATGAATGAAGGACAATTTTATGCATTGCCTCAATCTCCTCAAACTTTTAAACAACTATTAATGGTTGGCGGAATAGATAAGTATTTTCAAATTGTAAAATGCTTTAGAGATGAAGATTTACGCGCAGACAGACAACCAGAGTTTACACAAATAGACTGTGAAATGGCTTTTGTGGAACAAGAAGATATTTTAAACACATTTGAAGGGTTAACACGTCATTTGTTAAAAGAAATTAATGGTGTTGAAGTAACTAAATTTCCTCGTATGTCTTATGACGAGGCTATAAAAAAATACGGAAACGACAAACCAGATATTAGATTTGGGATGGAGTTTGGTGAATTAAATGAAGTTGCACAGCATAAAGATTTTGGTGTTTTTAACAATGCAGAATTAGTTGTTGGTATTGCAGTACCTGGTGGAAATGCTTATACTAGAAAAGAAATTGATAAATTAATTGAATGGGTAAAACGCCCTCAAGTTGGAGCTTTAGGTATGGTCTATGCTCGTTGTAATGATGATGGTACTTATAAATCATCAGTTGATAAATTTTACACTCAAGACGACTTAGCAAAATGGGCACAAGTAACTGGAGCAAAATCTGGCGATTTAATTTGTGTACTATCTGGTAATGCTGATAAAGTTAGAACTCAATTAAGTGCTTTACGTATGGAGTTAGCTGAACGTTTAGGTTTACGTAAATCTAATGAATTTGCACCTTTATGGGTTGTAGATTTTCCTTTATTAGAATGGGATGAAGAAACCGAACGCTACCATGCAATGCATCATCCATTTACTTCACCTAAACCAGAGGATATGACACTATTAGACACTGATCCTGGAAAAGTAAGAGCAAATGCTTACGATTTGGTTTTAAATGGAAATGAAATTGGTGGAGGATCTATAAGAATTCACGATAAGGCTACACAAGCTTTAATGTTAGGTCATTTAGGATTTACTCCTGAACAAGCAAAAGAACAATTTGGATTTTTAATGAATGCCTTTGAATATGGAGCGCCTCCACACGGTGGAATAGCTTTTGGATTGGATAGATTAGTTGCCATTCTTGGAGGACAAGAAACCATTAGAGATTTTATAGCTTTCCCTAAAAATAATAGTGGGCGAGACATAATGATTGATGCTCCTTCAAAAATTGATGACCAACAATTAGATGAATTAAATTTAAAATTAGATTTAAAAAAAACTTAAATAAAAAACCTCGATAAATTAATCGAGGTTTTTTTTTCTTAATATTATAGTTAAAAATTTTGAGTAATGGAAGTTAAAAAAATTCATAAAAAGTTAAATGAATTAGCTGCAACAGCCATTTGTGGTAACGACATAAGTTCTTCAGTTTTATATGTTTCTGCCTTAGCAATTGCTTTTGCAGGTCAATACGCTTGGATAACCTTACTTATTGTTTCAGTTGTTTTATTTCTTTTTAGGAAAATTTATGGCGAAGTTGTAGGAGCATTACCATTAAACGGTGGGGCATACAATGCATTACTAAATACTACTAGTAAAAGAATGGCTTCTTTTGCTGCAACATTAACATTGCTTTCATATATGGCCACAGCTGTAATTTCTGCAAATGAAGGAATTCATTATTTACACCATTTAATTCCTTCTTTACCTATTATTATAGCTACAATTGTATTGTTGGCATTATTTGCAATTTTAACCATTGGAGGAATAACTGAATCTGCTAGAGTAGCTATAGGTATTTTCCTTTTCCATTTAACTTCATTATTGATATTAAGTACATTTATTATATACTTTTTAATAACCAACAACGGAATTGAATTGCTTATTAAAAACTGGCATTTTTCAGAAAATAATGGAAGTATTTCTAATGCTATCTTTTTTGGGTTTGCAGCTTCAATGTTAGGAGTTTCTGGGTTTGAAAGTTCTGCTAATTTTGTTGAAGAACAAAAAAAAGGTGTTTTCCCAAAAACATTAAAAAACATGTGGATTATTGTAAGTATTATCAACCCTTTAATGGCAATACTAGCATTAGCTTTATTTACAGTTCCAGTATTACAAAGCTCCGAATTTCAAAATACGTTATTGGTTGAAATGGGAAAACATGTTGGTGGAAAATGGGTAGCTACACTAATATCTGTAGATGCTTTTTTAGTTCTAAGCGGAGCAGTGCTTACAAGTTTTGTAGGAGTTTCCGGGCTATTAGAGCGTATGACTTTAGATAGAATTTTACCTCCATTTTTCTTGAAAAAAAACAAACAAGGCAGCTCATATAGAATTATTTTAATGTTCTTCTTTTTGTCAGTTTCTGTATTGTTAATTACCAATGGAAATGTAAAACTGTTAGCTGGTGTTTATACTATTTCATTTTTATCTGTAATGGTTTTATTTGGTATTGGTAATATTTTATTAAAAGTTAAAAGGAATAAATTACCTCGACCAGAAAAAGCATCTTGGCTCTCAGTTTTATTAGCCATTATTGCTGTTACCATAGCGCTTATTGGAAATATAACTATGAAACCTAAAGGTGATTTACCAAGTAACTTAACCATTTTTCTTGATTACTTTATTCCATCCATTATTTTTATAATGATTATGTTGAATAGAACAATCCTTCTAAAGTTATTGTTAAATACTATACATACAATTTTTGATCCTGTTAGAAATTTTGTATTTAAAATTGATAAAAAAATACTTTTTACAATAAATAAAATTAATTCTCAAGAATTTGTATTTTTTACAAAAGGAGATAATATAGCTTCATTAAATAAAGTAATGCTTTATATTATAAAAAATGAACATACTAAAAAAATTAAAATTGTTTTAGCCTTAGAAAATGATCAGAAAGTTCCAGATAATTTGCCTTTGGAAATAGACTTTTTAGGAAGAGAATATCCAGAAATTAAAATTGAATTTGTGCTTATAGATGGTAAATTTAGTCCTCAACTAATTAAAGAGCTTTCTAAAAAATGGAATATCCCAATTAATTTTATGTTTATTGGCTCTCCAAGTGATAAGTTTCCTTATAAAATTGAAGAATTAGGCGGAGTTCGATTAATTATATAAAAAAAATATTTTTTTAGACTGATTGTCAAAGTATTTGTATTTTTGTTTAAAATCATTCTAAATAAAAAATCACAGTGCAAAAACCTTTAGACATTTTTAATTATAATTTTGAATGGGAACAGCATTCAAATAAAAAAAACAAAGGTAAAATTAAAGATGAATGTTGTAAAAAATATCAAAAAAAAGGTGAAAAGAAGTGCAAAAGTTGTCCTAAGCGCTAACCATAATCACTTAAATTTGGTACTTTTGCATTTACTTATTTCAAAAAAAAAATGTCGTTACAGTCAAAAAATTTAATCCGTAAATTTTTAAAGTGGAGATATCAACATATTTCAAATAAACAATTTATAGGCATTGCTAGTGCCATTATTGGATTATTAGCTGGTCTTGGAGCTGTAACATTAAAAAATCTTACACACTTTATACAACACCTACTCGAAGGTGAATTAATAAAAGAAATTCATGTAGCATTTTATTTTATATTTCCAATCATTGGATTGTTAATAGTATTGCTAATTATTAAATATTTTATTAAGAAAAAAGTAGGTCATGGCATTCCCTCAACGCTTTATGCAATTTCTAAACAAAAAGGAATTATGCCTCGTTTTCAAATGTGGTCATCTATAATAACTGCGCCATTAACCGTTGGTTTTGGTGGGTCTGTGGGATTAGAAGGCCCAACAGTAGCTACTGGCGCAGCGTTAGGTTCAAATTTTTCGCGTTTATTTCATTTAAATCAAACTACTAGAACATTATTAATTGGTGCAGCTGCAGCCGGAGCTATGTCTTCAATATTTAAAGCCCCTATTGCTGCCATTGTATTTGCTGTTGAAATATTTAGTTTAGAACTAACTTTAGCTTCAATGATTCCTTTAATATTGGCTTCTATAACAGCTGTTTTAACTTCGTATTTCTTTTTTGGTGATGATGTATTGCTTCATTTTAACATTCAAGATAAATTTCATTTAAACGATGTGTTATTTTACGTTTTACTAGGTGTATGCTCCTCAATGGCTTCAATATATTTTAGCAAAGTTTATTTTTCAATAGGAAGCTTTTTTAAAAAATATAAAAACCCGTATAAAAGACTTCTAATTGGAGGTGTTTTACTAGGTTTACTTGTTTATTTTATTCCACCTCTTTTTGGGGAAGGTTATGAAACCATTAATAATATTTTAAAAGGAAATATTACAAGTGTTTTACAAAATAATATATTTCATATTGTTATTGATAATATTTGGCTTATTACTGGATTTTTAGTTGGCTTAATACTGTTTAAAATTGTGGCAACCTCATTGACTTTTGGTGCTGGAGGTATTGGAGGAGTTTTTGCTCCAACATTATTTACTGGAAGTATTACAGGCTATGTATTTGCAATGGTTATGAATTATAGTAACTTATTTAACCACCAATTATCATCAACAAATTTTGCAATGGTTGGTATGGCAGGTTTAATGGCAGGCGTTTTACAAGCTCCTTTAACCGCTATTTTTTTAATTGCAGAAATTACTGGAGGTTATGAGTTATTTGTGCCTTTAATGATTGTTTCCTCTATCTCTTTTATTATTACTAAAAAATACATTCCTCATAATATTTATGCTTCAGAATTAGCAAAAAAAGGAGAGCTTTTAACTCATGATAAAGACAAAAATGTATTGATGTTACTAGATATTGATAAAGTTATTGAAACTAATTTTGTATTGCTTTATCCAGAAATGACTCTAGGTGAAATTGTTAATAATGCCGTAGCAAAATCATCTCGTAATCATTTTCCTGTAATTAATGAAGAAAACGAATTTTTAGGAATATTAACACTTAATGATATTAGATCAATTATGTTTAATAAAGAACTTTACGATACCGTTAAGGTTAGCTCTTTAATGCATGCTGCTTCTGATATAATTTATTATAAAAAAGATTCTGCAGAAGAAATTTTAAATAAATTTAAAATGAGTGGCGCATGGAATTTAGTTGTTATTAAAGATGGAAAATATTTTGGTTTCATTTCTAAATCAAGATTATTAACTGCTTACCGAAGAAAATTAATTGATGTTACTTCCTAATTTAAATGAGTTTTAAAAGTATTACATTTTGTAACTTTACAAACTATCAAATTGTTTCTGATTATGAAATTAGTGTTAAATATATTGCTTGTATTGGTGCTTGGAGGTTTAGTCTATGGGTTTTATTTACAAAACTTGGGAGATTCTAATGGTCAAATAATAATTGGAATTAGTGTTCTTGTTATTGCTTTTGTATTTATGCCTTTATTTATATTTCATCGCTATAAAAATAAAAATTTGAAAGATTTTACTTTTGACAACTACAGAAAAGAGTTAGAAGAACATCGTAAAAAAGAAGACAACAATTAATTTAAGTTCCTTTTTTCTATAAAAAAACGAGTTAAAAGTTTAGCAGATTCCTCTTTTAAAACCCCTCCAATTACTTTTGTTTTAGGATGCAACGTCGTTTTCATTGCTAAAAAACCTCTTTTTTCTTCAGAAGCTCCATAAACAATTCTGCCAATTTGTGTCCAATAACTTGCTCCAGCACACATTTGACAAGGTTCTAAAGTAACGTACAATGTACATTCCTTTAAATATTTTCCACCCAAAAAATCTGCAGCAGCAGTAAAAGCTTGCATTTCGGCATGAGCGGTAACATCATTTAAAGTTTCCGTTAAATTATGAGCTCGAGCAATTATTTGATCATTCATAACAATAACCGCTCCTATTGGAACTTCATTTTTGTCATACGCCATTTGTGCTTCTTGTAAAGCACGTTTCATAAAATAAGTATCATCAAAAGGGTGTATCATATTTCAAAAGTAATTATTTTATCACATTGAACAATTTAAATATTGTAGTTTTGTACTTGTGAAAACAACTTTTTTAAACCATATTAACACTCCTAAAGATTTGCGAAATCTTGCAAAAGAACAACTTCCTTTAGTTGCTAAAGAATTACGCGAATTTATTATTGATATTGTGGCAACTAAAGAAGGCCATTTAGGAGCTAGTTTAGGAGTTGTTGAACTTACCATTGCATTACATTATGTTTTTGATACACCTAATGACTTGTTAATTTGGGATGTTGGTCACCAAGCCTATGGGCATAAAATTTTGACAGAAAGGAGGACAAACTTTTATACTAACAGACAATTAGGAGGCATCTCTGGCTTTCCTAAAAGAAAAGAAAGTGTCTATGACCCTTTTGGAACTGGTCATTCTTCAACATCTATATCAGCAGCCTTAGGAATGGCAATTGCTTCAAAAATAAAAGGTAATTTCAACAAACATCATATTGCCGTAATTGGTGATGCTTCAATTGCTAGTGGTATGGCTTTTGAAGGGCTTAACCATGCTGGTGTTACAGATGTTAATTTGTTAATTATTTTAAACGATAACGCTATGGGTATTGACCCTAGTGTTGGAGCGTTAAAAAACTATTTTACCAATGTTAAGGCAGGTAAAAAAGTTAGAAAGAATAATATTATTGAAGCCTTAAATTTTAACTATTCAGGACCAATTGATGGGCATAATATTGAAGCCGTTATTTTAGAATTAGAACGCTTAAAATCAATAAAAGGACCAAAGTTTTTACATATCATTACCACCAAAGGAAAAGGTTTAGATAAAGCTGAACAAGATCAAGTTAAATACCATGCGCCTGGTAAATTTGATAAAAATACAGGCGAATTAATTGCTAAAAGTAATGAAATACTACCTCCAAAATTTCAAGATGTTTTTGGTGAAACCATTATTGAGTTAGCCAAAAAAAACACTAAAATAGTAGGAATTACACCTGCTATGCCAACAGGGTCTTCATTAAAATTAATGATCGAAGAATTTCCCGACAGAGCTTTCGATGTTGGTATTGCCGAACAACATGCTGTAACTTTAGCTGCTGGAATGGCAACTCAAGGTTTAATTCCTTTTTGTAATATTTATTCTACTTTTTTACAACGCGCCTACGATCAAATAATACATGATGTTGCCTTGCAAAATTTACCTGTCGTTTTTTGTATAGATAGGGCTGGCATTGTTGGTGAAGATGGAGCAACTCATCATGGAGCTTTTGATATTGCATATTTAAGATGCATCCCTAATTTAGTCATATTTGCCCCTTTAAATGAATTAGAATTGCGCAACATAATGTACACTGCACAACTAGGCATTACTTTCCCATTAACCGTAAGATATCCAAGAGGAAGAGGCGTTTTAATTGATTGGAAACAACCCTTCTCAACTATTGAAATAGGCAAAGGAACTTGTATAACTGAAGGAAATGAAATTGCCATTTTAAGTATAGGAACCTTTGGAAATAAAATAATTGAAATTCAAAATTCCTTACCTAAAAATAAATTTGCGCATTACAATATGAGATTTGTAAAACCATTAGATCAAACATTATTAAATCAAATTTTTCAAAAATTTAAGACAATCGTAACCATTGAAGATGGAACTATTGTTGGTGGTTTTGGAAGTGCAATTTTAGAATTTGCTTCAGAAAATAATTACTCCACAAATTCTATAAAACAATTAGGAATTCCAGATAATTTTATTGAACATGGAAAAGTTGATGAGTTATTTCAAAGCATTCATTTGTCAAATGAAGCATTATTAAATTTTCTACTTAATTTATAAAAAGGCTCCTTTAAAGGAGCCTTTTCAAAATTATAATAAACCTCTACTTTATAAATCAAATTTTATCCCTTGTGCTAAAGGCAACTCTGTAGTATAATTAATGGTGTTTGTTTGACGTCTCATATATATTTTCCAAGCATCAGAACCAGATTCTCTTCCGCCTCCAGTTTCTTTTTCTCCTCCAAAAGCACCTCCAATTTCAGCGCCAGAAGTTCCAATATTTACATTGGCAATTCCACAATCTGAGCCTGCCTGAGATAAAAACTGTTCTGCTTCACGCAAATTATTAGTCATAATTGCTGATGATAGTCCTTGAACAACTCCATTTTGAATTTCAATAGCGTTGGTTACATCTCCAGAGTATTTTAATAAATATAATACCGGTGCAAATGTTTCATGTTGAACAATTTCAAAATGATTTTCAGCTTCTGCAATTGCAGGTTTTACATAACATCCACTTTCAAAACCTTCTCCACTTAATACACCGCCTTCTACTAAAATTTTACCACCTTCTTCAACAACTTTTATCAAGGCGTTTTCATACATTTTAACAGCTTCTTTATCAATTAATGGTCCAACATGATTGTTTTCATCAAGTGGGTTTCCTATTCTAAGTTGTTTATATGCAGCCACTAAAGCATCTTTTACTTTATCGTATATAGATTCGTGAATGATTAATCTACGAGTAGATGTACAACGTTGTCCGGCTGTTCCAACAGCTCCAAAAACAGCTCCAATTACTGTCATTTTAATATCTGCATCAGGCGTTACAATAATTGCATTGTTTCCTCCTAATTCTAGTAAAGATTTTCCTAAGCGTTCTGCTACAGTTTTAGCAACAATTTTCCCCATTCTAATAGAACCTGTTGCCGAAATTAATGGAATTCTTTTATCAGTAGTTAAAAATTCACCAACTTTATAATCTCCATTAACGATACAAGAAATACCTTCTGGCAAATTATTTTCTTTTAAAACATTAGCTATTATATTTTGACAAGCAATACTACATAATGGAGCTTTTTCAGAAGCTTTCCAAATACATACATCCCCAGAAATCCAAGCTAACGCTGTGTTCCAGCTCCATACAGCTACTGGAAAATTAAATGCGGAAATAATGCCTACTATTCCTAATGGATGGTATTGTTCGTACATTCTATGTCCTGGGCGTTCAGAGTGCATGGTTAACCCATGTAATTGACGAGACAAACCAACTGCAAAATCACATATATCAATCATCTCTTGGACTTCGCCTAAGCCCTCTTGTAATGACTTTCCCATCTCATAAGAGACCAACTCACCTAAAGGTTGTTTCAACTCGCGAAGCTTATTTCCAAATTGACGAACTATTTCTCCTCTTTGAGGAGCTGGTACTAACCTCCAACTTTTAAATGCACTTTGAGCACTTTCCATCACATTTTCATAATCTTCTTTAGTGGTGGTGATAACTTTACCTATTAGCTTTCCATCAACTGGTGAATAAGACTTAATAATTTGCCCATTACCAAAGAAATTATTTCCTGTTGAAGTTCCTTGATTAACTTCTTTTACTCCCAATTTTTCAAGAGCGTTTTCTATTGTTTTATGTATTGTTGAAATTTCCATAAATTGGATTAAATTTAAATAATTGATTTATTACAAATCTACAAATAAAAAGTGTTTATAAAAGTAAAGCCATTTCAAAATTGAAATGGCTCTCTTCATTCAATATTTGGTAACCAACCAAATAATAAACCAACTAAAACTTATAATTTAAACCTGTATAAACCCCTAAGTAGTAAGGTTGAATACTACCAGGGTTTTTAGAAAAGGTATTTGTTTGTACTTTAAACATAGGAGAAATGTTGATGTATAAATTTTTCTTAATAGAATAATCTACATCTAAGCCTATATTTCCACTGAAATTAACTGAACGTAAATTATTAGAGGATCCTAGGCTTTGAGAAAAGCTATTGGTTTCAACAAAAACTTCATCTCTATTTAAAAGTAATGTACTAAATCCTCCAACTAAGTTTACCCCGAATTTTCCATCAGTGATATTGTATTTTATTTCAACTGGAATTTCTATATATCCAAAAACTTGATTTAAGCTTCCTTTATTTGGATCTTCTAAATCTACGTTACTTTCTTTTGAAGTAGCTACATTTGCAGATCTACTTAAAACTGGATTTGATGACAAATGTGAAAAACCAACAACAGACACTCCAGGTGTAATGTATATATTACTTGTTTTATACCCAAGGTTAATCATATTAACCCCTGATTGTAAGCTAAATTTATCTGTTAATTGATATGCAAATTTAACACCATATGAGTATGAAGAGCTCCCAGATGTAGGGTTTTCACTAAATTGAGCATCTACTCCAGAGCCATCTCCAAATGAATTTATATAAATTGGTGCATAAATAGTTGCTACCGAAAATCTACTATCTATAACTTCCTTTTTTAGATTATTGTTTTTAGTTGAAGTTGTACTTTTATCCGAAATATTGTCTAAATCAGCTAATAAAGACTTTGTTGAAGAGTTTTTTTCTTTTAATGAATTTTCAGCTTTACTAGATGTATGACTATCAATATTATTAGATAAGGTAGTTTCTTGTAATACTTCTTGTTTTTCTGAAAGAGAATTTCTAAGCGGTATAACTTTAGTTTCTTTTTTCTCAGTTACTAATACCTCTTTTTTAGTAGTATTACTTTCTAAAGAATCATTTGGATTATTTTTATTTTGAAGAATCCTATTGGTAAGTGTATTTTTAGGAATAAAGTAAATGGTTCCAATACTAAAAAACAATATTAATAACGCTGCTACGCTTGAAATTTTAACCCAAAAAGGTACTTTGCGTCTTTTAGGTATAGGTACTAATTTTTTTTCAATAGCATCCCAAGCTTTATTTGGTGGAAACACCTCAAAGTCCTTTAAATTCTCTTGGAATAACCTATCAATATTTTTATAATCTCTCACTACTATCTTTTATTAAATAGACAGTTGTCCATTTTGATAAATTTCAATTTTTTGTTTTAAAATGGCTCTTGCTCTGGCTAAATTAGATTTTGATGTACCTTCAGCAATTTGCAACATTTCTGCAATCTCTTTATGTGAAAATCCGTCTAATACATAAAGGTTAAAAACCATTCTGTATCTATCGGGTAATTCTTTTATGAGATTCAATAAAAAATCTAAAGAAATTTCATCATCATCAATGTCAACAATCACCTCATCAGGAACCTCTTCAGTAACAATATTTAATACAGTTTTTTTACGATACTTTAATAAAACTGTATTTACCATAACTCGCTTTAACCAACCTTCAAATGAACCTTCAAAATTAAACTGCCCAATTTTATTGAAAATGGTAACAAAACCATCTTGAAAATTGTCTTGAGCTTCTTGTTTGTTTTTTGAATATTTAAGGCATATTGAGAATAACTTACCCGCAAAAAGCTGATAAATCTCTTTTTGTGCCTTTCTATCATTATTTGCACATTGTTTTATGAGTTTATTCAACCCCAAAAGCTAGCGTTTTAATTGTTAATTAGATGCCTAAAAAGATAATAGGTTGCGTAAATTTACATTACTTTTGTGTTGTTTCCCAATTTTTATGAAAAGAAATACGCTATTTAAGTTACATACTGCTACCGAATTTAATGAGATTGCTCTTGAAATTTTTAAATTTCAAGCTAGTCATAATACCGTATATAAAAACTTTATTAACCTTTTAAATATAAATGTAAATTCCATTCAAAAAATTGAACAAATACCTTTTTTACCCATTCAGTTTTTTAAAACTCATCAAGTAGTTTCTTCTTCTAAAAAAGAACAACAAGTTTTTTTAAGTAGTGGAACCACAGGTAATAATCAAAGTAAGCATTTTGTTACTGACTTGGCTGTTTATGAAAAAAGTTTTAGAAAAGGTTTTGAATATTTTTATGGAAAAATAGAAGCGTATACTGTTTTAGCATTATTGCCTTCTTATTTAGAGCGTAAAGGGTCATCATTAATTTATATGGTTAATGATTTTATCCAAAAATCAAACAATCCAAAAAGTGGTTTCTTTTTAAATAATTTAGATGAATTGAGTGAAAATCTTAAAAAATTAGACCAAAATAATGATAAAGTTTTACTTATAGGAGTGTCTTTTGCTTTGTTAGATTTAATTGAAAAATACCAATTTAACCTAAAAAATACCGTTGTAATGGAAACAGGTGGAATGAAAGGTAAACGAAAAGAACTCATTAGAGAAGAGCTTCATTACATTTTACAAAAAGGATTTGGTGTAGAAAAAATTCATTCTGAATATGGAATGACAGAATTATTAAGCCAAGCTTATTCTAAAGGAAATGGAATTTTTGAATGTCCACCTTGGATGAAAGTTTTAACACGTGACACAGAAGACCCTCTTACAATTTTACCCAAAGGCAAATCTGGTGGGCTAAATATCATTGATCTGGCAAATATCAACTCTTGTTCTTTTATTGCCACACAAGATTTAGGCAAAGTTTATCCTAATAATACCTTTGAAGTATTGGGTCGTTTCGACCATTCAGATATTAGAGGATGTAATTTATTAGTGTTATAAAAAAAGGTCGCATTAAATGCGACCTTTTTTTATGATTTTAGTCAAAATTAAACTACTCTTAATAAAAAATAGCTTTTTTTACCACGTTGTAACAACACAAACTTATCAGCAATTAAATCTGATGGTGTAATTACAAAATCTTCAATTACTTTTTCTTTATTTACTGAAATTGAATTTTCCTTTAAAGCTCTTCTAACCTCTCCATTAGATTTTAAAAATCCATTTTCAGCAAAAGCTGGAACAATTTCTAAACCATTGTCAATTACAGAACGTTTAACTTCTGCTTGTGGCACCCCATCAAAAACATCTAAAAAGGTTTGTTCATCTAAACTTTTTAAATCTTCAGCAGTTGATTTTCCAAATAAAATATTTGAAGCTTTAATTGCGTTCTCATAAGCTTCTTCACCATGGGTCATAATGGTAACCTCTTTACCTATTGTTTTTTGTAAAATACGTAAATGTGGTGCTTGTTTGTGTTCTTCAATTAATTTTTCAATAGTTTCTTTATCTAAAAACGTAAATATTTTTATATAGTTTTCCGCATCTTCATCAGATGAATTTAACCAGTATTGGTAATATTTATAAGGCGAAGTTCTATTGGCGTCTAGCCAAACATTTCCACCCGCAGTTTTACCAAATTTGGTGCCATCAGCTTTAGTTATTAATTTACAAGTAAGGGCGTATGCTTTACCTTGAGCTTTTCTTCTAATCAATTCCGTTCCAGTAGTAATATTTCCCCATTGGTCTGAACCTCCCATTTGAAGCATACAATTTTTTTCTTTGTACAAATGATAAAAATCGTATCCTTGAAATAGTTGATAGGTAAATTCTGTAAAACTCATTCCTGTTTCAGAATCAGGGGCAAAACGTTTTTTTACTGAATCTTTAGCCATCATATAGTTTACAGTAATGTGCTTACCAACATCACGTACAAAATCTATTAGAGAAATTTCTTTCATCCAATCGTAATTATTTACCAGTTCTGCTCCGTTTTCTGAAGCACTGTTAAAATCTAAAAAACGTGCTAGTTGACTTTTTACGCCAGCTACATTTTTGTTTAGGGTTTCTTCATCTAATAAATTACGTTCATCAGACTTCCCTGAAGGATCTCCAACCATTCCCGTAGCACCACCAACTAAAGCAATTGGATAATGACCCGCTTTTTGAAAATGCATTAAAATAATAATTGGCACTAAACTTCCAATATGCAATGAGTCTGCAGTTGGATCAAAACCAATATAACCTCTTGTTTTATTTTTTAATAAATACTCTTCCGTATCAGGCATAATGTCATGCAACATACCTCTCCAACGTAGTTCTTCAACAAAATTCATTTTAAAAATTTTAAATTTCAGCAAAGATAAAATTTTACTTTGTAGAAATTACTTTAAACCATCATTTTTATTACTTTCGTTTTATGATTTTAGTTACCGGAGGAACAGGTTTAGTAGGCTCGCATTTATTGTATCATCTTTCTTTAAAACATGATTCAATTAAAGCTATTTATAGAAATACCAGCAATTTGAATGCTGTAAAGAACGTTTTTAGTTATTACTCTAAAGATTTTGAGCCTCTTTTTAATAAAATTGAATGGGTTGAAGCCGATATTACTGATGTTTACTCGTTAGAATTAGCTTTTAATAATGTTAAAAAAGTATATCATGCCGCTGCAATGATATCATTTAATCCAAAAGACTATCGTACAATGCGTAAAATTAATATTGAAGGCACATCTAATATTGTTAATTTATGCATTGCAAATAAAATTGATAAATTGTGTTTTGTAAGTTCCATTGCTACTCTTGAAAAAAATTTAAACTTTAAACCTATTGATGAAACTTGCGAATGGAATATTGAAAAAAATAATTACGGATATGCCATTACCAAATATGGTGCTGAAATGGAAATTTGGAGAGCTTCTCAGGAGGGAATTGATATGGTAATTGTGAATCCTGGAGTTATTTTAGGCGCTGGTTTTTGGCATCAAGGATCTGGACAAATGTTTACTAAAATTTACAAAGGGCTTCCTTTTTATTCAACAGGGGTTACTGGTTATGTTTCAGTAAAAGATGTTGTTGAAATTATGATTCAATTAATGGAGAGTACTATAAAAAATGAGCGTTTTATTGTAGTTTCTGAAAACAGAAGTTTTAAAGATGTATTTTTAGAAATTTCTAAAAACTTTCAAAAAAAGCCTCCAACAATTAAAGTTAGCAAATTTATGAGTGAAATTGGTTGGAGAGTCGGCCGTTTTATTTCTTTTTTTTCGGGAAAAGCACCAATACTAACAAAAAACTCTGCAAAATCAATTCATAATAAACATTATTATTCTTCAGAAAAAATAATACAACAGTTAAATTATAGTTTTACACCTATAGAACAAACAATTAAAACTATTTGTATGCTTTATAAAAAATAACTAATCAATTTCTCTTCTATTATTTTTTATTTCATCTTCGATTAAAATTCCTTTGTAGTTGGTAATAGAATCTTGTTTTTCTCGTTCTTTATCAAACTCCGACTTTAGTTTTTTGAGCCTTCTTTCTACCTCTTTTAACATGATATCATAATCATCAATTTTAGAGGTATAATAAAAATTACTTTCTTTAAACTGTGTACTATCAATATTATATTTTTCAAAAACTAAGGGAAAGTAATTTACTTTACGTTCTTCATTAATATTTTTAATATTTCTAGCTCCAGTAGCCAATAATAAATCGGTCATTAAGTCAACCATTTTATCTTTTGGAATTAAATTATCAGGCTTCTCTATAATGGTATTACTTGTGCAAGCTACAAGTAGAAAGCTTAAAATTATTATGTATAGTAGTTTATTCATGAGTTCTATTAAATAATAACCTCTTACCTTTTAAATTATTGTGAAAAACTCCATTTTCATAAACTAAAGAACCATTTACAAAAGTGTGTGTTATTTTTGAATAAAATGTAGTTCCTTCAAAAGGAGACCAGCCGCACTTGTATAAAATATTTTGTTTAGTAACTGTCCAAGGCGAAGCTGGATCCACTAAAACCAAATCAGCATAATACCCTTTTTTTATGAAACCTCTTTTTTCAATTTTGAAAATTTTAGCTGGATTATGGCAAAATTTTTCGACTATTTTTTCAACTGATATTTTTCCTTGTCTAAACGCAGTAAACAACGCAGGTAACGCATGTTGCACTAGTGGGCCGCCGCTTGGAGCTTTGGTATAAACTTGTAATTTTTCTTCTTTAGTGTGCGGCGCATGGTCGGTAGCAAGCACGTCAATTCTATCATCCAATAATGCTTTCCATAGTCCTTCTTTATCTTTTTCTGTTTTGACTGCAGGATTCCATTTAATATGAGTCCCTTTGGTTTTATAATCGGCTTCATCAAACCATAAATGATGCACACAAACTTCAGCAGTAATTTGTTTTTTTTCTAATGGAATTTTATTAGTGAACAACTCTGTTTCTTTGGCAGTTGACACATGAAAAATATGTAAACGCGCTCCTGTTTTTTTAGCTAATTTAATTGCTTTTGATGATGATAAATAACACGCTTCTTCACTTCTGATTTTAGGGTGCAATTCAACTGGAATATCATCTCCGTATTCTTTTAAATAGGTTTCTAAATTATGTTGTATTGTAGCTTCATCTTCACAATGAACAGCAATTAACATTTTAGTTGAAGAAAATATTTTTTCTAAAACTTCTTCATTGTCAACTAACATATTTCCTGTTGATGAACCTAAAAATAATTTGATTCCAGCTACATTTGAAGGATTAGTTTTTAATAATTCTTCCAAATTATCATTTGTTCCTCCAAACATAAAGGAATAGTTTGCATAAGATGAATTGGCAGCAATTTTAAATTTATCTTCTAATAATTTTTGTGTTGTTGCTTGTGGAACTGTATTTGGCATTTCAATAAACGATGTAATACCTCCTGCAACAGCAGCTTTACTTTCGGTTTCTATTGTTGCTTTATGTGTAAGCCCAGGTTCTCTAAAATGGACTTGATCATCAATTGCTCCAGGAATTAAATACTTTCCTTCCGCATCAATAACAATTGTATCAGAAGATTTTGAACTTATAGAAGTATCAATATCTACAATATACTCTCCATCAATTAGTACATCTCCTTCTATTACCTCACCTTCATTTACTATTTGGGCATTTTTTATTAGTATTAAACTCATTTTCCTTTTCTTTTTATTTTGGTAATCCTTGCAATCTCATTTTAACAACTCCAAAAACAGCTTCTGAAATTATTGATCCGCTCATTTTAGATGTTCCTTTTTTTCGGTCGGTAAAAATAATAGAAACTTCTTTATGTTTATAATTTCTTTTCCAGGCTTTAAATTTCATTTCTATTTGAAAGGCATAACCTACAAACTTAATTTTATCTAATTCTATGTTTTTCAACACCTTATTAGTATAACATACAAAACCTGCTGTAGTATCAAATATTGGAATCTGAGTAATTATTCGTACGTATTTTGAAGCAAAGTATGATAAAAACAACCTTTTAAAGTCCCAATTAACCACATTTATTTTGTTATTTAAATATCTAGACCCTACAGAAAAATCTGCTCCATCAATAGCACAAGCATTGTATAATTTAATTAAGTCGTTTGGATTGTGTGAAAAATCTGCATCCATTTCAATTATATAATCATACTCTTTTTTTAAAGCCCATTTAAAACCATGAATATATGCAGTTCCTAATCCAGTTTTTTCTTTTCTAATTTCTAAAAATAGGTTAGCAAATTCTTGTTGTAAATTTTTAACAATATTTGAGGTTCCATCTGGAGAACTATCATCCACAACTAAAATATCAAATTGCTTTTCTTGTGAAAATACAGCCCTAATGATGGCTTCAATATTTTCTTTTTCATTATAAGTAGGAATTATAACAAGCGTATTTGACATATAACAAATTTATGCGACAAAGATAAAACAAATAATTACTAATTTTGCGTTAAAATAAGAAGTTACTTAATGTTTGAAGCAAAAGAAATAATTTATCAAAATAAAGACTGGGTGACACTTATTTTCTTTGCTATTTTATTGATTTTAACTTTCCTTAAAATTTTATTTAAAGAAAGATTGTCACAAATTTTAACCTTATTTTTATCCAAAAAATATTTATTAATTCATTTCAATAAAGATAGAAGTACTATTTTAAGCGTATTTCAAATTTCTCTTTTTGTAGTTCAATCGCTTATACTATCATTAATCATATATTTTTCTTTTGCTTATTTTGGGTCTTCATTAAACGAATCAAATTTTACTCAATTTTTATCTATTTTACTAGGTGTTTCTCTTTACTTTGGAATACGCTATTTGGTAGGTTTATTTTTAACATTTCTTTTTAATTTAAAGTTAGAGCACTCTAAAATTATTTATGATAAGGTAAATTATTTTAATAATTTGATTTTATGGATAATTCCATTTCTAATAATAAGCATATATGCCCAGAATTTCCATATTATTTTCTTTAAAATTACATGTGTAATATTTCTTATTTTATTGGCTATCAGATACATTTTGGTGCTTTCCAACAATAAAAAGCTCATTTTTAACAACTTGTTTTATTTTATTTTGTACCTTTGCGCTCTTGAAATAGCACCCTTACTAATTATAATAAAATTAACTATTTAAAAGACAAAATTGAAATTTTATGAAAGTGAAAACAATTTTGGTTTCTCAGCCAGCTCCCAAAACAGAACATTCTCCCTATTCAGAATTATCGGAAAAACAAAAAGTAAAAATTGATTTTGTTCCATTTATTCATGTTGAAGGGGTTTCTGCAAAAGAAGTTAGAACTCAAAAAATTGATTTAAGAAATTATACTGCTATTATTTTAACTAGTAGAAATGCTGTAGATCATTTTTTTAGAATTGCCGAAGAAATGCGCTTTACTGTGCCTGACACTATGAAATATTTTTGTGAATCGGAAGCTATTGCTTACTATCTTCAAAAATATGTAGTGTATCGTAAACGTAAAATTTATGTTGGAGAACGTACTTTTCCTGAACTAGCAAAAATTATTAAAAAGTATAAAGATGAGAAATTTTTATTGCCATCTTCTGATAAATTAAAAGACATTGTTCCTCAAACTTTAAATGAACTTAACGTAAATTGGAATCGAGGAATTTTTTACAAAACCGTGGTTAGTGATTTATCTAATTTAGAAAATGTTTTTTACGATATTTTAGTATTCTTTAGCCCTTCAGGAATTGATTCATTATTTAAAAACTTCCCAAACTTTAAACAAAACAATACTAGAATAGCAGTTTTTGGAAATTCAACGATAAAAGCAGCAACCCAAGCTGGATTAAAATGCAACATTCAAGCACCCACACCAGAAACACCTTCTATGACAATGGCTTTAGAAAAGTATATCGTTGAGGTAAATAAAAAATAAAAAATACATTAAAATATTACTAAAACCGAGTTTAATTACTCGGTTTTTTTATGAAAAAAGATTGGCAAAAACGTCTTCTACTTTAGTAACTTTCACCACTTTTATAGCAAAACTAGCATTGCTTATTTTATTAAATTTAGAAATGAAAATTTTATGAAATCCTAATTTTTCAGCTTCTAAAATTCTTTGTTCAACACGATTTACTGGCCTAACTTCACCTGCTAAACCAATTTCAGCTGCAAAACAATAATCTTGCGGAATTGCCTCATCTTCATTAGATGATAAAATAGCACTTATTACTGCCAAATCAATAGCTGGGTCATCAACTTTAATACCACCTGCAATATTTAAAAACACATCTTTAGCGCCTAATCTAAATCCTGCACGTTTTTCTAAAACTGCCAATAACATATTTAATCGTTTAGTATCATAACCCGTTGCAGAACGCTGAGGAGTTCCATAAACTGCTGTGCTAACCAAGGCTTGAACTTCAATCATTAAAGGTCTCATTCCTTCTAATGTTGCTGCAATTGCGGTACCACTTAAAGCTTCTTCTTTTTGAGAAATTAATATTTCAGAAGGATTATTAACTTCTCGTAAACCTATATTTTGCATTTCATAAATACCCAATTCGGCAGTAGAACCAAAACGATTTTTATTTGCTCTTAAAATTCTATAGGTATGATTTCTATCTCCTTCAAACTGTAAAACAACATCTACCATATGTTCTAAAATTTTAGGACCAGCTATATTTCCATCTTTAGTTATGTGTCCAATTAACAGTACTGGTGTAGCAGTTTCTTTAGCAAACTTTATAAGCTCAGCTGTAGTTTCTCGTATTTGTGAAATTGAACCTGGTGAAGCTTCAATAAAATCGGTATGTAAGGTTTGAATAGAATCTATAACTACTACTTCAGGTTGCACCTCTTCAATAGCTCTAAAAATATGTTGCGTGTTTGTTTCGGTTAAAATTAAGCAGTTGGTGTTTTTAATTTGTAGGCGTTCAGCCCTCATTTTAATTTGTGACTGACTTTCTTCTCCAGAAACATACAATACTCTTTTTGGAATTGTTAATGCTATTTGCAAAAGTAATGTTGATTTTCCAATACCTGGTTCACCTCCCAATAACAACATTGAACCTTTTACTAAACCACCGCCTAAAACTCTATTTAATTCGTTGTTTTTTGTTGAAATTCTATCTTCTTCGTTTAAAGAAATTTCATTTATTTTAAGGGCTTTGTTGGCTTTTTTGGGAGACGATGTTTGCTTCCAATTTCTTTTTTCTTCTTTTCGAATAACTTCTTCAACTATGGTATTCCATTCATTACAAGAATTACATTGTCCTAACCATTTTGCATATTGCGCACCACAATTTTGACAAAAAAAAGAAGTTTTTGTTTTAGCCATTTTTAAAATTTAAGAAGTAAATATATAAAGAAATACCTATATTTTTTGGTATTTATTATAAATAGGGATGAAAATAAATGAAAGACTTCCAAACACAATAACCATTAATGTTTGAGCTGTCCACATAATCCATCCAAAAGCCTTTGCAGGATTATCTTGTACGTGATATAATATCAATGCACTAGCCACAAATACAGGATAAGTACCTAATCCTCCATTTGTTAAAGCCATACTTAAGCCCCCAACAACAAAACCTACAATAATAGCTTCAAATGGCAAGTTAGTTGTTTCAGGTAAAGCAAAGGTTACTACATAAAACATAAGCACATACATTACCCAAATAAATATGGTATGAAAAATAAATTTCCATTTCTTTTTCATAGTAACAATACTCTTAGCACCGTCCATTAATCCATTAATAAATGAAATAACTTTAACAATAAAAGGATTTCTAGACTTTTTTAAAGATTTATAGATGAAAAATCCAACGATTGGCATCACTACAAAAAAGAATATTTTAGTATAAATACTGCTTTCTTCTTTATTATTAAAAAGATAACCTCCTATTAAATCCGTTTGAAGAAAAAAAGCAATCCCCATAATAAATAATAACATTATAACATCTGCCACACGCTCAGCCACAATGGTTCCCATTGCCTTTTCAAAAGGAATTTTTTCATATTTTTTTATACTTGCTGCTCTTGCAAATTCACCTGATCTAGGAATTAATAAATTTAATAAATAGGCTATTAGCACAGCCATTACACTATTGACAAAACGAGGTTTATACCCCAAAGGCTCTAATAAAAATTGCCATCGATAAGCTCTTGACAAATGACTTAAAATTCCAAAAACTATTGATAATAAAACCCACCAATAATTGGCAGTTTTGAATGATGTTTTTATGGATTGAATATCGCTAGGCGATAGTTGAGATATGGAGTACCAAATTAAAAAAACTCCCAATACAATTGGGAGTATAAGAAAAGCTGTTTTTTTAATTTTTTTTCTCAAACTTATGTTAACGAATTATCGTTTTCATTTGGAAAAACTAGTGTTGGTTTAAACGATTTTGCTTCTTCAAAATCCATAATTCCATAAGAAATAATGATAATGATATCTCCTTTAGCTACTTTTCTAGCTGCTGGACCGTTTAAAGTAATTTCACCACTTTTTCGAGGACCTGGAATTGCATACGTCTCAAGACGTTCGCCATTGTTAATATTTACAATTTGAACTTTTTCTCCTTGAATAATATTGGATGCATCCATTAAATCTTCATCAATAGTTACACTGCCAATGTATTGTAAATCAGCTCCCGTAACTTTTACTCTGTGAATTTTAGATTTTACTACTTCTATCTGCATGCTGCAAAATTAATAATTTTGTGTTAATCTGTTAATATTTATAAACTTATATTATCAATAAGTCTTATTTTTCCTGCAAAAACTGCTATAAAAGCTCTATACTTTTGGTTCAAACTTTTAGTTTCTATTGTTTTTAAGGTTTCTTCGTTAGCTATTTCAAAATATTCCAATTCTAATAGAGGTTGATTTTTAAATTCATTTTCAACCCACTTTACTATATTTAAAGCATTTTCTGTGCCAAATTTAATTTTTGCCTTTTTTAGAGTTTTATAAATAAATGGAGCTGCTTTTCTATGCTCGAGTGTCAATCTGGCATTTCTAGAACTCATGGCTAAGCCATCATCTTCTCTATAAATATCACAGGCAATAATTTTTACTGGTATATGGTGTTTTTCCACCATCTTTTTAATTATTTGGAGTTGCTGAAAATCTTTTTCTCCAAAATAAGCCTTGTTAGGTCTTACAATTTCAAACAAACGCTTTACGATAGTTCCAACACCGTCAAAATGACCAGTTCTAAATTTTCCTTCCATTTGATGCTCTAACCCATCAAAATTAAAAGATTGTGATTTAACATTATCTGCATAAATCTCTTGAGAAGAAGGAGCAAAAACAATATCGCAAAACACCGATTTTAATAACAATAAATCTTGATCTATTGTTTTAGGGTAATTTATTAAATCTTCTTGTTTGTCAAATTGAGTTGGATTTACAAATATACTAACAACAACAATGTCGTTTTCTTTTCTTGCTTGCTCAATAAGAGATAAATGTCCTTTGTGAAGTGCTCCCATTGTGGGAACAAAGCCTATCGTAGTTCCTTTTTTAAAAGAACTTAACTTTTGTTGTACTGATTTTATTTTAGCAAAAACTAACATAACGTATTTGTTAATAAACGTTAAAAGCGTGCAAACTTACATTTTTAAAGCTAAAAACTGTATAAATTTTCGTAATTTTGCATATTCTTTAAAATAAAGAGTTGATATATGAAAGACAAGAGAGTATTGGTAGTATCTTCTGAAGTTGTTCCTTATTTACCTGAAAACGAACTATCTACAACCTCATTTGAAACTGCAAAAATGATTCATGGCAAGGGCGGTCAAACCAGAATTTTTATGCCACGTTATGGTTTAATTAATGAAAGAAGACATCAATTACACGAAGTTATTCGCTTATCTGGTATGAATTTGGTAATTAACGACATGGATATGCCTTTAATTATTAAAGTAGCCTCAATTCCAAAAGAAAGAATGCAGGTATATTTTATTGATAACGACGAATATTTTAAAAGAAAAGCACTATTCACTGATGAAGATAATAACATGTTTGAAGATAATGATGAACGTGCCATATTTTTTGCAAAAGGAGTTGTTGAAACTGTAAAAAAATTAAATTGGGCACCAGATATTATTCACGTACATGGATGGATGGCTTCTTTACTCCCTTTATATATTAAAGAATATTACAAAGACGATCCTTTATTTTCTGACAGTAAAATTGTGGTTTCATTATACAATAATGGTTTTGAAGGAACGTTAAATACTGAACTCATCAATAAAGTAAAATTTGATGGTATTAGTGAAACAAAAATTGAACCTTATTCTAACCCAAACTATACAAATATTTTAATCAATGCTATTGAAAACTCTGATGCTGTTATTAAGGCAAGCGACGCAATTCCTAGTGAGTTGGAAGAGTTTTTAAAAGCCGTTAATAAACCAATTTTAGAATATTTTTCTGTAGAACAATTTGAAGATCCATATACAGAATTTTATACGAACAAGGTTTTATAGTTTAATAAAAAAAAATCAGAATTTATAAATGATTACTAAAGTTATAAACACTTTTAAATACGCTGGATTGTTTTCTTTCGTATTTTTTTCAATAATTTCATGTGAAAAAGAAATAGAAAGTATAGGGGTTAACCTAGTTGATAATGATAAATTTAGCACCGATAAATTTACTTCAAATGTAATAACTGAAAATAAAAATATTGAAAATGTTCCTGCAAATGGAATAGAACAATATTTATTAGGTGTTTATTCTGATAAAGAATTTGGTTCTTTAAAGGCTTCTATAGTAAGCCAATTAATACTTCCATCAACAGGTGATAATTACAATTTTGGAACAAACCCAGCTATTGATTCTGTATTAATTAATATCCCCTATCAATTTACAAAAGAAGATGATGAAAGTGATGGTAAACCTAAATTCTCTATAGATTCTGTCATTGGAAATAAAGATGAAGAATTTTTAATTAATGTATATGAATTAAAAACTTTTTTAAACACTCTCGATCCAAATGACCCTTCAAAAAAAGCGATTTACTATTCCGATAAAGAGTTCCAAAAAGGCGATACTCCACTGTATTCAGGTGCTTTTAAAATAAATCCGAGTGATACGGTTGCTTATATCAAACGCTATAAAGCTGATGCAATTACGGTTTATGATACCGACACCATTAAAGAAACCGATGTAAGTCCATCAATAAAAATTCCTTTAAATGAAACTATGATACAACAACTTTTTGTTGATAACGCATCAGGTTCAGAATTTTCAAGTTTAGATGATTTTAACCATTATTTTAGAGGTTTATATATTGAAGCAACTGAGTTAAACAGCTTAGAGTCGCACTTAATTTCATTAAGCATGACCAATGCAAAAATGACCATCTACTACTCTAAAGACGAAGATGAAGATGCTGATGAAGATTTAGATGGAAATGGAACAACAGGAGAAACAGGTGTACGTACAAAACATGATTTCAAATTTCTATTTAGTAATTTGAAATCAAACGTATTGACAAGAGATTATACCCAGTCTAAAGAAAGTGGAGATAATAGATTGTACGTTCAAGGTGCTGCTGGATCAGAAGCCACCGTTGAGTTATTACAAAGTGAAAATTTAGAAAATCTAAAAAGTAAAAATTGGTTAATTAATGAAGCCAACTTAACTTTTTATGTAGATCAAAACGCTTCAAGCAATATTGTACCTGAACAATTATTTTTATATAATTATGAAGACAACCTTCAAATTAGGGATATAATTACAGAAGGGATAGCTGCTGTTGGTGGTACTCTTGAAAGAGATGAAGATGGAAATCCATTCCTTTATAAATTTAAAATTACAGACTATATTTCAAGTCTATTATCTTCTGAAGATGAAACTGAATTAGTTAAGCTAGGTTTAAAAGTATACAACAGCTCTACCGATATTCCAACCTCTATAACCGATGTTAAAATTGAAAATAAAAGTTGGAATCCTAAAGGAGTTGTGTTATATGATGGTTCTGAAATTTCGGGTGATAAAAAAGTAAAACTTGAAATATTTTATACTGAAATTAATAACTAAAATACAAACTTACTGTGTGTGGAATTGTTGGATATTTAGGAAATAGAGAAGCCTACCCAATTGTAATAAGCGGTTTACAACGCTTAGAATATAGGGGTTATGATAGTGCTGGAATTGTTTTAAATAATGACAATGAAACTAACCTTTATAAAGCTAAAGGAAAAGTAGCAACTTTAAAAAAAATTGCTGAAAATAAAAACACCAAAGGCAAGTTAGGTTTAGGGCATACGCGTTGGGCCACCCATGGAATTCCAAATGACATAAATTCTCATCCTCACTTTTCCAATTCTGGAAACCTAGTGATTGTTCATAATGGTATTATTGAAAATTACAATACCATCAAAAAAGAACTTTCAGCAAGAGGATATACTTTTAATAGTGATACAGACACAGAAGTTTTAATTAATTTAATTGAAGAAGTAAAACTTAAAAACAACTGTAAACTAGGTAAAGCTGTTCAGTTAGCTCTAACAAATGTAGTTGGTGCCTATGCAATTGCTGTTTTTGACATTCAAAAACCCGATGAAATAATTGTAGCGCGTTTGGGAAGTCCTATTGCAATAGGAATTGGAGAAGATAATAAAGAATTTTTTGTAGCATCTGATGCTTCACCTTTTATTGAATATACCAAAGATGCTGTATATTTAGATGACGAGGAGTTAGCGATTATTAAATTAGGTAAAAATATAAGAATTAGAAAAATTCAAGATGATTCTTTTGTAGAACCAAACATTCAGGAATTAAAGCTTAATTTAGAGCAAATTGAAAAAGGTGGTTTTGACCACTTTATGCTTAAAGAAATTCATGAACAACCAAACGCAATATTAGATACTTATAGAGGACGATTATTAGCCGATAAAGGCATTATAAAAATGGGTAGTGTAGATAACCACATTGCTAAATTTTTAAATGCAAAAAGAATTGTAATTGTTGCTTGTGGTACTTCTTGGCATGCTGGTTTGGTTGCAGAATATTTATTTGAAGATTTAGCAAGAATTCCCGTTGAAGTAGAGTATGCTTCAGAATTTAGATATCGAAACCCAATTATAAATAAAGATGATATTGTAATTGCTATATCACAATCTGGCGAAACTGCTGATACATTAGCAGCTATCAAATTAGCAAAATCTAAAGGCGCTTTTGTTTTTGGAGTTTGTAATGTGGTTGGTTCATCAATAGCCAGAGAAACAGATACCGGTGCTTATACGCACGCAGGTCCTGAAATTGGAGTAGCTTCTACTAAGGCATTTACCACTCAAATAACCGTTTTAGCTTTAATGGCATTAAAACTAGGTAATTTAAAAGGGGAACTTTCAAATTCTGAGCATTATAACTTCATACAAGAAATGAGCTTAATTCCTTCAAAAGTAGAGGATTTATTAAAAATTAATACAGAAATTGAAAAAATTGCTGCCATTTATAAAGATGCTCCTAATTGTTTATATTTAGGAAGAGGTTATAATTTCCCAGTAGCATTGGAAGGCGCTTTAAAACTTAAAGAAATTTCATACATCCACGCTGAAGGATACCCTGCCGCAGAAATGAAACATGGCCCAATTGCCTTAATTGATGAATCTATGCCTGTAGTTGTTATAGCAACTAAAAAAGGACATTATGAAAAAGTGGTAAGCAATATTCAAGAAATAAAATCTCGTAATGGTAAAATAATAGCGATTGTTACTAAAGGAGATACCGTTGTAAAAGAAATTGCAGACCATGTAATTGAAATCCCTGAAACCGAAGAAGCATTTACCCCTCTTTTAACAACAATTCCATTGCAATTACTTTCTTATCATATAGCAGTTATGAGAGGCTGTAATGTGGACCAACCTCGAAACCTTGCAAAATCGGTAACTGTAGAATAATTTAATTCTTTATAAATGTTTAAAAGAAAGCAATCTTTTAGTTTATTTATACAGCTAATAAGTGTTTTTATACTATTTATTGGATGCCATAAAAATACGCACGATTCAAATTCAATAAACCAAAATGCCAGTAAAATTTATCCTGTTTCTCTCAATTCCAATGAACCCATCACAGGAGCATTAATTATAAAAGATTCTTTAGGGAACATTAAAGTTGATGGCAATTTAAATGAAGGGAAAATTGATGGCAAATGGATTGAATATTTTCAAAATGGTGAAATTAAACATGAAAGAAACTATTCTGACGAAAAATACCACGGAATAAATAAGGAATATTATCAAAATGGTCAATTAAAATGGATTGGAAGGTTTGAGTATGGTAAAAAAATTGGGCAACACAAAGAATGGTATAAAAATGGAAAAATAAAGTCTGAAATTTATTATGTAGATGATAAAATTGAAGGATTATGGAAACAATGGGATGAAAACGGAGTTTTAATTTCTGGAGTAAATACAGAAGAAAAGAAAGGTTTTTTTAAACGATTGTTTGGGTTTATCAATCCTTAATTAACACTATCATGAATCATGGTTTGGTTTCCATCATTCCAAGCAGTTAAAATATCGGTAGCCACTTGAGCTCCACTGCCTGCTGCAATGGCAAACTGACTTCTCCAGCCAGCTAAAACTCCTGCAACATAAATACCATTTATTACCAAATGATTGTTGTTTTTTAACATAATTCGTTCCTTTTTTGGCGGCAAACTTGGATGTAATGTTACAAATTGTTCTAAGCCCTTGATATTAAATAAATTTGAAGGCCCTACTGCTACCACAATTAATTTTGCTTTATAAACTTCTTTATTGGTATAAATTGTAAAGTTAGGCGCATTCCCTTCAATTTTATTCACTTTTTCTTTTTCAATTTGAGTTATATGAGGATATAGATTGGATAATTGATTTAATCCTTCATTAAGTATTGTAACTCCCTTGGTTCCTTTTTTAAACCCTAACACATTATTTAATTCTGCATTTTGAAGTGCTGAAGATTTTTGGTGTGCTAAAATTCCTATTTTTTTATCAACAGCAAAAGGCTTGTTATTAGCCGATCCCAAAATTAATGCACAGGATAAACCTGCCGCACCTGCACCAATAATTAAAACATCAAAATCTTTCATTATGCTAAAATTTATGAAATTAAACCTTGAATATTAGACGCAAATAATTTAACCGCTATTGCCAAAAGAATCACACCAAATATTTTTCTAATAATTAAAATACCATTGTCTCCAATTAACCTTCCTAATTTATTAGAGGTTTTAAGAACTATGTACATAAATATAATATTAATTATTATAGCTATTATAATATTAATGGTTTCAAACTCAGCTCTTAAAGATAAAATAGATGTTAAACTTCCAGGACCCGCAATTAATGGAAATGCTAAGGGAAATACAGACGCTGTTTTAGCATTGGTTTCGTCTTCTTTATAAAGCGAAACCCCTAAAATCATTTCTAAAGCAATAAAAAACAATATAAAAGCACCTGCAACAGCAAATGAATTCACATCAATTCCTATTAAATTTAAAATACTTTTTCCTAAAAATAAAAATGCAATCATAATAATCGCTGCAACAATTGATGCTCTTTCAGATTGAATATGTCCAAACTTTGCTCTTAAATCAATTATTATAGGAATATTTCCAACTACATCAATAACAGCAAACAATACCATAGTTGCTGTAAAAATTTCTTTAAAATCTACTACCATAACATTTTATTTTATTTAAATGGCAAAATTATACATTCACAATTTAAATTATAACAAAAATAATGTAAAAAATAGTTTATTTTTGCCACATGTTTCAATTAGGAAAAACGATCGTTTCAGAAGATATTATTGACAAAGACTTTGTCTGTAATTTAAATGCTTGTAAAGGTAAATGTTGTATTGATGGCGAAGCTGGTGCTCCGTTAGAAGAAAATGAACTTCAAATACTATTAGATATTTATCCAAAAGTTAAACCTTTTTTAAGAAAAGAAGGTATTGCAGCTATAGAAGATCAAGGTTTATTTATTACCAATGAAGGAGAATATGAAACTCCATTAATTGATGATAAAGATTGTGCTTTTGTTATTTTTGATAAAAATAATATTGCTAAATGTGGTATTGAAGAAGCCTATAATCAAGGTAAAATTAAATGGAAAAAGCCTATTTCTTGCCACTTATATCCTGTTAGGTTAATGGAATATAGTGAATTTATAGCCGTAAACTACCACAAATGGCCTATTTGTGATGATGCTTGTGTTTTAGGACAAGAATTACAAGTTCCCGTATATAAATTTGTAAAAGATGCTTTAATAAGAAAGTTTGGAAAAGATTGGTATAGTGAATTAGAAAAAGTAGCTGAAAATTATAAAAAATAACCACATCAAAACAATCTAAAATTTAAAATTATTTTTAAGTTTTAGGATCTTTTATTTAAACCCAACAAAATCAATTAGGGAGCTAGTATTTAAAAATTTATCTATCTGTTTTTCTGTATTTTAACTAAATTGAAAAAAGGTTAAAAAAAGTAAAAATGTTAAAAACTTATAAGCAAATGTGAATAAGTAAACCTTTTTTGGTGTCTTATTTTTTTCAATATTTGTTTTTCTCGTACTTTACGAAAACTAACCTAAATTTAAAAATCAAAAAAGAAAGATAAATGTCGTTTATTGAACCTATTTTACAAGAAAATAAAGATCGATTTGTAATTTTTCCTATTCAACACCATGATATATGGGAGTGGTACAAAAAACAAGAAGCAAGTATTTGGACTGCTGAGGAAATTGATTTACACCAAGATGTTATAGATTGGGAAACTAAATTAACTGACGATGAACGATATTTTATTAAACATATTTTAGCCTTTTTTGCAGCTTCTGATGGTATTGTAAATGAAAATTTAGCAGAAAATTTTGTAAGTGAAGTTCAATATTCTGAAGCTAAATTCTTTTATGGTTTTCAAATAATGATGGAAAATATACACTCTGAAGTATATTCATTATTAATTGATACTTATGTTAAAAATGAAGAAGAAAAAAACGAACTATTTAAAGCTATTGAGGTTTTTCCTGCCATTAAATTAAAAGCTGAATGGGCTTTAAAATGGATAGAAAGTCCAAGTTTTGCAGAACGTTTAATAGCTTTTGCAGCAGTTGAAGGCATCTTCTTTTCAGGAAGTTTTTGTTCAATATTTTGGTTAAAGAAAAGAGGATTATTACCTGGATTAACTTTCTCTAATGAGCTTATTTCTAGAGATGAAGGTTTACATTGTGATTTTGCAGTACACCTACACAACAACCACATTATAAATAAAGTTTCCAAAGAACGAATTACGGAAATAATTGTTGATGCATTAGATATTGAGCGCAAATTTATTACTGAGTCTTTACCCGTAAGTTTAATAGGAATGAATGCTAAATTAATGACTCAATATTTAGAGTTTGTTACCGATCGCCTATTAACTGAATTTGGCTGTGAAAAAGTATATAATGCTTCAAATCCTTTTGATTTTATGGAAATGATTTCATTAGAAGGTAAAACTAATTTCTTTGAAAAAAGAGTATCAGAATATCAAAAAGCTGGTGTTAAAAGTGGAGGAACAGGAAGCATAAGTTTTGATGCAGATTTCTAAAAAACAATAAAAATTTAAATCAAATTACAGGTAAACCCCTATTGAATTTGAAGACTTCAAATTCAATGGCATACTAGTATATTACAATAAAAAACTAACTAAAAATTAATAAAGTGTAACCTATGTTTGTATTAAAAAGAGACGGAAGAAAAGAGCCTGTGATGTTCGATAAAATCACAGCTAGAGTTAGAAAAATGTGTTACGGATTAAACAGTTTAGTGGATCCTGTTAAAGTAGCCATGAGAGTTATTGAAGGTCTTTACGATGGTGTAACAACTTCAGAATTAGATAACTTAGCTGCAGAAACAGCTGCTACTATGACAGTTCAACATCCAGATTACGCTAAACTTGCCGCACGTATTGCTGTTTCAAACCTACATAAAAACACTAAAAAAACATTTTCTGAAGTAATGACGGATTTATACAATTATGTAAATCCTCGTACTGGAAAAAAAGCCCCATTATTATCTGATGAAACCTATAAGGTAATTATGGACAACGCAGCTAAATTAGATTCAACCATCATATACAATAGAGATTTTGGATACGATTACTTTGGATTCAAAACATTAGAACGATCTTATTTATTAAAATTAAATGGAGAAATAGCCGAACGTCCTCAACATATGTTAATGCGTGTAGCAATTGGTATTCATCAAGAAGATATTGATGAAGCGATTGAAACTTACGAGTTAATGTCGAAGAAAATTTTTACACACGCCACTCCAACTCTATTTAATTCAGGAACACCAAAACCACAAATGTCTTCATGTTTTTTACTACAAATACAAGAAGACAGTATTGATGGTATATACGATACCTTGAAACAAACTGCTAAAATATCACAATCTGCCGGAGGAATTGGGTTATCTATTCACAATGTTAGAGCTACAGGAAGTTATATTCGTGGAACTAATGGAACTTCAAATGGAATTGTACCAATGCTAAAAGTGTATAATGATACCGCTCGTTATGTAGATCAAGGTGGAGGTAAACGTAAAGGATCCTTTGCTATTTATATGGAACCTTGGCACGCTGATGTTTTTGATTTTCTTGATTTAAGAAAAAACACCGGAAAAGAAGAAATGCGTGCTCGTGATTTATTTTACGCAATGTGGATTCCAGATTTATTTATGAAACGTGTAGAAGAAAATGGAGATTGGACACTAATGTGTCCGAATGAGTGCCCTCATTTATTTGACACTTATGGAGATGAATTTGAAAAGCTATATACTGGTTACGAAAAGGTTGGCAAAGGACGTAAAACTATCAAAGCTCGTGAGCTTTGGGAAAAAATATTAGAAGCGCAAATTGAAACAGGCAATCCTTATATGTTATATAAAGATGCTGCCAACCGCAAATCTAATCAAAAGAATTTAGGGACTATTCGCTCCTCAAATTTATGTACCGAAATTATGGAATATACTGCAAAAGATGAAGTTGCTGTTTGTAACTTAGCCTCAATTGCAATACCCATGTTTATAGAAGAAAATGAAAAAGGAGAGAAGTTTTTCAACCACCAAAGACTATTTGAAGTAACCAAAAAAATTACGCGCAACTTAGATACGGTTATAGACCGTAATTATTACCCTGTAAAAGAAGCAGAAAACTCTAACTTCCGTCACAGACCAATTGGACTTGGAATTCAAGGTTTAGCCGATGCTTTTATTATGTTACGTATGCCATTTACAAGCGATGAAGCTAAAAAATTAAACGAAGAAATATTTGAAACTATTTATTTCGCTGCTGTTACCTCTTCAATGGAAATAGCAAAAGCAAAAGAACCATACTCAACTTATGAAGGTTCCCCAATTTCACAAGGAGAATTCCAATTTAATATGTGGGGAATTTCCGAAGATGATTTAAGCGGTCGATGGGATTGGAAAGCTCTTAGAAAAAATGTAAAAGAAAATGGGGTAAGAAACTCACTTTTAGTAGCTCCAATGCCAACAGCCTCTACCTCCCAAATTTTAGGAAACAACGAAGCTTTTGAGCCTTATACTTCTAATATTTATACTCGAAGAGTTTTAAGTGGAGAATTTATTGTTGTAAACAAACATTTATTAGAAGACCTAGTAGAATTAGGATTGTGGAACAACGAAATGAAAGAAAGTATTATGAGAGCCAATGGTTCTATTCAACATATTGAAGCAATTCCTCAAGAATTAAAAGACTTGTATAAAACTGTTTGGGAAATGAGTATGAAAGACATTATTGATATGTCTCGCCAAAGAGGATATTTCATTGATCAATCTCAATCACTTAACCTATTTATGCAAGATGCTAATTACTCAAAATTAACATCTATGCATTTCTACGCTTGGAAAAGTGGTTTAAAAACAGGAATGTATTATTTAAGAACAAAAAGTGCTGTAAACGCAATCCAATTTACACTTTCTAATAAAAAGAAAGTAGAAGATGCGCCTTTATCACCTGAAGAATTAAAAGCCATGTTAATTGCATCTCAAAATAATCCTGATGATTGTGAAATGTGTGGATCATAAACAATACTAAAATCACCCCTTTTATTTAATGAATCCCCAACTTTTATTTTAAAAGTTGGGGATCTTTTTTAAAAAAATAATTGAATTAATTAGTATCTTTAAATATCAACTAACAATCATAAAAATATGATTACGTAACATTAATTTAACATTAATTTAAAGTTGGTAACATTAAATTAATATACACTAACATATTTGAAAGTAATTTTGCAAAATTAAAAAAATAAAAAATGGGAGATATTTACATTTTAATGCTTGTTGCACTTACAGTATTAGCAATAATTGATTTGGTAGTTGGAGTTAGCAACGATGCCGTTAACTTTTTAAACTCTGCAATTGGCTCAAAAGCCGTTTCAATAAAAGCTATTTTAATAATTGCCAGTATAGGTGTGGCACTTGGAGCTATTACTTCAAGTGGTATGATGGAAGTTGCAAGAAAAGGGATTTTCAATCCTTCAGAATTCTATTTTAATGAAATTATGTTCATTTTTATGGCAGTTATGATAACAGACATTTTGCTATTAGATGTGTTTAATTCCTTAGGAATGCCAACATCAACTACAGTATCTATAGTTTTTGAATTATTAGGAGCAGCTGTGGCTATGGCATTAATAAAAATTTCTAATAATGATGCAGAAACATTAGTAAATGTAGGTAAATACATCAATTCTGAAAAAGCATTGCTTATTATCTCTGGAATTTTACTTTCTGTTTTTATAGCCTTTACAGTTGGTGCTATTGTACAGTTCTTGTCGCGTTTATTATATTCATTCCAATTTGATAAAAGACAAAGTTATGTAAATGCTCTATTTGGAGGTTTTGCTATCACTGCCATTACCTATTTTATTTTTGTAAAAGGATTAAAAGGAACTCCTTTTTACGATGATGTTAAACACTTAATTGAAGGTAGAACCTATCAAATTATTATTTATGGATTTATTTTTTGGACCATTTTATCACAGCTATTAATTTCTATATTTAAAGTAAATATTCTAAAATTTATTGTAATAATTGGTACATTTTCATTGGCCATGGCCTTTGCCGGAAACGATTTAGTAAACTTTATTGGTGTTCCTATTGCTGCTTGGAATTCATATCAAGAATGGGATGCATCTGGTATCGCCGCTAATGAATTTTCTATGGGTGTACTTGCTAAAAAAGTACCTTCAAACCCAACATTACTTTTTCTAGCTGGAATGATTATGGTGATTACCCTTTGGTTTTCAAAAAAAGCAAAATCAGTTATTGAAACAGGCATCAACTTATCTAGACAAGGTGATGGGCACGAAAAGTTTCAAGCAAATGTAGTTTCAAGAACAGTTGTAAGAGGCGCTATTTTATTTAGTCAAGGAATCAATAAAATTTTTCCTCAAAAAACTTTAGATTGGGTAGATTCAAAATTTCAAAAACCAGTAATTGAACTCCCAAAAGATAAATCATATGAGTTGCCTGCTTTTGACATGGTTAGAGCTTCTGTAAATTTATTTGTTGCAGGTATTTTAATCTCTATCGGTACTTCCTTAAAATTACCTTTATCTACTACCTATGTTACATTTATGGTAGCTATGGGTACTTCTTTAGCAGACAGAGCTTGGGGAAGAGAAAGCGCAGTTTACAGAGTTGCTGGTGTATTTAATGTGATTGGAGGTTGGTTTTTAACTGCATTATCAGCTTTTACCGTTGCTGCAGTTTTTGCATATATTATCTATCTTGGAGAAATAGTATCAGTATCAATTTTATTAATAATTGTATTGTTCTTAATTGGACGCAGTTCAATTAGACACACAAGAAAAGCTAAGGAAAAGAAAGCTAAAAGATATATGGAGCGTGCAGAGTTGATTACAATTAATGAAGTTATAAATGAAAGTACAGATCATATTTCAGAAGTAGTTAGAAGAGTAAATAAACTGTTTACTAATGTTGTCAACGATTTATCAACTCACGATTTAAACAAGCTTTCTAAAACTGAAAAACACGTAAAAAAACTAAATAAAGAAGTTAATGAGTTAAAAGAAGATGTTTTCTACTTTATTAAATCACTTGATGATACATCGGTTAAAGCAAGTAGGTTCTATTTGTTAGTTTTAGGGTATTTACAAGATATTACACAATCTATCGAATATATATCCACTACAAGTTATAAACACGTTAATAACCAACACAAACATTTAAAGAAACCTCAAATAAATGATTTAAAAGCTATTAACGAAGAATTGAAAGTTTTATTCAATCAAATTGAAAAAGATTTTAGTGAAAATACATTCCACAATTTGGCACAAATTATAGATGCAAAACAAGATATTTTCAATCATGTATCTGAATCTATTGACAAACAAATTTCAAGAATTAGAACCGATGAAACAAGTCCTAAAAACAGTACTTTATATTTTGGTATTCTTCTTGAAACTAAAGATTTAATATCAGCTTTAATGAGCTTATTACAACTATATCAAGAATTTCATATTATGGAAGAAAGAAACAAGTAATACTAGTTAAACATACTTTAAAGGGTCTTCAAATTTAATTGAAGGCCTTTTTTATTTTAGCTATATTTACTTTTTAATTTTTGTATTTACTTATGTTTAGGAGGCTTCTATTTATTGTTTTTTTAGTTGTTTTAGCTGTGGTATTAGTACTTAATCCAAATTTTAAAACTATTTCTGCAGGTATTGCCATACTCCTTTTTGGTATGATAATGTTAGAAGAAGGTTTTAGAGTTTTCACTAAAGGACCACTTCAAAATCTATTAAAAAAAGCAACAAATAAACTTTACAAAAGTATTTCTGTTGGTGCTTTGGTTACAGCATTATTACAATCTAGCTCTTTAGTTTCCGTAATTACCATTTCATTCATTAGTGCAGGACTCATTAGTTTAACAGGTGGTTTAGGTCTAATATTTGGAGCAAATATTGGTAGTACTGCAACCGCATGGTTAGTTGCTGGTTTTGGTTTAAAAATAAAAATATCAGCTTTAGCAATGCCAATGTTAGTATTTGGAATTATATTTTCTATTCAAAAAAATGAAGTATTTAAAGGTATTGGTAATGTATTAGCAGGTTTAGGATTCTTTTTCTTAGGTATCTATTTTATGAAAGAAGGATTTGAAGTATTTAGCAAATACATAGATTTAACTCAATATGCCGTTTCAGGATATTTAGGAGTTTTATTATATACAGCAATCGGTATTATTATAACGGTTTTACTACAATCAAGTGCTGCCTCCTTGGTGTTGGTATTAACAGCTTTAGCTGCTGGACAAATAACCTATGAAAATGCATTAGCCATAACTATTGGCGCTAATATAGGCACCACAGTAACTGCTATTTTAGGAGCCATAAGCTCTAATGTTTCTGGTAAAAGATTGGCAGGTGCTCACTTAATTTTTAACATTGTAACAGGTATAATTGCTCTTATATTTATTTTTCCACTAGCAAGTTTAGTTAATTATTTAGCTGAAATTTTTGGAATAAAATATAGTGATTATACCTTAAAACTGGCTTTATTTCATACTATATTTAATATTTTAGGTGTTATTTTAATGATTCCTTTTATTAAATCTATTGAAACTCTTTTATTAAGAATTTTTAAAGAAAAAATTAAAGGTACAGATGAACCAAAATACTTAAATGAAGCCGTTTTAAAATTTCCAGGAACAGTCATATCCTCACTAATAAATGAAACCAAACATTTGTATAAAAATGCCATTTTTGAAATTGTAGCTCATGCATTAAACATTCATAGAGAAGATATCATTTCTGATAAAAAAATTAAAAGTATTGTTAAAAAATCTACAACTGATATGCAAATTGATGTTGAAGAATTGTACTATAAAAAAGTAAAAAGTATTTATGGAGAAATTATAAGATATGCTTCAACTGCACAAAACACACTTCATTTAAATAAAAAACAAAATTCTACAATTACCAACATAAAAATTGCTAACCGAAAAATGGTTGAAATTATTAAAGAAGTTAGAGAGTTAAATAAAAACGTCACCAAATCATTAAATTTAGACAATAAGTACTTATTAAAAGAATATGATGGTTTTAGAAAAAAAGTAATTAAAGTTTTACGAATTATTTATTTGTTTAGAACTGAAAATAAAACCTTGAAATACGCAGAAAAATTAATTGAATTAAAAAAACAAGCCAAAGAAAATATAAAACAAAATAATAAATCCATTGATATGTTAATTAGAAAAAATTTAATTACGTCTGAAATGGCATCTTCACTTTTTAACGACTATGCCAATGTTAACGAAATGATTAAAAAGCTTATTGAAGTTGCTGAATTATTGTATAATGAAAAACATTCAATTTTTGAAAACAATGGTAATGAGGCACAAAAAAAGAGTGCTTAAAGCACTCTTTTTTGCGTATAAAATAACATTCTTATTACTTTTTCTTTTTGTGTTTTAACACTTCAGCATCAATATAAAAAATAATTTCTTCAGCAATATTTTTTATTAAACCTCCAACACGTTCTAATTTTTTTACAACAACAAATAATAATAATGCTTGTTTAATAATTTCATTATCCTTTTTAATTTCTGCCTCTAAAATATCAAATGCTTTGGCATTTATTTTATTTAATGCTTTTCCTTTTTTAAAAACTTTTCTTGAAATTTTAACATCGTTTTCTTCATATGCAACAGTAATATCTTCAAGCATTGAAGTTAAGGTTTCGTACATTTTATCAAAACTTAACGCCTTAAACAAACTTGCAGGTATTTTTTTATCTTCATCAACCACATAATTAGAAATCTCATAAGCTATATCTCCCATTCTTTCTAGGTCTAGGTTAATTTTTCTAATAGCCATGATAAAGCGCAAATCTATTGCAACAGGATTGTAAAGTGCTAAAAATTTTTCACAATCACGTTCAATTTTTAAATCAAGTGCATTTACACGAGTTTCGCCATTCATAACTTCTTCGGCTAAATCACTGTCGTGATTCTTTAAAGCTTCTGTGGCTTTTTCCAATTGTGAAGTACACAAATTAAGCATTTCAAGCCCTGTTTGATTTAAAGAGGCTCTTTGTTGTTCAGCATTTATAACCATAATGTATATTTTTTATCCAAAACGTCCAGTAATATAATTCTCTGTTTGTTTTTTTTCTGGATTTGTAAAAATTGTTTTTGTTTTATTGTATTCAATTAATTCTCCAAGGTAGAAAAAAGCCGTATAATCACTTATTCTACTAGCTTGTTGCATGTTATGAGTTACAATAATAATTGTATATTTTTCTTTTAGCTCAAAGATAAGATCTTCAATTTTAGCTGTTGATATGGGGTCTAGGGCTGAAGTTGGTTCATCCATTAAAATTATAGATGGCTCTACTGCTAAGGTTCTAGCAATACATAAACGCTGTTGTTGACCTCCTGATAAAGCTAAGGCAGATTTTTTTAAGTTATCTTTTACTTCGTCCCATAAATCTGCTTGCTTTAAAGCCTTTTCAACTCTTGCTTCTATGAATTTTTTATCTTTTATTCCTTGGATTTTTAAACCATAGGCTACATTTTCGAAAATAGATTTAGGAAATGGGTTTGGTTTTTGAAACACCATTCCAATTTCTTTACGAAGTTCTTCAACATTCACCTTCTTCTTGTATATATTTTTACCATCTATTTTAATTTTACCTTCCATTTTAAAGCCATCAACATAATCATTCATTCTATTAAACAATCGCAAAAACGTAGATTTTCCACAACCTGAAGGACCAATAAAAGCCGTTACACTATTTGGTTTTATGTTCATATCAATACCTTTAATGGCATTAAAATCATCGTACCAAACTTTTACATTTTTTATATCAATTTTTTGTAAAGATTTAGATTGATTATTATCAACTATATTCTTCACTTCTTTTTTCTCTTTAATTTTTTCCATTATTTCCATTTCTTTTGCCATCTATTTCTAAAATAAACAGCGATACCATTCATTACAAATGTAATAAGTAATAATATAATAATTGCTGCTGCTGCATTTTCAATAAATCCATGTTGTGGTCTTGAAATCCAATTAAATATTTGGATAGGCAATACCGAAAATTCATCCATTGGTGTAGAAGGTGCAAAAGGCACATAAGCCAAAGCTCCAATAACTATTAATGGTGCTGTTTCACCAACTGCTCTTGAAAGTGCTAAAATAACACCTGTTAAAATACCTCCTCCAGAAGCAGGTAATATTTGATGCCAAATAGTTTGCCATTTGGAAGCTCCTAAAGCAAATGAAGCGTCTCTAATAGAGTTTGGAACTGATTTTATAGCTTCTCTAGTTGCTACAATTATAATTGGCAAAATTAATAAAGACAGTGTTAAACTTCCTGTTAAAACACTGGCTCCTAAATTCATAATTCTAGCAAATAATTCGAGTCCTAATAATCCATAAATAATGGATGGTACACCTGCTAAATTTGAAATATTAATTTCTAACAAAGCTGAAAGCCTATTCTTTTTACTATATTCTTCTAAATAAACACCTGCTGCAACTCCAATTGGAAAAGAAATGATTGTTGTTAAAATTAAAATCCAAATGCTTCCCATTAGGGCTGTATATATACCAGATTTTTCAGCTTTTCTAGATGGCAAGTCAGTTATAAACTCCCAATCAATTCTACTTATCCCATCAATAAAAATATCTCCAATAAAAATAATCAATAACACCAATCCTATAAGTGTACAAACTATTCCCCAGATTTTGAACAGTTGATCTTTCAATCTATTTTTTTGAATACTATTCATACTTTTCTTGGTATTTTTTTCTGATTCTGTAACTCAACGTGTTTAACAAAAACGTAAACACAAACAAGGTAATACCTGCAGCAAATATGGTCCTATACTCTATGGAACCATGTTCAACATCACCTAAACTAACCTGAACAATATAAGCGGTTATAGTTTCAACTGGAACAGTAGGATCTAATGTTAAACGAGGTTGCTGACCTGCGGCTACCGCAACAATCATGGTTTCTCCTATGGCTCTAGAAATAGCTAAAATTATAGAAACTATAATTCCTGATGAAGCAGCTGGAACCACTACTTTAAAAGCTGTTTGCAATTTAGTTGCCCCCATTCCATAAGAAGCTTCTCTTAATGCTCTTGGAACTGCATGTAAAGCATCTTCACTAATGGAAGATACAAATGGAATTATCATAATTCCCATAACAACACCTGCAGAAAGTGAGTTAAACCCAGATAGGTTTGGAATAAATTGTTGTAAAAATGGAGTTACTACTATTAAAGCAAAAAAACCATAAACAACTGTTGGAATAGCTGCTAAAAGCTCTAATAAAGGTTTGATTGTTTTTCTGAAACTTTTAGGAGCATATTCACTTAAATAAATACTTATTGATAACCCAATAGGTAACGCAACAGAAATAGCAATTAAAGATGTTAAAAATGTTCCTGAAAGTAATGGTAAAATTCCGTAATGTTTATCTGTAAATAAAGGAGTCCATTGGGTATCCGTAAAAAAATCAAATAAAGAGACTTCTTTAAAAAAACGAACTGCTTCAATTGCAAGAACTGAAATGATACCTACAGTAACTGCAATAGTAATTAAAGCACTTCCTAAAAGTGATTTTTCTATTACTAGTTCTCTAATTTTTCGCATTAAAAAGATAATTTAAAGAATGTGAATCAGGCATTATGGTAATGCCTGATTTATAAATAAAACCAAAAATTTATTGGTTGTTTTCAACAAAATTTTTAAAATTTTCTTTTTGTTGTACGTATAGTTCAGAAGGTAAAGGAATGTATCCTACATCTTTAGATAATTCACCTGAGTTATCAATGTAAAAATTAACAAACTCTACTACCTCTTTCGATTTTACAGAAGTACTATTTACATATACAAATAAAGGTCTAGATAGTGGTTTATAAGTTCCGTTACTTACGGTTTCTAATGTTGGTTTAATCACTTCTTCTCCATTATGAACACCTATCAATGTTAATTTATCTTTGTTCTCAGTGTAATATGCCAATCCAAAAAATCCTAAGGCAAATTTATCTCCTGCAATACCTTGAACCAATACATGATCATCTTCACTAGCTGTAAAGTCACCTCTACTTGAACCACTTTTACCAACAATAGCTTCCGTAAAATAATCGTAGGTACCAGAAGCAACTCCAGGACCAAATAAATGAATTTCTTCATTAGGCCATTCTGGTCTAATTTGATTCCATTTCATAATTACACCCTGAGCGGCAGGTTCCCATATTTTCTTTAGTTCTTCAATCGTAAAACTATCTACCCAATCATTTTCTGGGTTTACTAATACTGCTAAGCCATCATAAGCAACTTCTAATTCTAAGTAATTGATGTTATTTTCTTTACAGGCAGCAATTTCTTTTTCTTTAATTGGGCGAGAAGCATTTGATAGGTTAGTTTCCCCTCTTGAGAATTTTTTAAAACCTCCTCCTGTTCCTGAAACACCTACCGTTACTTTAACATCTGGTTGAACTGCTCTAAATTCTTCGGCTACAGCTTCAGTAATAGGAAACACAGTACTTGAACCATCAACTTTAATAGTTCCTGAAAGTTTTCCTGTAGTTTCTTCTTTGTTTTCTTTTTGTGATTTTTTGTCTCCACAAGCACCTACTATAAATGCTAGTGATAAAATAAATACTAATTTTTTCATTTTTGTCTTTTATTATTTGCTTGCAAATAAATGCACTGAACGTTAATTTTTAGTTAATTTAAAATGATTAAAACAACAATATTTTTAAATTTTAATTATTTGATAATTAGGTTTTTAAATATATTTTACTTTAAAAATCTATTTGAAAACGCATTTGAAAAGCGTTGAATTGTCCATCTCCATGGTATTGAGTATTATTTTCTATGTTAGAAATCACATAATTGGCCATAATTCGTGTTGCAGGATTTAAATGCCAATTTAAACCAGCAGTAATATTGCCCATCTTATCATTATTCATCCCATCAATTCCAGAATATCGTAATGCAACTTCTAAAGCACCTATTCCATTTTCTCCAAAATTTGATGCAGGTTTTACACGGTCAAATCCATCCATAGAATTTTTATACACTCTTTTTTCTCCTGTTAAAAAATAACTAGCTTGTAGATAATAACTGGTAAAGTTTTCATCGTTTAAAGATGAATTTACATTGGCTGCTGAGTATTCTCCTTGTAATGAAAATGAATTAGCCACCCAAGCTGTTTCAAAATTGAAAAGATGTACATTATCAACACCACTTACATTTGTTTGGATATATTTATTTGAGATGTGAACTTCTGGTCTTACTGAATAACCAAAAGAATGGTTTTCTTGTGGTTTTCTATAACTGTATGAAAGACCTAAATGAAGTAATGAATTTTCTTTATTCAACACGGCACCTGCTATTCTAGATGTTATGGCATAATCACCATTTGCTTCAGGACTGTCTGAAGTTGCTTTATCAGCACCTCTAAACAAGCCTATTTGCCAGGACATTCTTTTATTAGCACTTTCATTAAAAAGCATAAATCCAGAATTTCTTTCAGGAATCATTGAAATTGGTAACGCTCTTTCCATAAATGTAATGTACTTACTACTAGTAAGCGCTTCTAATCTATAAGGTTCTTTAAAATGCCCAACTCGTAAGTTTCCAACAGCAGGCAATTTTTTTAAGGTTATATAGGCATCTTTTAAAGTAACTTCACCACCTGTAAAATCTACTTGAAGTTTAAAGTCAATATTTTTATAAATCGTTCCTGAAGTAAATAAACGTGCTCTACGAAATTCATTTCCGTTTTCAGAAGCTAGTGTGTACCCATTGGTCTCAGCCTTATTATTTAATGAGAAAAAACCAAAATCGTACATTAAACGACCTCCAAATTTCATTTTAATGCTTTTATCAGCATTCTCGATTTTAAATCCATTATCCCATTTAGTAGAGAAAGGATTCTCTTGAGAATTCATAAAAAAGTAGCTAAAAAATAATGCTACCAAAAGAACATTCTTTAATTTCATAATTATTAGTTTTTGTCACTGCAAAGAACCAATACATTTGTTAAATTAACGTTATCAAGTTGTTATTTTTACACTACTTTTTGGTAACCAAAAAAGGCCACTTTTTAAAAGCAGCCTATACATTTCAATAATTGAGTCGACAAAAACTAACAAATTAATATGAAATGATTTTTATTTCTTATTTAAATAACACTCACAAAAATCATTAAATAAACTCTAATTTATGTAACCAAAACATTATTTTAACATTAATATTTTTTAAAAAGTTAAAGGTCATTTATTAGTCATCATCCTATTTACAAAGTATCATTTCTTTAATATGCAAATTTTTAAGTCGTAATTAACAACTCGTCAAATTACTGTTTTTCAAGTGATTATGTTTCATTTGAAAAAATTTAATGTAAACTTAATGTTAACTAAACGTAAATTATGTGTAAATTTTTTACTTTTAGTGTAGAATTAAATTTTACATTAACTGAAAATTAAAATAGATTATGAAAACATTTATATACACATTGGTATTATTAGTTGGGTTTACTGCTTTTTCTCAAGAACAAAAAGTTGAATATAAAAAAGTAGCTAACAATTTAGTAAAAGCTACCTATTACTTTTCTGAAAACAATAATTTGGTAGAACGAGAAGGTTATTTTAATGCTGCTGAAAAATTACATGGAACATGGATTAGCTACGATTTGCAAGGAAATAAAAAGGTTATTGCAAATTACAATAATGGAGTTAAAGAAGGTGTTTGGACCTACTTTAAAGAAGATAAAATAAGTGTTGTAACTTACAACCACAATAAAATAACTAATGTTGAAGAAAAAGCACTCGTTATTAATTAGTCCTAAAATTAAATTTCTTTAAAAGAAAAAAGGAGCTATTTTAAAAACAGCTCCTTTTTTTATACGTAAAAGATTACTTTCTTAATTAAATCTTGCCCATCCTGTAGCCCAGTCTGGAGCAGCTGCTCCATTACCAGCACCAGTTGCAGTACCTTCTGTGTAAAAAGTTTGATTTGCACCTGTATGATCTGTTGCTACAAAGTCTGTAGCTGGACTATCAAATTGTATATTTGTAATTGTTAAATCACCTGCTTCAATCCTAGATACTGCAGGAGCATCACTACTCTTAACTTTAATCCCTAAATCAATACCTGTTGTATAAAAATTATCAATTGTAAATTTTCCACCACCTTCTTTATAGTAAAGTGCTCCTTCAGTTACTGGACCAACCACTGTAACATTACTAATTGTAGTAGTTGTTATAGGGTTAACAGATGCTGTTTCATCTTTAAGGTTTGATCCTTCTAAACCTGCTTTGGCTGAACCTGAAACATACCAATATTCACCATTTCCATTCCATCCATCTGCAAAATCAATACCATCATCACCTGCATTTGTAGAAATTAAATATCTACCGTTTACTGTACCTCCAAAAAATTCGATACCATCGTCTTTTCCATTATAAGATTGTACATATTCAACGGTCGTTCCTGAACCAACTCCAAATAAAGACAATCCATTAAATTGTTTATCTGCAGAAAACTCAGCTCCTGTATATTCTAATCTTAAATATTTGATTGACCCTGAGTTATCATCAATAACTGTACCTCCATAAGTTAGGCCTGCTACTTCTGAAGTTACAGAAGCTCCTTTATTAGTAGGTGCTTTTCCACAAACAACCAATCCTCCCCAATCAGCAGGTGCAGGAGAAGTTTCTCCTGAAGTCATAATAACAGGATTGTCAGAAGTTCCTTCTACAAAAATTTGACCACCTTGAGCAACAGCAATATAAGCAGCAGTACCACCTGTAGCTTTAATTACAGTTCCCGCTGGGATTGTTAATTTTCCACCATTTTCAATTTCCAACGAACTAGTTAATAAATAAGTTACCTCTGATTTTAACGATACTTCATTTGAAATTTTACCTTGAAGATTTTCAGTAGTTGCCGCACTATTAGTAAGACCTTTTGTCCAACCTGCAGCCCAATCTGGAGCAGCTGCTCCATTACCAGCACCAGTAGCAATTCCTTCTGTGTAAAAAGTTTGATTTGCACCTGTATGATCTGTTTTAACTAACCCAGAAACAGCTTCAGCAAATTGCATATTTGTTATTGTTAAATCGCCTGCTTCAATTCTTGTTACAGCAGGAATATCAGTACTTTTAACTTTAATCCCTAAATCAACAGCTGAAGTATAAAAATTATCAATTGTAAATTTTCCACCACCTTCTTTATAGTAAAGTGCTCCTTCAGTTACTGGACCAACCACTGTAACGTTACTAATTGTAGTAGTTGTTATAGGGTTAACGGATGCTGTTTCATCCTTAAGGTTTGATCCTTCTAAACCTGCTTTGGCTGAACCTGAAACATACCAATATTCACCATTTCCATTCCATCCATCTGCAAAGTCAATACCATCATCACCTGCATTTGTAGAAATTAAATATCTACCGTTTACTGTACCTCCAAAAAATTCGATACCATCGTCTTTTCCATTGTAAGATTGTACATATTCAACGGTCGTTCCTGAACCAACTCCAAATAAAGACAATCCATTAAATTGTTTATCTGCAGAAAACTCAGCTCCTGTGTATTCAATTCTTAAGTATCTGATTGAACCTGAGTTATCATTATTTTCTGTTCCTCCATAAGTTAGACCTGCTACTTCTGAAGTTACAGAAGCTCCTTTATTAGTAGGTGCTTTTCCACAAACAACCAATCCTCCCCAATCAGCAGGTGCAGGAGAAGCCTCACCTGAGGTCATAATAACAGGATTGTCAGAAGTTCCTTGAATATTAATTTTACCTCCTTGAGCAACAGCTATATAAGCTGCAGTACCGCCTGTAGCTTTAATTACAGTTCCCGCTGGGATGTTAAGTGTAGCACCATCAAGAACAACATAGGCCGCTGTAAGTTGATATTCTAAATTTGGATCTAAATTAACAGTTCCTGTAATTTCACCTTCTAAAGTCGTGTTTACCTCACAAGGTTGACAAGAAGATCCACCACAGTCAATTCCTGTTTCATCTCCATTTTGAATTCCATCTGAACAAGTTGCTAATGTACTTTCATCATCATCATTGCCACAAGAAATTACAACAGCCATTGCGGCTATCATTATCATTAAAGTTAAAAGTTGTTTTTTCATTTTGTTTTATTTATTTATTTTACAAATTAATTGCACTCGTATAATTTAGGTATTGTTTAAAATTTATTTTTGGATTAATTTAATGTAAATTAAAAGTTATAGGATATTGATAATTTAGTACTTATCCCTGCTTTATAAGATGAAACTGTTACATCTTGTGTTTCTTGAAACCTTTTAATTGTTGGGTTTAAAATATTTTTAGCCGTAATACCAATTGTTAAATTTTTATTCATTTGGTATTTTGTAATAAAATCTAAAGAACCAACTCCTTTCTCAACTAAATTTCCTTTTCCTTGAGTACCCAAAGCATAAACTCTGTCTGAAAAATAATTGAATGTAAGTGTTGATAATAAATTTTTATCTGCAGCGTATTCTTTAAAAAAACTAATATCTGCATTTAGTAAAAGATCTGATGCGCCTGTTAATTTATCTTCATCATTTGTAAAAAAAGTACTTAAAGGAAATCCTGCTTCGGTAGTTTCTTTTAAAACTTTTTCATCATCAAGTTTTTGATTGGTATTCATATAGGAAGCATTAAAACCAATAGATAACGTGCTTTTTAAAAAATCATCTCCTTTTTCAATTTCACTTTCAAAAACACCTTTTCGATACTCTAGTTCCACTCCATAAGCAACTGCATAATCTCCTGAATTAACATAACTTACATCATTAGATGCTGAATTTACAGTAAACTCATTGATAGGATCTTGTATGTATTTTCCAAAAGCACCTAAAGAAATAATTTCATTAGATTTTGGAAACAGCTCCCACTTAAAATCTGCATTATAATCTTTAGAAGCATATAGCGTTGGATTTCCAAATGATGTTTGTGTTATTTCATCGTATAAAAAGGGTGCTCTTTCTTTAAATTGAGGTAGCGTATATGTTTTACTTGCTGCAAATTTTAAATTCTGTTTATCATTTAATTTATATTTTAACGATAACATTGGAAGAATTTCTGTAGTATTAAATTCACTTTCCCCACCTTCTGGGTCTAACGCTGTACTCCATTTAATAAATTGTGTTATTTCCTCTGCTCTTACACCAGCAACTACAATTAATTTTGGAGAAAATGAATATTCAAAAGAAACAAAAGCTGCGTGGATGTCTTGGTTTCCTTCATAGGTTTGAGGATCTAAAGCAATTGGAACATTTGCACCTCCTCTAAAAGTATTTATTTTAAATAATCCTGCATTAAAATTTTCTTGATTAAAATAGGCATCAAGATTATATACATCTTCTATAGTTGGTTGGTTAATTGGAGTGCCATTGTTATTAATTAAAATATCAAAGTTGAATTGTATAGCTTCAAAATTTATATTTTTAATTTTTCCACTATAACCAACAGTTACTTTTCCATTAAATTCTTCTTCTTCGTTTTCATCAAACTTATATGTTCCTGAAATATTTGCTGCAAGTTCATCTTCAGTCAATTCATGATAAAACCTATGATTATCTGAGGTACTTAATACGTTTTTAAAAGATTTTGGACCTTCTGGTTCATTTGGGTTATCTGGTGATAGTGTTGTTTGCCTTCTATTTGGAACATCATTTTTAACGGTATTGTAAGAAATTCCCCAATCAGCTTCAAATCGTTCTTTTATTTTATGATTTCCTAAAAGTTGATTTACAAAAAGTGCTGTTTTTTCAAAAGTACTTCGTTGAATCAATCCACCTCCATTAGAAGCATAATCAAACACATCAATTATCCCATCATACTCTTGTTGCTTTTGACTTGAAGTATTGATAAACAAAGTGTTATATTTTAAAGTGGTTCCTTGATTGCTGAATGCAATGTTACCCATTACAGTAGAGTTGGTATTGTACTCATAACTAGTAAAATCAAACTCTTTGGCTGTAAGTCCATAAGGCGATGTGCTTCCTTTTGAAATCCCTTCTCTAAACTTGTAGCCATTGTCAAAACTAGCTACTGTAAAAAAACTTATTTTACTGTCCTCTCCAAATGTATAAGAATCTCCTCCCTTTAAGGATGCACTTATATTAATTGGGCTGTTTACTTTTTCTCGATTCCAACTTGTTGTAAAATTGTAATTACTTAGAGGAAATTTAGGATGGTTTTTGTTATAAAATCCTGAAAAATTTGGACCATCATTTAAATAAAAATTGTTTTGAGAAATTACTTCTATATTTGCTCCTGTACCTATTCCTATTTCTAAAAACCCATTTCCTTTATAATTTTTAGATGCAATATTTACATTTGCGCCTGCAAAATCTCCATAATTTTTAGTATTGTACGTTTTATCAATGCTTATATATTCTACAATATCTGTTGAAAAAATATCCAGATCAATATTTTTCTTTGAAGGATTATTTGATGGTAATGGTAATCCATTTAATGTAGTTACATTATAACGATCACCTAAACCTCTTACAAATACACCTCCAGATCCTTCTTGTTTTGAAATCCCTGTAGTTTTGGTTAAAGCTGTTGCAACATCACTAACCCCTTTTCTCGATAATTCTTGAGCTCCAATTTTTTGTTCAATTGCTACGGCTTTTTTCTGCTCAGTTAATAAAGCACTTTCCGATTCTTTATTGGTCGTTGCTGTAATTTGAATTTCGCTTAAAGAAACTCCTTCACTTGCACTTAGTATTTGATTAATAATAACTGTTTCTCCAGATTTAACAATTACATTTGGTACTTCAACTGTTTTATAACCAATAAAACTAAAAACCAAGGTATAAGTTCCTGGTTCCGCTTGAAAGGTATATGTTCCTTCAAATTCGGTAGTTGTTCCTATTGAAGTTCCTTTAATAAACACATTCGCAAAAGGTAAGGGTTCATTATTAACTTCTTTATCATATACAGTACCTGAAATTGTACCTTTTGTTTGACCTATAATAGTGATAGTTAGTAGTAAAAATATAACGGTAAGTATTTTCTTCATTTTAAGTATTAATTTCTTCTTGCAAAGGAATTGCAACTACGTAAATGAAAAGTTAAACTGTTGTTATATAAAGTTAATAAAAGAGTTAATTTAATGTTAGCAGATTAAGATTAATTTAACCTTTAAAACTATTATTAATTGATAAAATATCGGCTTCTATTTTTAAAGCTTCTAAAACCTGATTGCATTTTACCACTCCACTAGCGGTTACTTTTACATTATCAACTTCAACCGTTTTATACCCTAAAAAACTAAAAATTAAGGTATAATTTCCTGGTTTTAAATTTATTGAAAAAGAGCCATCAAAATCAGTTTCAACTTCAATAGTTGTATTTTTAATTGACACATTTGCAAAAGCTAGTTCGGAAGTTAAATTAGTGTCATATACAACTCCTTCAATAACTCCTTCATTATTAACATCTGATACTAAAGAACTTACATTAAAAGATTGACTGAATAACGAAGTGCTAAAAAATAATACTATATAAATTAAAAATGATTTCATCTCTAGGTTTTTATTTGCTACAAAACAACAAAACCAATGTTAACTTACAGTTAAATGTAACTTACCCTTTTGTATATTCAATGTTAAATTTATTAAAGAGATCCATTTTAAAAAAGAATAAATTATTAACTATATTGCAACAAAATTTTCAAAAAAATTCAAAATGAATTGGATCCAATTATTATCTCTTAAACGTTTTGGAGATAAACATAAAAGATTGCGTTGCGAACAAGATGAACACAGGCTTGGTTTTGAAGTAGATTATGACCGAATTATTTTTTCGGATTCATTTAGAAGTTTGCAAGACAAAACACAAGTTATTCCGCATTCTAAAACAGATTTTGTTCATACTAGGTTAACACATAGTTTAGAAGTTAGTGTAGTAGCTCGGTCATTAGGAAGAATAGTTGGTGAGCAACTTTTAAAAAAGCACCCAAAACTTGTTAAAGAAGGTTATAAAATGAACGATTTTGGTGCTATTGTTGCAACTGCAGCTTTGGCTCATGATATTGGAAACCCTCCTTTTGGACATAGTGGCGAAAAAGCTATTGGTGAATATTTTAAAAATGGAAAGGGTAAAAAATTTAAAGAATCCCTTACAGACAAACAATGGCAAGATTTAATTGACTTTGAAGGAAATGCTAACGGCTTTAGAATTTTAAATAAAAGTCAAAAAGGAAGTGAAGGAGGACTCCGTTTATCTTATGCAACTTTAGGAGCTTTTACCAAATATCCTAAAGAATCGTTACCAAAAAAACCTTCCAATCATATTGCCGATAAAAAATATGGTGTTTTTCAATCTGAAGTTTCTTTTTTTAATGAAGTTGCACAAGAATTGGGTTTAATTTCTTCTGGTAAAGAAGGAAATATGGCCTATAAAAGACACCCTTTATCGTACTTAGTTGAAGCAGCGGACGATATTTGTTATACTATTATAGATTTTGAGGATGGTATAAATTTAGGTTTAATTGAAGAAGAATTTGCACTTGAATACTTAATTAAATTAGTAAAAGATACTATTGATTCTAATAAATATTACCAATTAGAACATAAAAAAGATAGACTGAGTTATTTACGTGCTTTAGCAATTGGCACCCTCATTAATGAAGCTTCTAAAGTATTTTTAGAAAATGAAGAAGCTATTTTAAAAGGAGAATATCCTTACTCATTACTTGATAAATGTAACTATGAAGCACAAATAAACGATATTATTAAAATTAGTGTTGAAAAAATTTATAAAAGTAGAGAAGTTATTGAAAAAGAGCTAGCAGGCTACAATGTAATTGCAAATTTATTAGATGTTTTTATAACAGCTACAAATAATAATTATGAAAATAATTTAACAAATTATGACAAATTAATCATTGCAATTTTACCTGAAAGTTTACAACAACCTAAAGATACTTTATATTTAAGATTATTAGCAATAAGTGGCTATGTAGCTAGTTTAACCGATGGTTTTGCACTACAGTTGTATCAAAAGTTAAATGGAAAATAACAGTTATTTTTGATAGGTAACTTTTCGTAATACTCGTAAAGCTTCCTTATACTTTATATAACTTGTTTTATCATCTAATTCTTTTAAATATTTTTTAGCTTCTTTTAATTTTAACAATGCATTTGGTATTTTATTTAAAACACAAATTAAATAGTTGGTTGGTAGCTCCTCTAAATCAATTAATTCCGTTTCTGTAAGTGGTAAGTTTTTTTTCAGCTTTAATAAAATGGCATTGCAATTGTTAAATACATGGTACAATTCAGTTTTATTAAATTGAGGAGGTTTAAATAAAAGCTCGGTAACAATGTCGTGTTTTCCATTTTCTTTAAAATGTATCACCGTTTTTTCAAAAGGATAAAAATCAAATTCATCTTGCATTCTTAAAAAAATATACTCGGTAATGATAAATGATTTATGATTGAATTCAATTTTTACTTCGTCTAAAGCCGAATAAAATAAACGAACTTGCTCATTAATTAGCTCAATATCAACTCGTGAGTAAAAAATTTTATCATCTACCTTTTTCTTTTTCCCAGCCCAACACAACACAAATTGTTCATTAAAAACTTTATAGGTTGGATGATATTCTTCTTTATGCCTTTTAAAAAAATCAAAAACACCATCTAAAGTAAGTTGAATATTGTTACTTGCATTAATTTCTATAGCTTCAACTATTTCTTTATTGGTACTTTTTAATTCAAATTTCCCTAATGTTGACATTGAGTTACTTCCTCTTCTAAAAAAAACGGTTCCTCTAACATATTTCCAAATTGGTTTTTTTAATGATGTTATTTTATCATTTGGTTGAATCGTGACCAAGCCCACCACTTTGTACCTTGGAAGTGTTGGAAATGCTATATTTTCATATTGAATTTTGGGAGGATTTTCTAAATACGAATTTATTAAATTTTGAATTTTACTATCATCAAAAAAATCTACACCTTCAATTTTATTGAGTTGATCTTCCACTCCAATTACAATATAAGAATTATTCTCAGGGTTTGAGTTTGATAATGCGCAAACGTGTTTTAAAAACTTTGCTTTTCCTTCTTTGGAGTCTAACGATATTTTTTGCTTTTTATCGTAAAAGCTATTCTCATCGTTATGAGCTAATAAGTTTTTTATTAAAAGACGTTTGTTAATCATATTAAACTATTCTTTATGTAAAATAGTTGCGCTTGCTTGTGCAGTAGGATACACTATTAAATCTTCAATATTTACATGAGCTGGTCTAGTAACAACAAAATAAATAATCTCTGCTATATCTTCAGGTTGCAATGCTTTATATCCTGCATAAACATTTTTTGCTCTTTCAGCATCCCCTTTAAAACGTACCTCAGAAAACTCGGTTTCTACAGCTCCTGGATGTATGGCTGCAACTCTAATGTTATGTTTGTTTAAATCTAATCGCATAGCCTTATTTAAAGCGTTTACAGCGTACTTTGATGCACAATAGACATTTCCATTAGGATACACCTCTTTTCCAGCAATAGAGCCAATATTTATTACAAACCCTTGATTTCTTTCAACCATTTGAGGTAAGATGGCTTTAGATACGTATAACAAACCTTTTACATTGATATCTATCATAGCATCCCAATCATCCATATTTCCATCTTGTAGGGTACTAAAACCATGGGCATTCCCTGCATTATTAATTAAAATATCAATTGTTTTAAATTCTGTAGGTAAAGAGTTAATTGCTTTAAAAATTGCTTCTTTGTCTCTTACATCAAATTGCAAAGTTATAACTTTGGTTAATTTACCTAATTGCTCTTTTAATTCATTAAGTCGATCTTGTCTTCTTCCACATAGAATTAAATTCATATTATTTTTTGCAAAAATTTCTGCAGTTGCTTTTCCAATACCAGAAGTTGCTCCTGTTATAAATGCTGTTTTTGAATTCATTTTTTAATTTTTTTTATGGATATAAAGATACAAAAAAACCGCTCCGGGGAGGAGCGGTCTCATCAATTGGTTATTAAAAATAACCAACCAAAAATCAACTAACCAAACTTTATTTTAAATTTCTTCTAATTTTCGTTTCTCTATATACTTTAGTTCGTTTTCTTCCATCATTCCTTACAGTACCTTTTGACGAACTATTTTTTAAGTATTGAATATAACCTCTTCCTGTAAACTCATAGGTTGTTCCAGAGTCTATGTGGTACAAACTAATCTTTCCATCATTTATAACGCTCAATTCAAACTCTTCATTGCCATAAGAATCATAATCTAATGTTAAAATTTTTAGATTGTCATATCCTTGAACATTTGCAACAGTGTAGCTACCTACATAGTCCCAATAAATATTAGCAACATTCGTGCCAATTTGATCTTGAGATGAATAAAAAGTAGTTATATTTTCTGGTGTAAATCTTAAAAAGTTTTCATTATCAAATTCGTTTAATTCACCTGTATCGCTTACAAATGTTTTTTCCCAAGCATCATACTCTTGTAAAAAGTATTCAATATTATCATAAAATATTTGATCGTAATCAAAATTATATTTTTGATACCCTTCTAAATAATACGTTACGTTGTTGTAATTGTCCACTAATTTTATTCTGTCTCTCGTTATTTGAACCACATCAAAATCGTAATAACCATCTAAATTGTGATCCACTTCTAAATAGCCATTATAGGTGTCGTAGTATCCTATTTGAATACCATAACCATTTCCTGTAGAGCCTATACCTACTAAATTATTATTTGCATATAATTTTCCATTAATAAATGATATGGTAAAAGCTTTCGATAAAAATGGCACATCACCGTTTCCTGTTGTTTTGTTATAATCAATATACCATAAATCAAAATCTGTAACAACTTCTTCTAAAGAAACATAATAATCATCATCGTCATTAATTCTAATACTACAAGAAGTAAAAGTTATACCTAAAACCAGTGTTGCAAAAAGTAATTTTAAAGTCTTCATATTCATTTATTTTTAGGTTATGTTCAAGGAATTTCAAATTCTATGCCAAAAAAATTATATTTACTAATTAATACTAAAAAGCTGCTTTTATATGAATAAAATTAAATGGGGAATTATTGGCTTAGGAAAAATTGCACATAAATTTGCGAATGATTTACTGTTACTTGAAGACATTGAATTAGAAGCTGTTGCTTCAAGAGATATTTCAAAAGCAGCCTCTTTTTCTAAAAAATATTATGCAAATAAACATTATGGATCGTATCTAGAGTTAATCCAAGATAAAAACGTGGAAATTATTTATATTGCCACTCCAAATAACTTACACCAATCCATTACTGTTTTAGCTTTACAACATAAAAAGGCAGTTTTATGTGAAAAACCTTTTGCTATTAATAAAACTCAAGTTCTAAGCATGATTGATGCTTCAAAAGAAAATAACACCTTTTTAATGGAAGCTTTATGGACTCGATTTATGCCTGCAATGGTAGAAATAAAAAAAAGAATTGATACTGGAGAAATTGGTGAGTTAAAATACATTAATGCTGATTTTGCCTTTAAAGCGCCTTTAACCATCCAACGTGTACATGACAAAAGTTTAGGTGGCGGCTCTCTATTAGATATTGGAATTTATCCTATTTTTTTAAGTTATTTTTTATTAGGAAATCCTATTAAAATTATGGCGAGTGCAACGTATTTTGACTCTGGAGTAGATTCACAATTAGCAATGATATTTAATTATAAAAATGCTCAAGCACTACTTTTTAGTAGTTTTAATTCAAACTCAAAAAGGGTTGCTAAAATTAGTGGTACTTTGGGTGAAATTATTATAAATAATCCTTGGAACGAAACAGTTTGTTTTACTTTAACTAAAGATGAAAAAAAACAAAAATTTGAATATCCAAAATTAGGAAAAGGATATACTCATGAGATTATAGAATGCAATAAATGCTTAAATAATGGTAAAATTGAAAGTAACCTTTGGTCTCATAACCATAGTATTGAATTGATTTCTTTATTAGATTTAGTTAGAAAAGAAATCAATTTAACCTATTTTGAAGACTAATTTTTTGAATACATATAAACCGTTGCTGTTTTTTGTAACGAAGTAATTTTAAAGTAATTGATTTTACCATTTAATGTATAACTAACAACTGCTTCATTTTCGTTTAATTCAAAAGGGATTTTTGACGTTGCTTCAGGTGGCTTATTTCCAAATTCTTTTTTCTCATCTATATCTAAATTATAATCATGTGGTTTTGGATGTGTTAAAAGACTTGTAAAAACCAATTTTGATTTAAATTCTTCAACTTTAAATTCTGATTTTAATCCTCTAAAAAAAACAGAATCCAAGGTGATTTCTGGATTATCTATGGAAACAGAAATTGTATATCCTTTAGAATTAGGTTTTCCACCAGCCCAAGAATTATACGTTGCTGATATAACTTTAAAAGGTGGTTCTTTTTGTAATTTAAGACCTTTAGATGATCCACAAAAAGTAAATAGGAATGATGCTCCTAAAAACATTATAAAGTGTATTATTTTTTTCATAATTATTTACTTATACTACAGTTATATCAAATCATATACCAAACTACAAAAAAAGAGTTTATCAAAAAATGATAAACTCTTTAAATATGCTTTGTTATAATTATCTTTATTTCTAAATATTAAAAGCTTATATACTGTTAAAAATTTGGCTCATAAATAATCCGCCTAATTGTTAAGGGCTTCCGCTCCACCAACAATTTCTAAAATTTCATTGGTAATTGCTGCCTGACGTGCTTTGTTGTACGTTAGTAGTAAATCATCACGCAATTCGGTAGCATTATCCGTTGCTTTGTGCATTGCTGTCATTCGAGCACCATGTTCAGAAGCAAAAGAATCTCTAATTGCTTTATACAATTGTGTTTTTAAAGACTTTGGAATTAATTCTAAAACAATTTCAGCTTTTCCTGGCTCAAAAATATAATCTGTGTTTACATTTACGTTTCCTTTAATAGGCTCAATTGGTAAAAACTGTTCAATTGTTTCTATTTGAGTTGCGGCATTTTTAAATTGGTTATAAACCAATTCAACTTTATCATATTTCCCTTCGGCAAATAAAGTCATAATAGTTTCCGCTATAGCAGCAACGTTATCAAAGGTCAAATCGTCAAAAATTTCATTGTGATTTTCAACAACTGAAAAATCTTTAGATAACAAATCGTTTCCTTTTTTACCTATTGTTAAAAGCTCAACTTGTTTTCCTTTATAATTGTCCTCTACATTTTTCACAGCTGCTTTAATTACCGATGAATTAAAACCACCACACAAACCTCTATTTGATGTAATTACAACCAAAAGTACTTTTGAAACTTCTCTTTGTTCAGAATATACACCTCCAACGTCGCCTTCTAAAGTAGCACTTAAACTTTGTAAAAGTTCAGTTAACTTATTAGCATACGGACGCATTTGGGTAATTGCATCTTGCGCTTTTTTCAACTTTGCAGCCGATACCATTTTCATGGCACTGGTAATTTGCATTGTTGATCCAATGGATGTAATTCTGTTACGTATTTCTTTTAAGTTTGCCATTCTAATTTAATTTGTCATTCCGCATTTGATACGGAATCTTTTTATATGAGCTTCTAATCATGAGATTCCCGTTTTACTCATTGAATCACATTTTAAATTAATGAATTCATAATCTTCGATTTTACGGGAATGACAATAGTTTTAAGCGTATTTTGCTGAAACTTCTTTAGCCGCGCTAGTTAAAGTATCAATAACTTCATCTGTTAATTTACCTGCTTTTAGCGTATCTAATGTTCCTCTATGTTTAGCATTTAAATATTGAATGTAATCAGTTTCAAATTCTTTTACTTTTTCAACAGGTACACTTCTTAACAAGTTTTTTGAACCTGCATAAATAATTGCAATTTGATCTTCAACAGTAAATGGATCTGATTGATTTTGCTTCAAAATTTCCACATTACGTTTTCCTTTTTCAATAACATTCATAGTTGCAGCATCTAAATCGGAACCAAACTTAGCAAACGCTTCTAACTCACGATATTGCGCTTGGTCTAATTTTAATGTTCCTGCTACTTTTTTCATGGATTTGATTTGTGCATTACCACCAACACGAGATACAGAAATACCTACGTTAATAGCAGGACGCACCCCAGAGTTAAATAAATCAGATTCTAAGAAAATTTGTCCGTCAGTAATTGAAATTACGTTGGTTGGAATATATGCAGAAACGTCACCAGCTTGTGTTTCAATAATTGGTAAAGCTGTTAGAGAACCTCCTCCTTTTACTTTGCCTTCTAACGAATTTGGCACATCATTCATTTGAGCAGCAATAGTATCATCATTAATTACTTTTGCAGCACGCTCTAACAATCTTGAATGTAAGTAGAAAACATCTCCTGGATACGCCTCACGTCCTGGTGGACGACGTAATAATAATGAGATTTCACGGTATGCAACTGCTTGTTTAGATAAATCATCATAAACAATTAAAGCTGGACGACCCGTATCTCTAAAATATTCACCAATTGCAGCACCTGCCATTGGAGCATATACTTGCATTGCAGCAGGATCTGATGCATTAGCAGCAACAATTGTTGTATAAGCTAAAGCTCCTTTTTCTTCTAGTAAATTTGCAATACCTGCAACTGTAGAAGCTTTTTGTCCGATTGCTACATAAATACAATAAACTGGTTCACCTGCATCGTAAAATTCTTTTTGGTTGATAATAGTATCAATGGCAACAGTAGATTTACCTGTTTGACGGTCACCAATAATAAGCTCACGTTGTCCTCTACCTACAGGAATCATAGCATCAACTGCTTTTACTCCTGTTTGTAATGGCTCTGTTACAGGTTCACGATAAATTACCCCTGGAGCTTTACGCTCAAGTGGCATTTCAAAAGTTTCACCTTGAATAGCACCTTTACCATCAATAGGAAATCCTAAAGTATTTACAACACGTCCAACAATTCCTTCACCAACTTTTAATGAAGCAATTCTTTCAGTACGTTTTACTGTAGCTCCTTCTTTGATTGAAATAGAATGACCTAATAAAACAACTCCTACATTGTCTTCTTCCAAGTTAAGTACAATTCCTTCTAATCCATCTTCAAACTCAACTAACTCACCGTATTGTACGTTTGATAAACCATATACACGTGCAATACCGTCACCTACTTGTAATACTGTTCCTACTTCGTCTAATGAAGCTGATGCTTCAAACCCTGCTAATTGTTGTTTTAAAATCGCTGATACTTCAGCTGGTTTTATTGATGCCATTTTTTATATTTTTTAAAACTAAAATCTATTTAATTTACATTTTGAAAATTGGTTAATTAACCTTTTCAAATTGTCTTTTTAATACTTGTAATTTATTTGTAATACTTGCATCGTATTGAACATCTCCAATACGTAGTATAAATCCGCCAATAATATCTGGATTTACAATATTTTCAATGGTTGCTTCTTTACCAGTAATTTCTTTTACTTTGTCAAGCACCTTATTGTTCAACTCTTCTGTTAAAGGAACTGCTGTTGTAACTTTTGCTACTTCAATACCTTTTAACTCGTCATAAATAACTGTGTACTTTTTTGCTACATCAGTTAAAATAGACAATCTTTTATTTTCAACTAAAAGATCTATTAAGCCAATAGTTAAACCAGATACTTTTGAAGAAAAAACTTCTTTTAAGGTTGATTTTTTTTCTTCCGATTTTAACACTGGACTGCTTAAAATCAGTTGTAAATCTTTACTTTCTTCAATTGTATTTGCCATTAACAACATGTCGTTATTCACTTCAACCTCTTTTGATTGTTCAAGTGCAAAACTTAATATTGCTTTTGCATATCTTACTGCTGCTCTAGATCCGCTCATTATGAATTAATTAACTAATAGTTACTTCTTTTAATAGCTCTTCAACAAGTTTAGTTTGCTTGTTTTTATCTGCTAATTCACCTCTCACTACTTTTTCTGCAATTCCTACTGATAATTCAGCTACTTGATTTTTTAAATCTGTAATTGCAGCTTGTTTTTCAGCTTCTATAGTTGCTTGCGCTTGTTCAACAATTTTAGCAGCTTGTACTTGAGCTTCATTTTTTGCTTCAGAAATAATACCCTCTTTCATTTCACGTGCTTCTTTTAAAAGCGTATCACGTTGTGCACGTGCTTCTTTTAAAATGCGCTCGTTATCAGCATTTAGGTTTTGCATTTCTTTACGTGCATTTTCAGCTTCATCTAATGCATTTTTTATACCTTTTTCTCTTTCATTTACAGAATTTAAAATAGGTTTCCAAGCAAATTTTTGTAATAAAAGTACTAAGGCAATAAATAAAATTAATTGCCAGAAAAATAAACCCAAAGAAAATTGTTCTATTAACTTCTCCATTTTTTTGTTTTGTTATTCTTTAATTAATAGTTTAAACAATAGCTACAACCAACCGTTGTAGCTATTTGCTTGTTTTTCTTAAGCTGCAAATAACGCAGCAAATCCAATACCTTCAATAAGTGCTGCTGCAATAAGCATCGCTGTTTGGATTTTTCCAGAAGCTTCTGGTTGACGTGCAATAGCGTCCATTGCTGAACCACCAATTCTACCGATACCTAAACCAGCACCGATTACAATTAAACCTGCTCCTACGAAATTTAAACCTGTCATAATATATATATTAATTAATTAAACATTCAATTTTAGTGATCGTCATGTTCTTCAACTGCCATACCAAAGTATAATGCCGATAACATGGTGAAAATATATGCTTGTAGCGCTGCTACTAATAATTCTAATAAAGCTAGTGCAAATGCTAACCCAAACGATAATGGACTACCAATCCAACTTTTAAACACAAACATTAAACCTATAATACTCATTAATACAATATGACCTGCTGTAATATTTGCATACAAACGAATCATTAAAGCAAAAGGTTTAATAAAAGTTCCTAATAACTCTATTGGAGCTAATATAATTTTCATTAATACAGGAACATCTGGCATCCAAAAAATATGTTTCCAATAATTTTTATTAGCGGTAAATGTTGTTAGGAAATAAGTGATTAAAGCCAACGCTAATGTAACTGCAATATTGTTAGTAACATTTACACCAAGTGGCGTTAAACCCAATAGGTTGATAATCCATACAAAGAAAAATACCGTTAATAAGTAACCCATATATTTTTTATATTTTTTTTCACCAATATTAGGAATCGCAATATCATCTCTTATGTATAAAATTATTGGCTCTAACATACGACCCATACCTTTTGGCATCAGGTTTCCTTTGTATGATTTTGCCATACGGGTAAACATAAAAAACATTAAAACCGCTACTATAATAATAAAAACAACGTTTTTGGTGATAGAAAAATCTAGAGGTTTTGCATTGGTTGGGTGATGCTCTTCATCATAAGAAATGGTTCCTTCAGCATCTGTTTTATATATTTTATTATGGTATAACTTGTAGTAGTTACCATCAACTTCAGCTACTGTTTCTCCGTGGTGAAACTTAGAAGAAGAAAATATTTTTAAACCACCATCGTAAATAATTACTGGTAATGGTGCACTAAAATATTTATGTTCACCTGCGTCTGTAGTCCAAGAAAACAATGTAAAATCGTAAGAATCTAGCAAGTGATGTGCTATATATTCTTTAATTTCAGTTTTAAGATCTTTCTCTTGAGGAGTTGTTTCTTCATGAGCTTTTGTTGAAGCATCATGTTGAGCATTTACTGAAATTGTTACAGTTAATAGTAGTAACGAAAGTATTTTTACCAAGTTAATTCTATGCATATCACTTTATTAATAGTGTTCTCTAAAAATATTTTGCAAATGTACGGTTTTATATTAGAAACCAAAAAATATTTTTTCTATGTTTTTTTATCTTATTTTTTTTGGTTTTAATTGACTTATAACTTGTTATTTAACAGCCTTGAAACGTAGAAGGTTTCAAGAATTAAACAAGTAATGTAAGGCAGTAAAAATGAAACCGATTCCAACGTATTTATTTCACCATTTTGTTTAAAAACTGGAAAGAAAAAAATAAAGAACACGCCAAATTTTAAAAAACTTCCTCCCATAAAAATAAAGCCTAGTAAATCTAAATACTTTTTTCGTAAAAAATAAAGAGCTATAAAAATTATAAATGCCAATAAATAATTTACGATATAAGAAGCAATGATCATATTTTCAAAAAGAGGATAATTAAAATATGATAAAATAGCTAAATGAATTCCAAACACTATGCTTAAAACAATTAATAATAGTATTGAAAATTGTAGAATTGGCTTAATCGTATTTATCATTGATTTTTTTTAACTGAGCTAAAACACTCCAAATTGCAGCAAACAAAGAGAGTAATGTTAAAATTATGGTGTAAATTTTATTAGAAGTTTCAAAATAACTATCTAACCATTTTCCAAAATAGACTCCCAAATAAATAGTAATGCCCATTTGAAAAGCTACTCCAGTTAGTTGTAGATACTTATTAAGCTGTTTTTTCTTTTTTGGATTGCTCATTTTTTAATTCCTTAACTGAACCTTTCATTGCACAAGTTGCATTGAATTCAGCTCCTGGCTCAACAGATAATTTACTTATAATTACATCTCCTGAAATTACGGCTGTTGCTTTTAATGTTAATAAACTACTTACTTGTAATTCTCCTGAAAATTTTCCTTCTACATCCGCATTTTCACAAAATACTTTACCTTTTACAGTTCCATCTTTTCCAATAACTACACGACCTGATGTTTTAATAGTTCCTTCAACACTTCCATCAATTCTAAAATCGCCTTCTGAGATAACATCTCCAACAATTGAAGTGTTTTTTCCTATAATATTTCGTTCTAAAACTTGTGGTTGCTTTTCTTTTTTTTCTGAAAACATGATGTTTGTGCTTATTAGGGTTATTGAATTTTTGTTTTTATGGTGTTTATTACTTCCAATGCTTTTTTTCCTTCTTCGGTATTTGGGTAATTCATAGCAACAAAATCTAATGCTTCTTTAAAAGCAACTATCCCTTCTTTTTTACCTATAGCATACGCTTTTAAAAGTTCAAATTTAGGAATTATTTCGTGTCCTTCAAATCTGCTAATTGCATTGGTAGATTTTTTTATAACACTGTCGTACATTTCATCTTTATATTCATAAAAAACTTCGGCATAAATATTTTCGGGTAAGTTTTCATTTTCTTGAATTAATGATGCATTAGGGTTTAAAATTATTTTAGCATATTTTGATGTTGGGTAATTTGAAACAATATCATTTTTCAATATTGTTGCTTTTGCATTACCCTGATTGTTATAAATTTTATATAAATGATATTTTGCTGGAATTAAAAGAGTTGTTTTTGGATTAAATGTGAGGAGTTTTTCTAATTTGCTAAGCGCTAAGTTTTCTTCTTTAAATTGTTCTTTATAAATAACACCTAATTTAAAATAAGCGTTGTTTCTTTCGTTATATAAACTATCTATTTCAATGGTATTGGTTGGAATATTTTTTAAATAATACTCCACATTGTATTTTTCGTTTTCTACTACATTTAAATTCTCTTCATCAGCTTTCAATTTAGTATCGATCAGTTTAAATTGTGTTTTATCACTTAACCGCCAATTATCTTCTAAAGGTCTATTTCCCCAAATTTGTTGAAATTCTTGTTCTCCAAAACCAACAGTTTGTATATTATAAAAGTACCAAGTACTTGATACTTTTTTATTATTATCTTTTGAAAAAATAAACCCTTTTCCAGTATTTTTGATGGGTGTTGCTTTTTCTTCTTTTGATTTTAAATTTTCTATATACTTGTTAAAATAAGCTGTTTGATCCTCTTTACTCATTTGAACCAATTTAAGGATACTATCGCTTGTTTTAGCTATGTTTTCATATAAAATAACTTCGTTTAAATTATTTCTTCTTCTAGCCAATCGTCTTATTCTTTTTGAATTTTCACTTTCTGTAGCTCTTAATACACTATCATAATAAGAACCTGCTTTTAAAAACTGGGCTTTTTCAAAAAATAAATCTCCAGCTGCTTCGTAGGATAATTCTTTTTGAAATTTAGATATTTGCTTGGCTGCAATTGATTTTTTAAAACTTTCAATAGCAACTTCAAAATTTTGATTTTTTTGAAGGCTTCCAAGGTGATAATATAGTTCTCCTAAATATGGACGATTATCTCTGTTTTTTATTAATTTTTTTAATAACTCTATAGTCGCTAATTCATCTTCAGAAGTGGTAACGTTTTTTGCTTTTTCAATTTGAGCTTGTATTTTATATTTATACGGTGCCTTTTTAAATTCAATTAGGCTTTGAAATGCTGTGTTTGAAGAATCTATTGCATTTTTTTCTCTATACAATTGACCTAAAATGAATAAATTTCTAGCAGTTTGCTCGTTATTTTTTGTGCTTATTATTTTTTCACTGCTAACCTTTTTATTTTTGGTAATCATTGCAGGTATAAAAAGGTTTTTTTTGGTTTTAAAAACTGCTTTATTTAAATGATTAATTACTTCTTGATTTTCACCAATTTGTGCATAAGCCATTGCAATGGCTGTTTGAGCTGATTCACTTATTTCTTCAGGTAGATCTTGTTTTTTTAATAGTTTTTTTAAATCTTCAATAGCCTGTTCTTCATTTTGTAAACGAATTTGAGTTTTGGCTTGCCAAATTTTAGTTTCATTAATTAAACTAGCCTTTGGATAATTGATTACAATATAATTAAAGGCTTCTAATGCGGGTACAAATCTTTTAGAGTAATAACGTGATTTACCTAATAACAAATAAGCATCATCAATTTGTTTATTGCGTTCTTGTCTTGCAATTAACATAGAATGCATTTGTATGGCTTTTACGGCTTTTTCTTCTGCCTTTTCAAATTCTTGAGGAGAGCTGTCTTCATCAACATTCATTCCAGGCAAAGCCAATACATCAATTTTTAAAGGTTCAATTGGTAAAACTTCCCAAAAATTGTCTTCGTAATTTGAATTTAGTTGCTCTAATCCAATGCGCAAAGCTTCATTACCATTATAAAGCACATTATATTTTGTAGTAACTGAATGATAACTTCTATTTATAAATGCGTCTTTTTTTGTTGAACAACTTAATACCAAAAAAAAAGCTAAAAAAGGAGTTGCTATTTTAAAAATATTTTTCAATAGAATCTGTTTTTACTTCCCTCTTAACTAATTAGGTTATCAAATTATTGTAAGCGGGATGTAAAAATACAAAAAACTATGTATTTAATTGACTTACACTGAAAAATAGGTTTCTAACTCTTTTAAGGTTTCTTGTGAGGTTTGAATATCTTTTACAACATTTCCTTTATCCAATACAACAATTCGTTCACACACTTCGGTTACATGACCTAAATCATGGCTAGAAATTAATACTGTTGCTTGACTATTTGTTGTTAAATCTTTCAGCATTTTTTTTAGTCTAATTTGAGTTGTTGGGTCTAAATTTGCAAAGGGTTCGTCTAACACAATAACTTCAGGATTTCCAATTAAAGCTGCAACTATGCCTGCTTTTTTCTGATTTCCTTTGGATAAATCTCTTAAATATTTTTTCCCTCCTAAAATTTCACCATTAAAAATTTCTTCAAATTGTATTAAAAACGTATCAATATCTGCTTTGTTTAAGCCTCTTAATTCTCCAATAAAATAAAAATATTCTTCCGGTGTTAGGTAACCAATTAAAAAGCTTTCATCAATAAAAGCTGCTGTAAATGGTTTCCAGTCTTCACTTTTATTCACTTGAATTTCATGAGTAATTATTTGTCCGGTAGTTGGGTTTATTAAATCCAACAATAAATTAAAAAAGGTAGTTTTTCCAGCTCCATTGTTTCCAACCAAACCAAAAGTTTGTCCTTTTGGGATTTCTAATTCATCAATATTTAAAACTATATTTCCGCTATATTTTTTTGAAAGTTCAGTTACTTTTATCATTCGTAAAATTTTTAAAGTTGTTTGAAAGATTTAATTACTTTGGTCAAAAGCGCTAATCATTTTATATTTTGAATTCAGGTATTTTTTTGTAATAAAATTCATTATTTTTTGATGAAATACAATGCCGATAATTCCTAAAATTATTAAGGTAGCAATTCCTGCTTCAAACCCTAAAAACTTATAGGGAACATAAAACAGTAAAATTGGAATTAAAAGCAAAGGAAAACCTATTAACCATTGAACAGCTCCAGTCCCTTGGTAATTAAATGCTGCACGCTGTGTTAAGTCTATCTTTTTTCTATTAAAAGAACCTCCTAAGAGTAAAACATGAGAATTTATTCCAATATTATAAATCATAGCTGCAAAATGGATGGTTAATATTTTCCAGCCAAAGTAAACATAAGGAATACTTAGCACAAACATAATAATGGCGCTAATTAACATTAATGAGAATTTTGAATTTAAGTATTCTTTATACTTAATATTCTGGCTCATTAATAGCTTATAATACCCACTGTCCCAAGCTGGGATAAATTGTCCGAAATTGATCATAAAAATTCCAGTAACAAAAATACCAACAAAAACAAACATAGGAATCCAGTCTTTATACATTGGGTTTGGGTAAAAGAACAACCCATACAACAGTCCAATTACTAAAATAAATATTGAAGATCTTGGACGCTTGTTTCTCCACAGTAATTTTAAATCAAGCTGTAAAAAAGGAGCTATATCACCAAATCTTCTGGTCCACGCTAAATCAGTAGTTGTTGCAACATCGGCCTTCGCTTTTAAAGAACCATCTACATATAATTTAGTTTTTAGCATCGTGTAATTAAAATAGTATACTAACGCTAAAATTGCTATTGGAATACTTAAATAAATTGGATTTTCAACTATAACATTGATAGCGTTTCCTAGTAAGGTTGTAAATTCAATTAATTCAAAATAGTTTACTGCAAATAATAATGAAGCTATTAGTATTAATGGTAAAAAAGATAATTCTGTTTCGGCTGATTTTGCTTCAATAATAAAGTTTAAAAAATTAATTATTAAAGTGAACACATACATTAAAACCATCCAAACTATGGTTGTTGTAGTATTATAATCTTCAAAAATTAATATAACTCCAAAAGGAATAATTGCAAAAAGTGGTAAAAAATTAAAAAATGAAAGGGCAGACCTACCCAATACATAGTTTAAAATTTTATTTCGCTTTAATGGTAAAATTAGTAAAGGTTTAATATTCATAACTGGCAATTTTTGCAAGAAAAATCGCATTAATAAATCGCCTAAAAACCAATAAAATAAAAAGCTATTTACCATTAATAGCGGATCAGATTCTGGAAATTGCTTTTTCAATAAAGGGTAAATACTAATTCCTAAAGCCAAAAAAACTAACATAAAATAAACAGCTAAAAAAGCCATTAAAATATTTAGTGCTATACTTTTTTGCCAATAGGATGAACGAAAAAATTGTTTCCATTCAAAATTTATAAAATGCTTAATCATTAGTTTTGGTTTTATGACTTTGGGTTATACGTAGCTATTTATAACTATTTGTTACACTAATTTATATTCTGGATAATTTTCAACCAATAAATTTTCGGCTTTTTGTGGCAAAACAACTGCACTCATATAAACGTAAACTACCATTATTGTAAATATAGCTGCATAAAAAATTGCCCAATATGTGTTATAAACTTTTGGACTTGATATATTAATAATATTAAACAAATTAATGCCTATCATTCCTCCTCCTAAGAACAGGCCTTTAAAAATTATATCTTCTAACAGCCATTTTTTGCCATTCAATTTTTGTCTTTTTTTAACTTTTTGTAATAACAGAATATGTTTTACTAAACCAAATAAAATTAAAACCACTAAAACTGAAAGTGCAAATGTATCTCCAAACTGAATTAATCCTTTGTAGAAAAAATAAAAGAATGTAAAAGTTGCTATAATTTTTGGCAATTTAAACCAATCTTTAGCGTGCTGCCATAATATTTTTATATACTTTTTTTGCAATGTACCTTGTCTAGCTCCATACACATCCATAAAACCAAAAACACCAAATTTTTTAAAACTGATATCTCTTGCGTGTTCAAAAGAAAGATTTGGTTTTTCTTTCCAAATTTGTTCTATATCGTTGGCTAAATGGTCAACCAACTCAGTTTGCACATCAAAATGTTCTACATAATGTTGACGTGTAAACTTATATAGTTGTTGAATTTGTTCTTTAGTTAGTTTCATTCTAAGCAATTTTATTCTAAACTAAACTTTGGATTTACAATTTGTTGCATGGTTTTTAAAAACTCTTCCATCTCAGCCAATCGATTCACGGTTTCTTTAGTCCCATTTTTAGTAAGTTTGTAATACTTTCTTAAACGATTATCAACTTTAGCTACTTCAACATCTAAAAACCCTTCGGCTTCCAATTTGTGCAATGCAGGATATAAAGCGCCTTCGGTTATTGAGAGCTCGCCTTTGGTTAATTCTTTAACTTTTTGAGTAATTTCATAACCATACATTTTCTCATTTTTTGCTAATAACTTTAAAATAATGGTTTGTAAAGAGCCTTTGTATAGTTTTTGATTTCCCATGTGATGTTTATTACTAATTCAAATATATACATAATTTTCTTATGTATAACTTTCTTAGGTATATTTTTAACAAAATGTTTTTATTTAGTTTAACTACTTTTGTACCCTTAATAAAATTACCATGTCAAAATTTTACACACTAACTATAAAAGAACTTAAAAAAGAAACCCCAAATGCTGTTTCTTTAGTATTTGATATTCCTTTGGAATTAAAAAATGAATTTCAATTTAAAGCTGGACAATATTTAAATATTAAAAAAACAATTGCTGGAGAAGAATTAAGAAGAGCTTATTCAATTTGTTCATCGCCAAATAGCGGAGAGCTTAGAATAGCTATTAAAGCAGTTGATAATGGAACTTTTTCCGTCTTTGCAAATACCATTTTAAAAGAAGGAGATACTTTAGATGTGCAAAAGCCTGAAGGAAAATTTATTTTAGAAACCTCAACATCACATTCAAAAAATTATTTAGCAATTGCTGCTGGAAGTGGAATTACACCTATAATGGCAATGGTGAAAGATGTTTTAGCTAAAGAGCCTAACAGTACTTTTACACTTATTTATGGAAATAAAACTACTAGTGAAACTATTTTTAAATCTGAAATAGATGAGTTGGCTTCCAATTTTCAAAATCAATTTAATGTTCAATATGTTTACAGTCGTGAACAACAAGAAAATGCACTTTTTGGAAGAGTTGATACTGGAAACATCAACTATATTGTAAAAAATAAATTTAAAAATTTAACTTTTGACAGCGCTTTTTTATGTGGTCCAGAGCAAATGATTGAAACCGCTAAAGAAACTTTACTTGAAAATGGTTTTAATAAAAACACCATTTTGTTTGAATTGTTTTCAACCCCAACTTCATCTAATGAACCCGCTCAAACATTCGAAGGTTCATGCCAAATTACTGTACTAGTTGATGATGAAGAAACTTCATTTAACATGGAAACTAAAACTTCTATTTTAACCGCAGCATTAAAAGAAGGTATCGACGCACCTTATTCTTGCCAAGGTGGAATTTGTAGCAGCTGTTTAGCAAAAGTAACTGAAGGAAAAGCAGTCATGGATAAAAATACTATTTTAACCGAAGAAGAAATTAAAGATGGATTTATTTTAACCTGTCAGGCGCACCCAATAACTGAAAAAATAACAGTTGACTATGATGATGTTTAATATTTATAGTATTTTCACATTTTAGTAAACAAAAAATGGCTTTTAACGAACTTAAAGAGGCAGTAGTAATCGGATTTTTCCTAGCATTTATGATAGGTCCTGTTTTTTTTATGCTAATACAAACAAGCATAATTAAAGGAGCTAGAGCAGCTATTGTGTTTGATTTAGGTGTTATGTTAGGAGATGTTGTTTTTATCTTAATTGCCTATTTTGGAAGCAAAAGTTTATTGGAAAAAATTAAAGATGATCCTCGTTTATTTTTAATAGGAGGTCTCATTTTATTAGTGTATGGTATCATTACTTTTTTAGATAAAAGTCAAAAAAGAGCCATTCAAGATGAAAGTTTGGTATTGCCTGAAAAAACAAATTATACAAAATTGTTTTTAAAAGGATTTTTGCTCAATTTTATTAATGTAGGCGTTTTAGCATTTTGGTTAGGAATGATTTTAGTGGTAGGTCCAAACTTTGAAATGGATTCCAATAAAATATTCAACTATTTTGCACTTATTTTAATAAGTTATTTAGTAACTGATGTTGGAAAAATAGTATTAGCCAAGCAATTAAAGAAAAAATTAACTCCAAAAGTTACCTATAAAATAAAACGTATTATGGGAGTTTTATTAATGATATTTGGAATTGCTTTAATGGTTAAAGGTTTTCTTCCCAAAGAAAAATTAAACCTAAAAAAGGTAATTGAAAAAGTTGAATAAATGACAAAAAATACCTCAAGAAAAAAACAAGCAAAAATTTTAAGAATTTTCAGAAAAATACACCGAATAACTGGTGCATTACTTTTTATATTCTTTTTTATAATTGCTATAACAGGCATCCTATTAGGATGGAAAAGCCATAGTAATGATATAATGATACCGCAATCTTATAAAGGTTCTTCAACTAACTTACAAAAATGGCTTCCGTTAGATAGTTTGCACAAAAATGCAATCACAATTTTAAGAGACTCTATTTCTACAGATTTGTCATCAGAGCTTGACCGTATAGATGTTAGAAAAAATAAAGGAATAGTGAAGTTTATTTTTGAAAATCATTACTGGGAAATTCAATTAGATGGTGCTACTGGAAATGTATTAAATATTGGAAAAAGGTATTCAGATTTATTTGAAGACATTCATGATGGATCGATTTTAGATGATACTTTTTCAACTTCGAATAAACAATTTGAATTGGTTTATACAACTCTTATGGGATTGGCTCTACTACTTTTTACCATTACTGGTTTTTGGTTATGGTATGGACCAAAAAAATTAAAAAATAGTAGAAATTAATTAGCTACCTTTATTCTTTAATTAAAAAATAGAAAAAGATGAATTTTTTAGGAATAATTGGCCCTTGGCAATTAATTTTAATACTTTGCGCGTTTTTAATACCCATAATTGCATTGATTGATATTTTAAGAAGCGACTTTAAAGGAAACGAAAAGCTTATTTGGGTTTTAGTGGTATTGTTTACCAGTTTTATTGGTACAATCTTATATTTTTTAATTGGTAGAAATCAAAGAATAAAAAAAGATTAATTTATAAAATGATACTTATTGATAAACCCTATGCTTCAGATTTTTTGATACAAACTATCAAAGAAAATAATTTTGAAATTATAGCCACAGAGGCTGCAAAATTAATGATTGCAGATCCCTCACTAAATTGGATTTCAGAACAAAAAGCAATCCAAAAAATTAAAGATAATCCAACAATTCCAATCTATTCAAATTCTGAAAATTCAATAGGTTGGGTTGAAGAACATCTACATTTTACAAAATTGCCTCAACAAATTTCATTGTTTAAAAACAAATTAAAATTTAGAGCGTTAATAGCAGATATTTTTCCTGAGTATTTTTTTAAAGGTATCAAATTTACAGACTTAAAAAATATAAACGTTCACCATTTAAAATTTCCTTTTATTATAAAACCAACCGTTGGATTTTTTAGTATTGCAGTGCATAAAGTTGATAGTGCTAAGGAATGGGAAAGCGTTTTAAATGCTATTGAAAATGAAGTTTCCAACTTTAAAAGTCATTATCCAAAACAAGTTATTGACATCACCGATTTTATAATTGAAGAATATATTGACGGAGAAGAATATGCGGTAGATTGTTATTTTAATAATAAAGGTGAACCTGTTATATTAAATGTTTTACATCATATTTTTTCATCTGCTAATGATGTAAGCGACCGTGTTTACTCTACTTCAAAAACAATTATTGAAACTTATTTTACACAAATTCAGTCATTTTTACAATTAATAGGTAAAAAAGCCAACTTAAAAAACTTTCCAATTCATATTGAAATTAGAGTAAATCCTGAAGGAAAAGTATATCCAATTGAAGTTAATCCATTACGTTTTGGTGGTTGGTGTACAACAGGAGATTTGGCTTGGTATGCTTATGGAATTAATTCTTATGAGTATTTTTTAAAAGGAAAAAAACCTGATTGGAACGAGATTTTTAAAACTAGAGAATCTCAAAAATACAGCATTGTTTTACTGGATAATGGTTTGGGAATTCCTGAAAATACAATTTCACATTTTGATTTTGAAAAGTTACTCAAAGATTTTAAAAAACCTCTGACTCTTAGAAAAACAGATTTTAAAAAATATCCTATTTTCGGATTTGTTTTTGTAGAAACTACTGCCGAAAATGAACACGAACTTTCAACAATTTTAACTTCTGATCTTCAAAAATACATCATCTTAAAAAGCCGTGTAAATAATGAATCAAATTAGTTTAACACCACAATTAAAATTTTCTAAAATAGTTCATGGGTATTGGAGGTTAGCAGAATGGAATTTATCCAATCAAGAGCTTTTAAAATTAATTCAACAAACACAAGAATTAGGAATAACAACCTTTGACCACGCAGATATTTATGGAAATTATTCCTGTGAAAAATTATTTGGTGATGCTTTGGCTTTAAAGCCTTCACTTCGTCAAAATATTCAAATTGTTACCAAATGTGGAATTAAACTAGCAACAGATAAATTTCCTACAAGAAGTATTAACTCATACGATTATAGCTATCATCATATTATTTCAACGGTAGAAAGCTCTTTAAATAACTTTAAAACAGATTATATAGATGTTTTATTACTACATCGCCCATCTCCATTTTTTAACCCAGAAGAAGTTGCAAAAGCTTTTAATGAATTAAAACAACATGGTAAGGTATTAAATTTTGGAGTTTCTAATTTTACACCTCAACAATTTGAAATGTTATCTTCATATGTTGAAATGCCTTTAGTTACAAATCAAGTAGAAATTTCACCTTATTGCTTAGAACATTTTGACAATGGTAATATCGATTACTTTTTAAATAAAAGAATTAAACCTATGGCTTGGTCTCCTTTAGCAGGTGGAAAATTAATTAAACCAACTACTGAAAAAGAACATAGAATTGTAAAAACTTTAAAAGAAATTGCCACAGAATTAGAAGTTGAGAATATAGATACTGTTATTTATGCTTGGCTTTTAGCACATCCTAGCCAAATTATTCCAGTAGTAGGAAGTCGACATATTGAAAGAATAAAAAATGCAATGAATGCTTTAAAAATAACTATGAGTACGGAACAATGGTTAAAAATTTACATTGCCTCTGTAGGTAAAAACCTACCTTAAAATACAGTTTAAAGAAATGGAAATTAAAAAGATAGATGGAAAAACTAGAAAAAATATTAGAATAGGAGCTCAAGTAGAAATTGTTCAAAAACATCATCAACGTAGTGGCGAATTAACCAAAGGTATTGTAAAACGATTGTTAACAAGCTCTGCATCACACCCACATGGTATAAAAGTTCAGCTAGAAACAGGAGAAATTGGTAGAGTGAAATGGATTTTAATTTAAATTAAAGCCCTTAAATTAGGAAGTCTATTGGTAATTTTTATTTTATAGTTTCTTAAATTTAAAAACCTTCTAAACGATAATGGATGAAAAATTATTTCAAGAACTAATTCCACTAAGGCACAAGTTACATGCAAATCCTGAGTTGTCTGGAAAAGAAACTAATACCTCAAAAGTTATTTATACATTCCTAAAAACTTGCACCCCAACTACACTATTAACCAACATTGGTGGATATGGTATATTGGCAATTTTTGATAGTAAAAAAAAGGGGGAAACCATTCTTTTTAGGGCAGATATGGATGCATTACCTATAACGGAAACCAATACGTTTAAACACCAATCTTTAACTAAAGGTATTTCCCACAAATGCGGTCATGATGGACATACAACCACCTTGCTAGGTTTTGCAAAATTATTATCTAAAAACCCACCAAAAAAAGGAAAAATAATATTGTTATTTCAACCTGCGGAAGAAACTGGAGAAGGTGCCAATAGAGTTATAAATGATCCTAAATTTAAAAATTTAAACCCTAGCTATATCTTTGCTTTTCACAACATTCCAGGAGAAACTTTACATCAGGTAATTATTAAAAAGGATTCCTTTACAGCTGCTGTAAAAAGTATTATCATAAAAATTTATGGTAAAAATACCCATGCTGCTGAACCAGAAAAAGGAATAAATCCAGCTTTATCAATTTCCAAAATTATTCAAACGTTTGAAACACTTTCCAATAATCATCCTAAAAGTGAAAATTTTTCAATAATAACTCCTATTCATATAACTATGGGAGAAATTGCCTATGGTACTGCTGCTGGATATGGCGAATTAAGGTTTACTTTAAGAACTTGGACTCAAGAAAAAATGAATATATTATCTTCAACAATTATAACTATTTTACAGAAAATTTCAATTAAACACAACGTTAAAATTGAAACTGAATGGACTGAAGAATTTAAGGCTACAAAAAATAACAATGACGCTATTAATATTATTTTGTTAGCAGCCAAACATCAAAAGTTAGAGGTACAATTAAAAAAAGAACCTTTTAAATTTGGTGAAGATTTTGGGTTGTTTACACAACAATTTAAAGGAGCTATGTTTGGTATTGGTGCTGGAAAACATTGTGCTCCCTTACATAATCCAGAGTATGATTTCCCAGATAAAATTTTACCAACTACTATTCAATTATTTCATCAAATAAGTTTACAACTTTTAAATTAACCTATGTTTTATACCTCCTACTTAGAAATTAGTAAATCAGCTTTAATTCATAATTTAAGTTTTTTAAAAAATCATATTCGTAAAAACGTACAAATATCCTCTGTAGTAAAAGGAAATGCGTATGGGCACGGAATTGAAGTTTACATTCCTTTAGCTGAATCATGTGGTATCAATCATTTTTCAGTTTTTAGCGCAGATGAAGCATTTAGAGTTCAAAAATCTTCAACAAATAACAATACCATTATGATTATGGGTTTGGTTGAAGATGAACAATTAGCTTGGGCCATTGAAAATGAGATTGAATTTTATGTTTTTGAATTTGATAGGTTAGAAAAAGCGGTTGAACTAGCAAAAAAATTACATAAAAAAGCGTGTATTCATATTGAAATTGAAACTGGCATGAATAGAACTGGTTTTAGTCAAAAAAATATTGGTAAAATTTGCCAATTTATCACTCAAAATAGCGCTCATATTACTTTTAAAGGTTTATGCACTCACTATGCTGGAGCTGAAAGCATTACAAATTATTACAGGATAAAAAAACAGCAAAAAAGCTTCCAAAAATCAGTACAAAAATTTACTGATAAAAAGGTAATTCCACTTCAATTACATACTGCTTGTTCTGCAGCCGCATTACGGTATCCAAAAAGCCAAATGGATATGGTAAGACTAGGGATTGTTCAATATGGTTTTTTCCCAAATAAAGAAATATATATAGAGTACTTAACCAAAAAGAAAATAACCGAACATCCTTTAAAAAGACTTATTTCATGGAAAAGTAAAGTTATGGATATTAAAACTGTTAAGGCAGGAGAATTTGTTGGCTATGGAACTTCATATCTAGCCAATTCAAATTTAAAAATAGCAACAATTCCTGTGGGTTATAGCCACGGATTTAGTAGAGATTTAAGTAATCAAGGTCGTGTGTTAATTCACAGTCAAAGGGTAAGTATTATTGGTGTTGTAAATATGAATATGATTACAGTAGATGTTACTAAAATTGAACAAGTACAAAAAGGTGATGAAGTAGTTTTAATTGGAAAACAAGGTGATTTAGAAATTAGTGTTTCCTCATTTAGTGAATTTAGCGATCAAGTAAATTATGAGTTATTAACCAGGTTGCCTCAAAGCCTACCAAGGTTTGTAGTGGATTAAAAAAAACATAGAAAAACCCTTTTTTAATTCTTAAAAAAGGGTTTTTAAAATTTTAAAGTATTCAACTTTAATTTACTATAAATATATTATTAGATCTTTCTATATCAGCCATCAATCCAGAATCATCTATTTCAACTTTTTTAATTTCTTTTGATGTTGAGAAGGTGTATAGCGGGTTGGCCCATGCCCAATCTTTTAGTTTAGTAGCTTTTGTTGGTTTTTCACCACGCATCATTTTTAATGGAATATTAAACTTTTCAATAGTTTCATCTGTATAAGTTACTGTTACATCAATTGGCATAGGCATTTGACCTACTCTTGCTAGAGTAATAGTACTTCCTTCAACATCAGCAACTGCATAATCTATAGTATGTGCAGTTTCTATCCATTCATTTAAATACCAATCTAATTGAATTCCAGATTCTTTTTCAGCAACACGTTTAAAATCATTAGGGGTTGGATGCTTAAATTTAAATTCTTGAAAATACTTTTTTAGGATCTTTTTTACATTTTCTTTACCAACAATGTAGTTTAATTGTGTTAAAAACATACTTCCCTTAGTATAACTTCCAGTACTAAAAGCAAAATTTGTATGGAATCTATCTGCATGAGTGGTTAAAGGTTCTTCAATTTCAGCATTTACTAAATAAAAATAACTTCTATAACTGCTTGATGATGGTTCATCTCCTTTATTTTTTAATATTTTACTTGATGCTAATGTTGAAATATAGGACGTAAATCCTTCATCCATCCAAGAGTGTTTGCTTTCATTTGTGGCAAGTGCATGTTGAAACCACGCATGTGCTAACTCATGAAAAACAGTACCAACAATACTTCTTAAAGTTTCTCCACCTGCAATTAATGTACACATTGCATATTCCATTCCACCATCACCTCCTTGTATAACAGAATATTGTTTCCAAGGGTATTGACCAATGTTTTCATTAAAATAATCTAAAGCTTTTTCTGTTAAAGGTTGAACTTCTTTCCAGGCTTCTAAATATTTTTTATTGTTTTTATATAAAAAATGAAGTGTTGTCCCACTCTTTGTTTTTAAAACATCATGCTTAAAATTAGGATCTGCTGCCCACGTAAAATCATGAACATTGGGAGCTATAAAATGCCAAGATAACTTTTTCCCTTTTTTTATTGTTAAAGGTTTTGTTTTGTCTTCATATCCATGACCAATTTCTTGAGGGTTTTGAAGATAACCTGTACCTCCAACTACATAATTTTTATCGATATGAAGTGTTACATCAAAATTACCCCAAACACCATGGAATTCACGAGCAATATAAGCATCGGCATGCCATCCTTCAAAATCATATTCTGCCATTTTTGGATACCATTGTGCCATAGAGAGTGCCACATTATCTTCACTATTTCTACCTGCTCTTCTAATCATCACAGGAACTTGTCCTTCAAAACTCATATTAAAAGTTACTTTCTCGCCTGGTTGAATTGCTTTATTTAATTTAACTTCTAAAACTGTTCCTTCTGTTTCAAAACTAACATCAATACCATTTTTCTGAAGTGATAAAACTTTAAGATATCCTATTTCATTAGGTTTTAACTTTGCTATTCTACTTTCATAAATAGGATTATCTCTCGAACCTATATTAGTAACCATTCTTTTATCTGGATCTATAATACTTTGCAAACGTAAATCCATTTCACTTCCAGGTTGGAATGCATTGTAGTATAAGTGATAAAACACTTTATTTAAAACATCTGGAGAATTATTGGTATAAACTAACTGTTGAGTTCCTTTATATTGATAATTTTTAGCATCTACATCTACATCCATAGTATAATCTACATGTTGTTGCCAATAGGTTGTATTATTTTGAGCAGCTAAAAAAGGGGTTGTAATTATTAAAATTACAAGAAATAATTTTTTCATTGAGTAGTAGTTTGCGGCGAATATAACCATTAAGCTATAAAAACAAAAAAGCACATTCATATGAATGTGCTTTTTTAACAGAAAATTATAAGTTTACTTTCCGTTTACCATTTTATCAGCTAAAACCAATGCATTGTATGCATTTGCTATTTTTCCTGAAATTGATAGTTCCGAAAAAGGTGCTTTTTTCCCTTTTTCTCCTGGTACCAATACTTCCATATCAATTTTAGTTCCTGAATTCATAATAATATGTTTTACCTGACTTGCAGATAATTGAGGGTAGTAAGATCTAACCAAAGCTGCAATACCAGCTACCTCAGGAGAAGCCATTGATGTACCGCTAATTTTTTGATATTCGTTTTTTGGGAATGTAGAGTAAATTTGAACCCCAGGAGCAAATACATCTACATTTGTTTTACCATAATTAGAAAATACCGCAGGTAAATTTTCATTGTAATTAACACTCATTGCTCCAACTGTTAAAACATTATCAGCATATTCTGTAATTTTATCTTCAGAATCATTTGGCCAATTTGGTTTTACATCAATATCTTTACTATCATTACCAGCAGCATGTACTAATAAAACGTCGTGTTTTTCAGCATATTTTATAGCATCAAAAACCCACTCTTTGTTAGGAGAATAGTTTTTACCAAAACTCATATTTATAACTTTTGCTCCATTATCTACTGCATATCTAATTGCTAAAGCAACATCTTTATCTCTCTCATCTCCATCTGGTACAGCTCTTATAGACATTAATTTTGCATTTGTTGCAACTCCATTCATTCCAACACCATTATTACGAGTTGCTAAAATAATACCTGCAACATGCGTTCCGTGGATTTCATCATCTTTAGAACCTATTACATTACCATTTCCATAATTAGTATCTGTGATATCTTCAGGGTTATCACCTACAATTGCTCTACCGTCAAAATCAAAATCGTAGTTTTTATTTTTCTTTTGAGCCTCGTAATACTCATAAAACTGCTCTTCATCAACACCTCTTCCAAACAACCCAATTAAGCCTTGCACTTGTCCTTTTAAAGTTTCATCTTCAGTTTCAACAGCTTTTAGGTCTTCCATAGTAAGGCTGCTTTTTCCAGTAAACTTTTTAACTGCATTTAATGTTTCTTCTATTTGAACTAGACGGTCTAACGTTTGGAAATGTCTAGAACCAGAAGCTTCATATGCCTTAACATATTTTTGGTATTGTTCAAAATCAGCTTTATCTTCTGCACTAATATCATTGATAGTTTTTCCTTTAAATTTAGGATTTAGTTTAGCTACAATTCGAGTAATTTCTAATTGTTCAGGAGCTGCTACACCATTCCCTCCTAAGAAATTCCATCCATAAATATCATCTACATACCCATTGTTATCATCATCAATTCCGTTTCCAGCAATTTCTTTTGGGTTCGTCCAAACAACATCTTTTAAGTCTTCATGTTCTACATCAATTCCTGAATCTATAACACCAACAATAACTGTTGTACCTTTTTTCCCTTCTAAAAATTTATAGGCCTTTTCAACACTTATACCAGGAATTGTATCAGTCATTAAATCGGCATGTGCCCAATGATTAAATTGTTCTTCACTTACAGTTCCTTTTTTTGCTACAGTTAAGGAAACAGATGTGTCCATAGTTGGTACTGCCATATTTTTTACAGAACCGCAACTAGCTAGAGTTATAGTAGCGAGTGCCGCTACATACATAGGTTTAAATATTCTCATATTACTTATTTTAATTAAATACTTCGTTAAATTTATAGGTTTGATCTAATCGAACTCCTTTTTCAGTATGCTTTACAGTACAAAGTTCATTACTTGCATCATGTTCTAAAAACAACAGATAGTTTTTGTCTGCAGCATTGTTAAGAAATTTTGCTTTTTCATCCATGGTAAGTAATGGTCGTGTATCATACCCCATTACATAAGGTAACGGAATATGTCCTACTGTAGGTAACAAATCTGCCATAAATACAAGGGTTTTTCCTTTATATTCTATGTGAGGTATCATTTGTTTTTCTGTATGACCATCTGCAAATAAAATATCAAAACCAAGCTCTGTATTAATCCCAAAGTCAACTTCTGGTAGATTTACAAATTTTAATTGTCCACTTGCTTCAATAGGGTTGATATTTTCTTTTAAAAATGATGCTTTTTCTCTTACATTTGGTTCTGTAGCCCATTTCCAATGCTTTTTATTACTCCAAAATTTAGCATTTTTAAATGCTGGCTCGTAACCTGTTCTATCTTTATTCCATTGAATACTTCCTCCACAATGGTCAAAATGAAGGTGAGTTAAAAAAACATCCGTAATATCATCTCTGTGGAAACCGTATTTAGCTAATGAAGTGTCTAAAGAAAATCCTCCAAAAAAGTAATAATATCCAAAAAACTTATCAGATTGTTTATTACCAGTACCATTGTCTATTAATATAAGCCGATTGCCGTCTTCAATAAGCATGCATCGCATACTCATGTCTATTAAATTATTACTGTCTGCAGGGTTTGTACGTTGCCAAATAGTTTTAGGAACTACACCAAACATTGCGCCACCATCTAACTTGAAGTTTCCTGTTTCAATAGGGTAAATTTTCATACATTCATGTTATAACTACAAAGATACATGATTTTATAAGTAAGAATGTGTTAAAGAAATCAAAAAAACCAAAGCAATTGCTTTGGTTTTGTAGAGGCGTCGAGCGGATTCGAACCGCTGTAGGAGCTTTTGCAGAGCCCAGCCTAGCCACTCGGCCACGACGCCATAAATTGGATTGCAAATTTAACTATTTTTAATAAGCTGACAAGATTTTTTGTAAATATTGTTTATTTGTTAAATTGATTTATTTCTAAATTGTAAATCTACTTTCTTTTTTTACTCATTTCAATGGTAACCATTGCTACATTTCCACCAATAGGCGGATTGAGTTTAGAAACTGCCACATCTGCTTTATCAACTAATGGAATTTCATCTAAAATTCTATTAAGTATTCGCTTTGCAACTTCTTCTAATAATTTTGACCGTATGGCCATTTCTTGCTTCACAATTTTGTTTAAATGCACATAATCTACAGTATCTGATAAATTATCGGTTTGTGCCGATTTTGATAAATTTGCCTTTACAGTAACATCTACCCTATAATCTGAGCCTATTTTTCCTTCTTCAATTAAACAACCATGATAAGCGTATACACGTATATTTTTTACTTTAATTACTCCCATTTTGTACTAAAATTTTGACAAAGATACTTAGAATTAGGTATAAAAAATGGTTATTTTAACTGATTGAATTATTTTATAGTTGTATTGGTAAAAAAATCAATAATTTTGTGGCTTATTTAGTTTACAATTATGAGTGAAGAAAAAAAGTCGCTAAATTTTATAGAACAAATTATTGAAGATGATTTAGCTAATGGTTTACCTAAAGAGAAATTACGTTTTCGTTTTCCTCCTGAACCTAATGGATATTTGCATATTGGTCATGCAGCCTCCATTTGTTTGAATTTTGGATTAGGATTACGTTATAATGCTCCTGTAAATTTACGTTTTGATGATACCAACCCAGCAAAAGAAGAGCAGGAATATGTTGATGCAATTAAATATGATGTCCAATGGTTAGGGTTTAAATGGGATAAAATACTTTTTTCTTCTGATTATTTTCAACAATTGTACAATTGGACCATTGAGCTTATTAAAGAAGGAAAAGCCTATGTAGACAATCAATCTTCTGAAGAGATGGCAAAACAAAAAGGAACGCCTACTCAGCCCGGAATCAATAGTCCTAATAGAAATAGAAGCGTTGAGGAAAATTTGGAGCTGTTTTTAAAAATGAAAAACGGTGAGTTTGAAGAGGGTTCCCACGTACTACGTGCAAAAATTGATATGGAACATGTAAATATGCATATGCGTGATCCAATTATGTATCGTATTTTAAAAAGAGCACACCATAGAACTGGTAATAATTGGTGTATTTATCCAATGTATGATTGGACGCATGGTGAAAGCGATTATTTAGAACAAATTTCACATTCTATCTGTACGTTAGAATTTAAAAGTCATAGAGATTTATATGATTGGTATGTTGACCAAGTTTTTAATGAAACAAAACTAGCATTACGTCCAAAACAAAGAGAATTTGCACGTAGAAATTTAAGTTATACCGTTATGAGTAAACGTAAATTACTACAATTAGTAGAAGAAAATATTGTAAATGGTTGGGATGATCCTCGTATGCCTACTATTTCAGGTTTAAGAAGAAGAGGATATACCCCGTCATCAATCAGAACATTTAGTGATACTGCTGGAATTTCTAAAAGAGATAATGTGACCGATGTAGCCTTATTAGAACACTGCATTAAAGATGATTTAAACAAAACGGCACCACGTGTAATGGCTGTTTTAAACCCTATCAAATTAGTGATTACCAATTACCCTGAAGGGAAAGAAGAATGGCTAACTGCTGAGAACAACCAAGAAGATGAAAATGCTGGATACAGAGAAGTTCCATTTAGTAGAGAATTATTTATTGAAAAAGAAGATTTTAAAGAAGAAGCAAATAAAAAATTCTTTAGGCTAACTTTAGGTAAAGAAGTTCGCTTAAAAAATGCCTACATTATTAAAGGAGAATCAGTTGTTAAAGATGCCAATGGAGAAATAACTGAAATACATTGTACTTATGATGAGGATAGTAGAAGTGGAAGTGGAACAGAAGCAAGTAAACGCAAAGTAAAAGGAACGCTGCATTGGGTTTCAATAAAACATGCAGTAAAAGCTGAAGTTAGATTGTATGACCGTTTATTTACTGATGAAGCACCTGATGGACATAAAGACAAAGATTTTAAAGAATTTCTAAACCCAAACTCTTTAAAAATAATCACAGCTTATGTTGAACCTAGTTTAAAAACTGCTAAAATATTAGATCGTTTTCAATTTCAACGCTTAGGGTATTTTTGTGTAGATAAAGAGACTAATGAATCTAATTTAGTTTTTAATAGAACCGTGCCCTTAAGAGATAGTTGGGCAAAAAAAGGAGTTTAAAATACTTCATACAAACAACACTTAAAAGGCGGGTTTTAGTTAAAATCCGCCTTTTAAATATTCATTAAAGAAACTACTTTAACAATAAAGGTTTAGTTTCAATAATTTGTATAAGTGTGTACACTTGTATTAGCAACTGGTAAATAATTAACACCAAACCAACAGACTAATAAAACTACAAAAGCAAGTGCCAAAATAGTTAATGCTTGTTTGGATTTATGCATATGAAAATAGCGATAATGAATATAAATTAAATAGCCCATCCAAGTTAAAAATGCCCAAACCTCTTTAGGATCCCAAGTCCAGTAATGCCCCCAAGCTTCTTTAGCCCATAACGCTCCAAAAAGTAATCCTAAAGTTAAAAATGCGAAACCTATATATACTAAATTATCTGCTAATTTTAAAGTTTCAATATTGAAATTTCCTTTATAATTATCATACCACCCTTTAATTGCTACAATACTTGAAGCTGCTAAAACTGCATAAGAAAATAAATAAACAAGCACATGAGGAATAAACCAAGGACTTTGTAAAGCTGGCATTAATGTTTTTGAATAGGTTTCTGGATTTAAATAATTTATTGCTAAAAACATTCCTGCCATTGCTATACTATAAGCTAAAAACCATTTATATTTCCAATGGAAATAAGTTAGAAATCCTATTAGAGGCAAAAAAGTAGCATACCATAAACGGGTTTCTCCCAAAGTTCTCATTGGAGGTCTATCCAACTCTAGCCATAATTTTACTACAAAAACAATTAAAACAAACCATCCAGAGAGAAATAACAAGTTTGCAAATTTTATCACTGTTTGTTTTTTATAGGAAAATAGTAAAAAAATTAGGCCTAAAACCCAAAGAATGCCAATAATAGTACTATATAAGGGAAAATCTATCCAAGTCATTTTTTAATTTTTTGTTATTTTATTTCCAACCCAAAACATATATATAGCTCCTGCAATCATCATAAAAATACCAATATATATTACCGGTAGCCAAGGGTCTTTTACCAACTCTAAAACACTTAAATTGCTCCATTTCCCCATCTTTTCATCGTAACTTAATTGGTAAATTTTATATCCTTTAAATTTAAAAGGTTTATTAACTTCTAAAACAGTACTAATACGCTCACCTTCTTTGGTTAAAATATCAATGTTGGAACTAAACTTTTTCACTTCAGGAATGGTCATTACAACAGAATATTCCTCACTTATTTTTAAAGATTCGTAAGGGTATCTAAAACTCCCACTACTTATCCAAGCGTTTTGAATAGAGTCATTTTTCGTGTTTTTTACTGTTATTGATGCTGCTGGAGGAGAACCTAATTCATTTACAGGAAAATATTGATCTCCAATTCTTCCAGCTGAAGTTAAAAATTTATTTATAGTTACTTCAAAGTTTTGAAAATAATAGGTTTCCCCTTCATTTACCAAATACAAATTTTTACCATTGTTATGTGCTATGCTACCTGTTTTATTATCAACCAAAGCCAATTTTGGGTGGTATTCTTCAATTACAAAATCATTTAAATAAAATGCAAAAGGTAATTCAACTTTATTTTTTTTGGCATCGGTAGCAATCCAACTTGGTTCTCCTTCATAAACATTTATTGATAAACGTTGCAAATCTCCAGTGCCTAACATTCCTGAAACAAGTGCTAAAAATAAACCTACATGATTCAAAATAAACCCAAAATTAGACCATTTAAATTGTAAGATTCTTTTAATAGAAATTAGACCCAAACAGGTTAAAAACTGAAATACAATTAATAAAAAAGCCCAATTACTTGTGATATGATTTAATCCAAGGTTATTGATAAAATTACTTTCAGAAGGGATTTGAGGTATAATACCCATTATCATCACCAATAAAGTAACTAATACTATACTTGAAATAGATGCAGGTACTTTAGTTAACCATCGTATTAATTGAGTTGTAGAAAACCATTTATATAAAATAAATAAAATAATAATATACCCAACTAAAAAAACAATATTATAGGGGTATGAAATTGTAAACGGTGTATCTGAAGCGACAAACATTTCTAAAAAAAAGCCTGTTACCAATAAACCAAATCCTATAAAAAAAGATTCAACGTAACCCCAAGGATTTTCCCAAAGATTACGTTGAACTTTGTAATTATTTTCACTCATATGAGTTCAAATATATAAAAAAGTATTAATAATTTGCTTCTCTCTTTTTAGCAGCTTCTATCCACTTTGGCTGTAATTCTTTTAAGAATTTTTCTTTTTCAGCTTCTAACTTGTCCATTGGTAACCCAATAAATTTTTGAGCAGCCTCTTTTGTTTCAATTGGCGGATAAGGAACTTCTCCTTTAAATCCAAGCTCCATCAATAACTTAGCTAACTTAATTCTTGTTTCTTGAGTAATATCAATTCCTTTACCAATAACTCTACCTATTTCAACTGGAGCATGGAATGATCCTCCGTGAGATGCCGCAGCAAAATCCCAACGCCATTGTCCTAATCTAATTCCTTTTAAAATATCTTTCATTTGATCTTCAGTTGCTCCTAATTCCCAGCATTTTCCAGCTTCTACATGAGCACGAACTAATAAACGCTCTAATTGATCACGATTTTCAATAATACGATCTTGGTTATCAAAAACATTGGCAATTAATTCATCTTTTTCTTCACGGTGACAAACCTGACAAGAATTGGCAACATTATTTAAAGGAGATTGAATGTGGTGATCTGTAAATTTTTGTCCACCCTCTGTTTTATAAGGCATATGGCAATCTGCACATGAAACTCCTCTTTTACCATGTATTCCTAATTTATAAACTTCGTATCCTGGATGTTGAGCTTTCAACATTGGAGCCTTGCTAATTTTATGTGTCCAATCTACGTGACCAACTTTATCATAATATTCTTCCATACCTTCTAAAGTCATTCCATCATCCCAAGGGAAAACTAAGTAAGGAATACCTTTACTATCTGGTAAATTTTTATTGAAATAATATTCAACATGGCATTGTGCACAAACTAAAGAACGCATTTCATTATGAGAAGATTTAGTAATATCCTTTCCTTGACGTGCAAAAGCTTCAATTAAAGCAGGTTGAGTAATGGTTAAATTCATAGATTTTTCATCATGACAGTTAGCACAACCTATTGGGTTTACAATTTGTTCTCCTTTACTTGCCCATTTTCCACTATAATATTCGTTAACTCCAATTTCATTAATTAAACGTGGAACATCTGGAGATTTACAAGTCCAACAAGTTGAAGGCATTGGTCCATCTTCAGGTCCTGTTGGGCCACCTGTACGTAAGGTATTTGTTACATCTTCAACAGCATACACATGTCCACGACCTTGATTGTAATCTTTTGCAAAACCATAGCCAGCCCAAAGTACTACTAATCTTGGATCTACATCTAACATGTCAATCATAGCTCCACCATTGTATTTAGATTTAAATGTGGTATCAGCTGTTTTATAATAAGATTGAAATTCGCGAGGAAAATTTTCACCCCAAACTTCATTTCTTGGTTCTAATTTTTTTATTTCTGTCATTGGAGTATATGCAAATTTAGCCTCCATTTTACGCTCTGTAATTGAAGAAACTAAAAGTCCTAACAAAAACACTACTACTAAAGATGCAAAAAACAGCATCCAGTTCATCCAAGGTTTTCTTTTATTATTCATTTTATTTGTCGTTTTTATTATCTGATTTATTTAAATATTTGTTTAACCATTCTGGCACAGTTTCTTGATGTTCTTTAGGTACTTTTCCATAGTACTTTATAGAAGATAAGCTATGCACACTTCCATGCGGAACTTCTTGATGACATTCCCAACATTTTCGGGTAGTTCTACTTTCAAAATGATTGGTAACTGAAGCACTTAACCTACCATCAGTAACTTGATCTTGATGACATCGAATACAATTATTTTGAACAACTTCAACACCTGCTTCTTTCATTCTAATTACTTCAGGTTCACCACGAGTAGTAAACACTGAGGCATGATACATCCCATCTTTAGCTTTAAAAAGGTATTTTTTAAATACATTGTCTTGTGGAACATGACAATCATTACAAGAGGCCCACTCTCTATGAGAACTGTTTTGCCAAGTTGTGTACTGTGGTGTCATTACATGGCAATTTGCACAAGTTTTTGGGTCATCTGATAAATACGAAACAGCTTTGGATTCGATAAGTGCATACAATGAAAGACCAGACATAGCCCCCAATAATATGATTACTGGTAAACGCCATTGTTTTGGTGGAATTAAAAATCGAAATAGTCTTTTCATATAGTTTCTATTAAATTCAGAAAAAGAGTTTAAGACAATATTATCTTTTATGCTTTTTCGATATGCAAAATTTGTTAAAATTTAATGTATAAACTATGATTTATGTCATTATTGTTACAAATTTATGCAAGTAACTATAAACTATTTGAAATGAATTTTATGGAGCAGGATTTGGTTGCAATTCTTGTATTTGATCTATTTTGTTTAATATTTCTGAAGATAATTTTACCTCAATGCTTGAAATATTTTCTTTTAATTGGTTGAGTGTAGTTGCTCCAATAATATTTGCAGTTACAAACTCTTGTTGATTAACAAAAGCCAAAGCCAATTGCACTAAACTTAAATTTAATTCTTTTGCCAACTCCATATACTTTTCAGTTAAAAAATAAGATTGTTTACTGCTGTATCTGCTATATTGAGGGAATAATTTTAAACGGGAATTTTCGGGTAAATTTCCATGTAAATATTTTCCAGATAAAACTCCAAAAGCTAAAGGAGAGTAAGCTAATAAACCAACCTTTTCACGTATGGAAACTTCTGCTAAATTAATTTCAAATAAACGGTTTATTAGTGAATAAGCATTTTGAATGGTCTTACAACGTGTTAAATTGTGCGTTGTGCTTTCTGATAAATGGCGCATAACACCCCAGGAGGTTTCATTGGAAACCCCATAATGACGAATTTTACCTTCTTTTACAAAACTATCTAGTGTTTCAATTACTTCTTTAAAATTATCTTCCCACTTTTCATTGGCATCATGTACATAATTCCTTTTTCCAAAAAAGTTGGTATTTCTTTCTGGCCAATGTAATTGATAAATATCTACATAATTAGTCTGTAAACGACTTAAGCTGTTATTTAATGCTTCGGTAAGTACCTTTTTAGAAAAACCCAAATCTTCTCTAATAAATTTAAAATACTCATTAGGCCCGGTTATTTTGGTTGCAATTACTAAATCATCTCTTTGTTGATCCTTTAACCAAGATCCTATATAGCGCTCTGTACTACCTTGAGTTTCTTTTCTTCCTGGTATGGAATACATTTCAGCAGTGTCAATAAAGTTTACTCCTTTTTCCTTTGCAAAATTTAACTGTTCATGAGCTTCTTCTTCTGTATTTTGTTGACCAAAAGTCATAGTTCCTAAACAAATTTTACTAACTTTTATATCGGTATTTGGAATGTAGGTGTATTTCATAATTTTTATAGTAGTAATTCTTTTTTTAACTTTCCAAAAGTAAAGAAATAATTTAGTAAACAACGTTAGAAATGTGACAATAAAAAAACACGTTCTAAAATAGAACGCGTTTTTAAATTTTATAAAATACGGTTGTATTTATTTTAAAATAGCTTCAATACCTGGTAATGTTTTTCCTTCCAAACTTTCTAACATTGCTCCTCCACCTGTTGAAACATAACTTACTTTGTCTTGAAAACCAAACTGTTTTACTGCTGCTACAGAATCTCCTCCTCCAACTAAAGAGAATGTTCCATTTTTAGTAGCATTTGCAATTGAATTACCTAAAGCAATTGTTCCTTGAGCAAAACTTTCCATTTCAAAAACACCTAACGGTCCGTTCCAAAGAATTGTTTTAGATTCGTTTACAATTTTATCAAATATTTCGCGTGATTTTGGACCTGCATCTACTCCTTCCCAGCCATCAGGAATGTTATAAATGTCACAAATTTGTGTATTTGCATCGTTACTAAAATCATCAGCAGCTACTACATCAACAGGAATATGAACTTGAACACCTTTTTCTTTTGCTTGTTTTAAAATATCCAATGCCAATGCTTGTTTATCATCTTCACAAATAGACTTTCCAATTTTTCCTCCTTGTGCTTTAACAAATGTAAAACTCATTCCTCCACCAATAATTAAATGATCTACTTTATCTAAAATATTTTCAATAATGGTAATTTTAGAAGATACTTTAGCTCCACCTAAAATTGCTAAAACAGGTTTTTCACTATCTTCTAACACTTTTTTAATACTAATTATTTCTTGTGCTAATAAGTTTCCAAAACATTTATTATTAGGAAAAAATTGAGCCACAATGGTAGTTGAGGCATGTGCCCTGTGCGCAGTTCCAAAAGCATCATTTACATATACATCTCCCAATTTTGAAAGCTGTTTAGCAAATTCAATATCCCCCTTAGTTTCCTCGGTATGAAAACGTAGATTTTCTAACAATAGAACTTCTCCCATTTTTAAATTAAAAGCAGCGCTTTCTGCAACTTCACCTACACAGTTAGAAGCAAATTTTACTTGAACACCTAGAATTTCAGAAACTTTTTCAACAATATGTTGTAATGAAAATTTAACTTCAGCACCTTTTGGTCTTCCTAAGTGAGACATTAAAACTACTGCACCACCATCTTCTAATATTTTAATAATTGTTGGTTTAGCTGCTTCAATTCTTGTAGCGTCTGTAACTTTAAAATTTTCATCTAAAGGCACATTAAAATCTACTCTAATCAAAGCTTTTTTACCTTCAAAATTTATATCTTGTATTGTTTTCATTTTTGTAAATATTTGTTGTACAAATATAACTTAAATTAAGCTAAGGGTTTAAGATATTTACGAAAGCGATTTCACTCCAAAGAATTAGAAACGAAACAATTTAAAAATTAAAAAAAAGTTTTACTTTCGCTTTAATGAATTTTTCTGAAATTTTAGGGCAAGAGCATTTAAAAAATCATTTGGTAAAATCTACCGATAATGGTAGAATTTCTCATGCACAGTTGTTTGTTGGAAAAGAAGGGTCTGGGGTATTGCCAACAGCCATTGCTTATGCACAATATATTTTATGTAGTACCTCTTCTAATAAAGAAGCTTGTGCTTTAAAATGTAAAAAATTACAACACCCCGATTTACATTTTGCATTCCCAGTTTCAACAAATGAAACCGTTAAATCTAAACCCGTAAGTAATTTATTTTTAGATGAATGGAGAAAATTTGTAACTACAAACCCCTATGGAAACTTATTTGAATGGTTGCAAACTTTAGGTATTGAAAACAAACAAGGACAAATTGGCGTTGATGAAGCCGACGAAATTGTAAAATCTTTAAAGTTAAAAAGTTACGAAGGGGGCTATAAAGTAATGATTATTTGGATGGCTGAAAAAATGAATACTGCAACGGCTAATAAATTACTTAAGCTTTTAGAAGAACCCCCTAAAAAAACTGTTTTTTTATTAATTGCTGAAAATGAAGAACAAATTATAACAACCATTAAATCACGTTGTCAAATATTACAGTTCCCATTACTTTCTGAAACAGATATTATCAAAGGACTTGTTGAACGCGAAGGAACTGATCCTCCAATTGCTCAGAATATTGCTCAACAAGCAGATGGAAACTTTAACAAAGCGCTCCATTTATTACATAATGATAATACCGATGAACAATTTGAACAGTGGTTTATAACTTGGATACGTGCTGCTTTTAAAGCAAAAGGAAATGCAGCTGTCATTCAAAATTTAATTGAATGGAGTGAAACTATCGCTAAAACAGGTAGAGAAACTCAAAAACGTTTTTTAAACTATTGTTTGCAATTTTTTAGACAAGCAATGTTATTAAACTATGGAACTGAAGAATTGGTTTTTTTACAACCAAAATCCCCTAATTTTAAACTTGAAAATTTTGCACCTTTCGTTCATAGTGGAAATATTATTGAAATTACTAAAGAATTAAATGATGCTTTATATCATATAGAAAGAAATGGAAATGCTAAAATTATTTTATTAGATTTATCCATCAAACTCACTAGGCTTTTACATCAAAAAGAAACTTCTTAAAAATTTATGTTTAATAATAATGCAACACAAATACTAATTGTAGTTTTTTTCATAATTACTTATTTCATATCTGTACTTGAAAAAATTACAGCTTGGAAAAATACAACAAACTATTATTCAAATCATTTTAAAAAAACAATACTACACAAACTAGTTCCAATATTATTAATACATATTGTGATATTAGAAATTATAGCATTTGTTGTGCTAGCTCTAGGATTATATTATTTAATAACAGAAGCTTCTTTTCTAACAGCAAAAATTGGATTAGAAATTTCTGCAATTATTTTAATTCAATTTTTAGCTGGTCAAAGGTTAGCTAAGGATTATCCTGGTGCTATGAACATTACAATTTACTTTATTTTAAATATAATAGGCATATACATATTAACTTAAAACATTGATTATGAAATTATTAGGTATAGGTTCACGCATAAAACATTTAGAATTTGGACTTGGCGTTGTAACCAACGTAACCTCCAAACATTATTGGGTAACATTTATTGAAAACGGATTAGAAACAATTGACATAAATAGCGAGTTTGAAGTTATTGAAAGTGTTGAAGATGAAGTGGATACTATTAGTTTTTATGAAGTTGAAACCACCCTTAAAAACATGTTAAAACAATGGTCAGACATTTCTGAAATTATTCCCATTGGAGATCGATGGAAAGGCGGCAAATTAATTTTAGAACCCAAGGATACTAGCTTGGCAAGTAAAGAAATTCCTATCGACACTTTTTTTCATAAAATAGTAATGGTTAGAGACCGTATTAGAGTTATGGAGCAAAAAATAAATTCGAGTAGTAATTTAGATGACCAAGAAAAAGTTGATTTACAACAATACATTACTAGAATTTATGGTAGTTTAACTACATTTAATATTCTTTTTAAAATAAAAGAGCAACAGTTTTCTGGAGTAAAAAAATAATCAAAAAAAGCCTTTAGCAAAAGTTAAAGGCTTTTTTTTGATTTGATGTTTTAGGCTACTTTTTAGTAAAATCTTCATTTAAAATAACTAAAATTTCGTTAGTTATATTTAAAGTTTCATCACCATACATTACGGTTCCATTTCCAGAAGTACCCAACACTAAATTAAACCCTTTTAATTTAGCATATTCAGTTACAAAACTGTCTACTTTTTTAGTAATTGCCTCACTTAATTCCTGATTTTCTTGTTGTAAAGTTTGAGATGCTTGTTGTTGCTTAAGCTGTAACATTTGCTGTTCTTGCTGTAAACCTTGTTCTGTTTGAGCTCTTTTTTGTGCAGACATTTTTTGAGCGTTTTGATAATATTCCTGAACCTTGGTTTGGAAAGGTGCCGATAAACTATCTAACTCTTTAGCCATAGCATCTTGTTTTGCTTTTAAAGTTTCTTCTAAAGCTTTGGTACCTTCATAATCCTTCATTAAATCTTCAACATTGATGTAGGCAATTTTGGTTTGGTTGCATGACGCTAACACTATTGCAAAAGCAACTAATAATAGTTTTTTCATTTTTAAATATTTTAGTTTTGGTTTCTTCTATTAAAATTGCTGCGAATATAAAAACAATTTAGGATAGGTTTACCAATAATTTCAAAGAATTGAATTTATTTATTTATTAAACACATTTAATAGCTTTTTATTATTAAAAACAACTTTAATAACTCTCATATAAAAGAGTTTTATTGATTTTTCTACACATACTAAGCCTATAGCTAATAAAGTTTGTAAAATCGCTTTAAAATAAGTTTTAACTGTTTTTAATGATGTAAATTAAAGATGAATACTCTTTAGACTCACTTGCTTTAATATTTGAAAGCAATCCAATCCAAAATGCTTTTAAAAAATTAGATTTTTGATGTTTATATTTTTCACTTAATAAAGCCACATAAAATGAATCAAATTTCATTGGAAGTATTTGATCAACTTTCATGTTTTCATTTTCAAATAAAAGTTGAATTGATTTTTTTGAAAAATGCCATAAATGTCTAGGCACATCATAAGCTGCCCAAAACTTTTTATAATATTGAGCATCATAACTCTTAAAATTAGGAACAGCCACAACTAAAATTCCATTTGGTTTTAATAAACTTTTTAAATGTGAAATGTATTTTTCTAAATTTGGAACATGTTCTAATACATGCCACAAAGTAATTACATCCAATTTTATATCTTCTAACTCCTCAAGTTTTGAAAAAATAGGATTTGAATTAGAACTAGCTAATTTAATTTCAGCTAAACTTTTAGCATTTATATTTGGTTCTACCCCCACAACAGACCAACCATTATTTTTACATGTAAACAAAAAATCACCTGTACCACATCCAACATCGAGTATTTTTTTTTCTGGGCTTTTAAATGAATTAACAAGTTTTAATTTATTTTTTAATGTGTACTTTTTAACTAGTTGATATATTTTATCAATAAACGTTTTTTTAGAATCGGTATGAGAAATATATGTTGAACTTTCATAATAAGATGCTAATTTATCTAATTTAGGTTGAGGATAAGTCTCTAACATTTCAAATTTAGAGTTATATATTAACTCAAATTTTTCATTTGAAACCGTATAATCTTTACAAGTTAAATAAATCTTTTTCTTACTATTCATTATAATAACAACTGTTTATTTGTATTTAAACTAGGTTATGTTCCACGTGGAACACAACAATTAACGTCCCATATAAACTAATAACACAGAAATATCGCTCGGAGAAACTCCACTAATTCTACTCGCTTGAGAAATGGTTATGGGTTGAATTTTTGTTAGCTTTTGACGAGCTTCAATAGATAAAGATTTAACCTTAGAATAATCAAAATTAGCAGGAATAGAAACATTCTCTAATCTAGTTAACTTGTCAGCTTGATTCTTTTCTTTCTCTATATAACCTGCATATTTTACATGGATTTCTGTTTGTTCAATAATCTCAAAATCTATCTCATTAATTTCTATAAAAGATTCAACACTTTCAAGTTTTCTAATATCAGAAAAATCTAATTGGGGTCTTGCAGCTATCTTAAACAACTTCATAGATTGCAAAATTGGCGCCGTATTTTTAGCCTCTAAAATTGGATTTATTTCTTCAGGCTTAACACTCGTTTCTGTTAAAAACTTCACAAATAAATCTGTTTTTTCCTGTTTTTCTATAACTCTATTTAAACGCTCTTTTGATGCCAATCCTAACTCAAAAGCCAAAGGAGTTAAACGCAAATCAGCATTATCTTGACGTAACAAAGTCCTATACTCTGCACGAGAAGTAAACATCCTGTATGGTTCTTCTGTTCCCTTAGTAATTAAGTCATCTATTAAAACTCCAATATAAGCTTCATTTCTCTTCAAAATAAAAGGCTTTTTACCTTTAATATTTAAAACAGCATTTACACCTGCCATCAACCCTTGTGCAGCAGCCTCTTCGTAACCAGTAGTTCCATTAATTTGCCCAGCAAAATATAAATTTTTTATACGTTTAGTTTCTAAAGTGTGCTTTAATTGTGTTGGAGGAAAAAAATCGTATTCAATAGCATAACCATATCTAAAGAATTTTACCTGCTCAAATCCTGGTACTTTTCTTAATGCTTTATCCTGAACATCTTCGGGTAAAGAAGTAGAAAATCCATTTACATAAATTTCCACCGTGTCCCAACCTTCTGGTTCTACAAAAATTTGGTGTCGCTCTTTGGCCGCAAAACGATCAATTTTATCTTCTATAGAAGGGCAATATCTAGGTCCTATACTTTTAATTCTACCATTAAACATAGGCGATCTATCAAAACCTGTTCTTAACAACTCATGAACTTCCTTGGAAGTATAACTCATATAACAAGAACGTTGTTTGATCAAAGGTTTAGTTGAAGGCAAATAACTGAATTTTTCAGGATTTTCATCACCAGGTTGTTCAATCATTTTAGAGAAATCTAAAGATCTACCATCCACTCTAGGAGGAGTTCCTGTTTTCATTCTACCTGCTTCAAATCCTTTTTTTACCAAATCTTCTGTTATTCCAGTAGAAGCACGTTCTCCTGCTCTACCACCACCAAAAGTTTTATCTCCTATATGAATCAAGCCATTTAAAAAAGTTCCAGCAGTAATAATTACAGTTTTAGCTTTTATTTCAATTCCTAAAGAAGTTCTAACACCAATAATTGTATCTTGATCAAATAATAAACCATTGACCATATCTTGATAAAAGTCCAATTTATCAGTTTGCTCTAACATAGTTCGCCAACATTCTGCAAAACGCATTCGATCACTTTGAGCTCTCGGACTCCACATTGCAGGCCCTTTAGATTTATTCAACATTTTAAACTGAATAGCTGTTTTATCTGTTACAATACCACTATAACCACCTAAAGCATCAATCTCTCGTACAATCTGACCTTTCGCAATTCCACCCATAGCAGGGTTACAACTCATTTGAGCAATATTTTGCAAACTCATAGTAATTAACAATGTATGAGCGCCCATATTTGCAGCTGCAGCAGCTGCTTCACCACCAGCATGACCTCCTCCAACAACTATAACATCATATTCTGTATTAAACATAATCAACTAAATTTTGTTCCACGTGGAACATTTAAGATTCTAATAATTTTAAACAAGCATCTTCTTCGGCTCTCATCAATAATTTTTCGCCTTCGGTTTTATCCTTATATCCTATATAGTGCAAAACACCATGTATAATAACCCTATTTAATTCATTATCAAGTGTTTGACTAAATATTTTTGCATTTTCTTTAACTCGTTCTATGGATATAAAAATATCGCCACTTATAAGCTTACCAAGCGTGTAATCAAAACTTATAATGTCAGTAAAAGTATCGTGTTCTAAAAACTCAACATTTAATTTTAATAAATAAGCATCGTCACAAAAAATATAATTAAGTTCACCTTCAGTAAATCCATAATGAAGAATGCATGAAGAAATCCAATTCTTAATTTTTTCTTCATCTTTTAATTTAAATGCAGTTTCATAATTAAACTCAATCATACTAATCATTGATTTTAAAATACTCTTGTACTTTATTTTTATAAATTGAGCGCAAAGGTAATGATTGTCTATTTAATATTTCATTATAATTCTTATACTCATGTTGAAGCTTTAATTGATCAATTACTCGTTGCTTATAATTCATGTAATTTGATACCGATTCACGCTCTTTATCCTCTCCTTGCTCCTCCTTAGCCTCATCAAGTTTTAATAATTCGTAATTGATTTGTTGCATCTTTTTTAAAACTTCATCAGAAAATCCATTTTCAAGCATTTCAGCTTCTAACTCTTCCATAGATTTAAGAACTTCTTTTGCTTTATTGGATCCTTTAGAAGTTCCTTTTTCTAGAATTTGTTGTAGTGCGTTACGTAATTGAGATTGTTGTTTATAAATTTGGTATAATTCTTCATTTAATTGTTCTGTTTGTGATTCAGATTCAGAATCCATTTTATCTGAACCTTCCTTTTTAGAAGAGCCATTTTTCACCTTTTCTGAAAGCTCACCTTGCTTTTGTATAATATCAGGTAAAGCAAAATCCTTTGAATTTCCATTTCCTTTGCCCATACTAGATGAAGCGTTCATTAAACTTTCCAATAAATCACTCAATACATCTGCTAAATTATTAGCAGAAGTAATAACAAATTGTTGATTGGAAACTCCTATATTAAACTTATTATCGGTAAAATTAGTTAAAGATTCATTTATATAATAATGAACATCGGAAACTTCTTTTTGAATAACAGAACTCATTTTAACCATTCGCAATGAAAGCAAATACAAACTATCATCTATATGTTCAAAATATTCTTTAAGAACAAATTGTTTTTTTAAGTTATTTGGATAGTCTGCTTGACGAAAATCAGTAGCTGAAAATTTATCCATTAATGCTTCTTGTTGAAAAGAAAATTCAATTAAGTTTTCAACTATAATTCTCAAATCATCAATATTTTCATCAATCTGTTCTCCTTGCATTGCACTCATAGAAGCTCCTAATTTTTTACTTAGAGCTTTCATGTTTTTTGCTGCTCTTTTTTGATTTTTTTGTGCGTTTGTTGGATTGTTCTTCTCTAAATTATCCAAAGCTTTTTCTAAATCTGTATTTATTTCCTGAATTTCATCTGTACTATTTGGAATTTTCATTGGGCGAATTAAATTAGAATTCTGTTGGAGTAGTTCTTTAAATTCAGATTTAATTTTTTTGAAATCATCATTAATCTCTTGTTGCTTCGTTGGGGTATTATCTTCATTTTGTTGACTGGATAATTCTTTTTCTTTAGTTGAAAGTTCCTCTAGATTTTGACTAATTTGAGAAGCTTTTTGTTCCACATAAAAACGCTTCATAAGCTCTAGAATACGCTCTAAACTTTTTTCTTTTTGTTGATTCTTTTTGGCTATATCTTTTAATTTATCAACTAAATTTTCTTTAGTTAACTTTTTAGTTAAATTATCAAGTTCCTCTAATAATTTCTCCTTTTTTACCAATTCTTTAGCCTCTTGAATTCTGTTCTTTAAATCTTCTCTCTGTTCTTTTAACCTTTCGTTTTCTGGTTGTTCGTTCAAATCTTTTTCTAAATCAGTTGTTTGCTTTTCAAACATTTCTTGATACTGATTTTGTCTTTTTAAAAACTCTTTAAGCTTTTTTGTATCATTCCAATTAGCTTCACTTTTCTTCTGAAGTTCATCTTTAAATTCTTTGGCCTCTTTGTTATTTTCTTTTGCACTTTTTAAAGTATTTGCAATTTTATTAATGGTTACTTTTTGATTATTTAATAAAGATTCTTTGAGCTCATTTTGAGTTTTATTATAATAACTAAAAACACGACTTTTGGTTTTTTTGGAACCATGAATGGCATCGTTATCAAAAACCTCAAAATAGAACTCGTAGGTTACACCCTCTTCAATTTCGATACCATCAGGAAAAATATAATAAAAGTCTGTAAACAAAGATTTTGAAATTGAAATAGGATGCGTTTTACGTGAATTTATATTGTTTTTGTCATAATATATTAACTGAAGCTTTTGAATGCCGTAATCATCGGTTAATTGACCATAAAACTGTACAGGACCAATCGTAATTGAATCAATATTAGAAGTCACCTCTATTTTTGGATATTGGTCAGTTATTACCTGAATATTAAAATTCAAGGATTCATAATCACTTAACTTTAAATTTGAAGTTGTTATTTGGTAATTTAAAGGATTTAAGATTTGTTTTGAAAAACTAAAATAATTTTCCGTAGGTTGTTCAAAATTTACCGTATCCATTTCACTACGTATAAACTTTACTAGACTGGTTTTTTGAGTTTCTATCTGCCAGCTAATATTTGTTCCCAGCGGAACAATGGCATTTCCAGTATTTTGTAATATTTCATTTTTTTTTAGTGTATAAGCTGGATAGTTTAAAACCAATTTTAAATTATTAATAATAGGTGTTTCAATACTGGTAATCTTATATTTTTTGGAAACAACTCCATTTGCCTCTAAATAAAAATTAAGTGATTCTTTAATATTCGAAAATGTATATTCAAATTTACCAAAACCTTTATTTTCAAGATAATAATTTTCATTATTAAAGTTAATAATAACATCTTCTGGCAGCGTATTCCCAATAATTTCTACTTGTAAGGTAAAAGGTTGATTTTCTATAACTCTTAAAGATGTATTTGCTATATTGAATAAAAAAGGTGCAGGAGGTTCATAAGGTGTGTTGTGATGTACTACACGTGAAAAGCTAGAATTTAAAATAGCAATATTACCCGTAATTAACGTGAGTAGCCATATTAAAATTGGGAGTAACGCATATTTAATATATTTTTTGTTTTTATTAAAATTGATCGCTTTTTTAAAAGGTATAGGTTGAAGTTGCTTCGCTTTTTGTTCTATACTAGCTTCAATCAACTCTGAACCATCATGGATTTGTTTTAACTGTATAATATTAAGTAACTTATCACTAATTTCAGGAAAATGATTGCCAATAATTTTTGCAGCTTGGGTATCGGTAATTCCTTTTTTTAATCCACTTAATTTTACCAATGGAATGCTTATATAGGTAAAAATTAAAACCAGCTCAACGATTATAAATAACCAAAATAAAATAGTACGGGCTAAAGGTTTTAACCAAAAGAAGTGTTCAATAAATAAAGTGAAAATAAGATATAAACATCCAATAGAAAAAAACAATAACAAGCCTTTAATAAGTTCATTTAAATAGAACCTTTTATAAAATTGTTGAAGTTTTGTTTGTATGTTTATAAATTGACTCAATTCTTTAATTTTTATTGTTATAACGGATAAAATTAAAGAAAATTAAACTTAAAGTATCACAATTTTTTCTTTTATAGCATACAACACCATTCCAATTCTAGTTTTTACTTCTAATTTTTCAAACAATGCTTCTCTATAATTTTCGATAGTTTTGGGGCTTAAACACATCTCTTCTGCGATCTGCTTGTAGGTCATTTCAGAACAACTTAATTTTAAAAACTCTAATTCTCTTTCCTTTAATTTTACATTATTAATAATGGGTTTATTTTCAATAGAATTTAAAAGTGTATTAGCAACATTTTCAGTATAATAAAAACCATTTTTATGAACTTCAATTAAGGCATGATGTAAAATTGTAGGGTGAATATCTTTTAATAAATATCCTTTTGCACCAGCTCTTAACATTTTTAAAATAGTTGTTTCATCACATTCCATAGACAGTGCTAAAACTTTAATGTTAGAATACTGTTCTTTTAACCAATGGGTGGCTTCAATACCATTCATAATTGGCATTTGTATATCCATTAAAACAATTTCAGGAAGTGCTTTTGTATCGCTATTAGAAAAATAATCAACCAGTTCACTTCCATCTTTTAAAACAGCAACTACATTAAATTCTTTATAATTCGATATTAACCCCTTTAATGCGTTCGAAAACAATAAATGGTCGTCTACAATAATGATATTTATTGGGTTCATAGTAAGCTTATTTTGGGCAACTAATATATAACTTTGTTCCATTCTTTTTAGAAGATTCAAGTACTAATTTTGCTCCAATTAATTTGGCTCTACTTTTCATATTTAGCAAGCCAATTCCAGTTTGCAAACTTGAATCATTTACATCAAACCCAATACCATTGTCTTTTGCAATAATTTCTAAATCTTTTTCATTGAAATTTAAGTGAATGTCTAGATTTTTGGCTTTAGAATATTTTAAAGTATTATTACAAAACTCTTGTATAATTCTAAATAAAATGATTTCTTTTTCATTGCTTAAAATAAAAGGTTCTTTCTGAATTTTTAATTCGGCTTTAATTACATTTAATCTATTATATCTACCTATCTCTAAAGCAATTGATTCTTCCAATCCAATATTTTTTATAGTATCTGGGTTTAATGATTTTGCTAAACCTCTTAACTCTTGTAAGCTTTTACCAACAATATCTCCTGTTTCTTGTATTTTAATTTGTTGTTCCTCAGGCAAAGAAAATTGAACCATATTTAATTGCATTTTAGCAACAGAAAGCAATTGGCCTACATTGTCATGAATTTCCCAACTAATATTTTGAAGTGCCTGTTCTTGAATTTCCATTTTTGATTTGGTAATTTCTTCTTCAAATCTTTTTTTGGTTTCACGTTGTTCAATTAAATAAGCAGTTTTTTTCTTTTGAAAGTAAGAAAAAAATAGAATAACTGCTAAGGATAAAACCAGTATAACAATAGTTACTACTAATACCAATACTTGAATTTCTTTTTGATCCATAAGCTAATAATTATATTTCATAACCTTAAAATTTTACTCACCTAAAGATGTTAATGTTAACTTATTATACTCTTTTTTACTTAATACAAAACCTAAGATAAAACAACTATCCGTTATAAAATTTAATACATAAATTGTATATCTAAAAACACCCGAATAATTAATATACTCAGCTATCACTATAATAGGTAAAAATCCAATATTATAAAGCAAAACACCTATAGCAATCCAAAAATAAATAGTATGCTTAATATTTAAAATAGCGCTGCTTTGTAATAGCTCAGAAAAATAAATTAAAATACTAATTACTATAAAAATATTTGCTATAATGGTATTGTTATTTAAACCTTTATGAATAAAATCTGCAAAAAAAAGTATATCAATAATTGAAAATATAGAATAAATCAAAATTAATAATTTTAAAAAGTTTCTTTTAAAATTATTACCAACCAAATTTAAAAAAAAGTATAAATAGAAATAAGTGCTAACAATAGTCCAAGTATTATAAATATAAAAAGTATTAATGCCTTTATAAATACCTATATAAAAAGCAGTTATTTCAGTTAAAAATGAATAAATTAAAAAAATTAAAAAAAGTTTTAAGAAAAAAACATCTTTAATTTTGTTATAATTTACAATTCCAAAAATTATAACAATTAGATATAACGTTGGAAAAAAAAGTGCATATAAATTCAAAACTATTGAGGATAAGTAGCTGAAGGTGGTTCACCCATAGTTCCATGATTTAATCCATCAATATCACCAATATCGCTATTATCTCCATCTCCACCATTTCCTGAGCCTAAATTTGCCTGAGTAGGTACAAAAAATACGGTTGACATGTTCTTTTTTGGTATCTCAATATCAGTATCAGCATAGGCTCCAAAATATACACGCAATCCGTTTACTGTAACTCCTTTTTGTTTGCCTTCTTTTTCAACAAAAGCAATGTATTCTTTTAATTCATCTATAGAAAACCAAGCTGAGATAGCGTCTTTTTTTCCAATAGCTATATCTATTGCTTTTCCACGAGTTTTTACAAAATTTTGGTTTAGTTCTTTGGCTCTAGTTGGGGTAATTTTATTCATAGTAATATTTCGTTTGGTTAAAAAGTTAAAGTTACGCTTTTAATTTAAAATGAAAAACTTTAATAAGGGGATATTTCCCCTATTAAAACAGGGATATCTACTGCTAAAATTTAGTTCAAGCACACATACATTTGTAGTATATAATTACTAAGTTAAAATGTTTACTAATAAAAATTTTACACGTATGAGTATTAAAAGATTTGCTATTGGATTGTTCATTTTAATTGCAGTTTGTTTAAATTTTTATTTGTTAAATAAAGTAATTAATTATTCTGAAACTCCAATTGTTAAACAAATAAACAAATAGTAGTTTTTAGTAAGATGAAAAAATTGTCTTTTAATATATCCCTACGTTAACGTATTCTTTGATTTTTATCAAAGGGTTCTTAAAATCATTTATTGGGCTGATTTTAGAGGTTGCTTTCGAGCAACCTTTTTTTTGTAATATAAATGCTAATTTTTATATCTATAAATTATCTTTGCACTTTAAAACAAATTAAAATGAACAACGTTAGAGTACGATTTGCACCTAGTCCAACAGGACCTTTACATATTGGAGGAGTTAGAACAGCTCTTTTTAACTACTTATTTGCTAAAAAACACAACGGAACTTTTATTTTAAGAATTGAAGACACAGATCAAACTCGTTATGTAAAAAATGCCGAACAGTATATTATTGACGCCTTAAATTGGTGTAATATTCCATTTGATGAAGGACCTAATAAAAATGAAAAATTTGGACCCTATCGCCAATCTGAACGTAAAGAAATCTATAAAAAATATGCCGAAGAATTAATTACAAAAGGAAAAGCATATTATGCATTTGACACTGCTGAGGAACTAGATTTTCATAGAAAAAACCATGAAGAAAAAGGAAAAACCTTTATTTACAATTGGCACAATAGAGAAAAACTCACCAATTCATTAACTCTTTCAAAAGAAGAAGTTGAAAAACGTATTTCAAATGGTGAAAAATATGTAGTTCGTTTTAAAATGTACAACCAAAAAAAAGATGTTGAAACTATTAATGCAATAGATATTATACGTGGAAATGTTTCCTTTAAAAAGGAAATTTTAGACGATAAAATTTTATTTAAAAGTGATGGAATGCCAACCTATCATTTGGCAAATATTGTAGATGATCATTTAATGGAAATCAGTCATGTAATTCGAGGTGAAGAATGGTTACCATCATTACCACTCCATATTGCGTTGTATGAAGCTTTTGAATGGGAAATTCCTAAATTTGCACATTTACCTTTAATTTTAAAACCAGTAGGAAAAGGAAAATTAAGCAAACGTGATGGTGATAAATTAGGATTTCCTGTATTTCCTTTAGAATATAAAAATGAAGCAACAAAAGAAATTTCTCGCGGTTATAAAGAAGATGGATATTTTACCGAAGCATTTATTAATATGCTTGCCTTATTAGGTTGGAATCCAGGTACTGAACAAGAATTATTCACTTTAGAAGAGCTCTCTCAAACATTTTCTTTAGAACGTGTTAGTAAAAGTGGCGCCAAATTTAGTCCCGATAAAACCAAGTGGTTTAATCAACAATATATGATGTTAAAATCTAATGAAGAATTAGCTAAATCATATAAAGTTATTTTATCAGAAAAAGGAATATCAAAAGACTTTAATTATATTACCAAAGTAGTTTCTTTAATTAAAGAACGCGCTACATTTGTAACTGATTTTTGGGAATTAAGTGATTATTTCTTTCAAACCCCTGTTAATTATGATGTTAAAGCTTCAAAGAAAAACTGGAAAGAAGACACTTCATCCTTAATGAATGAATTAATTCCTGTTTTAGAAAAAATTGAAGATTTTAATTCGCAAAATATAGAAACTATTGTTAAAGATTGGATTACATCAAAAGAAATAGGTTTTGGAAAAATAATGCAACCTTTTAGGTTAAGCTTAGTTGGTGCTATGAAAGGGCCTCACCTATTTGATATTGCTGAAATGCTTGGTAAACAAGCAACCATTAATAGAATAAATAAAGCCATAGAAACCTTAACTTAATTTAATATCTTACGCTGCTTTTTTAAAGACTGTAACATTTTTATTATTCAAGCTACAAATAAATACATTATGTTTTGAATTCAATTTTAAAACATAGTATCTTTAAATTTGTTATTAATCTTTAAAAAAATTAAAATGATAGAAACCTATGTAATTATTTTTATTGTTGCTGTACTTATTTTATCTGGTTTATTTGTAGTAAAACAACAAACCATTGCTGTTATTGAACGTTTTGGAAAATATGTAAGAACCAATTCTCCAGGATTAAACCTTAAAGTACCTTTAATTGAAAAAGTTGCAGGACGTGTTAGTTTACGTATTCAACAGTTAGATGTAATTGTAGAAACAAAAACAAAAGATGATGTTTTTGTACAATTAAAAATTTCTGTTCAATTTCAAATCTTAAAAGAAAAAGTATACGACGCTTTTTACAAACTTCAAAACCCTCACGACCAAATAACTGCCTATATTTTTGATGTGGTAAGAGCTGAAGTTCCTAAAATGATTTTAGATGATGTTTTTGAGAAAAAAGACGACATTGCTATTGCAATTCAAAGAGAATTAAAAGAAGCTATGCTCGATTACGGTTACGATATAGTAAAAGCATTAGTTACAGATATTGATCCAGATTCTCAAGTAAAACAAGCAATGAATAGAATTAATGCTGCAGAGCGTGAAAAAGTAGCAGCGCAATTTGAAGGTGATGCTCAACGCATTTTAATTGTTGAAAAAGCAAAAGCAGAAGCAGAAAGTAAACGTTTACAAGGACAAGGTATTGCAGATCAACGTAGAGAAATTGCACGTGGTTTAGAAGAATCGGTTGATGTTTTAAATAATGTGGGTATCAATTCTCAAGAAGCATCTGCTTTAATTGTAGTAACCCAACATTATGATACTTTACAAAGTATTGGTGAACACGTAAATTCTAATTTAATATTATTACCGAATTCGCCACAAGCCGGAAGTGATATGTTAAATAATATGGTGGCTTCGTTTACAGCTTCAAACCAAATTGGTGAAGCAATGAAAAAAGCAAATGATAAAAAAGATTCTAAAAACTAAATTATGATATTATCAACTACTAATACCTTAGAAACCAACAATATTAAAGAATATATTGGAATTGTTACTGGTGAAACCATTATTGGAGCTAATATATTTAAAGACTTTTTTGCTGGAATTAGAGATATTGTGGGTGGAAGATCAGGCTCTTATGAAAGAGTTTTAAGAGAAGCTAAAGAAACCGCATTAAAAGAAATGGAAGAACAAGCTCAAAGACTAGGAGCAACTGCTGTAATTGGTGTGGATTTAGATTATGAAACTGTTGGCCCTAATGGAGGAATGCTAATGGTTACAGCTTCTGGAACTGCTGTAAAATTCTAAATATTGAACATAAAAAAACCTGAGCAAAATTTGCTCAGGTTTTTTTATGTAATAACATGTTATGAATTACTTTTTATCTTCAATCTTTTCATCTTCACCATCGTCTTCTTTTGTAGCTTTTTTAAATTCTTTAATTCCGCCACCTAAGCCTTTCATTAATTCTGGTAATTTTTTTCCTCCAAACAATAATAAAATTGCCAATCCAATTATAATCCATTGCCAAGGTCCAACCATTCCTAAAAATATATAAAGTGCATTCATTTGTTTAAATTTTAAGTTACAAAGATAGTAATTAATTCAAAACCAATACTAACTTTTATAAAACTCAATTTTTTTTGGTTAAAAAACTTTATTATTAGTTTTTATCTACAATTTTACCTCCTATTACTTTTTTTGTTTTAAGCACTTCAGGCGTACCTTTGTAGTAAATATTCCCTCCAAAACGAACTTTAGCATCTAAAATTTCACTTGTACTAACTTCAACGTTAGCACCAGATGCAGCGGTAACAATTGCCTGCTTACTTTGCATTTCAAATGCTTCATATATTCCTCCTGTAGTTGCTTCAACTGTTTGATTTTCTGTTACACCTGTTAATTCTATAATACCTCCTGAAACACTTTTAACTGTTAAATGTTTGGTATTAACCGCTAAATTAATTTTTGCCCCTTCTTGTGTTCTTACTTCTAAATGTTGTTGTTTTAATGTTTCATCAGAAAAAATTTTACCACCTTCATTAGCATCTAATGCATCTATATCTTTCGAATAAAATAATACAATTTTTACATCTTCTGCAGTAAAACTATCTGGAAAATGTAATCTAATTTTTAAAACACCATCCGCATTTTTAATTGATACATCTTCAGATTGTGATCCTGAAATTACAACTTTTGAAGTTGCTGCTTTTTGTAATTCAACTGTTAAACCATTAAAAACTTTTAAGGTATGAAAATCTCCTAATTTTGTGGTAATGGTTTCTTGACTCATTCCTAAGGTTGAAATAAGTATCAGTAATAAAGTTATTTTTTTCATTGTAATAAATATTTATTTCTATAACTATTTTATAAAACAATAATTATACCTTTTTAGTTAATTATTTATCAATTTTTTCTAATAAATTAAAATCTAGATGCTTACGTTCTAAATCTGTATGTTTTACTTTTATGATAACGCGATCTCCGAGTTGATATAAATTATTTGTTGATTGACCCACTAAAGCATATTGTTTTTCGTCGTATAAATAATAATCATCTTTAATTTCACGAATACGAACCATTCCTTCACATTTATTTTCAATGATTTCAACATAAATTCCCCATTCGGTAACACCCGAAATAACCCCTTCAAATTGTTGATCTTTATGATCTTCCATATATTTTACTTGCATGTATTTTATGGAATCTCGTTCGGCTTTAGAAGCTAGTTGTTCCATATCGGATGAATGTTTACACTTTTCTTCATAAGCTTCAGCTTTAGGAGATTTACCACCATCCAAGTAATGCTGTAATAATCTATGCGTCATAACATCTGGATAACGACGAATTGGTGATGTAAAATGACTGTAATAATCAAAAGCCAATCCGTAATGACCAATATTTTCTGTTGTATATTCAGCTTTACTCATAGATCGTACCGCTAGTGTTTCAATCATATTTGCTTCACCAGTTCCATGTACATCTTTTAACAATTTATTTAAAGATTCTGAAGTCGTTTTTTTATTTTTAGTATCAATTTTATTGGTATAACCAAACTTACTAACAATGGTTTGAAGCGAAGCTAATTTTTCAATATCAGGCTCGTCATGAACTCTATAAATAAATGTTTTTTTACTTGGTACACCTTTGTTACTTCCAATAAATTCTGCAACTTTTTTATTAGCAAGCAACATAAACTCTTCAATTAGTTTATTAGCATCTTTAGATTCTTTAAAAAACACACCTATTGGCTCCGCATTTTCATTTAAATTAAATTTTACCTCTACTCTATCAAAAGTTATTGCACCTTGCTGTAATCGCTTTTTACGAAGTTTTTTAGCTAAAGTATCTAATGTTAATATAGCTGTTACAATTTCAGGTGTTACTGTATATGCTTCACCTGTTATAGAAATTTCTTTTGAAATTATAGGTTGTTTAGTTTCTATAATCTCTTGTGCTTCTTCGTAAGCAAATCTTATATCTGAATAGGTTACAGTTCTTCCAAACCATTCATGTATAATTTGAGCTTTTTCATTGATTTCAAAAACTGCAGAAAAGGTTAATTTTTCCTCTTGAGGGCGTAAAGAGCAAACACCGTTAGATAATACTTCTGGTAACATAGGTACTACCCTATCAACTAAATATACCGAAGTAGCTCTTTCATAAGCTTCATTTTCTAAAATAGTGTTTTCTTGGACATAATATGAAACATCTGCTATATGGATTCCTATTTCATAATTACCATTTTCTAATACTTTGAAAGATAAGGCATCATCAAAATCTTTGGCATCTTTTGGATCTATGGTAAAGGTTAAATCTTTACGCATATCTCTTCTTTTAGAAATTTCATCATCTGTTATTTCAAAAGAAATGTTAGCAGCTTCTGCTTCTACTTTTTCTGGAAATTTATAAGGTAAACCGTATTCTAACAGTATGGAATGAATCTCTGTTTCGTGATCACCAGGCTTTCCTAAAACTTCAATTACTTCACCAAAAGGATTTTTAGAATTGTTTGGCCAATCTAACATTTTAACCAATACTTTTACACCGTGTTCTGCATTTTTTAATTTATTTTTTGGTATAAAAATATCTGCATACATTTTAGAATCATCAGGAACTAAAAAACCAAAGTTTTTACTTAGTTGAAGTACCCCAACAAATTCTGTTTTAGCGCGTTTTATAATTTCTACTACATCGCCTTCTTCTTTTTTACTATTTCTTCTATTGTATAAATATATTTTAACCGTGTCTTTATCTAAGGCTTTATTTAAATTACGAGCTGGTATGTAAATATCATGCTCTAATTCATCACAAATAAAATAAGCATTTCCATTTGCAGTAGCATCTATAGTTCCAATGAAGTATTTATCAAATGGAATTATTTTAAATTTTCCACGCTCTATTTCTTCTACCTTTTGTTGTGATTTTAATGCTTCTAATTTTTGAATAATTTGATTTCTACCATTAGCATCTGTAATATCTAATTTTGCAGAAATTTGTCGATAATTAAAACTATTACCTGGTGATTGATTTAAAATTTGTAAGATTTTTCTAGTTAAATCTTTAATAATATTTCCTTTTTTTTTATAAATTTTTTTTCTTTTTGACATGTGTTTTATTTAATAATCAAAAGTACAATTATTTGTACTTCTATTAAGTTAATTATAAGTTATTTAAATTAAAATTTGTAGATTGTTTAAATTAAATAGTAAAGTATATTAAATATTGTAAGATAATTTTATTTACTATTAAGAGTTTAAAATTTTATGCAGATGGTACTGTAAAATAAAAAGTAGATCCTATTCCAACTATACTTTCAACCCAAATTTTACCATTGTTTTTAGAAATAAATTCGTTACATAAAATAAGACCTAATCCAGTACCAGATTCATTATTTGTACCATGAGTTGAAACCTTTTCACCAATTTTAAATATTTTTGATTGTATTTCTTCACTCATACCTACTCCATTATCTTTTACAGAAATAGTTACTATATTTTCATTTTTAATAGCTTCAATTTCAATTATACCATTATAGTTAGTAAATTTTATGGCATTGTTTACTAAATTTCTAATAACTGTTGAAACCATATATTGATCTATATAAACATCTTTGTTTAGTTGTATTTTATTTAGTAATTGAATATTTTTTTCTTTAGCTATATTTATAAGTGGTTTTATACTAGTATCAGTTAATTCTTTTAAATTATAGTTTTTAGGCGAAATTTTAATCATTTTTTGTTGACTTCTAGCCCAAACTAAAAGGTTAGATAATAAATCAAACGCACTTGTTGCAGAATCATTAAGCTTTAAAATTAATTCATCTCTCGTTTCAGCATCTACAGTTTCTATATTTTCAGATAAGAAATCTGTCATACCAATTAAATAATTAAATGGGTTTGCTAAATCATGAGCTATGATAGAAAAAAATTTATCTTTAGTAGCATTAATTTCTTGCAGTTCAAGTGTTCTTTCATGTACTTTAGTTTCAAGACTTTCATTAATTTTTACTAATTTTAATCTGTGTTTTTTAGCTAGTTTTATGATTAAATATGATAATAATAATACTAAAATTATTGTTACTATTAACATAAATAAAACAATATTTCTAGATTTATAAAATGGATTTAACGCTTCTGAAACATTAATTTCTGTAATAAAACCTAATTGAAGAATTTCATCCCAAGTCCAAAATCCAATTACTTCAGTTCCTAAATAATTAAAATAACCTTCGGTATTTATGTTAGTTTCTTTATTTAATACATTTTTAGCAGCTAGCGTTAATGGTAAATACTGATTTTTAATTTTAATACTATTTTCTTTAAATTTATTACTACTAGGATTAGTAACTTTAAATGTTTCAGAATTTGAGATATGTACTTGAAGTGAATCTTGTTTTAACTTTTTTAAAAATCTACTTTGAGTTACTATAAAACCATTTTTATCAATTACATAAGTTTCCCCACTATTACCAATAGTTCCAAATTTAGCGATATTACTAAAATCTTTTAAAGGGTTAATTCTAAAAGTTAATATAGCAATTATTTTGCCTTTTTTATTTTTAATAGGTGAACCAATAAACATAGTTAATTCCTTTTCAAAATTATTTTTATTGTTTAAAGGTACATCTGAAGCAATTGGAGGTACAACAAAAAATTCTCCTTTTTTTGCTTTATCAAATAAATCTGGATAATCTTTACTTATTAAATTTTTTGTTCCAATATTAGAATTCCTCATAGATCCATAACTAACATAGTTTTCTGTTGATATTATAAAAAAGCCTATATAGTCATGTATTTTTAAAAATGGATTTAAATATTTTCTTAATTCTGTCTGTGTATTATTATTAATTAATATTGATGAATCTAGAGGGTATGTTAATAGTTTTTCAGTAAAATTAATTACTACTGGATCATTTGCAACAAGTTCAATATCTACTTTTAAATTTTCTAACCATAAATGATAAGCTGATTGAACGCTACTAGATGCTGTATTTAATGTTTTTTCAATTTCTTTATTATAATTATTTTTTAAATGTTTAATTGAAAATAAAGCAATAATTACAAGTAATAAAAGAACTATATTTATTAATATAAATTGAAGTTTTATATTTTTTCTAAACATATATTGGGCTAAAATTTCATCAAAAATACAAATAATTATACGTGTAATAAATAATAACAACTATATAAATAACAATTTGTATTTTGGTGCTCTTTTTAATTTATACCAAATGAGTACAAAATGGTTTGTTGTAGTAAATCCAACTTCAGGAAATGGGATTTCTAAAAAAAAATGGCCTAAAATTTATAAAGAATTAAATCATCAAAATATAGAATTTGAATTTGCTTTTACAGCATATGAAAAACATTCCATTAAACTAATTCATCAAGCAATAAATAAAGGTTATAAAAAGCTTATTTGTGTAGGTGGTGATGGTACAATACATAATTTTGTGAATGCTGTTTTAAGTTTAAATAGTAAAAATATTTCCAATATAAAAATTGGAATTATACCTATTGGTACTGGAAATGATTGGGTAAAAACTTATCATATTTCAAAAAATTATAAAGAAGCTATAAAAGTTATTAAAGCTGAAAAAATTATTCAACAAGATATAGGTAAACTAAATATTAAAGAAACTGGTAAAGAAATTTACTTTAATAATTTAGCTGGTATTGGATTTGATGGTTATGTAGTTAATAAAGTTCATAAGTATAAACATTTAGGTTTTTTAGCGTATTTAACAGGTGCTTTAGTGAGTTTAACAACTTATAAAAAAAGTAATTTAGAAATAAAATTTAATAAAACAGTATTAAAAGGTAAAGCACTTGCTTTATTAATAGGTATTTGTAAATATTCAGGTGGAGGTATGCAATTAACTCAAAATGCCAATTCAACAGATGGTTTATTTGATATAACTTATGTTAAAAATATTTCACTTTTAACACTTTTAAAAAATATTAAAGGTTTATTTAATGGAAAAATAACTCATTTAAAAATAATAAAAAATTACAAATCTTCTGAGTTAAAAATTACTGTTTTAGACACACAAGATACTTATATTCAAGCAGATGGAGAAATAATTGGTTCGGGTAGTTTTAGTGTCTCTATTGTACCAAAATCAATTAATTTTATAGTACCATAAAAAATAAAAGTTAAAATTTTCTTAATAAAACTGTAACAAATGTTAAAATTGTTCGTCTATTAAAAACAGAACAGCTTAACAATGAAACGGTTATTTAAAATTATTATCTTTTTTATTTGTATCTTTTTTATAGGAATTTATATTTCTATAAAGAGCATCAATACTTTCTTTTCAAATGAAGATGAATCAATTGAAACCGTTACTTCTTCTCCTACAATTTTAAAAAAGGCGGCTCAGGTTAAAATTTTCAACTTTATTAACAATTAGAATTATTATAAAAAGAAGTTTTTAAAATTTTAAAAAATATTTTTTGTTATTATAGGTTGTTAATAGCTACAATAACTTTTTGTTTTAATATTTTGAAATATCGTTTTTAAAATTCTATTAACATTTACTTAAATTTTAAAATGTTTAAAATCAATAGAAATGTAGTAGTTATTAACAAGCTGTTAATAGTGTTAATTCCCCATTTTTTTGTATAATATTTTTTAATTTGAGTGTTAATAACAGCTTTAAAATATGTTTAAAACTTGATTTAAAAATTCAATAAAAAAATTTGCGAGTTAAAATCTAATTTTAGTATTAATAAAAACTTTTTATAATTCAAAAAATAGTTTTCTTTTTTAACTCTAAACTTATTCACAATCTTAAATTTATGTAAACTAATTGTTAATCAACTATATAAAAAATACTATTAACATTTGTTTTTATTGCTGTTAATAACGGTGAATTTGTATTTTTGTAGCCTAACTTATTAACAAAACTACAACTATGGTAATTGCAATTGGTAATGATCACGCCGGTACTGAGTATAAATTTGAAATTATTAAACAATTAGAACGCAAAGGTATTAAAGTTTTAAATTTTGGAACTGATACTTCAGATAGTATGGATTATCCAGATGCGATTCATCCTGTAGCTGATGCTGTTGAAAACAATAAAGCAGCTTTTGGAATTATAATTTGTGGAAGTGGAAATGGCGCACAAATGACTGCTAATAAACATCAAGGAATTCGTGCTGCACTTTGTTGGAATAATGAATTAGTTGAATTAGCTCGTTTACATAACAATGCAAATGTTTTATCAATTCCTGCTCGCTTTGTTTCATTACAACAAGCTTTAAGTTTTGTAGATATTTTTTTAAATACTGAATTTGAAGGTGGAAGACATCAAAATCGTGTAGATAAAATACCTACAAAATGTTGTTAATATGATTTATCATAATGAAATAACTAAGCTCTTAAATACTAAAAAAATTAAAAAAACTGCAATGCGTATTTTAGTATTGCAGTTTTTTTTAGAACAAAATTCTGCCATTAGTTTACCTCAATTAGAACATAAATTTTATTATTCAGAAAGAACAACACTTTATAGAACATTAAAAACTTTTGAAACTAAAGCTTTAGTTCATAAAATTAATGATGGAACAGGAGTTACTAAATATGCATTATGTGAAAGTAATTGTAAAATTGAAAAGCATACTGATATTCATCCACATTTTTATTGCGAAAAATGTAAAATTACCACTTGTATAAATTATGTGTCACTACCAAAAATTCAGTTAAAAAATTTTAAAGTTTTTACTACCGAAATAATAATTAAAGGAATTTGTGAAGTTTGCAACAAAGTTGCATAAATTTAAACTCTAATTTTGTGTTATAAAATTAAAAAAATGAGTCACAATCATTCACATAGTCATACTACTTTATCTGGAACAAATTTATTGCTTTCAATTGTTTTAAATATACTTATTACAACAGCTCAAGTTATTGGAGGTTTTATTTCAGGAAGTTTAGCATTAATTTCTGATGCTGTTCATAATTTTTCAGATGTTATATCCTTAATAATTAGTTATATAGCTAATATTCTTACCCGTAAAAAAAAGCAAACCAAACAATATACTTTTGGGTATAAACGTGCCGAAATTATTGCTGCATTTATAAATGCAGCTACTCTAATAGTAGTAGCAATTTTCTTAGGTATTGAAGCAGTTAAACGTTTTTCAGCTCCAATTGAAATAGAAAGTAATTTAGTTATTTGGTTAGCAATTTTAGGAATTGCCGCTAATGGATTTAGTGTTTTATTATTAAAAAAAGATGCACAAAGTAATTTAAATATGCGTTCTGCATACATTCATTTGTTATCAGATATGTTAACCTCTGTAGCGGTTTTAATAGGTGGTTTATTAATGAAATATTATCAAATTTATTGGGTAGATGGTTTATTAACTCTTATAATTTCAGTTTATTTAATATACCTTAGTTGGGACATTTTAATTTCATCCGTAAAAATTTTAATGCTTTTTGCACCCAAACATATTATGATTGATAATGTTGCTACTGAAGTTTTAAAAATAAATGAAGTTAAAAATATACATCACGTTCATATTTGGCAATTGAACGATCACGATATTCATATTGAAGCTCATATTGAATTTATGAATGATATTAAACTTTCTGAATTTGATATTATTTGCGAAACTATTGAAACTATGCTTTTGGAAAAATTTCATATTAATCATTGTAATTTTCAACCAGAATTTAAGAGAGATGATTTAAAAGAATTGATAAAACAAGATTAATATGTTAGAAGTTGTAGTAAAATCATTCTCAGAATTAACAACAAATGAATTGTATGCAATTCTCCAACTTCGAAGTGAGGTTTTTGTTGTTGAACAAAACTGTGTATATCAAGATATTGATTACAAAGATCAAAAAGCAATGCATATTTTAGGGTTTAAAAATGATAAAATTGTTGCTTATACACGTATTTTTAAACCTAATGATTATTTTTTAAATGCAAGTATTGGAAGAGTGGTGGTTGCGGCTAATGAGAGAAAATATGGCTATGGACATATTATTTTAAAACATTCTATAAAAGCAATTGAACATTATTTTAACGAAATTACAATAAAAATTTCAGCTCAAACATATTTAAAATTTTTTTATGAGTCACATGGTTTTAAACAAATAGGTGATGAGTATTTAGAAGATAATATTCCACATATAGCAATGATAAAAAATTAACTTAAAACTTATATTTAAATGAAAAAGTTAACCATTTTAGTATTTTTAAGCTTAAGTACATTTTATTCTTTTTCACAAGATAATAGCTTACATAAATTACAATTTTTAATAGGAGATTGGAAAGGAACTGGAAGTGGTTTTGGAAACTCTACCTCAGAAATTACAGCTTCTTATAATTTTATAATGAATAATAAATATATTGAAGTTACCCATGAATCTAATTTTAAACCAACAGAACAAAACCCAAAAGGAGAGCACCATATAGATAAAGGATTTATAAGTTTTGATACTTCTAGAAATAAATTAGTTTACAGACAATTTAACAATGAAGGTTATGTAAATCAGTATATTTTGAATGAAGAATTATCAACAGATGATATTTTTATTTTTGAAACTGAACTTATTGAAAATTTTGTTCCAGGAGGAAAAGCACGTTTAACTATAGAAAAAATTAGTGTTTCTGAAATTAAAACCATTTTTGATGTGTCTTTTCCAAACAAAGAATATAGCTGTTTTGGTACCAATTCTTTAATTAAACAATAATTCATAATTTTTAATGAAAAATTCTAAAGTTAAAATTAATTATATAAAAAACTTAGCCAACGATTGGTATAAATTAGATAAAGTAAATTTTGACTACAAAACCCAAAAAGGAGAGTGGCAAACACAAAATAGAGAATGTTATGATAGAGGAGATGGAGCTGCAATTTTATTATATAATTCTACAAAAAACACGGTAATTTTAACCAAACAGTTTAGAATGCCCACCTACTTAAATGCCAATTCAGATGGTATGATGATTGAAGTTTGTGCTGGTTTATTAGATGAAGATGATCCATTAACGTGTATTAAAAAAGAAGCTGAAGAAGAAACCGGTTACCAAATAAACAATCCAACAAAATTATTTGAAATTTATTCTACACCAGGAGCAGTTACAGAAAAAATTCATTATTTTATTGCAGAGTATTCTGATGAAATGAAACTTGGTAATGGAGGTGGCTTAGCTTCTGAACACGAAGAAATTGAAGTATTAGAGCTTAATTTTAACAAAGCTATACACATGATTTCATCAGGAGAAATTAAAGACGCTAAAACGGTTATACTATTACAATATGCACAACTAAATAAATTGTGTAAGTAAATAAACTAATTACCATCCGCTATATTTTGGAGGCGTAATATTATTTAAATTTAAATAGACAATTAATTGCCCACGATGGTGTGTAACGTGATCTTGTAATAAATTTAAAATTTGTAATTTGCTTTTAGAGCCCGCGAAAAAATCAACTTTTGTAGTTAAATCATCTAAAGAAGTTTGATTAATAATTTTTGAAACTTTATTAAAAGTTATAGTTAATTCCTCAATAATTTCTTTTTTTGTTGTAGGATTAATTTTGCCCGTTTTTGTAAAGTTTTCATTCATAAAATAAGTTTCACTTAACCACACCATATTAGTTCTTATATGGAGTAGCTGCTCTTTAAAACTCATTTGTCTTTCAATAGGTTTAAAATTATAAGATTCCTCAGGCATAGCATCTGCAATTTCTATTAAATAATTTTTAGAATTTTCCCATTTCAATAAAAAAGCAGAAATAGCATCATTTTGAGCTATTAAGTTATTGGAAATTAGTACAATAAATGCAATTAATAAATTTTTTATTTTCATGTTAATAATAGTTAATAGAATTCTAAACAAAGGCTAAATATACTCAATACTTTTTTATATTTTAGCAACATTCATTTTAAACATATTTTTTAATATTATGGCAGAAGACAAAGAAAAAGTAGCAAAATTAAAAGCATTACAGCTTACTTTAGATAAATTAGATAAAGCTTATGGGAAAGGAACTGTAATGAAAATGGGAGATGTAGCAATAGATGATATAGATGCTATTTCTTCAGGATCATTAGGGTTAGATTTAGCTTTAGGAGTTGGAGGTTACCCAAGAGGAAGAATTATTGAAATTTATGGTCCAGAGTCATCAGGTAAAACAACATTAACCTTACACGCAATTGCAGAAGCTCAAAAAGCAGGAGGTATTGCAGCTTTTATTGATGCTGAACACGCTTTTGATCGTTTTTATGCTCAAAATTTAGGAATAGATATTGATAATTTAATTATTTCTCAACCTGACCATGGGGAACAAGCTTTAGAAATTGCTGATAATTTAATTTCTTCTGGAGCTATTGATATTGTAGTTGTAGACTCGGTTGCTGCTTTAACGCCTAAAAGTGAAATTGAAGGAGAAATGGGTGATTCTAAAATGGGGTTACATGCTCGTTTAATGTCTCAAGCTTTGCGTAAATTAACAGGAACTATTCATAAAACCAATTGTACTGTTATTTTTATCAATCAATTACGTGAAAAAATTGGAGTGATGTTTGGTAATCCTGAAACAACCACTGGGGGAAATGCTTTAAAATTTTATGCTTCAGTTAGATTAGATATTCGAAGAAGAACCCAAATAAAAGATGGCGACAAAGTAATAGGTAATAGTACTAAAGTAAAAGTTGTAAAAAATAAAGTAGCACCTCCATTTCAAACAGCTGAATTTGATATCATGTATGGTGTAGGAATTTCTAAAACAGGAGAAATTTTAGATTTAGGTGTAGAATTTGGAATTGTTAAAAAAAGTGGTTCTTGGTTTAGTTATGGAGATACTAAATTAGGTCAAGGTCGCGATGCAGTTAAAGGATTAATTAAAGACAATCCTGAATTAGCAGAAGAATTAGAAACTAAAATTAAAGAAGCTATCAATTCTCAAGAATAAACGAATTTAATATATTAAACTAAAAGGATTGTTTTAAATTTTAAAACAATCCTTTTTTTGCTAACTATTTATCAATAAAATATTTATTTTATTCAAAACCTTTTCTATATTTAATAAAAGTTTACTTTTGGCACTCAAAAATCATAAAAAATAAATTTTAAATTTTTATACTTTCTTTATCTCTTTTGAAAAATAATACTGAAAAATTAATTATAGGCAGAACTGATATTGCAGATTTTCCAAAACTAGAATTGTTTGATATTGATATTAAAATTGACACTGGAGCATTTACATCAAGTTTTCATTGTCATCACATAGAAATTGAAAATCATCAATTAAAATGTCAGTTTTTAGATCCTAAGCATGAAAAATATCATGAAAAATATTTTTTATTTGAAAATTTTACTCAAAAAAAAGTAAAAAGTTCCAATGGAATGGTAGAAGATAGATATCTAATTTTAACAGAAATTGTTCTTTTCAGTCAAAAATATCCAATTGAGCTTACACTAACAGAAAGAGGATCTATGAAATATCCAGTATTGTTGGGAAGAAAATTTCTATCCAAAAAATTTATTGTTGATACAGCTAAAAAAAATGTATCATTTAAAAAAACTAATTCATAAAACAAACTCACATGAAAATTGTTGTTTTATCAAGAAATCCAAATTTATATTCTACAAAAAGACTTGTTGAAGCAGGTAAAAATAGAAATCACGAAATGTTAATAATTGACCATACTAAATGTGATATTATTATTGAAAAGAAAAAACCAGCAATTAGATATAAACATGAACTTATTACAAATGTAGATGCTGTAATCCCTAGGATTGGAGCTTCGGTTACTTTTTTTGGAACAGCTGTAGTGCGTCAGTTTGAAATGATGAAAGTTTTTACAGCTGTTGAATCTCAAGCACTAATGCGCTCTAGAGATAAGCTTAGAAGTTTACAAGTATTATCCAGAGCAGGTTTAGGTTTACCAAAAACGGTGTTTACCAATTATTCTAAAAACGTAGAAGATGTAATCCATGACGTTGGGGGCACTCCTTTAGTTATAAAATTATTGGAAGGAACTCAAGGTTTAGGGGTGGTTTTAGCTGAAAATGACAATGCAGCAACATCTGTTTTAGAAGCATTTAATGGGTTACAAGCAAGAGTAATTGTTCAAGAATTTGTAAAAGAAGCAAAGGGAGCTGATATTAGAGTTTTTATTGTTGATGGTGTAGTTGTTGGCGCCATGAAAAGACAAGGAAAAGAAGGCGAATTTCGTTCAAACTTACACCGTGGAGGTACTGCTGAAATTATAAAATTATCTATAGATGAAGAAAACGCTGCATTAAAAGCAGCAAGAGTTATGGGGTTAGGTGTTGCAGGTGTAGATTTATTACAATCAGATAGAGGCCCTTTAATTTTAGAAGTGAATTCTTCTCCTGGTTTAGAAGGAATTGAAGCTGCTACAGGAGTTGATATTGCTGGAAAAATAATTCATTATATTGAGCGTCATGCCGAATGAGTTTAAAATTCTAAATCAAAAAATAAGTTTAGGGCAAACCATACAATTAAAAATGGATATTGCTCAGCTTAGTATTGGAACTAAAATTGAAGTCCCCATCATTGTTTCTAGAGGTAAAAAAGAAGGACCTTGTTTATTATTAATAGGGGGCATTCATGGAGATGAAACTAACGGAGTTGAAATTGTAAGGCAATTAATAGCTTCAGAATTGCATAGGCCTGATTGTGGTACTGTAATTTGTATTCCTTTATTAAACGTTTTTGGATTTTTAAATCAAACAAGAGAGTTTCCAGATGGTAGAGATTTAAATAGAGCTTTTCCAGGATCTATTAAAGGATCGTTAGCAAGTAGATTTGCGTATCATTTAATGATGAAAGTTATTCCAAAAGTAAATTATTGTATCGATTATCATACTGGAGGGGCTCAACGTTTTAATTATTCTCAAGTTAGAATTGATGGTACAGATGACGAAACTTTAGAATTGGCTAAAATTTTTGGATCTCCATTTATTGTTTATAGCAAGAATAAAGAAAAGACTTTTAGAAAATCTATGGTAGATTTAGGTAAAAAAGTTCTTCTCTTTGAAGGAGGAAAATCATTAAATCTTGATAAAATAGTGACAAAAGTTGGTATTCAAGGTGCAATTAATGTAATGCATCACTTAGGAATGAGAGATTTTTCTTCTAAAATATCAAAACATTCTAAAGAAAACCCACCCATTCTAATTAAAAGTTCTAAATGGATAAGAGCCAAACAATCAGGAATGTATAGATCTTATATAAACGTTGGACAAAAGGTTGAAAAAGGCATTAAATTAGGAAGTATCTCAGACCCTTTTGGTACTAATGAAACCATTTTTAAAAACCCGCAAGAAGGTTATATATTAAATGCTAACCATTCTCCCGTGGTAAATCAAGGAGATGCATTACTTCATATAGGTTTTGAATAAAATAAATTATGTTAAAAGTAGATAAGGTTTCATTTGGGTACACTTTAAACGAAGTCATAAAAAATATTAGTTTTAAAGCTAATAAAGGAGATTATATTGCCATTGTAGGTGAAAGTGGTTGTGGAAAAAGCACTTTATTAGAAATTATTTATGGGCTGTTACATATAGATAAAGGAGCTGTTTATTGGAATGAAAATAAATTGCTTGGGCCAAATTTTTATTTGATTCCAGGTGAAGAATTTATGAAATATTTACCGCAAGATTTTGATTTGATGCCTTATATAACAGTTGAAGAAAATGTAGGTAAAAACATATCAAGTTTAGATCCTAATAAACAAAATAGGATTCTAGAATTATTAAAAGTTGTGGATATGACTGATTTTTTAAAAACCAAAGTTAAAAACCTTAGTGGCGGTCAAAAACAGCGTATTGCAATTGCAAAAGTATTGGCTAAAGAACCAGAGGTTTTATTATTGGATGAACCTTTTAGCCATATAGATAATTTTAGAAAAAATAAGCTTCGGAGAAGTTTGTTTAAGTACTTAAAATCTAAAAATATTTTGTGTATTGTTGCAACACATGATACTACTGATGCACTTTCTTTTGCCGATGAAATTTTAGTAATTAGAAATGGAAAAGTTGTTGCCCAAGGAACGCCAGAACAGTTATATAACCAACCAAAATCTGCGTATGTTGCGTCATTTTTTAATGAAATAAATGAACTTCCATTAAAGTTAATTGATTCAAAGAAAACTTTAAACAAAACGGTATTATTATATCCAAATGAGATTACCTTAACTTCAAATTCAAATTCTAAGTTAAAAGCTAAAGTGGTAAATTCTTATTTTAAAGGAAACTTTTATTTAATTGAAGCTGAATTTAAAGATAAAACTATTTTTTTTGAACACTCAACAAAGGTAAATAGTAATCAAGAGGTGTTTATAAAAATTAATTGTAACTAAATTCAACGGTTATCGAGAAAATAAAGAGTGTTTTTACATCAATACCTTAATGTCTATCATCACTTTTTAAAAGTATTATATTAAGAATTATTAAAATTAAACACCTGTAGATCCAAAACCTCCAGTTCCACGTTTGGTTTCACTTAATACATCAACAACTTCCCAATCTGCACGTTCGTGTTTTGCAATTACTAATTGTGCAATACGTTCGCCATCTTTTATTACAAAATTATCATTGGAAAGGTTAACTAAAATAACACCAATCTCACCTCGGTAATCAGCATCTATTGTTCCAGGGGCATTTAAAACGGTAATGCCTTTTTTAGCAGCCAAACCACTTCTCGGTCTTACTTGTGCTTCACTACCAACAGGTAAAGCAATAAATAAGCCTGTTTTAATTATAGTTCGTTCCAATGGTTTTAACGTAATTGGTTCAGAAATATTAGCTCTTAAATCCATTCCTGCAGAAGCAATGGTTTCATAATTTGGTAATTCGTGTTTTGATTTATTAATGATTTGTATTTGCATTTTTTGTTTATTATAGGTGTTTAATTTTAAGAATTTTCTAAATAATTTTTAAGATTTTGTTTTATAAAATAATTCCATCCTCCTCTACAGCTTTCGGTTTTAAATTCTGGAATATCATCTGAAAAACTTTCAGTAATTTTACAAGTAAGCTTTATTTTAGTGGTGTTGTTAATGTTTTCAAAAAGTTCAAAATAAACCAATGAATTGCCTGAATACTCAGCATACTTCCAATTATAAACAATTTTTTTAGAAGGAACAACTTCGATAATTTCCCATAAATGTAAAAAGTTTCTTTCCTCTGATTTTACATTGAATTGAGTTTTAAATCCAACTTCAGATTTAAAAGATGGAATATTATTAAAAAACCATTTTTTCATGCTATTTAAATTGGTAATTGCATCCCAAACAACACTTATTGGAGCGCTTAATTGTTCCTCTACTATAATAGTTTCGTTTGCTTTCATACTTTCAATTGTTAGGGTTATTTTAGGTTAAATAGCCATTTTACTACAGTTGAAAATTCACTTTTCCAAAAGGCTTCATTATGAGCACCATCAGGATTAATTTTAACTTTTATATTTTTAGTATTAAAACCAGATTCAATTAATAGTTTTTTCATTTTTTGAGTGTCTTCAATCATATTTTTACCTTCTTTTTCACCTATTAAAAGATATAATTTTGAAGTGTTGTTTTTGCCATAGAGCTTTGTAAAATGTGCTACTTTATTAGAAAACCAAAAGGAGGTTGACAAGGCTCCAATCTTTCCAAATGTTTTAGGATATTTTAATCCGCCGTAATAGGATATCAATCCGCCTAAAGAACTTCCAATCAGTGCAGTGTGTTTTGGTTGAGGTTTTGTTCTATAAGTTTTATCAATATATGGTTTTAAGGTATTTTTAATAAAATTGATATAAATTTCACCTTTCCCTCCACCATATTTTTGATGCTCCCAAGGGGTATATTCATTAATTCTTTCAGTTCCACCATTTTCTATAGCAACTACTATAAACCCTTTTTTAGTTGTGTTATACAACTTATTTAAAGTTTCATCAACTTCCCATTCACCAGCATAAGACGTATAGGTATCAAATAAGTTTTGAGCATCATGCATATAAATAACAGGATATTTTTTTGAACTACTATTATAATTTGGTGGTAAATACACCCAAATTTTACGACTACTATTATTTAAATTTGGAATAACAAACTCTTTTTTTAAAATAAAAACATTGTTAGCTGCTGTTGATTTTTTTTCACTTAAGCTTTGTCCAAACAATAATGAAGAATATACTAATAAACTAAAATATAAGAGAATATTTTTCATGAATTTACTTTTTAATAAGGGCTAAAATTTCCTTTTTTTCGTTGAAATAAATTAAAAAAGCAAAAGCAAGGACCAGCCCAACGGAGATTACATAATTTTCTCTAAAGTAATTAAAAGAAATAAATGCAATAATAATTGAAGCAGCTAAATAGCTCCCAGATTTTTTTAGGTTATAAGGAACAGGATAGTATTTTTTTCCTATAAAATATGAGACAAGCATCATACTAGCATAAGCAATTAAAGTAGCCCAAGCAGATGCTATAAATCCAAAAATAGGAATAAAAATTATATTAACAAGAATAGTAATTATAGCTCCCAAAATAGAAAAATACATTGCAAACCTAGTTTTATCGGTTAATTTATACCAAATGGCCAAATTGTGGTAAATCCCTAAAAATAAATTTGCTAGCAGTACAATAGGAACAATTATTATTGCGTCCCAATAAGCTTCATTTATAAAAGGACGCTTTAAAAGGTCTATAAAAATTACAATTCCTACAAAAACTAAAGCACCAACAATAATAAAATAATTTAAAATTTTAGCATAAGTAGCTTTTGCAGTTTTTTCTCCTGAATGATTAAAAAAGAAAGGTTCAGCACCTAACCTAAATGCCATAATGTATAAATTCATAAAAATGGCCAATTTATAACAGGCAGAATAAATTCCCATGGCGTTTTTATCAATCATTTTACCAATCAAAATTTTATCTAAGTTTTCGTTTATTACATAGGCAATTCCAGCAATAGCAATTGGCCAAGAATAAGCAACCATTTTTTTAAATAATACGTTGTTAAAACTCCATTTGAACTTTAAAACATACGGAAGTAATAAAACTAAAGAAATGGCACTACCTACACTATTAGCAATAAAAATAAAATTAACTAATGGAGTACTATTATAAGTTTCATTTAAAATTTTAGGCAAATTTTTTCCTTGTTCAACAAATGAAGGTATAAATTTTAAAAATAATAAATTGATAAGTACAATTACACCAACATTTATCAGTTTAATTGCAGTATATTTAAGAGGTCTGTTAGAAGCTCTTAAATATGCAAATGGAATTACCGCTATGGTATCAATGGCTAAAATTCCTACAAATAATTTGAACTGAAGTGGATTCGTTGTAAAATCAAATAGTTTGATAAAAAAATCAGAAAAAATAAATGCAATTATTAAAAAAATGATTGCAGAAGTTAATACGCTAATAAATGCAGTTGATACTATTGAATCTTTCTTTTTTTCGGCATTATAAAACCTAAAAAAAGCAGTTTCCATTCCAAAAGTTAATAAAACAGCAAATAATGCAATCCAAATGTAAAAGTTAGTATTTTCCGCATAATTATTTGTTGGCAACGCATCTGTATGAACTTTTACTAACAAAAAGTTAATTACACGAGGTAAAACTGCTGCAATTCCGTATATAATAGTATCCTTAAAAAATCGTTTAAGTGCGCTCAAATTGGGTTTTTAAAGTAAAACTATAAAAGTACAAAAGTATCACTTCATTTCAATAAAATAATTTTTAAGTTTCAATAAGAAGATGTAACTTTAAAATAATGGATTTGAAATTACAGCATTACATAGAAAAACAATTAACTATTAAGTTAAATACTAACCTTACTTTTAAATGGGAAAGTATTAGTGGAGGCTCAATTAATTTAACCTATAAAATTTCAGCAAACAACCATAATTATTTTGTTAAAATAAATGATAAATCGGTTTTCAAAAACGGATTTAAAGAAGAAGTTTTAGGGCTGAAGTTTTTAAAATTAAATGAAGCAATTACGCCTAAAATTATTTTAGAAGGAAGTTTTAACTCTAAAATTTATTTAGTGTTAAGCTGGATTGATAAAGAATTTCAAAACAATAATTTTTGGAAAAATTTTGCACATCAACTCGCTAATTTACATCAACATAAAAGCGATAAATTTGGATTAGAATATTCTAATTATATGGGACAATTAATTCAAAAAAATAGCTTTTTTAATAAGTTTGATAACTTTTTTATTGAAAACAGATTAAAACCTCAGGTAAAAATAGCTTTTGATAAAAAATTACTTACAAAAGGAGATCTTAGAAAATTTGAATACCTATATCAACAATTACCAACAATTTTACCAAAGGAAAAACCAAGTGCAGTTCATGGCGATTTGTGGAGTGGTAATTATATTAGTACTGCAAATAACAAGGCTGTTTTTATTGATCCAGCAGTATACTATGGACATCGAGAAATTGACCTAGCAATGAGCTTATTATTTGGAGGATTTTCTTTGAATTTTTATAATGTCTATCAAGAAATTTATCCCTTAGAAAAAGGATTCAATACTCGAAAAGATTTGTATAATTTATATCCACTTTTAATTCATTTAAATTTATTTGGAAACCCGTATTTACAAAGTATAAAAACGATTATAACTAAATTTTAAGGATTGGTTTCAGTAAGTTTTTTTACATTTGATACCTAAAATCTTTCAACATGATTAAAAACCCTAAAATAGCCGTTTTTGGCGGTGGAAGTTGGGCAACAGCCATTGTGAAAATGTTGTGTGAAAATTTAAATGAAGTTGGCTGGTATATGCGTAATGAAAACGCAATAGACTATATTAAAATTAATGAACATAACCCTAACTATTTAAGTTCAGCAGAATTTGATGTTTCTAAATTGTTATTATCTAATGATATTAATGAATTAGTTAATTATGCAGATGTTTTAATTTTTGCAATTCCTTCAGCTTTTTTAAAAGGAGAGTTAGATAAAATATCAGAAAATATTTCTGAAAAAATAATTTTTTCAGCCATTAAAGGAATTGTTCCTGAAAGTGGCTTAATTGTAGGAGAGCATTTTCATAAAATGTATCAAGTTCCTATTGAAAATATTGGAGTTATAACTGGCCCTTGTCATGCTGAAGAGGTTGCAATGGAAAGGTTATCTTACTTAACCATAGCATGTCAAGATAGAAAAAAAGCCAGAATGTTAAGTAAATATATTTCGAGCGATTATATAAAAACAAAAACCTCTGATGACATTATAGGAACCGAGTATGCAGCAATGTTAAAAAATATTTATGCAATAGCTGCTGGAATTGCCCATGGGCTAGGATATGGAGATAATTTCCAATCAGTAATAATGTCAAACTCAATTAGAGAGATGAAGCGTTTTATTAAAAAAGTACATAAGATGAAACGAAACATCAATAATTCAGCGTATTTAGGAGATTTATTGGTTACTGGATATTCTGTTTTTAGTAGAAATCGGATGTTTGGAAATATGATTGGGAAAGGATACACTGTTAAAAGTGCTATGATGGAGATGAGTATGGTTGCGGAAGGGTATTATGCAGCAAAAAGTGCTTATTTATTAAACGAAAAAAACGGAGCAAAAACACCAATAATTGATGCGGTTTATGCGGTGTTATATCAGCATAAAAACCCAAAACAAATATTTAAAAAATTAACAGAAGAATTAGATTAACATCTTCCATTCAATCTTTTTTATATCATTTTTAGGTGTGATATTTGTCAGCATAAACAAATTGCAGGTTTTGTAAATTTGAGCATATAATTAAAAAGGTTTTTTGATGAACGAAAGAATTGGAATTATTTATGCTACTGTGGATGGTCATACATTAAAAATTTGCAATGAACTTGTAAAAACTATAGAAGAAAAAGGTAAAAAGGTAGATTTATTTACCATTGATACTTTTAATAAAAACATTTCAGACTTTGACAAGTTAATTATTGGATCAAGTATTAGGTATGGAGTTCATCATGAAAAAATTATTGAGTTTATTAATAAAAACAAACCACAATTAGATACCATAAAAACAGCCTTTTTTTCTGTAAACTTAGTAGCACGTAAACCAGAAAAAAATACAGCAGAAACCAATCCGTATGTTATTAAGTTTTTTAAAAATATTACTTGGAAACCTACAATTGTAGAAGTTTTTGCAGGAATGTTAGATTATAAAAAATACAAGACTTTTGATAGAATTATGATTCAATTTATTATGTGGATGACCAAAGGACCTACAGATAAAAACACAAAAATTGAATATACTAATTGGAAGAAAGTAAAACAATTTGGAAAAAGGTTAGCCACATTTTAAACTTAGTTTTAAGTTAAAAAACTTAAATTGCATTGATGAAGTTTAAACTAAACCTTGTTATTATATGTTTATTGTGCTTAAATTATCTAAAAGCACAATCATCACTCATCGTTGAAACAGATAGTATAAGAATATTTGACACCTATATTTCAGAAAATTCAAAAGAAAATATTTTTCCAACAATTTATAAAAATGGGCTATTATATATTTCCTTAGGAAAATACAAAATTTATAAATTATATTATTCCGATTTAAAATCTACATCGAAAAAAATAAAGGTTAGCAATAAGTTTTATTCTGGATTAACTACTGTTTTTAATAATGAAATTTATTTTACAGGAAAGGACTTTGTTTCTAGTAATAATCAAGAAAATTTAGTGATATACAAAGGTTATTTAGAGGGGTATAAAATTAAGAAAATAAAAAAATTACCAATATGTGTAAATCAATTTAGTTATGCGCACCCATCAATTTCAAAAGATGGGCAAAGTATGGTTATTGTGTCAAATGAAAATGGAAAAAATCATTTGTTAGAATTAAAGAGAACAAAAGATAATAAATGGGAAAAAGGAAAACCTATTTTTATTACACAATCAAATTTTGATATTATCAATCCAACATTTTTTAATAATAATACTATTTATTTTTCAACAAATAGTTCTAAAGGAGACGTTAAAGAAGTAACATATAAAAGAATGAATGATAAATTAGTGGTTGATGAAATTAATGTTGAAAAAGGAGATTTCAATATTTTTAAAATCACTAAGATAAATGGAATATGGCAACTACCACAAAAAGCAACAGTATTTAATTCGGAGTTTGATGATTTAGGCGTTGTGTTTATTTCTAAAAACAAAGGATATTTAAATACTTTTAGATACGACAATGCTGATAATATTTTCTTTTTTGAATTAAAATAACAAACAATTGTAAGAGCATTAACAATTATTTTTTTAAACAAAACAACTATAAATCTGGCTATATTTGTATTGACCATTGTCAGTAAGTATATAACATAATATGCTTATCTTTGCTGCTTTAACCCCTAACCCTAGAAAATGCCTATACAGCAAAAATACATTAATGACACGTTAGAGTTTATCTATAAGAATGGATATAACTCTTCAATTAATGAATTTTTAAATCAAACAGTAAAGTTTCTTTCAAAATTATTAAATATTGAATATGTATTAATAAGCACTTATTCCAGTATAGAGGAAAATACTGTTGAAACACGAGCCTTTTATGGAAATCAAAAATTTTTACCAAACATAACTTATAAATTAAAAGATACTCCTTGTGATGTTGTAATTGATAAAGATTTTTGTTGTTACTCCTCAAAAGTTCAACAATTATTTCCATTGGATAAATCTTTAGTTGAAATGAAGGTTGAGAGTTATGTTGGCATTCCTCTTTTGAGTTCTAATAAAAAACCTATTGGCTTAATAACCTTTATGGATATTAAACCTATAGAAAACTCACAAACTTTAGAAACCATATTAAAAATAGTAGCCATAAAAGTTGAAAAAATACTTGAAAAAGCTATTTATAAAGAATTATTTAGTGAAAATGAGTTAAAGCATAAAAAGCTTAGAAATATTTTACTTGAAGGAATTTTAATTCATAATAAAGGTGAAGTTTTTGAAATAAATGAAACCTTTGAAAAAATGTTTGGTTACTCGAGTGAAGAACTTATAGGTAATGACATTTTAGAAAAATTGTTTCCAAAAAAATATCATTCTTTTATTAAAAGTAATATTGTTAATAAAATGGATATACCTTTTGAAATGGAAGGTATTAAAAAGAATGGAGAGGTATTTCCTATTGAAATTGAATCTAGAAATGTAAAATCTAAAAATAACCACACACTAAAAGTTTGTGTTATCAAAGATTTGACAAAATCAAAAAAATCAGAAATTGAAAATGTTAAATTATCAAAAGCTGTTGAACAAAGTGCAAATGTTATTGTTATTACTGATATACATGGAAATATAGAATATGTAAACCCAAAATTTACAGAACTTACAGGTTATAATTTAAAAGAAGCGCAAGGAAAAAATACAAGTATTTTAAACTCAGGAAAACATTCTAAAGATTTTTATAAAAAAATGTGGGATGTTATTTTAAGTGGGAAAAATTGGAAAGGAGAAATACAAAATAAAAGTAAAAACGGAACACTATTTTGGGAACAAGCAACAATAACACCTATTAAAAATAGTAAGAATGAGATTATTAATTTTCTTGCCATAAAAGAAGATATTACACAAAGAAAAAAATCGGAAAAAGAACTAAAAACAGCCTATAATTTATTAAAAGAAAAAGAAGATTACTTATCAAATATTTTAAAAACTGCTAATGAAGGTTTTTGGATTATCGATATAAATTCTAATACGCTTCAAGTTAATGAAAAAATGTGTGCAATTTTAGAGAGAGATGAGTCTGAAATTATAGGCAAATCAATTTATGACTTTGTAGACGAAGAAAATGCTAAAATTTTTAAATGTGAAATTAAAAAAAGAGCATTTGGACTTTCAACAAGCTATGAAATTGAGCTTTTAAAAAGTAATGGCCAAAATGTAGCTTGTTCATTTAATACCTCACCTATATATAATAAAAATAATGAGCGTATTGGTTCATTTGCCTTAGTAACCAATATTTCTAACTTAAAATTAGCCAACCTAAAATTAGAGGCTACAAATAGTGAATTAAGAAAACTTAGTGAACAGTTATCTGAAAAAAACAGACTTCATATTGAAAGTAAAAACAAATTTAAAAACTTATTTGACAACAGCCCAATATCTTTATGGGAAGAAGATTTTTCAGAGGTAAAAAAATTAATAAAAGATGCAGGAATTGAAGCATCAAACTTAAATAAATACTTAAATAAAAATAAAAGTTTTTTAATTGAGTGCATTTCAAAAATTAAAATTTTAAGAGTTAATAAAAGCACGTTTAATTTATTAGGAGCTAAATCCATTGAAGAATTAAGAGTTCTTTTACAAAAAACTAATACCAAAGAATCTTTTAAAAGCTTGGCAAATGAAATTACCGCTGTTGCACTTAATAAAAAAGAGTTTTATGGTGAAACAGAATTTTTAAGAATGGATGGGAAAGTTATTTCAGCAATTATAAAGTCTGAAATAGATTCTGAAGGAAAATCCATTGTGTCGGTAGTGGATATTTCAGCTATAAAAGAAGCTGAAAAACAATTAAACATTGCTAAATTAAAAGCTGAGAAAAGCGACGAACGTTATAGACTTGCCGTAGCTGCATCTGGTTTGGGAATTTGGGATATGAATGTAAAAACAAGTAAAACTCATTTTTCAAATTATTACAAAAAACAAATAGGATATGATAAGGATGAACTTGAAAATGAATTTTCTACTTGGGTAGATCATTTACATCCTGATGAACGAGATGTGAAATTACATGAGTTTAAAGAGTATTTAAAAAACCCACAAAAACAATATGTTACTGAGTTCAGATTCCGTCATAAAAATGGTTCTTATATTTGGATACTTTCAACAGCTGAAGTCATAAAAAATAAAAAAGGTGAAGTAGAGAGAATATTAGGTTCTCATAGAGATATTACCATTAGAAAAAAAGCACTGTCAAAAATTGAAGAACAAACAATTGAGCTGATAAAAGCAAAAGAAAAAGCCGAAGAAAGCAATAGGCTTAAAACAGAGTTTTTAAATAATATGTCGCATGAAATTAGAACACCAATGAATGGTATTTTAGGCTTTTCTCAATTTTTAAGCGACCCATCAATTACTGAAGATAAACGAAATTATTTTATCAATATCATACAAAATAGCGGTAACCAATTACTCCGTGTAATTGATGATATTCTTGAAATTTCAAGGTTAGAAACCAAACAAGTAATGGTCATTGAAAAACCAGTTTGTTTAAATGATTTGTTATTGGAACTATTCTCAATTTTTGATTTAAAAGCAAAAGAAAACCAAATACCATTATACATTAAAAATGGACTTTCTGATGTTGAGAGCACAATATTTACAGATAAATCTAAACTAAATAAAATACTCAGCAACCTATTAGAAAACGCTTTAAAATATACCAATGAAGGAAGTATAAGTTTTGGCTATCAATTGGTTGGTGCAAACTTAGAAATTTTTGTAAAAGATACAGGTATTGGAATTAATAAAGACAAACAAGAAACCATATTCGAGAGGTTTTCTCAAGAAGAAAAAGAACTATCTCAAAATGCAGGTGGATTAGGCTTAGGGCTTTCCATTGCTAAAGAAAATACGGAGCTTTTAGGAGGTATAATCTCAGTTGATTCGGTAAAAGGAAAAGGATCTACTTTTAAAGTTTCAATTCCTTATAAACCAGTTAATAATATAATAGATAATAATTCTCAAAAAGATAAATCAACAAAAGAAAATAAAAAACATACTATTTTAATAGTTGAAGACGAAGAAGTAAATTATTTATTTATTGAAATTATAATTACAGAAAAGATAAACGTAGACTGTAATATATTACATGCAAAAGATGGTAAGGAAGCACTTGAAATGTGTCAACAAAATAGTGAAATTGATTTTGTTTTAATGGATATTAATATGCCAGTAATGAATGGATTTGAAGCTACCAAAAAAATTAGAGAGTTTAATACTGAAATTCCAATAATTATGCAAACAGCATATTCAACTACAGAAGACAAAGAAAAAGCGTTTGATGCAGGGTGTAATGATTTTATTACAAAACCAATAAATAAAAATGATTTAAAAATTATTATGGAAAGTTACTTGTTAAACAAAAATCAAGAAATAATTGGTTAAATAATTGACTTAATGTACAATAATTCCTTTTTTATTTAATAAAGGGATGTGTCTTAAAGCACTTTCTTTTATAGCTCCTTTTTTAAACACATATTTTTTATCGAACATTGTTGTTCCTTCAAAAAAAGTAACATTAAAAAAATTAGTAAGTTTTAATACATCTTCTTGAAGTAACTCTACTTTTGCATAAGATTTTGAAGGAAGTTTTTCAATTTTATGTCTCAATACCGCTGTTTCTATCATTTGGTCCTCATCATATCCTTTAGACACAATTAATACCATTTCAATAAGTTCAGCTTTATTGTTAACAATATAAGCATTCCAATCGTTACATTTAAATTCATCATTATATTCTTTTACAACAGCCATAAAAACATCTTTTACCACTGGTATTTCAATATCTTTTTTCATAAGAAAAATAGTATTTTAAATAAAGAAAATTACAAGATTGATTTAAATTGTTCTAAAAAGCGAACATCATTTTCATAAAACATTCTAATATCAGGAATTTGATAAAGTAACATTGCAATACGTTCTATCCCCATTCCAAAAGCATAACCTGAATAAACTTCTGGGTCAATATTTGCGTTCTTTAAAACATTAGGATCTACCATACCACAACCCATAATTTCTAACCAACCTGTTCCTTTGGTTATTTTATAATCGGTTTCAGTTTCTAATCCCCAATAAATATCTACCTCAGCACTTGGTTCGGTAAATGGGAAATACGACGGACGTAATCGAATCTTAGATTTCCCAAACATTTCTTTGGTAAAATATAATAATGTTTGTTTTAAATCAGCAAATGAAACATCGGTATCAATATATAAACCTTCTACTTGGTGAAAGATACAGTGTGCTCTTGCCGAAATGTCTTCATTTCTAAAAACACGACCTGGAGAAATTGTTCTAATTGGCGGCTTATGATTTTCCATATAACGCACTTGTACTGACGACGTATGGGTACGGAGTAATACATCAGGGTTTTTTTCAATAAAAAAAGTATCCTGCATATCACGTGCTGGATGATATTCGGGTAAGTTAAGTGCTGTAAAATTATGCCAGTCATCTTCAATTTCAGGTCCTTCAGAAACCGTAAAACCAACTCTAGAAAAAACATCAATTATTTGATTTCTAACTAATGAAATTGGATGACGAGAGCCTAATTCAATAGGTTCTTCAGGCCTAGTTAAATCACCATAAACACCTTTTTGTTCAGAAACTTTCTCAAGTGCTTCTTTAAGTTCATTTACTTTATCTTGGGCAGTGTTTTTTAAAGTGTTTATTACCTGACCAAATTCTTTTCTATCTGTAGGGGCAACATTTTTAAATTCAGCAAATAAATCATTAAGTATTCCTTTTTTACCTAAAAATTTAATTCTAAACGTTTCAATTTCATCTTTTGAAGTTGCATTAAATGCTGCTACTTCTTCAATCAATTCCTTTACCTTATCTAACATTTTGTATAAAATTAGAATGCAAATTTAAGCATTTTTATTTTCATAAATAATATGAATAGATGAATGATAAATATCACTTTTTAAATATATAAATAAGGATTTATAATAGGTATAAGTAATTCTTAAAATAACCTTTTACGAAAACGTTTTAGAAAACTAAAATATTTTCGTAAATAAAGTTTATTATTTTAAATATAGCCTTAAAAATTGGCTATATTTGTGTAGCAAATTAAATAAAATTCAAAATAATACATCAAAAATTATGGAATCAAAAATTAAAGAGTTTATGAATTTGGTGAAAGAACGTAACCAATTTGAACCTGAGTTTTTACAAGCTGTAGAAGAAGTAGTCGAAACGGTTATTCCTTATATTGCTAACCATGAAATTTACAACGGCAAAAACATTTTATTAAGAATGGTGGAGCCTGAAAGGGTTTTAATGTTCCGCGTTCCTTGGGTTGATGATAGCGGTGAAATTATTGTAAACAGAGGGTTTAGAATTGAAATGAACTCAGCTATTGGACCTTATAAAGGAGGGTTGCGTTTTCATCCAACAGTAAACCTAAGCATTCTTAAATTTTTGGCATTTGAGCAAGTTTTTAAAAATGCTTTAACTACATTACCAATGGGTGGTGGTAAAGGTGGGTCAGATTTTGATCCTAAAGGAAAATCTGATGGTGAAATTATGCGCTTTTGTCAAAGCTTTATGAGTGAGTTATTCCGTCATATTGGACCAAATACAGATGTTCCAGCAGGAGATATTGGTGTAGGTGGAAGAGAAATAGGTTTCTTATTTGGAATGTATAAAAAATTACGTAACGAGTTTACGGGTGTATTAACTGGTAAAGGAATGTCTTGGGGTGGCTCTTTAATTAGACCTGAAGCAACAGGTTATGGAACGGTATATTTTGCTCAAAGTATGCTAGAAACTAAAGAAGATACTATAAAAGGGAAAACAGTAACTATATCAGGTTCAGGAAATGTAGCTCAATATGCTTGTGAAAAAGCAACTCAATTAGGAGCTAAAGTAGTTACTTTGTCTGACTCTTCAGGTTATATTTATGATGAAGATGGTATAGATGCCGATAAACTTGCTTTTGTAATGGATCTTAAAAATAACAAAAGAGGTAGAATTAGTGCTTATATAAATAAATATCCAAATGCTAAATTTTTTAAAGGGGAAAGACCATGGTCTGTAAAATGTGAAGTTGCCTTACCGTGTGCAACTCAGAATGAAGTAAATGAAAGCGAAGCAAAAACATTATTAAAAAATGGGTGCTATGTAGTAAGTGAAGGTGCTAATATGCCATCTACACCAGAAGCGATTACCGCTTACCAAGAAGCTAAAATACTTTATGCTCCTGGAAAAGCATCTAATGCTGGAGGTGTAGCAACTTCTGGTTTAGAAATGTCTCAAAATTCGTTACGTATTAATTGGACACGTGAAGAGGTTGATGTGAGACTTCAAAAAATTATGGCTGATATTCACGATTCTTGTATTAAATTTGGGAAACAAGATGATGGATATATTGATTATGTTAAAGGAGCAAACATCTCTGGTTTTGTTAAAGTTGCTGATGCAATGTTAGCGCAAGGTATTGTTTAATCCTTAAATTTATATTTACGCAAAAAAGACTGCCTTTTAAGGCGGTCTTTTTTTAAGTGTTATAATTATAAAACTATTAACGAAAATTTTAACTTAGCAAAAGTTAAACTAAAGATAATTATGAAAAACAAACAGCTTCCAGATTTAAAAACGTATGAATTTGAAGAATTTGAGTTTAATCAATTAATGCAAAATAGGATTCATAAAGTATTAATTGTATGTTCAAATTATGATTATTATATGTTGGAAGAAGATGGAAGAATTGATGAACGTATTTTTAATGAATATACCGCTTTACACCTAAGATATCCTCCAAGTTTTATGCATGCTAATTCTGCTAAAAGAGCAATTAGAATGCTTCAATCTAATAAAATAGACTTAGTTATAACGTGGTTAGATATCGGTAATTACAAAGCTTTTGAAACTTCTAAACAAATTAAAGAAGCTTGCCCAAATGTACCTATTGCAGCTTTAAGCCACTATTCATCAGAACTAAGAAGTAAGCTTCAAAAAGAAAATACAGGAATTATAGATTTTGTATTTCATTGGAATGGAAATGTGGAAATATTTTTGGCAATTATAAAATTAACGGAAGATAGAATGAATGCTGAAAATGATATTAGTGATATTGGCGTAAAAGCTATTTTACTAGTTGAAGATTCATTGAAGTTCTATTCAAGATATTTGCCACTTATTTATAAAACTATTTTAAAACAAACCCATGCATTTATGTCTGAAGGGTTAAATGAACACAGACAAATGATGCTAATGCGTGGTAGACCTAAAATATTATTAGCAACTACTTATGAAGAAGGAATAACCCTTTTTGAAAAATACAAAGATAAGCTATTAGGAGTTATTTCAGATGTTAATTATTTTAAGAATGGAGTACGAAATCCTGAAGCAGGTTTTCTTTTTTTAAAATATGTAAGAAGTTATAAAAGGTATTTTCCTTTTTTAATTCAATCATCTGATAAAAATAATGAAAAAAGAACTTTAGAACTAAAAGGAAAATTCTTATATAAACATTCTGAAACACTGGGAGTTGATATAAAATATTACATAACAAAATATTTTTCTTTCGGAAATTTTGAGTTTTGGGATCCAGAACAAATGAAAGTTCTGGCAATAACTAAAGATTTAAGTGAATTTCAAAAAGCATTAACTGCGGTCACAAATGAAGCAATTGTATACCATGCTAAAAGAAGTGAGTATTCTAAATGGTTAGAGTCTAGAGCATTATTTCCATTAGCCGATTTGTTAAGAAATATTGAATTTGAAGATTTTGAAGACGTTAACCAAGTTAGAGAATTTTTAATAAAATCTATAAAAGCCTACCGAGTTTATCGATCTCGTGGAGTAATTGTAAAGTTTGACAAAAATAGGTACGATGAATATGTTGGTTTTTCTAGAATTGGAGAAGGTGCTTTAGGTGGAAAAGGAAGAGGTTTAGCTTTTATTGATTCCTTTTTAAAACGAAATAAGTTATTTAAAAAATACGACAATGTAAATATTTCCATTCCAAGAACCGTAGTAATAAGTACCGATGTTTTTGACCAATTTATTGAAACTCACAAACTAATACGTTTTGCTGCTAAATGTAACAACGATGAAGAAATTTTAAAAATGTTTGTATCAAAAGACCTTCCAAAATGGGCTATGGACGATATTGAGGCCTTTTTAAAAACGTCACAAAACCCAATTGCAGTTAGGTCATCTAGTGTTTTAGAAGATTCTCATTATCAGCCATTTGCAGGAGTTTTTGCTACATATATGATTCCAAATACCAATTTAGATAAAATGTTAGTAATGATTTCTAATGCAGTAAAATCTGTAATTGCATCTGCATTTTATCAAAATAGTAAATCGTATTTAAAAGCAACTTCACATACTATTGAAGAAGATAAAATGGCGGTTATTTTACAAGAAGTAATAGGAAAAAAATACAACGATGTATATTATCCAAACATTTCAGGTGTAGCTCGTTCCATAAATTTTTATCCATTAGGAGAGGAAAAACCAAATGAAGGTATTGCTAATATTGCTTTAGGCTTAGGTGAAATTATTGTTGGCGGTGGAAATACGTTGCGTTTTTCTCCTCATCATCCCAAAAAAATACTGCAATTATCATCACCAGGTACTGCGCAAAGAGAAACTCAAAAATATTTTTATGGATTAGATATGGATCCAAGTAGTTATAAAGCCTCTACAAGCGAAGCCATAAACAAGAAAAAAATTAGTCTAAGAAAAGCAAAAGACCATGGCTCATTAAAGTATGTAGCTTCGACCTACGATTTACAAAATAATATTATCAGACCTGGAGTATTACATGATGGAATTAGAGTAATTACATTTGATAATATTTTAAAATACAATACATTTCCGTTAAGCGAAATATTACAGGATTTATTGAGGGTAGGACAACGAGAAATGAGAAATCCTATAGAAATGGAGTTTGCAATTAAATTAGATGTGCCGGCTGGACAACCTAAAGAATTTAGTTTTTTGCAAATTAGACCGATTGTAGAGAGTATAGAATCAACCAATGAATTACCAACAAAAATCGATTTTTCAGATACTATAATTTATTCTGAATCTGCTTTGGGAAATGGGAAATACGAGAATATTTGCGATATTGTTTATGTAAAACCTGAAACATTTAATTCGGCCAATACAAGACAAATTGCAGTTGCTGTAGAAAAAATTAATAAAAAGTTTGAAGAGTCTGGTAAAAATTATATTCTAGTGGGTCCTGGACGTTGGGGATCAAGCGATCCTTGGTTGGGGATTCCTGTTATTTGGCCGCAAATATCTTCAGCAAAAATAATTATTGAGTCTGGTCTGCATGACTTTAGAATAGATCCTAGCCAAGGAACTCATTTCTTTCAAAATTTAACTTCTTTTAAAGTGGGTTATTTAACCATAAACCCTTTTATAAAAGACGGTTTTTTTGATATAGATTATTTAAATAAACAAAAAGCAACTTATGAAGATGAGTATTTAAGACATATTAACTTTGAAAACTTTTTAACTATTTTGGTGGATGGAAAAAGCAACAAAGCAGTTATTTATAAAGAAGGATTCGTTTTAAAAGAAAATGAAGATATAATTGAAGAATCTATCGATTTATTACCTCCAGATGGGTTTATGTAAATAAAATGTAATTAAAAAGAAAGAACTTCAAATTAGTAATAAATTAAAAGTGAAAAATGTGTTTGAAAAAAGTATAACATAAGCAATATAACTACATCTTTTTTAGGCAAATAAAAGAAAATTCAGTAAATTTGTTATGAAATAAATTTGTAATAAATTAGAAAAAAAATAAATATAATTATACCCAAAAAACATGAATGTAAATGACATAATGAATTCCTTGGAGGCGAAGCATCCAGGAGAAAAAGAGTTTCTTCAAGCAGTGCACGAAGTGCTAGAATCTATTGAAGTTATTTATAATGAAAATCCTCAATATGAAGCTGCAAAAATTATTGAGCGTTTAGTGGAACCAGACCGAATTTTAACTTTTAAAGTTTCTTGGTTAGACGATTCAGGAAATGTTCAAGTAAACCTAGGTTATAGAGTTCAATTTAATAATGCAATTGGTCCTTATAAAGGAGGAATTCGATTACACCCAAGTGTAAACTTAAGTATTCTTAAGTTTTTAGGTTTTGAGCAAATTTTTAAAAATGCCTTAACTACACTACCTATGGGAGGTGGTAAAGGAGGATCTGATTTTAACCCAAAAGGTAAATCTGATACAGAAATTATGCGTTTTTGCCAAGCTTTTATGCTTGAACTATGGAGGTTAATAGGTCCAAATACCGATGTTCCTGCTGGTGATATTGGAACTGGTGGTAGAGAAATTGGTTTTATGTATGGAATGTACAAAAAACTTCAGCAAGAAAATACAGGAGTTTTAACTGGTAAAGGACTTAATTGGGGAGGAAGTTTAGTAAGACCTGAAGCTACTGGTTTTGGAGCAACTTATTTTGCTGATGAAATGTTAAAAGCTAATAATGATACTTTTGAAGGTAAAACTGTAACAGTTTCCGGATTTGGAAACGTTGCTTGGGGTGTAGCTTTAAAAGTTACTGAGCTAGGAGGTAAAGTAATTACTATTTCTGGACCTGATGGTTATATTTATGATGAAAATGGTCTTGATGCTGATAAAATTGAATATCTATTAGAATTAAGAGCTTCAAATAATGATATTGTTTCTACTTTTGCCGAAGAGTTTCCTGAAACTAAATTTTTCCCAGGAAAGAAACCTTGGGAAGTTGCTTGCGATATCGCTATGCCATCAGCAATTCAAAATGAATTAAATGGAGATGATGCCGAAATGTTGGTAAAAAATGGCGTTAAATACGTAATTGAAGTTTCAAATATGGGTTGTACCCCTGAAGCTATTGATGTATTCCATAACAATAAATTACCATTTGCTCCAGGTAAAGCAGCAAACGCAGGAGGTGTTGCAGTTTCTGGATTGGAAATGACTCAAAATGCAATGAAAATTAATTGGTCTAGTGATGAAGTTGATGCTAGATTAAAAACAATTATGAGTTCAATTCATGAAGCTTGTTTGAAATACGGAACAAATGATGATAATTATATTAATTATGTTAAAGGAGCTAATATTGCTGGTTTTATAAAAGTAGCCGATACAATGTTAGATTTAGGTGTTATTTAATAAATTATTTTATTGATGATATTAAAAAGGGTTGCAATATTTGCAACCCTTTTTAATTAAACTATAAGTTATAAAATTGATTCAACGCCTTGGTCATATAAGAGTGATCTTCTACGCCTCCTGTTTCCATAACAGAGTGCATAGCCCACATTGGATTTCCTACGTCAACCGAGCGAATTGCTAATTGACCTGCAGAAACATTTCCTAAAGTACCACCTCCTAGCATATCAGAGCGATTAACAAACTTTTGACAAGGTATTGAAGCTTTGTTACAAATCATTTCAAAAACAGCACTAGAATCGCTGTCAGTAGTATATTTTTGATTTCCTTCAATTTTTATAACAGGTCCACCATTAATAATAGGTCTTGTTACAGGATCGTGTTTGTCTGGATGATTAGGATGTAATGCATGAGCCATATCAGCACTTATCATAAATGAATTGTAAATAGCACGCTGAAACTCTTCTTCATTTTTATTTTGGACAGTAACTATTCTTTTTAAGATATCTTTAAGTATAGGGGAGCCAGCTCCTTGCTTAGATCTACTACCCACTTCTTCATTATCAAAAACAGCTAAAATATTAGTTGAGTTTGATATTGGAGCATCTAAAAAAGCATTTAAACTAGCGTGTACCATTGCTAAATCATCTAATTTACCTGAACAAATAAATTCATTATTTAATCCTATAATACTTCCTTTTTCAAAATTATAAAGGTTTAAATCGACTTCTAAAATATCTTTAACAGGAACATTTATTTCTTCAGAAATTTTGATTGCCAATAAGTTGTCTGTATTTAACTCCTCACTCACAACGGTAGTTACAGGCAACATGTCAATTTGTTTGTTTAAGGCAATGCCATCATTTACTTTTCTATTGAAATGGATTGGTAAATTAGGGATAACAAGAATAGGTTGTTTGATATTTACTAAATGAGATGTTGGTTTTAAAGGGTTGTCGCTTTTTACACTAACCCTACCAGCAATAGATAATGGACGATCAAACCAAGTGCTTAAAATAGGTCCTCCGTAAGTTTCGGTATTAAATTTAATATATTTATTATCTACTGAAATTTCAGGTGAAGGTTTTATTTTAAATGTTGGAGAATCAGAATGTGAGGCTATAATTTTAAAGCCACTCTCTTCTAAGTTTCCAGTTCCTACAGTAAATGCAAAAAGAGAAGTATTGTTTTGGCAAACAAAATATTTTTCACCTTTATAAATGTTCCATTTATCGGTTAATTTTAATTCAGAAAATCCTTTTTCAATCAATCTTTTTTTAGCATTGTTTACTACATGATATGGGCTAGGACTATCGTAAATAAAATTAATTAAATCTTTAGCGTATTTTAGGTTTTTTGCCATAAAAAAGTCTTATAATTTTAGTTTAAAATGTATCTAACAAATATATGAATTTATTAAAGGTTACTATACAAATGAATTTTAAGTTTTGTAGTTTTATAAAGTGAAAGAAAACGTATCATATCGAAAAATAATTCACGTTGATATGGATGCTTTTTATGCATCTGTTGAACAATTAGATAATCCAGACTTAAAAGGAAAACCAATTGTTGTTGGAGGTGAAAGTGAAAGAGGTGTAGTAGCAGCAGCTAGTTATGAAGCTCGTAAATTTGGAGTGCGTTCAGCAATGAGTGGAGTGGTTGCAAAAAAAAAGTGCCCACATTTAATTTTTGTAAGACCAAGATTTTCAAGATACAAAGAAATTTCACAAAAAATTAGAGCTATTTTTTATGAGTATACCGAATTAGTAGAGCCGCTATCACTAGATGAAGCATATTTAGATGTTACAGAAAATAAAAAAGGAAATCCTTCGGCTAGTTTAATTGCAAAAGAAATAAGACAACGAATTTTTGAAGAGTTGAATTTAAGTGCCTCTGCTGGAATTTCAGTGAATAAATTTATTGCCAAAATAGCTTCAGATATTAATAAACCAAACGGACAAAAAACAATTCCTCCAGAAGAGGTTATTTCATTTTTAGAAACGTTACCTATTGAAAAGTTTTTTGGAATAGGTAAAGTTACTGCTGCTAAAATGTACAACTTGGGTATTTTTAATGGAAAGGATTTGAAAGAAAAAACAGAAGAATTTTTAATTAGAAATTTTAATAAATCGGGTTTACATTATTATCAAATAGTTAGAGGTATTCATCAAAGTAAAGTAAAACCAAACAGAGAACGAAAATCAGTAGCTGCAGAACATACCTTTATAAAGAATTTGACCTCAGAAATTTTTATGATTGAAAAATTGGAAAAAATATCTGAAGAGTTAGAAAACCGATTGATAAAATCTAGGGTGTCGGGAAAAACAATTACCTTAAAAATAAAATATAGCGATTTTAAAACTCAAACTAGGAGCAAAACATTGCCTTATTTTGTAAAAGAAAAAGCAATTTTATTTGAAACCGTTAAAGAATTATTGTTTCAAGAAAAAGTTTTAAATTCTGTGCGTTTACTAGGAATTTCGGTAACCAATTTAAATATTCATTTAAAAAAGAAACCAGAAAAACCCATTAATGTACAGCTAAAATTTGAGTTTTAACAGAATACTAAATGCAGTAACTTATTCAAGTTCCTTACAATAAAACCCTTTTGAATTTAATAAAAATACGATTTCTGAGCTGATATCTTTTGAAGCTTCAACTCTTAATACTTTATCACGGTCTTCAAAATCAAAATCAATTCTTGAAATATTTCTAAAAGTTGATAGCAGGTCTCTAACATGGATTTCTAATTGATGAAAAATGTTTGTTTTAAATACTAAAACCATAATCTTATTATTTTTTGTTAAGCCACCACGAACTATTTGGAAAATTGTCGTGATTTAATAAAATTGATTCTCCAATTTTAGGTGTTGTAAATTTGATATTTAGCTCTTTTGCTTTAGTGGTTGCTCTTATAATTGGTTCATTCCAACTGTGTAAAGCTAATTTAAAAGCACCCCAATGAATTGGCATTGTAAGTTTGCTTTGAACATCAATACTTGCTTTTATTGTTTCTTCAGGAGTCATATGAATTTGTGCCCATTGATCGTTATATTGTCCGCATTCTATCATTGAAAAATCAAATGGTCCATATTTTTCTCCAATTTCTTTAAAATGTTTTCCATACCCACTATCTCCACTAAAAAAGATACTTGAACTTTTAGATTTTAAAACCCAAGAACACCATAATGTACTATTTCTATTGGTAATTCCTCTTCCTGAAAAATGACGAGCAGGTGTAGAAACAAACTCAATTTCTTTAAATTGAATGCTCTCCCACCAATCAAATTCTTTGATTTTAGTTTCATCAATTCCCCATGATGTTAAATGAGCTTTAATTCCTAATGGAACGTAAAATTGAGTTACTTTATTTTTTAGCTTTAAAATAGACCCATAGTCTAAATGATCATAATGGTCATGAGAAATTAAAATCACATCTATTTTTGGTAAAGAGTCAATAGAAATTGGCAACTCTTTTTGAAACCTTTTTGAACCTAGTATTGGACTTGGAGCGGGAACATCTCCTAACATAGGATCAATAAAAATATTTAGTCCTTCCAACTCTACAAAAGCAGCAGAATGCCCAAACCAAGTTATTCTGGGCTGTTGAGGTTGATTTTTAAAATGAGAACTTGCTAGTTTTATTAAAGGTAATTCACTAGAAGGAACTTTATTATTTCCATTTGTAAAAAACTGAGGAATAGTACTCCATTTAAAACCAGTATTTTGAACTGTTTTTTCTATATTTTTAAAAGCTCCATTCAAAAAGTTGGGTGAGTTTCTAATGCGTTCTAAACTTCCATTTTTAGAAGTAGCTCCAAACTGTGGGCTCACATTTATAAAAGTAATACCAACTAAAGAGATTATTCCAATAACAGATAAAATACCAATCATAATTTTTTTTAATACTTTTTTAATGGTTTTGTCTTTTTTCAATTTTGTTTATATTTTAACAATTATTTTTATCCTAATTTTATAGTTTAAACTGACTATTTACTCAATATTAAAAAGAAATTTTTTTAAGGTTTTAAACTATTATAATACATTTCCCAAGCTTGTTCAATAAATACTTGATTGTGGCGTAACTCTGGAAACATGGTTAAATGATTAACCAGTGAAGCTATTAGATAAAACATAGAACTCATTAAAAATTGAATATCAATATTTTTTATAATTTTTTTATCAATTGATTCTTCAATGAAAGCTCTAAAATGTTGTTGTTTTTCCATTATTTCAGGGTGTTGTTTAACTTTCTCTGAACAATTAGTGTGATCTATTTGTTGTAAAAACTTAAATTTCAGTTTATTATCTAGTCCCCAATTCCATAAATTGGACCATATTAAACGTAATTTTCCAATGTCAGAATTAATTTTGTTAATGTCATTTAATATGGAAGAGTTTAATTCTTTTTTTATGGATAGGTATAATTCATCAATTAAATCATCTTTTGTTTTAAAATAATGAAAAAGAATACCTGCACTAACCCCTGCTTCTTTAGAAATAGCAGATGTTGGTGTTGCATGTAAACCTCTTGCAACAAAAAGTTTGGTAGCGGCTTCTAGTAATAATTCTTTTTTATCCATTTAAAATTGACTAATCAGTCAACAAAAATAATTTATTTTTTGATATTACCAAAAAAGTAATAAATTAATTTTCTTTTTTTATGTAGTGTATATTTCTTTCTTCTAAATAATTTAAAATGTAATTGAAACAAATTTCATGTTTACCAATCAATTCTGGAGGAAAAATACCTTTTTCAACAAATAATCCATCTAAAAATAAATTAGCTACCGCAGTGGCTGTATAACCAGTTGTTCTAGCCATTGATGTAGTTTGTGTTTTTTCACAATATTCATCATGTAGATTGTAAACTATTGTTTTTAATTGACCTTTAGAGTTGGATCCTTTTAATGTAATTCTCATTACGGTAAGCTCTTCTTCAGTTTCACCTAGTTTCCACTCATTAAACAATATTTTTGAAGTGAAATCTAATGGAGAAATAGAAGTTCCGTTAATAGTTATTTTTTCTTTATTAAAAAAACCACTTTCCTTTAACACTTTTACATATTCTACATGACCGGGGTAACGCAGCGTTTTTTCTTTCATGTTTTTTATATGTGGCATAGTAAAAATAATAGATCGTAATCCATCAGAATTAAACGATTCTAAAGTGCCAATGCCTTTAAAATCAACGTACTCACAATCTGATAGAGCTTCTTTAGTTATTACTGTACCATTTTCAATATAGCGTGCTGGTCTCGTGTATTCTTCTATAACATCAACAGGGGAGAATGGGGCTTTATAACAGAAAGGCCATTTTTTAACCTTAGGTAAACCTCCTACCAAACACTCAAAATCAGTTAGTTTTAGCTTTTCGTTGTAATAGCCAAGAATGATGTTTCCCATTCCAGGAGCTACACCACAATCAACAATAGCTGTGACATTTTTTTCTTTTGCAAGTTGATCTAATTCTAAAGAGTTTTCAGGAAAAAAAGAAATATCTACAACATTTTTTTGTGCTTCTATAACAGCTTTTAACGTTTGAAAACCTAAATATCCTGGAACGGCACAAATTACTAAATCAAAAGGTTTTAGTGCTTGTTGAAGTTCTTTTTTATTAGTTACATCTAATTGAAGTGTTGTTAAAGTTGTACCTTTTTTTGCAACTTTTTTTAATACATTGTTATTTAAATCTGAAATTGTTACTCGGTGTTTTGTTGCTAAATCAATTGCCATAGTACTTCCAACCATACCAGCGCCTAATACAATAATTGAAATCATAAGAAAAATTTAAAATGAGTAGATAAATTGAATTTTAAAGAATTTGTTTTCAATTTATAAACCAGGAATAAATATCCAAGGCATTTCTGAAAGGTGTTTAATCTTGTGAAGTTTCATTTGTTAAACATACAACATATTAATTGCTAAATATAGTTAATTTTAAAAAGGTGATAACACCTGTAATTAATATTAAGATTAATACGATAGATTTAAATCTATTTTCTGAAATATAATTAAGTAATTTTTTACCAATAAAAGTTCCTAAAATACTAGCAATTAATAAAAAAGGAATTAAATATAAATCGTGTTTATGAACAAATCCGTTGTTGTAATATACAATGCTTCTACTTAAATCAACGCCTAAATCTATAAAAGCTGAGGTAGCTATAAAAGTTTCTATAGTTAATCCAAATGAGGTCAAAGTAATTCCTCTTATCGCTCCACCAGTGCCAATTAAGCCTGCAATTAGTCCTGAAAAGATTCCTCCTAAAACAGAATTTTTTATAGTTGGTTTGAGTATTATTTGTTTAAAGAATAAAAATGTAAGGCTTGTAATTATTAAAAAACAAGCAAGTATAATTTCTAATATTTTGGAGTTAAATAAATTACTAAAATAAGCCCCAATTATTACAAACAAAATTGCTGGAGTGCCTACCCAAATCATTAAATTTTTATCAAGACCTTTTCTAAAAAAAGCAATTTTAGTTAGGTTACTTGAAACATGAAAAATTGCTGTAATTCCTAAAACAGAATGAAAATCTAAGAAGAAACTAGCGATAGGTACAAAAAATAATGAAGAACCAAATCCGCCAACGGTTCCAAGAATTTCTGCAGCTAATGCTAGTATGATAAAGAGTAAAAAATAATCCAAACTAAAAATTTTTGAAAGTTCACTTTTCCAAAACTCTGTTTAATTAAAAGTACACTATTATTTAATAAGTTCAAGTGTATAATTTTTACCTTGCCAAGTGTCTTTTTCTTTTAATTTTTTATCAATTTTAGCTACAATTTCAAAGTTTTTTAATTTACCCCATTTTGGTGCAATTAATAAATCGTGAGGTGCTTCACTCACAAAGCGTTCTATTACAATATTAGGGTTTAAATAACTTATAAATTCGGTAACAAAATCTATATATTTTTTAGAGGTAAATAAGTTAAAATTTTCAGGATTTCTTTTGTATTGAATAGCCATTACAGAATTTTTTACAATTTGTAAATGATGTATTTTTAAAGTATCAATAGGTAATTTTGAAACTTCAACTGCGTGGTTTAATAAATCTTTTTTATTTTCTCCTGGAAGCCCTAATATAATATGAGCTCCTAAATGAAAGCTCTTATTTTTACATTTTTCAAAAGTTGCTTTTGTATCTTCAAATGTGTGGCATCGATTTACATTTAGTAATGTATTTTCATTGGTACTTTCCACTCCAAACTCTAAAGAAATAAAGTATTTTTTTGAAAGCTGATTTAAATAATTAATAATTTCATCTGAAATACAATCTGGGCGAGTTCCAATAACTAACCCAACAACTTTGGGAACTTTTAAAGCTTCATTATACATAGCTTTTAGCGACTCAAAATCTGAATAAGTATTGGTGTAAGCTTGAAAATATGCTAGAAATTTATTGTTTTTACCTTTTTTAGAGAAAAACTCAATGCCTTGTTCAAGCTGTTCTTTGATGCTTTTTTGAGGTTCGCAATAATCAGGATTAAATGTATTATTATTACAGTAGGTGCAACCTCCATAACCTTTAGAACCGTCTCTATTTGGGCAAGAAAAGCCTATATCAAGAGATATTTTCTGAACTCGTTCACCAAAATGTAGTTTGATAAATGAGCCATAATCATTGTATCGTTTTCCTTTAATTTCCACAACTTTGTCTAAATTCCAAAAATAATAGGATCTGTTTAGAATACCTAAAACTTAAGGGTTATATTTTTTTATTATCTTCATAAAGACTAAACTAACTAAATCTATGAAAAAATTTCCGAATGCCTTGGTGATTATGATTGGCTTTATTTTGCTCTCTGCAATTTTAACTTATCTTATTCCTAAAGGTGAATATCAAAGAGTTACTAACCCAAATACAAATCAAGTTACTGTTATTCCAAATTCTTACAAACTTATTGATGCTGAACCAGTATCTGTTTTCAAAACCATTTTAGCTATTCCAGAAGGTATAGTTAGCAGAGCTGATTTAATAGCATTGATTCTTTTAATAGGAGGCTGTTTTTATATTATTGAAAAAACAGGAGCACTCAAAGAAGGGATTACTTATTTAACAATAAAATTAAAAGGTAAAGAAGAAGTGGTTTTAATATTAGTTTCAATAATTTTTTTAATTGCTGGAGCTTTAAGTGGATTGCAAGAAGAAGTTATTGCTATGATGCCTGTTTTACTTTATTTAACTTCACGATTAGGGTATAATGCTTTTGTTGCTATAGCAATTAGTTATGGTTCGGCAATTTTAGGAGCTTCATTTAGTCCAATTAACCCATTTGCTGTGGTAATTGCTCAAAAAGAAACCGGATTAGAATTTTTATCAGGAAGTGTATATAGATTATTAATCATGCTTTTTGCTTTTATTATATGGATGTTTATGATTATTAGATATGCTAACAAAAATAAAGTTAGCAAGCTAATTGAACCAAACGAATTAATCCAAAAAATAAGTTTAAGAAGTATTATAATTTTAGCATTAGTAGGGTTAGCATTTGTTGTGCTAATCATTGGAATGATGAAATATAATTGGGGGTTTAATGAAATGTCGGCTGAGTTTTTTACTTTGGGAATTATTGTAGGCTTAATAGGTAAATTAGGAATGAATGGCACTATTGAAACTTATATTGAGGGTTTTAAAGAATTGGTTTTTGCCGCCATGATTGTTGGTTTTGCTAGTAGCATTTCAATCATCCTTCAACAAGGTAAAATTATAGATTCAATCATTTATGGTCTTTTCACACCTATGCAATATTTACCAAAAAGTTTGGCTGCTATTTCAATGATGATTTCTCAATCTTTATTACACTTTCCTGTTTCAAGTTATTCGGGTCAAGCAATTTTAACAATGCCTGTTTTGGCTCCTTTATCAGACTTAATAGGAATTTCTCGTCAAGTTTGTGTATTAGCCTATCAATATGGTGCTGTAATGATGGATTTAGTTTTTCCAACTCAAGGAGCATTAATGGCTGTCATAGCTATTGCAGGAATTCCTTTTAATAAATGGTTAAAGTTTATTTTTAGGTTTGTAATAGCCATATTATTTGTTGGTGCAATAGCGATTGTAATTGCTATTTATATAGGTTTTTAAGTTTTTAATGAGATTATAAATTATTTTTACCAACTAATTATGAAAGATTCATTAAAAATAAAACAACAATTATTTGAAGCTTGTTTACAATTTGTAAATAACAGATCGCTTACCATTAAACAAATGATGAACTCGAATCAAAAAGCACTGCTATCTGAAACTAAGAGTTCTGCAGGAGATAAGCATGAAACGGGAAGAGCTATGTTACAATTAGAAATGGAAAAAGCTAGTCAACAATTAGCTTCAGTACAACAAATGAAAGAAGTTTTGAATAAAATATCTATTGGAAAAACATCTAAAGTAAGTTGCTTAGGAAGTGTTGTGATTACCAACAAAGCTACTTATTATTTAGCAATAAGCGCAGGTAAAATTCTTATTAAAAATATAGACTATTTTGCCGTTTCAATTAATTCACCAATAGGTAAACAATTATTGGGAAGTAGTGTTGGAGATGTAATTGCTTTTAATGATATAAAAATTATAGAAATATATTGATTGATAAAAAAACCGCTCAATTGAACGGTTTTTCTATTAAAGTATTTATAAAATTAACCTTTAACATTTGTTTTACTAGGTAATTCTTTATATCCCATATTGTATAAAGTAAATCCAAAAATATCAGCGTATTGTTCAATAGTTTTTGATACAGGTGTTCCTGCACCATGACCTGCGTTGGTTTCAATACGAATTAAGGTAGCATTACTTCCACTTTGTTTGGCTTGTAATTCAGCGGCAAACTTAAATGAATGTGCAGGTACAACTCTATCATCATGGTCTCCTGTTGTAACCATAGTTGCCGGGTATTCAACACCTTCTTTTACATTATGCACAGGAGAATATCCTTTTAGGTATTCAAACATTTCTTTTGAATCTTCAGAAGTTCCATAATCATAAGCCCATCCTGCTCCAGCAGTAAAAGTATGGTAACGCAACATATCCATAACTCCAACGGCAGGTAACGCCACTTTCATTAAGCTAGGTCTTTGAGTCATTGTTGCACCAACTAACAAACCTCCATTAGAACCTCCTCTAATAGCTAAGTAACCTGAAGAGGTATAGTTGTTTTCAATTAAATATTCTGCAGCGGCTATAAAATCATCAAATACATTTTGTTTTTGTTGTTTTGTTCCAGCATCATGCCAAGCTTTTCCGTACTCACCACCACCTCTTAAATTAGGAACTGCATAAATACCGCCTTGTTCCATCCAAACAGCATTAGCAATGCTAAAACTTGGAGTTAAACTAATATTAAAACCGCCATAACCGTATAAAATAGTTGGATTTTTACCATTTAATTCAGTTCCTTTTTTATATGAGATAATCATAGGAATTTTAGTTCCATCTTTTGAAGTATAAAATACTTGAGTTGATTCGAAATTATCAGAGTTAAAATCTATAGCAGGTTTTACATATAATTTAGATTCGCCATTTGCAGGTTTAAATGAATAAATTGAACCGGGAGTTGTATAGTTTGTAAATGAATAATAAATTAGTTCATCTGTGCTTTTCCCATTAAAGCCTCCAACGGTTCCTATTCCAGGTAATTTAATTTCTCTAATTAATGTTCCGTTGTAATCGTATTGTTGTACTTGAGAAACAGCATCAACCATATAATTTGCAAAAATACTTTTGCTTGCTGTAGTAACATTTAATACATTATTAGTTTCTGAAATTACATCAATCCAATTTTCAGGTGTTGGATTTTTTGCATTCACTTTTACAACTCGTTTGTTTGGAGCATCTAAATTTGTGAGTAATAAAAGAGTATCTTCATCATTATCAATAACAGAAGTATCGTAGTCAAAATTAGTGATTATAGGAATAATTGCACTATTAGGGTTGGATAAATCTTTTATATATAATTCATTTCCAGAAGTTGATACCGAAGCGCTAATTATTAAGTATTTGCCATCTTCAGTAACACCACCACCTACATATCTTCTTTTTTGTTTATCCCCAAAAATTATAATATCTTCTTTTTGTGAAGTGCCTAATTTATGATAAAATAAACGATGTTGATCCGTTTTTGCTGAAAGTTCACTTCCTTTTGGTTTTTCATAACTAGAATAGTAAATTCCTTCATTACCTTTCCATGAAAGACCACTAAATTTAACATCGAGTAGGGTATCTTCTTTAATTTCTTTAGAAACAGCATCCATTATAATAATTTTTCTCCAATCAGAACCACCTTCAGAAATAGCATAGGCAATGGTATTTCCATCTTTTGAAAAAGATAATCCGCCTAGCGATGTTGTACCATCTTCAGAAAATGTATTTGGATCTAAAAAAACTTCTGGTTCTTCGTTTCCTTTAAACCGGTACAAAACATGCTGGTTTTGAAGTCCATTATTTTTATAAAAATAAGTGTATTCACCTTCTTTAAAAGGAGAACCAATTTTTTCGTAATTCCATAATTTTTCTAAACGATTTTTCAACTCTTCCCGATAAGGAATTTTTGTTAAGTAGTTAAAAGTCACTTCATTTTGCGCACTTACCCAATCTGCAGTTTCTTTAGATCTATCATCTTCTAGCCATCTATAAGGATCTTTAACTTCTGTTCCAAAATAATTGGTAACAGTATCAACTTTTTTAGTTGTAGGGTACTTCAAATTTAAACTGGTTTTTTCAGATTCAGAATTTTTACAAGATATCATAAAAACTCCAATCATTGTTACTATTAAAATTTTTTTCATTGTAGTTGTTTTTAGTTGCTAACAAATTTAATTAAAAAAAGTGCCTTTGAAATCAGTATAAATTTTATTTAGGAAATTTTTAAGAATTAAGCACTTAGTTAATAAATAGCTGTAACTATTGTTACGTTAAATATGTAAGTTTTTATGTCACTTTGTCGTCTAAACAAAACGGAATAAAAATTGCTATATAATTATAAAATATATTAAAATGACTGAATTATTAACAAAAGAAACTTTTTTAGAAAAGGTTTTTAATTTCGAAAAAAATAAAGAGTGGAAATTTGAAGGAGAACTGCCTTGCATTATTGATTTTTATGCAGATTGGTGTGGTCCTTGTAAAATGATAGCTCCAGTTTTAGAAGAATTAAGTAATGATTACGAAGGAAAAGTAAATATTTATAAAGTAGATACTGAAGCAGAACAAGAATTAGCTGCGGCTTTTGGTATTAGAAGTATTCCTTCTATGTTATTTGTTCCTAAAGATGCAGATCCGCAAATGGCTCAAGGTGCGTTGCCTAAACATCAACTAGAGCAAATAATAAACGATGTATTATCGGTTTCAAAATAAACCTCAAGAAACCCCAAAATCAAAGCCGCACATTGTGCGGCTTTTTAGTTTTAATTAAACCAAATTATTTTCTACTAAATATTCGGCAATTTGAATGGTATTGGTTGCAGCTCCTTTACGTAAGTTGTCTGCTACAATCCACATATTTAATGTATTAGATTGCGATTCGTCTCTCCTTATTCTACCTACAAATACTTCATCTTTATTGTTGGCATATATTGGCATTGGATATGTATTTGTATCTAAATTATCTTGTACAATTACTCCAGAGGTTTCACTTAATAATTTGCGAACATCAGCCAAATCAAAATCTTTTTCAAACTGAACATTTACAGCTTCAGAATGCCCACCAGCAGTAGGGATACGAACTGCAGTTGCAGTTACAGAAAAAGAATCATCACCTAAAATTTTCTTAGGTTCTTTAACCAATTTCATTTCTTCTTTCGTATAACCATTTTCTAAAAAAACATCACAATGTGGAATTGCATTTCTATTAATTGGATAATGATAAGCCATTTCTCCTTTTACACCTTTTGTTTCATTTTCTAATTGTTGAACGGCTTTTACTCCTGTTCCTGAAACGGATTGGTAGGTTGAAATTACTACACGTTTCATGCGATATTTTTTGTGTAACGGTGCCAATGCCATTACTAACTGAATTGTTGAACAATTTGGGTTGGCAATAATTTTATCTTCTTTAGTTAATACATTTCCGTTAATTTCTGGCACCACTAATTTTTTAGTTGAATCCATTCTCCAAGCAGAAGAGTTGTCTACAACGGTACAACCAACTTCAGCAAATTTTGGAGCCCATTGTTCTGAAGTTGTTCCACCAGCAGAAAATAAAGCAATATCAGGTTTGGCATTAACTGCATCTTGCAATCCAATAACAGTATATGTTTTATCTTTATATGATACTTGTTTCCCTACAGATCTTTCTGAAGCTACTAGTAATAGTTCAGTAATTGGAAAATTTCTTTCTGCTAGAACTTGTAACATTACGTTTCCTACCATTCCGGTAGCACCTACAACAGCTACTTTCATTTAATTTTGTTTTAGATTTAAAATAATGCTACAAATTTTATAAAAAAATGTAACAATAAAGTGTAAATATTTGAAAATTAACAAATAAATAATTTTTTGTTAAATAAGTATATTGTATTTACTACCAAGTTTCTGTTTGTTAATTATTTAGTTAGGTATGATTTTTGATACTCATGGTAAATATATTTATGAAAGCAACAACAATTATATGTTTTTTATTAAGCTCTTTTTGGTCTTATTCTCAATACATTGAAGGTACAGTTTTAGATACGCAAACCAATAAGCCAATAGAAGGGGTTCATGTATTTATGAAAGGTATAAATAGAGGCACTTTAACTAATTATAAAGGAAATTATCACTTAAAATTTCCATATAAAATTGTTAAATCAGATACTATTAGATTCTCACATGTTGCATATGGTATTTTAGAAATCCCTTTTATAGCTGGTAAAAATAATTATTCTATCTACCTTTTAAAAGATGTTAATGCACTTAAAGAAATAAAGGTTTCAAATAAAATAAATTTAAAACCTTCAATAAAATTCAATGTCTTAGCTGAAATGAAAAAAGGGGTTTATTCATTTGGATCAATTTTAAAAGATAAGCATATTTATGTTTTTGGAGGAGATGTTTCTTATGAAGAGGATAGATTTAAAAAACTTATTGAGTTTAATCCAGAAATTTCTTTTAAAGATTTTTTACGGAAAGGTGTAAATTTTTCAAAGGAGAGTTATAGTGGAGCTATACAACGTTATGATATAAATAATAATAGATGGGAAAAATTGAACATCAAGTTTAGGAAAAGAGCCTATCATAATGCGCATTTAATTGATAATAAATTTTATATTCTAGGAGGTAAACGTTCATCAATAAGTAAAAAAAGAGAATATTTAGATGATAAAATTGAAGTTCTAAATCTAGAAACAAATAAAATTAAAATTGATGATACAAATCCTCATCAAGCAGTTGACTTTGCTTCTTGTGTTTATAAAGGAAATATTATTGTAATGGGAGGTTCAATTAGTAAAAATAAACTTGGAGTAAAACAATATTCAAATACAGTACATTTATATGAAGTTAACTCTGGATTTTGGTATCATTTAGGAAACATGCCAGTATCAAAAGAAACTCAAGGTGTATTGGTAAATGATAAATTTTATTTAATAGGAGGCTATAATAAAGTACCATTGAGTTCAATTGAATCGTATAATTTAATTACTGGAAAATGGAAAAAAGAAGGAGAATTGTTTGAGGGAGTTAGTAAACCAGCTTTGGCAAATTATGAAAACATAATTTATATTTTTGATACAGATAAAATAGTAACATTCAATATTTTAACAAATGAATTAAATCAATACTCAATAGATTTAAATTTGAAAGAAGCCAAACTTTATTATTTCAATCATAAATTATATATTCTTGGAGGTTTTAATAAAACCAATTATTCCTTTTATCCTTCAAGAGCGCTTTATAGTATAGATATTGATGAATTTAATAAGACTAAAATTGAAAAATCAAAAAAAATTCATTAAAAAGCTAGGTGTTATTAATCAATAAATATAATTACTTGGATTTCTAAATCGATTATTGCTTTGGAATTCTATTACTTACCATAAAAAATGTAATTTTGCAAAAAATCAAAAAAGAATGACTACTACTGGAAAAATAGAATTAATGGCTCCAGCCGGAAATTTTGAATCATTACAAGCTGCTTTAGACAATGGAGCAGATTCAATTTATTTTGGTGTTGAGCAATTAAACATGAGAGCAAGAGCATCAATTAACTTTACGTTAGATGATTTAAAGGAAATTTCTGATAGGTGTAAGGCTAAAAATGTAAGAACCTATCTTACTTTAAATACTATTATTTACGACCACGATTTATCAATAGTAAAAACTTTAATTCAAAAAGCAAAAGACGCAAATATTACAGCAGTTATTGCGATGGATCAAGCAGTAATAGCTACGGCAAGAGAAATTGGAATGGAAATTCATATTTCAACACAAATAAATATTACCAATATTGAAACTGTAAAGTTTTATGCCATGTTTGCAGATACTATGGTGTTGAGCAGAGAGTTGAGTTTGCGTCAAGTAAAGAAAATTACTGAACAAATTGTAAAAGATGATGTTAGGGGGCCAGCAGGAGACTTAGTTGAAATTGAAATTTTTGGACATGGGGCTTTATGTATGGCTGTTTCAGGTAAATGTTATATGAGTTTGCATAATCATAATTCCTCTGCAAATAGAGGAGCTTGTAAACAAAATTGCAGAAAAAAATATACCGTTATAGATCAAGAAACCGGCGTTGAAATGGAGTTGGATAATGAGTATATTATGTCGCCAAAAGATTTGTGTACCATAGATTTTTTAAATGAAATTGTAGATGCAGGTGTAAAAGTGTTAAAAATTGAAGGAAGAGGTAGAGCTCCAGAATATGTAGCTAAAGTAATTAAATGTTACCGAGATGCTATTGATAGTATTGAAGAAGGAACTTACAGCAAAGAAAAAGTGATTACTTGGATGCAAGAGTTGGAAAAAGTATATAATAGAGGATTTTGGAGTGGATATTATTTAGGGCAACAATTAGGAGAGTGGAGCAAGGGCTCTGGAAGTCATGCCACTCAAAAGAAAGTATATCTAGGAAAAGGAATGCATTATTTCCCAAAGTCTAATATTGGAGAGTTTAAAATTGAAGCCTACGATATTACTATTGGAGATACCATTTTAATAACAGGACCAACCACTGGTGCTAAAGAAATGAAAGTAAAAGAAATGTATGTAAATGATGTTGAAGGTACAAAAGCTCAAAAAGGAGATTCGTGCACCATTCCATTAGATTTTAGAATCCGTCCATCAGATAAATTATATAAAATTGTTGAAAATAAAGTAGAGGCTTAATATGGTAATTATAACCTTGCAAAGAGCTAAATGTATTGGCTGTAATTATTGTGTTGAATTAGCTCCTGCTCAATTTCAAATGTCCAAAAAAGACGGAAAATCAGTATTACTACATTCTAAAGAAAAAAAAGGATTTTTCACAATTAAATCATCAGACGAAACTATTTTTGATGCAAGTTTAAAAGCAAAGGAAGCTTGTCCGGTAAAAATTATTGATGTAAAACAAACCTAAAATCCAATTTTAAACGTTTTACTTTAGTAATATTAATTATATCTTTACAAATTAGTGAAGATTGTAAAATTGCAGGTTCAATTTTACTTAACTTAAATAAAATAGATTTAATATATGAGCTGTAATAGTTGCTCTTCAGATATAAATACAATTCCAAAAGGTTGTAAAAGTAACGGAAATTGTGGTACAGGAGACTGTGATAAACTTTCGGTCTTTGATTGGTTGTCTAATATGGCTTTACCTACAGGGCAAGAACCAATGAGAATTGTAGAGGTTCGTTTTAAAAATGGAAGAAAACATTTTTATAAAAATGTAGATAAATTACAACTTTCTATGGGTGATGTAGTTGCTGTAGAAGGAAATCCAGGTCACGATGTTGGTACAGTTTCGCTTACAGGAGAATTGGTAAAAATTCAAATGAAGAAAAAAGGAATTGATGCTGATAGTGAAGACGTAAAAAAAATATACCGCAAAGCAACTCAAAAAGACATAGATATTTGGCAAGCTGCACGTGATAAAGAATACGATACACAATATAGAGGAAGAGAAATTTTAAGTCGTTTAGGATTAAAAATGAAACTTTCAGATGTTGAGTATCAAGGCGATGGAAATAAGGCTACGTTCTATTATACAGCTGATGAACGAGTTGATTTTAGACAGTTAATTAGAGATTTAGCGAGTGCTTTTAGCATTCGTGTTGAAATGAAACAAGTGGGTTTGCGTCAAGAAGCTGCTAGATTAGGAGGCGTTGGTTCTTGTGGACGTGAGTTATGTTGTTCAACTTGGTTAACCGATTTAAGAAAAGTAAATACTACAGCTGCTCGTTATCAACAATTATCTTTAAACCCTCAAAAATTAGCAGGGCAATGTGGTAAATTAAAATGCTGTTTAAATTATGAGCTAGATACTTATTTAGACGCTTTAACTGATTTTCCTAAACAAGATGTTGTTTTAAAAACCGAGAAAGGAGATGCCGTTTTTATTAAAATGGATATTTTCAAAAACCTATTATGGTATACTTATAAAGAAAATAGAAGTAAATGGTATAAACTTACCCTAGATCAGGTTCAAGAAATTATTACTTTAAATAATAATAAAGAAAAAATTTCTTCATTAGAAGATTATGAAGTTGATTTAATTGAAGATCCAAAAACAGATTTTGAAAATGTTGTTGGCCAAGATAGCTTAACTCGTTTTGATATTCCAAAAAGAAAGAAGAAGAGAAAAAACAAAAATAAAAATAGAATTAATAAGCCTAAAAATCAACAAAATACCAATCTTCCTAAAAATCAGCCTAAAAAAAATATTATAAAAGCAAAAGAGGCTGTAGATGGAAATCAACCAAAGACTAAAGTAAATAGAAATAAAAAACGAAGACCTCCTAAAAAAAGTGCAAACAATACTAAAAATTCGTAAACAATTAAGTAGTATTATAATTGCCTTACTGCTTATTTCTTGTAATTCAAACATGGTATTTGACCAATATCAATCTATTGATAATCATGAATGGCCTTCAGGTGCTAAACTAGATTTTATTGTGCCAAACCTAGATACTATTTCATCTAAAAATGTGTTTATAAATATTAGAAATAATAAAGATTATGAGTTTAGCTCATTGTTTTTAATAACTAAAATTGAATTTCCAAGTGGTTTTCAAGTAGTTGATACTTTGGAATATGAAATGACGGATGCTTCAGGAAAATGGTTGGGTTCTGGTTTTACAGATATTAAAGAAAACAAACTTTTTTATAAAGAAAATGTAGTATTTTCTGAAAAAGGAGATTACAAATTTATGATTCAACAAGCTACAAGAAGTATTCAAGATATTGAAGGAAAAGAACCTTTAAAAGGTATTACAAATGTAGGTTTAAGTATAGAAAAAGTTAAAAAATGACAAAAAAAGAAACTACAAGCACTCAATTTAACAAATATGTAAAATGGTTTTGGATGGTTGTTTTAGGAGGAACAGCTTCGTTAATTTTAATATTTTTATTAGCGTCTTGGGGTGTTTTTGGAAAACTACCCACATTTGAAGAGTTAGAAAATCCCGAAAAAAACTTAGCTTCAGAAGTCATTTCTATTGATGGTAAAACCCTAGGAAAATATGCATTTGAAAACCGTACTCCTGTAAAATACTCTGACTTGCCTCAAAACCTAGTGGAGGCTCTTATTGCAACTGAAGACGAGCGTTTTTACGAGCATTCTGGAATAGATTTTAAAGCTACAATGCGTGCTGTTGCAAAAATGGGTAAAGGAGGAGGAGGTAGTACCATTACACAACAATTAGCCAAATTATTATTTCACGGAGAAGGATCTAAAAATTTGCCTGAAAGGATACTTCAAAAATTCAAAGAATATGTAATTGCGGTTCGTCTAGAGCGTCAGTACACGAAACATGAAATTTTAACGATGTATTTGAATAAGTACGACTTTTTAAATCTAGCTGTAGGTATTCGTTCAGCTTCACGTATTTATTTTGGGAAGGAACCAATAGATTTAAGCGTTTCCGAATCTGCAATGTTAGTTGGGATGCTTAAAAATGCTTCATATTTTAATCCGTTAAGAAGAGAAGAGTTGGTTAGAGATCGAAGAAATGTAGTATTGAGTCAAATGCATAGAAATAATTTTATTACTGAAAAATTAAAAGATTCTTTGCAGCAAAAAGGATTAGACCTGAATATAAATAGAGAGGGACATAGTGATGGATATGCTACTTATTTTAGAGAGTATTTGCGTGATTTTATGAAAGATTGGATTAAAAAAAATCCAAAACCTGATGGCTCAGAATACAACATTCACAGAGATGGTCTTAAAATATATGTTACTATAGATTCTCGAATGCAACAATATGCCGAAGAAGCGATGCAAGAGCATATGGCAAATTTACAACGCGTATTTTTTAAAGAACAAAAACGTAACAGAACAGCTCCTTTTTATGAGCTTGATAAACATCAGATAGCCTCAACAATTGAACAAGCAATGAAACGTTCAAACCGTTGGAGAAGAATGAAAGCAAATGGAGCTTCTGAAAAAGAGATCAGGGCTTCTTTTGACGAAAAAACAAACATGAAAATATTTTCGTGGAAAGGAGATATCGATACCATACTATCTCCAAAAGATTCTATAAGATACTACAAGCATATATTAAGAGCAGGGTTAATGTCTATCGAACCTCAAACAGGACATATAAAAACTTGGGTAGGAGGTATCAATTACAAACATTTTCAGTTTGATGCTGTAAAACAACAAAAAAGACAAGTTGGCTCTACATTTAAACCATTTGTATATGCTTCGGCAATCAATCAATTAAAATTATCACCCTGTTATAAGTTACCAAACGCGCCTTACACTATTCCAAAAGAAAAGTACGGAATGCCAGAAGATTGGACTCCAAAAAACGCCACTGACGATTATGGAGGAGAATTAACCTTAAAAGAAGCTTTAGCGGGTTCTGTTAACGTAGTAACAGCACAATTAATTGACATGGTTCATCCACAAACTGTTGTGGCTTTAGCTAAAAGTGCTGGGATTAAAAGTGAAATTCCTGAGGTACCAGCAATTGCCTTAGGGTCAGTAGATTTATCCTTATATGAAATGGTAAACGCTTATGCAACATTTGCCAATAAAGGGTTGCAAGTTGAACCAATGATGTTGTTAAAAATTGAAGATAAAAATGGCACAGTTTTAGAACAATTTGCACCTAACTCTAAAGAGGTATTAAGTGAAGAGTCTGCTTATGTAGTTATAAATTTATTAGAAGGAGTTACAGAATCTGGATCGGGGATTCGTTTGCGTAGTAAATGGGGGAATTACCCAGATAATGTAGTAACGGGCTATCCTTACCAATTTACCAATCCTATTGCAGGTAAAACAGGAACAACACAAAATCAATCCGATGGTTGGTTTATGGGAATTGTACCTAATTTAGCTACAGGTGTTTGGGTAGGTGGAGAAGATAGAGCCACACATTTTGCAGGAATAACTAAAGGGCAAGGAGCTACTATGGCATTGCCAATTTGGGCATTATTTTATCAAAAATTGTATGCAGATCCAAGCTTAAATGTGAGTAAAGATGAATTTGAAAAACCTGAAGAGTTAAACATTGAGATAGACTGTAATAAAACAAAAGAAGGTGCTGTTGAAGAAATTATTGAAAAGGAAATAGAATTTTAAGATAAAATGAAGTATAAACCTTTTTGGAAGCCATCAAAAAAAGTAATTGAACACAGCAACATTTTTAAAATGATGCAACAACATGGTTTTAATAATTATCAAGATTTTTGGAAATGGTCTGTAACACAAAAAGATAGTTTTTGGGAAGAAACACTTCAAAATTTAGCAATTAAATTGCAACAAAAATATACTTCAATTGTTGATGTTTCTAATGGAGTAGAAAACCCACAGTGGTTAAAAAATGCCAAACTTAATATTGTAGATTCTTGCTTTCAAAATGATGATGATAGTATTGCTATAATTTTTCAGAAAGAAGGAGGGCAACTTCAAAAAGTAAGTCAAAAAGAACTGTTAGAATTAGTTAATAGAATTGCTAATGGACTACTTAAAATTGGACTAAAAAAGGGAGATAGAATTGCTATTGATATGCCTATGACTTTAGAAGCTGTAGCAATTTATTTGGCAGGAATTAAAGCAGGAATGCCAATAGTTACCATAGCAGATAGTTTTACACCAAATGAAATAGCTGTTCGATTAAAAATAACCAAACCTAGCATAATTTTTACTCAAGATGTATTAAAAAGGGCGGGTAAAGAGTTGCCTTTATTTCAAAAAATAGTGGATGCTAATGCTCCAAAAGCAGTTGTTTTAGAAGTTTCAGAAAAAACTATCAACCTCAGAAGTCATGATATGTATTGGACTGATTTTGTAAGTCCTAATACTGAATTTGAAACAGTTATTCAACATCCAGATGATATCATTACTATTTTATTTTCTTCTGGAACTACAGGAGAACCCAAAGCAATTCCTTGGACACATACAACACCTATAAAAGGAGCTAGTGATGGATATTACCATCAAGATATCCATAAAAATGATGTGGTTTGTTGGCCAACTAATTTAGGGTGGATGATGGGGCCTTGGTTGGTTTTTGCAGCACTTATTAACAAAGCTACTATAGCTTTGTATTACGGAGCACCTATGGGTGAAGAGTTTGGTGAATTTGTTCAATATGCAAAAGTCACTATGTTGGGAGTAATCCCAAGTTTTGTAAAATATTGGCAGCACACAAAGTGTATGGAGAACTTTAATTGGGATACCATAAAATGTTTTAGTTCTACTGGAGAAGTTTCCAATCCAAACGAAATGGAATATTTAATGCAATTAGCAAATAAAAAACCAGTTATAGAATATTGTGGAGGTACTGAAATAGGAGGAGGTTATGTTACAAGTACTGTTGTTCAACCAAATATAGCTAGTACTTTTTCAACTCAAGCTTTAGGAGGAGAATTTGTATTGTTAGATGAAAACAACAATAAAACAACTAAAGGAGAGTTATTTTTACTTCCACCGATAATGGGATTGTCAAATACCTTATTAAATCGAAATCATTTTGAAGTATATTATAAAAACACTCCAAAATTTGAAGGAAATTTAACTCGGCGTCATGGAGATCAACTTTTGCAATTAGAAAATGGGTATTATAAAGCTCAAGGAAGGGTTGATGACGCAATGAATTTAGGTGGAATTAAAGTAAGTTCTGTTCAAATAGAGGCGGTTTTAAACAAACTTTCCTTTGTAAAAGAAGCTGCTGCAATTGCAGTTTCACCAAAAGATGGAGGACCAAGTTTATTAGTTGTTTATTATGTAGAGAACCCTACTGAAGTAACTAAAGAAGAACGTTTACAACAAGCAAAAGAGGTTGTTAGAAAACAACTAAACCCACTATTTAAAGTGTCAGATTTGGTAAAAATAGAAAAATTACCTAGAACAGCTTCCAATAAAGTAATGAGAAGAACATTAAGAGATTTATACGAAAGCGAATAAAATGAAAATAATATCATACAACGTTAACGGAATTAGAGCAGCATTAAAAAAAGGGTTTTTAGATTGGTTACAATCTGCAAAACCTGATGTAATTTGTATTCAAGAAACAAAAGCACATAAAGATCAGTTAGATTTAAACTTGTTTGAGGAAGCTGGTTATCCATACCATTATTGGTTTTCAGCTCAAAAAAAAGGCTATAGTAGCGTAGCAATTTTATCAAAGCATGAACCAAATTATGTAGCATATGGAACAGGTATTGAATCAATGGATTTTGAAGGACGTAATTTGCGTATTGATTTTGATGAATTTTCAATCATGAGTTTGTACTTGCCTTCTGGAACTAATGATGATAGGTTAGATTTTAAGTTGAATTATATGGATGAATTTCAAGAGTATGTAAATGACTTAAAGAAAGAGATTCCCAATTTAATTATTTGTGGAGATTATAATATTTGTCACCAAGAAATTGATATTCATAACCCTAAAATGAAAGGTGTTTCAGGGTTTTTACCCGTTGAAAGAGAATGGATTGGAAATTTTATAGATAGTGGATTTATTGATTCATTTAGGTATTTAAATAAAGAACCTCATCATTACAGTTGGTGGAGTTATAGAGCCAATGCTAGAAATAATAATAAAGGATGGAGAATTGATTATCATATGGTAAGTGAGCCATTAAAAGATAAAATTAAAAGAGCATATATTTTACCTGAAGCAAAACATTCAGATCATTGTCCAATAGTAGTAGAAATAGAAAAATAAAAAACACTAAAAATATGTTTAAAAAAACCTCAATTTTAATTGTTATTGCATTTACCTTAAATGCCTGTGTTTCTAAAAAAGTTTATCAAGAGTTAGAAACAAAATTCAATAAATTAAGAGCTTCAAATACCGCTTTAATTGAAGAAAAGGATCAACTATTAGTTTCTAAAAAGGCATTGGAAGAAGATTTTGAGAAGCTTCAAAATGAATATGCAGCACTAGAAAATCAAAATAAAAGTTTAAATGATGAGTATATAGCACTTCAAAATAAATACAAAAATTTAGATGAATCATATACGGTTTTAGCAACTCAAAGTTCAAAAAAGCTAGCAGAACAATCTAAAAAAAATCAAGAATTATTAGTCCAACTTGAAGAAAAAGAACGAAAACTTGTAATGGAAAGCGAACGTTTAGAAAATCTACAAAAAGAACTGAATAAACGCTCAGAACAAATAGATGAGTTACAAGCTTTAATTGATGCAAAAGAAGCACAAATGCAACATTTAAAAAATGCAATTTCAAGTGCCTTGCACAATTTTGAAGGAAAAGGCTTAACCGTAGTTCATAAAAATGGAAAAATTTATGTGTCTATGGAAAATAAATTATTGTTTAACTCTGGAAGTTGGGCTGTTGGAACTGAAGGTAAAAAAGCGGTAGAGCAGCTGGCAAGTGTTTTATCTGAAAATACCGATATTAATGTTTTAATTGAAGGGCATACAGACAATGTTCCATATAGAGGCTCTACACTAATTGATAATTGGGACTTATCTGTTAAAAGGGCAACAGCAATAGTTAGAATTCTAGAAAACAAGGGAGTTAATCCAACTCAAATTACTGCAGCAGGTAGAAGTGAGTTTGTACCAATTGACTCCAATAAAACTCTTGAAGGGAAAGCTAAAAATAGAAGAATAGAAATTATTTTAGCACCTAATTTAGATGAAATTTCAAAACTATTAAAAGAATAAATTTTAATGAGGAAACTAAGATTTATAGCAATTTTATTGATAAGTGTAACTGGGTTTTCGCAAAAAGAGAAGGATTCTTTGCAACTTCAAAAAATTGAAGATACCAAAGAGTTATTTTCTGAAAATGATACACTATTTATAAAAAAATCAGATTCATTAGTACTTAAATTTCATAAAGAGGCAACATTAATTGATAGTTTATGGCTAAACGAGTTAATTAAATCGCCTTTGTATGATACCATTCAATACGTACTAAAAGAAGATGAAATTTTAGTAACCGATTTAGAAGAACTCCCAACAGATGTATTAAAAGAGCGTTTGCAAATTTTAGACAGTAAAACTCCTTTTCATATTGAATACAATACGCATTTAGAACAAGTTATTAAAACCTATTTAAAAAGAAGAAAATCCGCTTTTTCTGGTTTAATGGAAAAAGCACGTTATTATTTTCCGATGTTTGAAGAGGTATTAGATAAATATGACATTCCTTTAGAAATGAAATATTTAGCCATTGTTGAGTCTGCACTTAAACCTAGAGCGCGCTCAAGAGTTGGAGCCACAGGATTATGGCAATTTATGTATCAAACTGGAAAACAATTTGATTTAAATGTAAGCTCTTATGTTGATGAACGTTCTGACCCTTATAGCGCAACAGAAGCTGCCTGTAAATATTTGGCTAGTTTGTATAAAATTTTTGGAGATTGGGATTTGGCTTTAGCAGCGTATAATTCAGGACCAGGAAATGTAACTAAAGCAATTCGCCGTTCAGGAGGTAGTACAAACTATTGGAATATTAGGCATAACTTACCTAGAGAAACAGCTAATTACGTGCCTGCTTTTTATGCTACATTATATATCTTTGAATATGCAAATGAGCATAATATTAAGGCAAGAGAAAATACACTAACCTATTTTGAAACAGATACGGTTCAAGTAAAAAGACAATTAACTTTTGAACAAATTTATGAAACTTTAAATGTTGATATTGAAGTATTACAATTTTTAAACCCACAGTATAAATTAGATATTGTGCCTTACATAAAAGGTAGAGATTATAAATTAGCCTTACCAGTTAAAGATGTTGGTAATTTTATAAGTAACGAGCAATTAATTTATGCATATGCCGATGCTGAAGATGCTAAAAGAGAAAAACCATTACCAAAATACTTTGAAATGAATGATCGGATTGTTTACAGAGTTAAAAGCGGTGATTTTTTAGGTAAAATAGCTAACAAATATGGCGTATCTGTAAGCAGTTTAAAACGTTGGAATAATATGCGAAGTACCAGATTAAGAATTGGTCAAAGACTTATAGTATATCCTAAAAAATTAAACACATCGGTTGCAGTTGCAACATCTAACAAAACAAAAAAAGCACAACCTGAAGGAAATTTCAGTACACATACAGTTAAATCTGGAGATTCGCTTTGGTCTATAGCTCAAAAATATTCTAATGTTTCTGTTCAAAATATTAAAGATTGGAACAATATTTGGAGTGCTAAAAGTCTAAAACCAGGAATGAAATTAAAAATATTTACAAAATAATTTAGAAAAGCTTAATTTGTTGAGCATTCAATTTAATCAGTGTAAATTAATATCATAACAAATGAAAAAAATAAGTGTTTTATTAATTGTAGTTTCTTTATTCATCTCATGTGGATCTGGAGATAATAAAAAAATATTAAAAGAAGCAAATGGTCGTATTAATAATCTGCTAATTGTAATGAAAAATAGCGAATGGCAAGGAGAGTTAGGAGATGAGCTAAGAAAAATAATCACAGAACCTGTTTTAGGCTTACCACAACCAGAATCGCAGTTTGAAGTAACTCAAGTTCCAATAGAAAGTTTTGGAAGCATGTTTAGAGCTACAAGAAGTGTGTTAAATATTGGAATAACAGATTCAACTACATTTAAAGTTGCTACCAATGTTTATGCTGCACCTCAAAAAATTGTAACAATAACAGCAAAAAATAAAGAAGAGTTGATTTCTGAAATTCAAAAAAATAGTAAAAAAATAGTCACTATTTTTAAAGATGCCGATTTAAAAGCTACTCAGCGAGAAATTTCAAAAAGTTATTGGGATCCAACAACAATTGAGACGTTTAATAAGCAAGGTTTTACTTTAAAATTTCCACGAAAATATAATAAAGTTGAAGATGATGGTGATTTTATATGGTATCGTTACCATATAGGTGGAGGTAATAGCATGGAAGTTATTGCGTATACAGTTCCTATTACTTCTGAAGATGATGAAAATGGAAACAATATTGTTGCTATTAGAGATGCAATAGGTGAAAAATACATTCCAGGTGAAATAGATGGCTCATATATGATTACTGAGGAAGCTTATGCACCACATATTTTTGAAGTAGAAATTGATGGTAAAAAAGCTTTTGAAACTCGGGGTAAGTGGGAAGTTAAAAATGTATATATGGCAGGTCCATTTTTAAGCTATACTATTGTAGATAAGCCAAATAATAGATTGGTAGTAGTAGAAGGCTTTACCTACGCACCTTCAATTAACAAACGTGATTATATGTTTGAAATAGAAGCTATTTTAAAAACGATAAAAATTAAATAACAAAAAAACCAAATAAAAAAAACCGCTAAATATTTAGCGGTTTTTTTTATTTGATTAAACTAATAACCAATTTTTTTTCTAACTCTTTTTAAAACTTTTGCTGCAACTTTTCGTGCTTTTTCAGCTCCAATTGCTAAAGCTTTATCAATTTCTTCTAAGTTGTTCATGTAATAGGTATAACGTTCTCTTTCAGTAGAATATTTATCAATTAATAATTCATAAAAAGCCTGTTTAGCATGCCCATAACCATAATTTCCATTTTCGTAATTTGCTCTCATTTCAACTACTTGTTTTGGAGAAGCAATTAATTTATATAAAGCAAATAAATTACAAGTATCAGGGTTTTTAGGATCTTCTAACGGAGTTGAATCCGTTTGAATTTTCATAATCTGTTTACGTAATTGCTTATCAGGTAAAAATAAATTTATAATATTTCCACTAGACTTACTCATTTTCCCACCATTTGTACCTGGAACATACATAGTACCCTCTTTAATTTTTGCTTCAGGAGGAACAAGAGTATCTCCCATTTGATGATTAAATCGGTTAGCAACATCTCTAGTTATTTCTAAGTGCTGTAATTGATCTTTTCCTACTGGTACAATTTCAGCATCATATAATAAAATGTCTGCAGCCATAAGCATAGGATAATTAAAAAGCCCAGCATTTACATCATCTAAACGATCTGCCTTATCTTTAAAGCTATGAGCTAAAGTCAATCTTTGAAATGGGAAAAAACAACTTAAATACCAAGAAAGTTCAGTAACTTCAGGGATATCACTTTGTCGATAAAAAACACTTTTATTAACATCTAAACCAAAGGCAAGCCAAGTTGCTGCTACGCTGTAAGTATTTTCACGTAGTTCTTTACCATTTTTTATTTGAGTAAGAGAATGCATATCTGCAATAAATAAAAACGAATCTTCTTGAGAGTTGTTTGCCATTTCTATTGCTGGAATAATTGCACCTAATAGGTTTCCTAAATGTGGTGTTCCTGTGCTTTGAACACCTGTTAAAATTCTCGACATTTGTATTTAAATTTGAAAGGCAAAAATACATATTTAAAAAAGAAAAAAAGAATAGAATTTAAATATGTATTTTTGATACTTATGAAAATTTTTAAATATCCATTATACATTTTTTGGCGCTGTTGGTTTTATGGCTGGGTGTTTTTTAGTGTGCTTGCTATTTTTCCTATTTTATTAATAGTAACTTCGTCAGAAAAACTGTATCCAGTATTTTTTAAAATTGCCAAAGTTTGGGGGAAAACCATACTTTTTGTAATGGGCTTTAAAATAGCGGTAATTGAAGATGAAGTTTTAGATGATAAAAAAAGCTATATGTTTTGCCCAAACCATACCTCAATGATCGATATTATGGTTATGCTTGCGCTGGCAAAAAATCCATTTGTTTTTGTTGGTAAAAAAGAATTGACCAGAATTCCAATATTTGGATTTTTTTATAAACAGACCTGTATTATTGTTGATAGAAACAATTCGAGAAGTAGAAAAGCAGTTTTTGATGAAGCAAGAAAAAGACTATCAAATGGTTTGGATATCTGTATTTTTCCAGAAGGATTGGTTCCTGATGATGAAAGTATTGTATTAGCCGATTTTAAAAATGGGGCTTTTCGTTTGGCAATTGAGCACCAAATACCTATTGTGCCTATTACAATGTATGATTGTAAAAAAAGATTTTCGTATACTTTTTTTAGTGGAAGTCCAGGAAAACTAAGAGTAAAAATTCATCATTTTATTCAAACTAAAGGAATGATTATTAGAGATAGTGACTCTTTAAAAAAACAAACATTTAATTTAATTTTTAATGAATTAATTTCCGACAGAAATAATTAAAACAATAAATAATTAAATGTTTTTAATTTCGTTTAAAAAAAATGAAAAAAGACTTAGTAACATACTATGATCCTAAAGAAGAGAAATGGAATGTAATTTCACATTTAATAGGGTTGGTTTTAAGTATACCCGCCTTAGTTTTGTTAGTTGTGTTTGCAAGTTTAGAAGGAACGGCATGGCATATAGTGAGTTTTAGTATTTATGGAGCAAGTTTAATAGTTTTATATTCGGCTTCAACCTTATATCATTATGTTCAAAACCCTAAATTACGCCAACGTTTAAATATTTTTGACCATGCTGCTATTTATATTTTAATTGCTGGAACCTATACTCCGTTTACATTAGTTGTTTTAAAGGGCTGGGTAGGTTGGACTATTTTTGGCGTTTCTTGGGGCTTGGCACTTATGGGAGTTATTTTAAAACTCTTTTATACCGGAAAATATGACAAAATTTCAACCATAGCTTATGTGTTAATGGGGTGGCTAATTATTTTTGCTATAAAACCTTTAGTAAATAGTTTAGTTTTAGAAGGACTTTTATGGTTATTAGCTGGAGGAATTTCTTATACCATTGGAGCAGTTTTATACAGTATTAAGTGTATAAAATACAACCATGCCATATTTCATATATTTGTTTTAATAGGTAGTTTTTGTCACTTTATAGCAGTATTTTTTTACGTTTTACCTATAAAAAAGTAAATAAAAAATTAACTTTTTGAACATATATTCAAATGTTGTATCTTGCAAATTAATTGAAAAAGGAATAATTAACATCGACCCTCAGATTATGTTACAAATTTTATTAGTTGATGATGAAAATGATGCTTTAGAAGCATTAGAATGGAAATTGAAAAATTATATTGAAAATGTGGAAGTTAGCACTTGTAACTCCCCAATAAAAGCCATTGATATTATTAATGAAGAAAAACCAGATGTTGTTTTTTTGGATATTCAAATGCCAGAAATGGATGGTTTTACAATGATAGAAAAGCTTGATAATAGAGATTTTAATCTAATTTTTACAACAGCGCATGATGAATTTGCACTTAAAGCAATTAAAGTATCAGCGATAGACTATCTTCTTAAACCTGTTGATAAAGATGAGCTATTAGAAGCAATGGATAAAATTCAAAAATCTAAAAAAGGCGATTTATTAGAAAACAAACTTCAATTATTATTAAATAATTTGAATGACAATAATGATAAAATAAATATTTCAGCTGATGGAAAGGTATATTTATTAGAAAAGGATGATGTAGTTATGTTAAAATCTGATAAAAGTTATACAACAATTTTTTTAAAATCTGAACAACAAATTTTGGTTTCCAAAACACTTAAAGAAGTTGAAAAGAAATTCTTATTTCCTGAGTTTTTCAGAGTACATAATTCTTATTTAGTAAATTTAAATCATGTAAAAGAATATTTAAAAGGTTTAGGTGGAGAACTTATTATGACTAATGGTTTAACAGCTAGTATAAGCAGAAATAGAAAAGCTGAATTATTTAAAAGATTATATTTAGATTAAAAAATGTTTTTAGATTACGGTTCTGAAATTTTTTCGTGGATAAGAGGAGGGCTTTTCGTGCTGTTCATTTATCATTTTTTAATTTTCTTTCAAAATAAAAGTAAACTATATTTATACTATAGTTTATATCTACTAGCACTTACAATTTATTTTTTACAACATGTATTAAATGGAGAGTTTCAGGCATTTTACAATTACATTAACTTTTCTATCCAATTTTTGGCATATGCAGCTTACATTGCTTTTGCTAGAGACTTATTAGATACAAGAACTCATTTAATAAAGTGGGACAAGTATTTTGAACTTGGAACCAAAATACTGTTAATATTAGCAGGTATTTTTATTGTAATTCAAGCACTTTTTGGTTATGAATTTCAAGTTAAGGCGTTTACAATAGTAGTTCCTTTTTTAACACTTTTTACCTTACTAACATATTATATTATAGTAACTAAAATAAAAGACAAATTTTCTATTTATTTTGTGGTTGGATCATTTATTTATGTTGCATTAGCTAATATAAGTTTTTTAGAAATATTTTTAGGAACTGAATTTTTCGAATCTAGAGGGCTTCAAGCGATGTTTTTCATCTATTTAGGAGCCATTTTACAAAGCATTATATTTTCAGTTATAATAGGTTTTATAATAAAGAGAATTGAACAAAAAAGTAAAAATGCTGAAGTGAGACTTGCCGTTAAACTGAAAGAAATGGAAGAGTTGAAAATGACAGCTCTTCAAAGTCAAATGAACCCACATTTTTTATTCAATTCATTAAACTCCATTAACAATTTTGTGTTAAAGAATGAAGTAGAAAAAGCATCTGATTATATTACAAAATTTTCACGTTTAATTAGAGTTATTTTAAACAGTTCATCAAGTCCTACATCAACATTATCTGAAGAATTAGGAATACTTTCTCTATATGTTAAACTTGAGCAAATGAGAGTTTCTGGGGGGTTCGATTACATTGTTGAAGTAGATGAAAATTTAAATTTAGATGGCATCAAAGTACCACCTCTATTTTTACAGCCTTTTATCGAAAACTCTATTTGGCATGGAATTATGAAAAAAGAAGGTAGCAAAGAGATTAAACTTATTATAAAAAGAGCAAATGATAATGTTCTTTGTATTATTCAAGATAATGGAATTGGTATTAATAAGGCAAAAGAATTAGAGCATATGTCCAAAAAACGCAAATTTTTTGGAACTGAAGCAACAGAAAATAGAATTAGAATTCTATATAAAAATAAAGATGTAAAAATTGAAACCAAAGACATTTCTTCCGAAGAAAAAACGGGGACTCAAGTTTTAGTAAGTTTTCCAATAAATAATTAAGAAAAACAAACCATTTATAAAATTTAAAATACCATTTATTGATTCATAATAGGTTTTAGCAAATTTTAATAAAATATATATTTTTGGATAACTAAATTTGTAATTAATTTATATTAATCTTTAATGTCAATACTTAAATTTTCAATTCCTTCAGACGATAAAATCATTGAAGATTTTAAAACTAAAAATAATAAAAGTACTATAAAATTTATAGGTACGGGTAGTGTTTGTCAGAATATTAAAGAAACTACTTACGAAAGGTTGGTACAACTTAACAATGAACATACAGTTAAAAAGGTGATTTACAAGAAAAAAGGAATATCTTGGGGTTTTGAAACTGTTGAAGTAGTCAATTTTTAATAAAATAGAAAATTCTAAAAATACCGTTTATTGCTAAAAACTAACCATTTATATATTTTTTAAGCACAAAGGCATATTTCATTTCAAAGTAAGTATAATCAGATGTATATTTGTTTTGTATTAATGTCAAGAGGGGTTTTGGCACTATACATTAAAAACATTAAATAAGTCTTTGGGGTTGATTTATTTATTCCTTGAACATTGTAATTAAAATTTATAATGTTCAAGGTTTTTTTTTTGAAACTAACTTCACATTCAGGTTCATTATTTTTTAAATATATTTGAATGTCTTAATTTAATACTGAGTAATACACGATAAGTTTACAATTACAAAATTATCATTCCAATTTAACATAATGATTCAAAGTACAAAAGCAATTGTAATTAATACTATAAAGTATGGAGATACCAGTTTAATTACAACTTGTTATACAGAGGATTATGGTTTAAAATCATATATGTTAAAAGGTGTATTAAAGTCTAAAAAGGCCAAAATTAAGCCAGCCTATTTTCAACCTTTAACTCAGTTAAATTTAACAGCAAATCATAATAATAGAGGGGTATTAAATTCTTTAAGAGATGTAGAAGTTTCACATTTTTATGAATCAATACATACTTCTATAAAAAAACAAACAATATCACTTTTTTTAGCTGAAATATTGTTTAGTTCAATAAAAGAGGAAGATAAAAATAGTACGTTGTATACTTATTTAGAGACTTCATTTTTATGGCTTGATACACATGCAAATATTTCAAATTTTCATTTACTTTTTTTGCTAAACTTAACTAAGTTTTTAGGTTTTTATCCAGAGCTTGAAAATGCTAATAGCAGTTATTTTAATTTACTAGAAGGAAACTTTACTAGCTATTCAAAACAGCATACGGTAACGGGCTCAAAATTACTTCAATTTAAAAAGCTGTTAGGCATAAATTTTGATGTGTTACACCAAGTGGATTTTAGCGCTTCTAACAGACAAGAGGTACTCTCCATTTTAATTCAATATTTTGAATTACATATTAGTGGTTTTAAGAAACCAAAATCTATAAATGTTTTAAAATCGGTATTTAGTTAATTATGAAATATTTAAAAATTATTTTTTTCATTTTTATAGTAACAAAAATAGAAGCACAACAAGTAAAAGTATTAGAAAGAGGTTCCAATTTTCCAATAGAAAATGTAACTATTTATAATGATATTAATGATACGGTAGTATATACTAATAAAAATGGAATTGCAGATTTATCTGTATTTGGAAACTTTGATGTGTTGTTTTTTAATCATTTGTCGTATATAGAATATGAGATATTGAAAAAAGAATTGGGTGTTTTAGAGTTTGTAGTGTATTTAAGTAAAAAATCTGAACAATTAGATGAAATTGTTTTGTCAGCCTCTAGAGGAGAAGAAAAAAGAAGTAGAATAGCCGAACAAATAGAAATTACATCAAAAGAAGACATCAAAAAAATGGCGCCTCAAACTTCTGCAGATTTATTAGCTAATTTACCAGGGATTAAGGTTCAAAAATCACAATTTGGAGGTGGAAGTCCCGTGTTAAGAGGTATGGAAGCTAATAGAGTTTTATTGGTAATTGATGGAGTAAGAATGAACAATGCTATTTACAGAATGGGACATTTACAAAACTCTATTACAGTGTCGCCTAATATTATTGATAGAACAGAAGTTATATTTGGACCATCATCTGTTGTTTATGGGTCAGATGCTTTAGGAGGAGTAATTCATTACTATACTAAAACACCAAAAGTAAGTACTGATAAAGAAATTAATTCTTCTATTTATTCTCGTTTCAGTACCGTTAATAATGAATTTACTACCGAAGGAAATATGGAGTTTAGTAATAAAAAATGGGCTTTTTATACTAGCATAACCTATAGTAAATTTGGCGATTTAAAAATGGGGAAAAACAGAACCCATGGTTTTGATGATTGGGGAAAGGTTTATGAATATTCGAATAACACAAATAAGTACTATAATTTAAACCCTATAGTAAACAGAGATCATAATGTTCAAAAAAATACAGGCTATAATCAAACCGATATTTTACAAAAAATAGCAATTCCACTTTCTAATAAAACAGATTTAACAATTAATCTTCAATATTCAGAATCTTCTAATATTGATAGGTTTGATAGGCTTACGGAATATTCTGATGGTGAACTGAAATTTTCGGAGTGGTACTATGGTCCTCAAAAAAGATTACTAGCTGCTACGCAATTAAAAATAAGTCCGAATAAAAGTTGGCTTGAAAAAGGAACTTTAACAGCTGCATTCCAAAACATTAAAGAGTCTAGAGTGCAACGAAAATTTTCAAGTTTAGAACGCTCTTATAGAAATGAAGATGTAGATGTTTTTAGTTTGAATGGTGATTTTTTTGTGCCGTTGACCAAAGGAGATGATAGAATTTTATCATATGGATTTGAAGGTTCATATAATGATGTTAATTCAAAATCTTATGGAAAAACACTTGATGTTTATAACAATACAATAGTAGGTTTTACAGATGATTTTGTAGTTCAATCTCGTTATCCAGATGGAGGAAGCTCTTACACAAGTATTGCAGCTTATGCAAATTACCGTCAAAATATTAGTAAAAAAGCAACTTTAAATACGGGGTTAAGATTGGTAAATACCCATTTAAAGGCAAAATGGATAGATGATACGTTTATTACGTTGCCAGATTTTGACATATCTTCAAATAATTCTGCAGTAACTGCAACTTTGGGTTATATTTTTAAACCTAATGCAAATTGGCAATTAAATAGTGTAATTTCATCTGGATTTAGATCACCGAATATTGATGATGTTGGAAAAATTAGAGAAAAATCAGGAAAAGTAACAGTTCCAAATATAAATTTAAAGCCAGAATATGCCTATAATTTTGAAAGTAGTGTATTAAAATATTTTAATAATAAAAGATTTGAAGCTGGTTTAAATATTTATTACACGCTATTAAATAATTACATAACTCGAGATTATTTTGAAGTAAACAATTTAGGAACTATTATGTATGATGGAGAAGAAGGAATAATCATTGCAAACGTAAACAAAGACAATGCATATATTGTTGGAAGTACTTTTAGTTTTAAAGGAGGTTTAAATGAATTTTGGAAAACAAAAGGTTCATTAACGTATACAAAGGGAGAAGCTTATGATACTAAAGAACCTTTATCATCAATTCCACCTTTATTTGGGATGATAGAAATAGGGTATGAAAAAGAACGATTTCAGGCAAGTTTAAACTGGAAATTTAATTCAAAGAAAAAAATTAATGATTATAATTTAATTGAGGGTATAGACAATGTAGAACAAACACCTTATAATGAAGAGGAGGATGTTTATTATGGAAATCCAAGTTGGAATACGTTTAATTTTAAATCAAATTTTAAAGCGAATAATAGTATTACTTTATTTCTAAATATTGATAATATTTTTGATGTTCATTATAAAGAATTTGCTTCTTCTATTAGTGCTCCAGGACGTAATTTATCAATTTCTGCTTTAATTAATATTTAATTAAAATTTTGTTTTTACTTGTTAATTAGTTAGTGAATACGCATAAATTAGTATATTTAATACTAAATAATCTTAAATATCTTTAAATTTAAGGGTTTTTAAATATTTTATTGCTGCAATTTATTTATTACAAAATACTTTTTATTGTAAATACCTTGTAGTTTGTTTATTTCAAATTATCAGCTACGTAAAAGCTATTTCTATCACTTATTTTTGTTAGGCTCAATATTATAGTTTTTATGTGTTTTAATACCCCAGATTTTAAAAAAATATTTTTTTTTAATATTATATTTCTTTTCAGTTTTTATGGTTTTTCACAAGGTATTCTTCAGGTAAAAGGTAATGGGCAAATTATCAATAGAGGAAGTATAAATCCAAAACTTACTAATTATACAGATTTTGGAGAAGTTAATGGAAGTAAAATTTATAGCTTTGAACTTAAAAATATTGCTTCTAAAAAAGGGAATAAAAACCTTAAAAAGATAAATGTAACTATAACTGGCTCATCAGATTTTTCTATAATTCAAAATGCCTCTGGAAATATTAAATCAGGAGGTAAGCAAAACATTAAAATAAAATTTACACCGAGTTCTTCTGGTATTAAAAAAGCAACCATTACTATAACTTATAATAATGGGAAGTATTCAAGCTATTCATTTGATATTCAAGGAATGTCTTCAAATAAAGAACCTGAAATTGATGTAACAGATAATTTTGATAACCAAATTGAAGATAACTCTACAAATTCACCGCTGTTAACCAATAATACTGATTTTGGTAGTATAGATGTTGGAACTTCAGTAACGGTCACTTTTAGAATTTATAATATTGGAACAAATAACTCAAAATTAAATGTATCCAATCCAGTATTAATAGCTAATACAAGTGGATATTTTTCTAGCTCTAGTTTAGCTTCTACAAAAAAGATTAATGAAGGAAAATTTACTACATTTACTATAACATTTTCCCCTACTTCCTTGGGAACCTTTTCGGCAGAGGTTTCAATTTCAAATGATGATGCCGATGAAAACCCTTATACTTTTACTGTTAGAGGAACTAGTGTTGCACCTCTAACTATAGGCCCTGGAGGAGTGGTAACAGATTTAAAATTATGGTTAAAAGCTAATGAAAATGTAAGTACTAACTCTAGTAATGGAGTGACACTTTGGGGAGATAATGCAAGAGGATCAGATGCTACAGTTAACACATCAGGCCAAGAACCAACTTTTAGAGATGATGCAACCTATAATGTAAATTTTAACCCTGTAATTGACTTTGATAATAATTCAACTTCTTCATCTAATAGTTTTGATTACACAAAACTTCCTCAACAATATTTAGAAGGAGCTTTAGGATACTATTCCAATGAAATATTTGTTGTGGTTATACCTGATGCTACGGTTAATTCAACTTTTGGAGTCATGGATATCTTTTGTTCAGATTCTGATACTGGAAATACGGAAAATGATGCTTCAGGGATAGGTTTTGGTGCATACTCGCAAAGATTTAATAATGAAGTAATATCATATGCATATGGAATTTCAAGTGGATTTAACGATGGTTTTGGAGTAGCGCAAACAGGAACGGCCAACTATACTAACGCAGGAATAATTAATACAAGAAACAATACTTCAACAAATAATCAGGAATTGTTTTACAATGCTAAAAATATTGCAAACACGACTTCTGATATTGTAAGTTTTGGAAATATTTCAAATGGAAAATATTGGATTGGAAGAAGTGAGGGAAGTACAGCTAGTTTAAATGGTAGAATAGCTGAAATTATAACATACTCAGTTCGTAAAAATGACACTAATTTGATTCAAGAACGCAACCGAATACAATCCTATTTAGCTATTAAATATGGAATTACTTTAGGTGATAATGGTGTAAGTCAAGATTATGTCGATTCTAATGGTACAGTAATTTGGGATCAATCTGTTAATACTGGATTTAATTATGATATTGCAGGTATTGGTAGAGATGATGTTTCTAGTTTAAATCAAAAACAATCAAAAAGTATAAACAATAATGGCATTGTAGCTATTGGTTTAGGAGAAGTTGCAACAACAAATAATTTAAATTTGGGAAGCTTTAATACCGATAGAGACTATTTGGTTTGGGGAAATAATAATGGAGGATTTACTACAGCATCTCAATCATCTAGAACAATTAATTTAAGTGGAACAGCTACTACTTTTATTCCAATAGCTAGAAAATGGAAAATTACTGAAAGTCAAAATGATGTTCCCGAAGTTAAAGTTTCCATACCTTCATCTATTCTTACAAATAATGTTAGTCTAAATTCTAATGAAAAATACGTGTTAATAGTTTCAGACAATAACACCTTTAATGCAAATGATATTGTTGATGTAATACCATTAGAATTAAAAGGGTTAAATTTTGAAACTTGGTACGATTTTGACTCGACAAAATATTTCACTTTTGGTAAAGCCACAAAAGTTGAACAAAAAAGTCAAATAGATTTTTCAACACATGAATTTTTATTAGGAGACGAATCTCTAGAATTAGGGGGTAATTTTACAGTTTCTGCTTGGATAAAAAGTAATGGGGCGGCAGGAAGTTTTATATCTAAAGGGGCGAATGGCTATAATTTTAAAGTAAATGCAAATAATTTTATTGAAATTGATTGGAATGGAAGTACACAAATTACTTCAATAAATGCAATTGATAACTTATGGCATTATATAGTACTAACTTTTAATGGAGGTATTGCTAATTTATATATTGATGGTATTTTAGATAAAAGCGTTTCAGGCTTACCTAATCCTTTGGTCACAAACAATAAATATTCTATTGGAGCTTTATATACAGACAAAAATAACATTGATTCATTTAAGGGCTCTATAGATGAAGTTAGAATATGGAGCGAATCTCTTACAGTAGAAGAAATTCGTTATATAATGAATCAGGAAATTGAAGAATTCTCTTCTAAAGTAAATGGAAAAGTACTTCCTCAAAGTATCTCTAAAAATGATATTATATCTAAAAGTTGGGCTAGTTTACAAGCGTATTTTAATATGAATTCATTTTATGGAACAGTGGTAGAGGATGTTTCAAATAATGACAATTTTATAAGAATTAAATACCTTTCAAAAAATAAACATGTAGTTAAAAATCAATCGGCTCCGTTACCATATGTTTCCGTAAATGTGAATGCTTCAACACCTTTAAATTGGGACGATACTAGTAGTTGGGAAAATGGAAGTAATTTAATGATTCCTAATGTAATTGGTTTAGATGGAAAAACAAAAATTGATTGGAATATTGTAGAAACTAGAGATCATATAAATTCAGGAAATAGATCAATTAAATTATTAGGATTGATAAATTCTGAAGATGAATTATCAATAAACACAGCAAATAAGTTAGAAATTTCACATTATTTGTTAATAAATGGAGTCATAGATTTAGATGGAGAATCTCAATTAATACAAACCACCAATAGTGATTTTGATTTAATTAATAGTACAGGATATTTGGAACGCGATCAACAAGGAGTAGGCAATAAGTTTAGGTACAATGATTGGTCTTCTCCCGTAATCTCTAATGTTCCCCCAAAAAAATATGCTGTTGCAAGTGTTTTAAAAGATGGTACAGATGAGATGAACCCTATAGATATAGATTTTGTTGGAGGTTATAATGGAGATAATACAACTACGCCTATTCAAATAGCTAACTATTGGATTTATGCTTATAAAAATAAAACTCATGATAGTTATAGTAGCTGGGAACAAATTGGAAGTAGTGGGCAACTAAAAGCCGGAGAAGGATTTTTAATGAAAGGAACTGCCAACCCTGGAGTATTAACTGAACAAAATTATGTATTTGTTGGAAAACCAAATAATGGAGACATTAGTTTACATGTAAGTGGAACTAACGATTATTTGATTGGTAATCCTTATCCTTCCGCAATTGATGCATATAAGTTTATTGACGATAATACAGCATCACTAGGGAATAATGGAACTTTATATTTTTGGGAGCATTATGGAGGAGATAGTCATAATTTAAAAGATTATCAAGCCGGTTTTGCTACTTTGACTAAACTTGGAGGAGTTAAAGCTACAGCCCATCCTATAAACAATCAAAGTGTACCTAATGGTTCTAAAGAGCCACAACAATTTATTGCTGTAGGTCAAGGTTTCTTTGTACAAGGAGATTCAGATGGCGGAAACATTGTATTTAAAAATAGTCAAAGAGCCTTTGTAACAGAAGAAGATCCTAAAAATTCAATATTTATGAAAGGGGGAATTTCTTCAAAAGTAAATAAAGAAGAGAACTTAGATAAGCGATTAAAAATAAGATTAGGATTTGAAGCTACTAAAATTCAACACAGGCAGTTATTGTTAACTATTGATGAAAATACTACAAATGAAGTTGATTGGGGGTACGATGCACCAATTTATGAAGAGTTTAATGATGATATGTATTGGTTAATAAATAATAAGAAGTTTGTGATTCAAGGAATCAATACCATTAGCGCAGAAACAGAAATACCATTAGGAATTAAATCTAACGGAGGAATGGTAAAAATTGGTGTAGACGCTTTAGAGAATACCCCTGATGATTTTAAGGTGTATATAAAGGATTTAAATTCAGGAGAAACCTATAATATTACTCAAAATAATTTTGAAATTGAATTGGCGGAAGGAGTTTATAAAGATAGATTTGTAGTGGCGTTTCAACCAAGATTAAAAACCATTCAAGAAATTAGTGTAAATGAAGGAGTCCTTGTTTTTATGAATAATTCTACTAGTGAATTACAAATCAATAAAATTTTAGATACTGAAATTCAAAGAGTTTCATTATATAACTATTTAGGGCAAATAGTGAATACTTGGAATAAGAATTTTAATGGAAGAAATAACTCATTTCCTGTAAATGTAAGCTCAGGAGCCTATATTGTAAAGGTATATACCTCAAATGGAAACATTGTTAAAAAGATTGTTATACAATAATTTTTAGAATATATATAAATAAAAAAGACTTCCTATAGGAAGTCTTTTTTATGGAGAATTGAATTTCTTTATAAATTTTATTTAAATGCAGGTAAGCCTGTAATGTCCAATCCAGTTATAAGTAAGTGGATGTCATGCGTTCCTTCATAAGTAATAACGCTTTCTAAATTCATCATATGACGCATAATAGAGTATTCTCCAGTAATTCCCATAGCACCTAAAACTTGTCTAGCTTCTCTTGCAATAGTTAAAGCCATTTCCACATTATTTCGTTTGGCCATTGAAATTTGAGCAGAAGTTGCTTTGCCATCATTTCTAAGTGTACCAAGTCGCCAAGTTAATAATTGGGCTTTGGTAATTTCAGTAATCATTTCGGCTAATTTCTTTTGTTGTAATTGGGTGGCAGCAATAGGTTTATCGAATTGAATACGTTCTTTAGCATAACGTAAAGCAGTATCATAGCAGTCCATAGCAGCACCAATTGCTCCCCAAGCAATTCCATAGCGAGCAGAATCTAAACATCCTAAAGGAGCTCCTAAACCATCTTTATTAGGTAAAATATTTTCTTTTGGAATTTTTACATTATCAAAAATCAACTCTCCAGTAGCGGAAGCCCTTAAACTCCATTTATTATGTGTTTCAGGAGTTGTAAACCCTTCCATTCCACGTTCAACAATAAGCCCTTTTATACGGCCTTCTTCGTTTTTAGCCCACACTACAGCAATATCTGCAAAAGGAGCATTTGAAATCCACATTTTAGCACCATTTAATAAATAATGGTCTCCCATATCTTTAATATTGGTAACCATGCCACCAGGATTAGATCCGTGATCGGGCTCAGTTAAACCAAAACATCCTAAATATTCTCCACTAGCTAGTTTTGGTAAATATTTTTGTTTTTGTTCTTCATTTCCATATTTCCAAATAGGATACATTACTAAAGAAGATTGTACAGATGCTGTGGAACGTACCCCACTATCACCTCTTTCAATTTCTTGCATAATTAATCCGTAAGAAATTTGATCTAATCCAGCACCACCATACTCCTCAGGTATATAAGGTCCAAAAGCACCTATTTCAGCCAATCCTGAAATTATTGATGTTGGAAACTTAGCTTGTTGAGCAGCATCTTCAATAATTGGAGAAACCTCTCTTTTTACCCATTCTCTTGCAGCATCTCTAACTAAAATATGTTCTTCAGATAATAATTCATCTAATTGATAATAATCTGGTGCTTGAAATAAATCTTGTGACATTGTTTGTTTTTTTGTTCAATCACAAATTTAGCAATTAAAATCTTTTATTGTTTACATTTGTGATACTTAATTATGTGTGTAAAAACAGAAATTTTTTAAGACATATATCTTGAAAATTTAAACTCTAAATTTATTTGGAGGTTCAACATTCAAAAAAATAGTATGAAATATACTTTAGGAAAAGAAGAAAAATTAAAAAGCAGAAAGTTAATTGAACAACTTTTTGAAGAAGGACAACGAGTAAAGTCTTATCCTATACAAATCAAGTACCTTTCATTAAATCATTCAGGTGAGTTTCCTATTAAAGTTGGGTTTTCAGTTCCAAAAAGGTTAATAAAATTAGCAGTAAATAGAAATAGAATAAAAAGATTAATGCGTGAAGTTTACAGAAAAAACAAGTATCTTTTTTCTGCTAATTTAAAAGAACCATATATTTTTATGTTTATTTATATGGCTAAAGAAGAATTAAAATACGAAGATTTAGAAGCTGCTTTAAAAAAAGTTTGTGCTAAATTTTTAACTAAAATTAAAGAAGATGAACAAGTTTAAAAAATGGGTGATAGGAATTTTTTTAATCCTAACCATAGCAATTTCTGCTGGTTTTCAGTCTGATTTTTTTGAGGTTGCCAAACAAATAGATATTTATACTACCTTATTTAAGGAATTAAATATGTATTATATTGATGAAGTAAATCCTGCAAAACTTACTAATAATGCGGTAAATCATATGCTCGAAAATTTGGATCCATATACCCGTTATTATGATGAACAAGGTGTTGAAGCTGCAAGAATTGCTGCAACAGGTGAATATGGAGGTATTGGAGCGACTTCTAAATTTAAAAACAAAACTCTTACTATTAGAGAAGTATTAAAAAATTCCCCTGCCGAAAAGGCTGGATTAAAACCAGGAGATCAAATTCTTAAAATTGAAAATTTGGAGATTAAAGATTTTGACGAAAAAGGAGCTTCAGAATTATTAAATGGACTTCCAAACACTAAGGTGAAGCTTCAAATAGAACGTCAAAATAAAATTTCAGAAATTGAAGTGACCAGAAAAAAGATAGAAGTAAATCCAGTTCCCTATTATACCATGTTAACTTCTGAAGTTGGTTATATTTCATTTATAACCTTTAACGAAAAGGCTTCAGAAGAAGTAAAAAATGCATTTGAAGATTTAAAAGATCAAGGAATGAAAAAACTAATAATTGATGTTAGAAATAACCCTGGAGGACTGCTTAATGAAGCTGTTGAAATTGCTAATTTTTTCATTCCAAAAGATAAAATTGTAGTTACCACCAAAGCAAAAATAGAAAAGTGGAGTGAAACTTTTAAAACTAGGCAAGAACCTATAGATTTAGAAATTCCAATTTCAATTTTAGTAAATAATCGGTCAGCGTCAGCGTCAGAAATTTTGGCTGGTTCTTTACAAGATTATGATAGAGCGGTTGTAATAGGTGAACGTTCTTTTGGAAAAGGTTTGGTGCAACGTTATAGAGAATTATCGTATGGTACACAAATGAAAATTACCATTTCAAAATATTATACACCAAGTGGTAGGTGTATACAGGAGTTGGATTATACCAATAGAAAAGAAGATGGTACTATTCCGAAATTTTCAGATGCTGGAAGAGAAGCTTATAAAACTGAAAAAGGAAGAATTGTTTATGGAGGAGGTGGAATTTTACCTGATGTAAAAATAGAAAAACCTACAACTACAGAAATCACAGAAATTCTATTTAATTCTGATGCATTTTTTAATTATGCAACTCAATATTTTTATAAACATCCAACCATTTTAAATGCGGCTGAATTTCAGTTGAAAGAATCAGATTATAAAGCTTTTAAAGATTATTTAAGCACACATCACCAAGATTTTGAAACAGCTACTGAAATTCAATTAAAAAAAGCTTTAGAAAAAGCAAAAGAAGAAAATTTGGATGCTAATTTAACCAAAACTTACCAAGCTTTGTTAACTAAAATACAAGAAGAAAAAATAATTGAATTAGATAAAAACAAAGAAGAAATACGCTATAAATTAACTGAAGAATTGGTAAAACGTTATTATTATATAAAAGGCGTTTATCAACAAAAAGTAGTTTTTGATAAAACAATTTTAAAAGCAGTTTCAATTTTAACTAATGATCAGCAATACAATTCAATACTTAATTAATTGAAAATCATTGTTTTTAATATAAATAATAAATAATCAGAGATGTTGTATCTTTGCAATCCAAAAACAATATATGTTACAAGCAGAAATTAAAGGAAGAACTAGAGCACAAGAATCATCAAATGCCATAGAGCGTTTGTACATTACTATGCGTCATTTATTTACCCGTGGTTTTTATAAACCAATGGGTATTTCGGGTGATGCTTTGCGTGAATCTTTATTATTGTTACGCCCAGAAATTTATGGGTCTATTGCAGAAGAAAAAGTAGAATTAAATGGGTTAATTTATGTAATTGAACGCCTTCCAATTGGAATTGAAGAATGTCAATTTATTAATTTAACTGCCGATGAAGGATATTCAAATTCTCATTTTGAACCTATAATTCCTCCTAAAAGACGAAGAAATTGTTTTAGAATAGATAAAGATCAAATGAATATTGAGGTTACTAGAGGAAGATCAGAAATCTATGATATTTTAACACATTTAACATTTTTATTTGTAGAATCGCATAAAATAGCATCAAAAGTACTTATTAATGATGATGGAAATACCATAAGAGAATGGAACAAACTTCAGGAAGTTGTACTACATAATAAAAAATTAACCAAAGATGAGCAAGATATTATGCTGGCTCATTTAGCAAGTATTTTAGGACGAACTTTTGAAGAAGTTCAAAATGTTCATAAAATTTTAGCTCAAAAAAATAATGCTGACAGGTTTTTTCAAATTATATATTGGTTAGGGTGTTTAGCAATAAATGAACGAATACACAATTTAAAAAGAGCCATTTCTTTTAGTCCAGTTTTACGTGAACGAATAGGGCATCATATTTATGGTGAAATTTGGGCAAACAATATTAAAAAAGTATTAAATGACCACAATCTTTTAAAACGCCCAATTCATATTATAAGTGCTAATATGCATAGTGTAATGAATTCAATTTATGCTCCAATAGTTTTGCCAAAGCAAGTTAAAGACAATAATCTTATTTCATTATTTGAGTTATTAAGTGATGGTGAAAATGAAGATTTAAGAAATCAAGTTATTGAGTATGCTTCAAAAAATGGATTAACTTATGTTAAAGATACTTCAGGTACCAATATCAATGTTCAAATAATTGATACTGAAAAAATTGATATTTCAAAAACACAATATGTGTACAAAAATTGTTTAGAACATGAAGAAAAGCCTGTAATTATTGTAATGGATTACGCGTTTGGAGAGCAAGCATATGAAACCATGGATGAACTGCTTAAACCATACGAGTGTAAAAAAGGAAAAAAGCAGCATTTAAATGTTGAGTCGGTTTCAATTATGGGGAAAGCGGGTATTTTAGAAGGTGGAAAAGGTGATATAATGATTCCTTCATCACATATTTTTGAAGGAACAGCAGATAATTATCCATTTAAAAATCAATTAAAAAAGAAGCAGTTTGAGGGTTGTGGAGTTGATGTGTATACAGGAGCTATGGTTACGGTTTTAGGAACTTCTCTTCAAAACAAAGATATTTTAAAATTCTTTTTCGAATCTACTTGGAAAGTAACAGGCCTTGAAATGGAAGGAGCACATTATCAAAAAGCAATACAGGCCGCTTCAAAAATTAGAGGAAATATCTCCAGTAAAGTTAAAGTACGTTATGCGTACTATGCTTCAGATAATCCTTTAGAAACAGGTAGTACACTAGCTTCAGGAGGTTTAGGCACTACAGGGGTTTTACCAACTTACGTAATTACTCAAAAAATATTAGAACAAATTTTTTAACAAAATAAAAAACAAAATCAACTTTTTAAAAATTTAAGAATAAGGAACTTTATTTATGAATGTATTAATTTTAGGATCAGGAGGAAGAGAACACGCATTGGCTTGGAAAATTGCACAGAGCAATATATTAAGTAATTTATTTATAGCTCCTGGTAATGCTGGAACACAACAGGTAGGTACAAACATAGCTATAAGCCCTACAGATTTTGAAGCTGTTAAAAAGGAAGTTTTAGAAAACGCTATTCAATTGGTTGTGGTTGGTCCTGAAGACCCTTTAGTAAAAGGAATTCATGATTTCTTTTTAAATGATAATCAACTTAAAGATGTAGCAATAATTGGGCCTCAAAAATACGCCGCCCAATTAGAGGGAAGTAAAGAGTTTGCAAAAGAATTCATGTTCCGTCATAACATTCCAACAGCAGCATATAAAAGTTTTACACAACAAAATTTAGAAGAAGGGTATCAGTTTTTAGAAACATTAAATGCTCCGTATGTGTTAAAAGCTGATGGATTAGCAGCTGGAAAAGGAGTGCTAATTTTAAATGATTTAGAAGAAGCCAAAAATGAATTGAAAGAAATGCTAACCCATCAAAAATTTGGTGCAGCAAGCAATAAAGTTGTTATTGAAGAATTTTTGGACGGAATTGAACTAAGCTGTTTCGTATTAACAGATGGAAAAAGTTATGTGAACTTGCCAAACGCCAAGGATTACAAACGTATTGGTGAAGGGGATGTTGGTTTAAATACAGGTGGAATGGGTGCAGTTTCTCCAGTGCCATTTGCCAACGAAGAGTTTATGGGTAAAATTGAAAACAAAGTTATAAAACCAACAATTGAAGGTTTACAAAAGGATAAGATACCTTATAAAGGATTTATTTTCTTTGGAATTATAAAAGTTGGAAATGAGCCAAAAGTAATTGAGTACAATTGTAGAATGGGTGATCCAGAAACCGAGGTGGTAATTCCACGGGTTAAAAGTGATTTTTTAGAGCTGTTAATTGCTGCTGGGAATAATGAGTTACATACCAAAAAAATTGAATTTAAGGAAGAAAGTGCTTGTACGGTAATGTTAGTTTCTGGTGGATATCCTGAGACTTATGAAAAAGAGAAACAAATTTTTGGTTTAGAAACCATAGAAAACTCTATTGCCTTTCATGCAGGAACTACAACTAAAAATGAAGCGGTAATTACCAACGGAGGTAGAGTAATTGCTATTACTTCTTATGGAAATGATTTTAAAGAAGCGTTAAAAAAATCATATCAAAATATTGATAAAATATGTTTTGATAAAATGAATTTTAGAAAAGATATTGGGTTTGACTTGTAAAAAAAAATTCTTGTCGCTCCACTAAATTGGGGACTTGGCCACGCTACGCGTTGTATTCCTATTATAAAAGCCCTACAAGAAGCCAATTTTGAACCTATTATTGCAAGTGATGGAAATTCATTGATGCTACTTCAAAATGAATTTCCTTTACTTAAAAGTTACAATTTACCATCGTACAATATCAGCTATCCTAAAAATGGAAACTATTTAATAGGTAGCTTATTTTTACAAGTTCCAGCTATTATTTTAACAATATTCAAAGAAAAAAAGGCGCTTGCTAAAATTATAGAAAAAGAGCAGATTGATGGACTTATTTCTGACAATAGATTTGGGATTTATCATGCTAAAATTCCATCGGTTTATATTACACATCAATTAAGAGTTCTTTCAGGGTTTATTACTTTTTTTACTACAAAAATTCATCAAAAAATATATGAAAAATTTAACGAAATTTGGGTGCCTGATATTTATGGAAAATCAAATTTTTCAGGAGAATTAAGTAGCACAAAACTTCCAAAGGAACAATTAAAATTTATAGGTGTTTTAAGTAGATTTAAACTTCAAAAATTACCTTTAAAATATAATATATTAGTAGTGCTTTCAGGGATAGAACCTCAAAGAACCTTGTTAGAAAATAAGCTGTTGAATGAACTGAAACATTTTAATGGAAAAGTATTATTTATTAGAGGTGTTTTTTCTGAAAAAAAAATCACTGCTTCATCCAATATTGTGGTTAAAAATCATTTATTATCTCACGAGTTAGAAAAAGCAATTAATGAAAGTGATTTAGTTATAGCTCGTTCAGGTTATTCAACTATTATGGATATGGCAGTTTTAGGTAAAAAAACTTTTTTTATACCAACTACTGGACAAAAGGAACAAGAATATTTAGCTGAATTAATGGATTTTAAGAAAATTTCACCTTACTCTAAACAGGAAGACTTTAATTTAAATGAATTAAAAAAAGTAAAAAAGCATCATGGTTTTCAGCCTTTAAAAACTACAATTCATTTAGAATTGTTCCAACTTTTCAGCAGTAAATGAAAACTCTGAACCTCTAAAAGCTTTACTTTTTACGAAAATTTGTTCGTTATGTGCTTCAATTATGTGTTTAACAATAGAAAGTCCTAATCCAGAACCCCCTTGTTCTCTAGATCTACTCTGATCAACTCTATAAAAGCGTTCAAATATTCTTGATAAATGATCTTCTTTAATACCTTCGCCATTATCTTTTACTTTTACAAGTATTTTTTTGCCTTTGTGGGGTTCCATACTTATAATAGTAGTTCCATTAATTTTTCCGTATTTAATTGAGTTTACAATCAAATTTGTAAGTACCTGTTCGTAGCGTTCCACATCACCAATAACCATCATTGGAAACTCGTAGTGTTTATCAAGCAATAATGAGATATTTCTTTTTTTAGCTTTCATTTCTAAAAGCTCAAAAACATCTTTTACAAGTTTCACCATATCAAATGGCTGTTTGTTTAAATTTAAATCGGCAGATTCTAGCTTTGAAATTAGATCTAGGTCTTTAACAATAGAGATCAGTCTATCTACGCCTTTATTTGCTCTATTTAGATATTTTAGACTAATTTTTTCATCTTTAAAAGCACCATCAACTAAGGTTAGTAAATATCCTTGAACGGTAAATAAAGGTGTTTTTAATTCGTGTGAAATATTCCCTAAAAACTCTCTTCGATACCCTTCTCTTAAATTTAAATTTCTGATTTGTTGCTGTTTGGATTCTGCAAATTTTTGAACTTCACGAGATAAAGTATCTATATCTGAAGTTATAGATGTTTTATTTAAATCGGATTTATCTAAAATTGAAACGCTATCGTATATTTTTTTTATACGTTGATAAATAAATTTTTCTAAACGGTATTGGATGATTAAAAAAGTAAATAGAAATACAATACTTATGTAAAGTAATAAATATGTAAAACTAAGCCAAATATCTAATAAAAAATAAGCTGATAAAAAAAGAGCAAAAGCGGTTAAAAGGGTAATGTAAAAAGATGACCAAAAGGCAAAAGAATATGTTTTTTTAATCTTCATCTATTACAAATTTATAGCCTACTCCTTTAACGGTTTTAAAATTTTTATCTCCTATTTTTTCTCTTAATTTTCTTATATGAACATCAATAGTACGCCCCCCTACAACAACTTCATTTCCCCAAACTTTATCTAAAATATCATCTCTTTTAAAAACTTTTCCTGGTTTTGAAGTTAATAACGAAAATAACTCAAATTCTTTTCTTGGCAAGGATAATTTTTCACCATCTTTAATAATTACATACTCGTCTCTATCTATAATAATATCTCCAATGGTAACTTGTTCATTAGATTCAACTTCTACTACATTATTAATTCTACGTAATAAAGCTTTAATTTTACTAACCAATAATTTTGGTTTTATGGGCTTTGTTATATAATCGTCTGCACCAACATTAAACCCAGCAACTTGAGAGTAATCTTCTCCTCTTGCGGTAAAAAATGTGACTAAAACATTTTCTAAACCCTCTGTTGCTCTAATTTTTTCACAAGCTTCAATACCATCCATTTCAGGCATCATGATATCTAAAATTATTAAATGAGGAACTTCCTTTTTTGCTATTTTAATAGCTTCAATTCCATTTTTAGCAGTAAAAATTTTATATCCTTCATTTTTTAAATTGTACCCAACAATTTCTAAAATATCGGGTTCATCATCAACTAACAAAATTTTAATATCAGCGTTTTTCATTATAATCAATTACTAATTAATGTTCAAAAATACATATAAATTGCGAGTACAAAATAAATGAAGAGATTTAAATAAAATTATAACATTAAGCTAACATTAAAATTACATAATATTAATTTTACGAACAAAAGTTGTTAATTTTAGATGTTATTTTAGTATTTTTAGTAAAAAATGTGAAGCTATGAACTTAAAATTAAATTTTGAAAACATTTTGTTTTTAGATATTGAAACAGTTCCTGAAGTAGAAAATTATTCCGATTTATCTGAGGAAAAACAAGAACTATTCGATTTAAAAACACAATACCAACGCAAAGACGAAATAACCCCATCTGAATTTTATGAAAGAGCTGGAATTTGGGCTGAATTTGGTAAAATTGTATGTATTTCAGTTGGCTTTTTTTCTAATTTCAACAGTACCAGTAGAGCTTTTAGGGTTACCTCTTTTTTTGGAGATGAGGTAAAGATTTTAAATGATTTTAAGAACCTGCTAGAAAATCATTTTAATAAGCCTCAACACTTGCTATGTGGACATAATGGTAAAGAGTTTGATTTTCCATACATAGCAAGAAGAATGATTATTCATCAAATAGCGTTGCCAGAAAAATTAAATTTATTTGGGAAAAAGCCTTGGGAAATTCCTCATTTAGACACTATGGAGTTATGGAAATTTGGAGATTATAAACATTATACTTCTTTAAAATTATTGACTTCAATTTTAAAGATTCCTTCTCCTAAAGATGATATTAGTGGAAGTGAAGTTGGAGAAGTGTATTACAAAGAAGGGAATATTGACAGGATAGTTAGATATTGTGAGAAAGATGCGGTAGCAGTAGCACAATTATTGCTTCGTTTTAATAATGAGCCACTTATGGAAGAAATGGATATAATATATGTTTAATCTTCAAGTAGGCTTGTGAGTTCAAACCATCGATCTTCCTTTTCTTCAATTTTTTTAGCTATTTCTTGAAGTTTAATCGATAATTCATTTATTTCTTCACCTGATAAAGAAGTGTCTAAAAATTGAGTTTCAATATTCTTTTTTTCGATGTTTAAAGCTTCAATTTCACCTTCAATAGCGTCGTATTCTTTTTTTTCTTTATAGGATAATTTAGCTTTGGTAGTGTTTTTTTCTCGAGTATCTGTATTTTTTACAACGGATGTTGTTTCTGCAGGTTTAGAGTCTTCATAAACTCTAAAATCGGAATAGTTACCAGGGAAATCTTCAACAATACCTTCTCCTCTAAACACAAATAAATGGTCTACAATTTTATCCATAAAATAGCGATCATGAGAAACAACCAACAAACACCCAGGAAAATCTAATAAAAAGTTTTCCAATACATTTAAAGTTATGATATCTAAATCATTAGTAGGTTCATCTAAAATTAGAAAGTTTGGATTTTGAATTAATACCGTGCATAAATACAAGCGTTTACGTTCACCACCACTTAATTTTTCAATAAAATCATATTGTCGTTTTCTACTAAATAAAAAGCGTTCTAATAATTGCGCAGCTGAAATTTTACGACCTTTAGTTAACGGGATATACTCGCCGTATTCTTTAATAATTTCTATTACTTTTTGGTTGGGTTTAGGATTGATTCCATTTTGTGTATAAAAGCCAAATTTAATAGTTTCTCCAACAACTACTTTGCCAGAATCAACAGGGATTTTTTGAGTAATCATATTTAAAAAGGACGATTTTCCAGTACCATTTTTACCAATAATACCTATGCGTTCTCCTCTTTTAAAAACATAATCAAATTTGTCTAATATTTTTAAATTATCAAACGATTTTGAAATGTTGTGTAATTCTAGAATTTTAGACCCCATACGTTCCATATTAATTTCTAGTTGAACCGTATGGTCGTTTCTTCGTTTATGGGCTTCTTCTTTTATTTTATAAAAATCATCAATTCTACTTTTGGATTTAGTAGTTCGTGCTTTGGGCTGTCTGCGCATCCATTCCAATTCTTTGTTGAAAAGGTTTTTGGCTTTTTCTATACTGGCTTGTTCTTGTTCAACACGTTCTTCTTTTTTTTCTAAATAGTAAGAATAATTTCCTTTATAGGTATAAAAATTACCATTATCTAACTCTACAATTTCATTGCAAACACGTTCTAAAAAAAAGCGATCGTGTGTAACCATAAATAAAGTGATTTTTTCTTTTTCAAAATAACTTTCTAACCACTCAATCATTTCTAGGTCTAAATGATTGGTTGGCTCATCTAAAATCAATAAATCAGGTTTATGAATTAAAATTACAGCTAAAGAGAGTCTTTTACGCTGTCCACCAGACAGTGAACCAACTTTTTGAGTTAAGTCGTCTAATTTTAATTTAAATAATATTTGCTTGTATTGCGTTTCAAAATCCCAAGCATTCAATGTTTCCATTTTTTCAAAAGCAAGTTGATAGGCTTTTTCGTCAGAAGGATTTTTTAAAGCATTTTCATATTCTTCAATAACTTTTAAAGTTTCATTATCTGAATCAAAAATGGTTTGTTCAATTGTAAGATGGTCATTTAAACAATCTTCTTGAGATAAATATTCAATATTTAACCCTTTGCGAGAGATAACTTGTCCAGTATCAGGATTGTCGATACCCGCAATAATATTTAACATCGAAGTTTTACCAGTACCATTTTTAGCAATAAAAGCTATTTTTTGATCTTTATTAATTCCAAAAGAAATGTTGCTAAACAGCTCAACCTCTCCAAATGCTTTTGATATATTTTCAACTGATAAGTAATTCATTCTTTCAAAATTTTCACAAAACTACATAAAATTAAAGTGAAAACTTTAAATAACATCATTATGAGTATTTAACTTTAAAATTTAATATAAACCTTTTAATTTTTGCAATAGTCAATTATATTTAGCTCTAATAAATTGTATATTGCAAACCTGTATGAAAGGAAATAGGTTACATAGCATTTTTATAGTTGGAATGGTGTTTTTTTCAATACTAGTTTCAGCTCAAAAAGCAACGATAAATGAAGATGAACAGTTAATGTTTCAAACTCATTTTTTTGAAGCTTTAAAACAAAAAGCTATTAATAATTATAGCAAAGCCATTGAAAATTTAGAAAGATGTTATGAAATAGATTCTACTAATGTGGCTGTTTTTTTTGAATTTTCTAAAAATTATTTGGCGCTAAAAAAATACTTTGAAGCAGAAATTTTTATCAATAAAGCTTTAGCAAAAGAGCCCAATAACAATTACTTATTAAGTCAAAAAGTAGCCATTTTAAGAGCTCAAAGAAATTTTATTGATGCAATAGAAATTCAAAAGAAATTAATGGATGCCAACCCAAAATACTCTGATGGATTGGTGGTGCTTTACCTTCAAAATTCTGATTTGGAAGCCGCTAAAAAATTAATTTCTGAAATTAAAGAAAGAGGTTTAACAACGTTAAAAACCAAAGCATATCAAAAATATTTGGACACCAGAGCTAAAGTAATTATTCATAAGAAGTTAACTGAGGTGGATGATTATAAAACTACTGATATAGACTCCTTAAAAAAAATTTATGTTGAAAAAAAAGAGTTTAAAATTTTAAAAGAAATTTTATTAAAAGAAGTAACTGAAGAGAAATTTAAACAGGTGTATTTAGATAGTAAAGCAGCACTAGATTTATTCCCAGCTCAACCTTATTTGTATAAAATAAATGGACTGGCATTAAATAAGTTGGGAAAATATAATGAAGCTGTTGACGTTTTAACTATTGGCATTGATTTTGTAATAGATGATATAAAAATGGAAGCCGAGTTTTATATGCAGTTGATTATAAGTTATGAAGGGTTGAATAAAGAAAAAGAACTTTTGAAATATAAACAAAAGCTTCAAGAATTAAGACAAAGAAATTAAATGAAAAACATTTCAAAAATAGTAGTATTAATTTTATTGATAATTACTTCATGTAAAACCAATAAAAACATTGCAGATAAAAGTACTGTTCGAGATATTTCAACAAAAAAAATAATTAACAACCACTACCATCAAAATTTTAATAAAAAAACAGTCAATGCTAAAATAAGTGCTCGTTACAAAGACCGTAAAACATCAGCTTCCGTTACGATTAAATTACGAATAGAAAAAGATAAAACAATTTGGATGAGTGCCACCAAACTTGGAATTCCTTTAGCGAAAGTAAAAATAACACCTACTAGGGTTAGTTATTACGAAAAGTTACAACGCACATATTTTGATGGCGATTTTTCTCTATTAAGTAAGTGGTTGGGGACAGAATTAGATTATGAAAAAGTCCAAAATATTTTACTAGGGCAAGCAGTTTTAGATTTAAAAAAAGGAAAATATAACTCAAAAATAGCGAATAACTTATATCAATTAAGTCCTAAAAAAGACAATGATTTGTTTGGGATTTTATTTTTTATGAATCCAGATAATTTTAAGTTAAATAAACAAGAAATTAGAAATACTGAAAAACAACAATTATTAATTGTATCTTATCCGCATTATAAAGAAATTAAAGGAGAACAGTTCCCTGAAAATATTCGTATTAGGGCTACTGATAATAAAAGTATAACTACAATTAATATTGAATATAGATCAGTTGAATTTAATCAAAAATTAACGTTTCCTTTTTCAATTCCTAATGGTTACAAAGAAATTAGTTTAGAATAATGCAGTTTAAATTAAATTACCTTTTTCTTGCAGTAGCACTTTTGTTAAGTGTAAATATATCGGCTCAAAAAACCAAGCGTCAAAAATTAGAAGCGCGTCGTGTTCAATTACAAAAGGATCAAATATACATTAATGCATTACTTTCAAATACCAAAAGAAAAGAAAAAAACCTATTGGTTGAGTTGAAAGATTTAGATGGCAAAATTAACACACGCCAAGAGTTAATTTCAATTATCACTAAAGAATCAAATGAATTAGGTAACGAAATTTATTTAAATCAGCTTGAAATTAATAAAAATAAGCGCAATCTTGAAGCTTTAAAAAAAGATTATGGAGACATGATTTTTAAATCTTATAAAAGTAAATCTCAAAATAGTAGAATCATGTTTTTACTATCATCCGACAACTTTTTTCAAGCATATAAAAGATTTCAATATATGAAGCAATATACTTCATTTAGAAAAAGACAAGGGGAAGAGATTATTGAAAAAACTAAAGAATTAGAAATATTAACGGATTCTTTAGAAGTAAAGAAAAAACAAAAGCAAGTGTTGCTTGAAGAAAAAAAGAAAGAACAATTTGTTATAGAAAAAGAAAAAAAAGAGCAAGAAAATTTGTTAACTCAAATTAAGAAAAAAGAAAACAAGTATAAAAGACAAATAAAACAATTTCAAAGAGAGGAGAGTAGAATTGATGCACAAATTGAAAAGTTAATTAGAGATGCAATTGTGGCATCTAATAAAGCTTCTGGATCAACAAAAACTACAACTTCAAGTTCTTCTGCTACTTTTGCTTTAACGCCAGAGGCTAAAGAATTAGCTTCTAAATTTGAGTTAAACAAAGGAAAACTAGATTGGCCAGTTGAAAAAGGGTATGTTTCTATGTACTACGGAAATCAGCCTCATCCAATTGTTAAAACAGCAACTATTAAAAGTAATGGAGTTAGAATTACTACAAGTTCAGGAAGTAAAGCTAGAGCGGTTTTTAACGGAACAGTTTTAGCGGTACAAGTAATGAGTGGGAATAAAAAAATGGTATATATTCAACACGGAAATTATATTTCCATTTATAAAAATTTAGCAACCGTATTTGTAAATAAGGGTGATAAAGTAACTACAAAACAAGAAATTGGGACTATTTTTACAGATAAGGTTACGGGTAAAACTATACTTGGGTTTGTACTGTCAAAAAACACTACCACAGAAAACCCAGCTTCTTGGATTTATAGAATGTAGTTGTTTAATTTGTAAAAAGTGCTTTTAATTCAGTAGCTTCATTTGGGTTCATTTTTCCAGAAAGGATTAAACTTAATTCTTTTCTTCTTAATGCACCTTGAAAACGTTTTTTTTCTAATTCCGTTTCAGGTTCAATTTGGGGAACAGTTACTGGAGTACCTGTTGTATCAACAGCAACAAAGGTGTAAATTCCTTCGTTAACTTTAGAGCGCTCTTGCGATTCTCTATCTTCAATCCAAACATCTACATATATTTCCATAGATGATTTAAAGGCACGTGAAACTTTTGCTTCAATTGTTACTACACTTCCAACAGGAACAGCTTTATTGAAAGCAACGTGATTTACTGAGGCTGTTACAACAATTCTTCTTGAATGACGACGTGCAGCTATGCTGCAAGCTCTATCCATTCTAGCTAGTAATTCTCCTCCAAATAGATTTCCTAATGGATTGGTTTCACCAGGTAAAACAATATCAGTTAAAATAGTTAAAGATTCTTTAGGTGTTTTTACCATGCCTTTTTGATTTTCGGCAAAGATAAGGCTATTTTATGAAAAATAATAAAAGCTATAAAGTCTAAGTTATTAGTACTCTTTTACTAACAACCATGCATCTTTAGAAACACTTTTTTTAATGCTGTTTAAGGTGTTAATTGCTTCATTTTTAGAATTGGTGCTTAAGTAACAAACTTGTGTTAAATTCCATTTGTTGACTCCTAAAATTTTAGCATTGTAACCTTTTTCAAGTAACTCTTTAAGTTTCTTTTCAGCATTTATAGACTCTCTAAAAGCACCAGCAATTACATGATAGTTGTAGGTTTGTTTGGTAACATTTAAAGTAATAGCAGGTAATGGATTGTTGATAACAAAGGTTGCTTCTTGAATAGTTTTTTCTACTTGTTGCTGTTGTTGTTCAGCTTCAGCTACCAAATTGTTGTATGTTATTTTTTGATATTCGTTCCAACCGAGCGTTCCTAAAGCAAAAATAATAGCTGCACTAGCTGCATATTTTATAAAAGCAGGCGTTTTATTTTCATTGGTTGGTAAAACAGGAGCTATAGTTTTAAGTTGTTTAACTTTTTGTTGGTATTCCATACGTTTAATTGCTGGTGAATTAAAAGTACTAAAACCAAAAGATGAAGTTAAATAGTTTACAGAGGTGTTGGGTTCAAAAATATAATTTCCTTCTTTATTTAAACGAAGTGACCCAATATTTTCAATATCTAATTCATTATTTTTTAAAAGAAATTTCCATTGTTCGGTTTCTTTAGAAATAAACTCTAAAGCTTTTGAATATGAAATATTTTGAGACGCTGCTATATAATTTGCCAATAAACCATCATTATTTTGTAAATGTGAATTAAAGGTTAATTGTTTAGAAGGTGCATAAAATGTATGCGTATAGTGATTTACTTTTGCAGAAATTTCATTGGTAACAAATCCGCCAAAATTTGGAATAATTACACATTCATATCGGTATAATAAGTCGCTTATGTATTTTGCTAGTGTCATTAAAACAAATATAGAAAAAAGCGAATGTATTTTTGAAAGTTATCAGCTTTTTTATTAACAATAATTTTATATATTGACATTCAAATTGTTAAAATATGCTAGAAGAAGAATTACTCTATGTTTTGGCACTTCAACGTGCAAAAGGTATTGGAGATATCAATGCTAAAAAGTTAATATCTCACTGTGGAAGCGCCAAAAATGTACTAAAAGAAAAACAACAAACACTTCAAAAAATAAATGGGATAGGAGCTTTTACCATACGCCATTTATTTGATATAAAAAATTTAAAAGATGCAGAAAAGGAATTAAAATACATTCAACAAAAAGCAATTGAAACACTTTATTTTAAAGAAAAGGATTATCCCGAAAAATTAAAACATTGTATAGATGGTCCTATACTATTATTTAAAGATGGAACTATTAATTTATTAAATCATCCAGTAATAAGTATTGTTGGAACAAGAAAAATTACTAGTTACGGAAGGACTTTTTGTGAAAAATTAATTGAAGAACTTAAAAGTTATAACCCAATAATTGTAAGTGGTTTTGCTTATGGAGTAGATATTTGCGCACAAAAAGCAGCTCTAAAAAACAACTTGCAAACCGTTGGAGTATTGGCTCATGGTTTTGAAGAAATTTACCCTAAATCCCATAAAAAATACATGGCTCAAATTAACAATAATGGTGGTTTTTTAACTGATTTTTGGCATAATGACGCTTTAACTCGAGAAAATTTTTTAAAAAGAAACCGTATTGTAGCGGGTATTTCTGAGGCAACTATTATCATTGAATCTGCTGAAAAAGGAGGTTCTTTAGTAACTGCAGATATTGCAAATTCATATAATAGAGATGTTTTTGCAGTTCCTGGTAGAGCATCTGACACTTATAGTAAGGGTTGTAATAATTTAATTAAGCAAAATAAAGCGGCCATTTTAACTTCTTCAAAAGATTTGATAGAAATGTTAAATTGGGAATTGGAAACTACCTTAACAAAAACAATTCAAAAGCAATTATTTGTTGAATTAGACGAAATTGAACAATTAGTGTACGATTTTTTAGTAGATGAAGGTAAAAAAATGTTAGATGTAATTTCTTTGAATTGTAATTTGCCCATCCATAAAACAACTACAGTATTATTTAATTTAGAAATGAAAGGAATAGTAAAACCATTACCTGGAAAACTGTTTGAAGCTATTTAATGGTTTGTTTACGTTGGTTCTTTCAATAATTTCTATTTTTGTCGTTTATAAAAATAATTGTTAGGTAATTTAACAAAAATGAGAAATGCATATTTAGCCATAAGTTATTCTAACCGAAAATTATTCGATAAAGAAGTACAAAGCTTGATTGAAATATGTAAAACGAATGATATTAAATTACTTTCATTTGTTGATAAATATAATTTCAAAGAAAATGAGGAAATTGAAATGATGAAAACAGCGTTTGTTGAGATTGACAACTCTGATTTTCTAATTGCTGAATTGACGACTAAATCAATTGGAGTAGGAATTGAAATTGGATATGCAAAAGCAAAAGGAAAACCGATTATTTATTTACGTAAAAAGGGTTCCGAATATTCAACTACAGCTTCTGGAAGTTCAACTTACAATATAGAGTATGAAAACGGAACTCATTTAAAAGAGTTGATGAAAAAAATATTAAAATTATTAAAAAAACTACCTGTAATACAGTAATATAGTTTATTGCTAATTTAAGCCAACTTACGAAAACTCTAAAGGACTTCCTATTCGTTTTTTTGTTAAATTTGAACTTTAAACACGCAACAAAACCTATTCAAACCCGATATGATTGAAATCCCAAAAAATGTAAAGGGTCTCATTTTTGATTTAGATGGCACCATAGCAGATACGATGCAATATCATTTTGAATCATGGCGAAAAGCCGTTACTCCTTATGGCATTGATTTTAATGCAGAGTTATTTATGAGTTTAACAGGAAAGCCAAGAACTGCAACTATTTTAAAACTAAATGAGTTATTTGGAACTACCATGAATCCTATTGAAGTTGGAGCCATAAAGTCATCTCATTTTAAAACATTAGTAGAGAGTACTAAAGAAATTTCAATAGTAGCAGATGTAATTCGAAAATATCATCAAGTTTTACCAATGTCTATTGGAACTGGGAGTACTAGAAGTGGAGCCCAAAAAACATTAGAAGTTATTAATATGCAACAATATTTTGATATAGTTGTTACTTCTACAGATATTATCAACCCTAAGCCACATCCTGAAACTTTTTTAAAATGTGCTGAATTGATGAAAGTTGCTCCAAAAGATTGCGTGGTTTTTGAAGATGGAATTTTAGGAATGCAAGCTGCAGAAAGTGTGGGGATGCATGTGATAGATGTAACTAATTATTTTACAATGGAATTTACATTTTAGAAATTTTCAAACAATCCAGCCTCCCATTCACCTAAAAATTCTTCAATTTCTTCAATAAACTCAGTTGGTTTTTGAATTCGGTTTATGGTGCAGTGTACTACAATTTTATTTCTTTCAGGTGGAAAGCCTGTGGTTATCGTCCACGATAGTGCATTTGGGCAATCCAGCAAAGTAAATCGTACACCTCCATTAATTTTGTGATAACTAATATTGAATTCACCCCAAAGAGTAACGCCTTTAAAATCAGAATTGAAACTTTCAAGAAAAAGCATAGTCTCAGTAAACCTATCAATAGTAGTTGGCAGTATATTTTTTTGAAGCTGTTCTTCTGTAGTTTGTTTATCAATAATTCTGAAAAATTCCATATTACTTTTTGTTTGTTCGAATACTTTCAATAATTACTGTCGAAATTATTAAAATTCCTCCAATAATAGTTTTTGAGGTTGGTATTTCATTTAAAAATAACAAGCCGAATATAATTCCATAAATAGGTTGTACGCTACTCATAATACTTGCAGTACTTACCGAGAAGTTTTTAAAACTTATTACAAATAACGTATGTCCAATGGCAGTAGTAAATAAAGCTAAAACAATAAGAGCAGACCAATCGTTTATAGTTGGATTTGTCTCAAAAATAAAAAGAACTGGCCATAGAACTAAAGTAATTATAATCATTTGATAAAACATTAGCATAGAGCCATGATAGTTGGCTACTTTTTTCTTCATTAAAATATTTCTAATTGCATAAAAAACTGAAGAAATTAGTCCAAAAATAACTCCTTTGGTATAGTTGTTATGAATATCAAATTCGGGTGTTAAAAAATAAATTCCAACTAAAACTATACCGCCTAAAACTACATGTTTAATATTTAATTTAGTTCTAAAAAATAAGGGTTCAAGTAGCGCTGTTACCACAGGGTAGGTAAATAATGAAAGCATTCCAATTGCCACATTGGAAAGATGCAAGGCGTAGAAATAAGTTACCCAATGTGCTCCAAAAAATAAACCACTGATTCCTATAGTGAACCAGTCTCTTTTTCGAAGTACTTTTAAATCTATTTTTTTATACCAACAAAAGATCCCTAAAATAATTGCAGCAAAAACACATCGCAACCAAATAGTAACAGGTGGTGGCATTTCAATATAACGCCCTAAAACCCCCGACGTGCTAACTAAAAGCACTGCTATATTTAGTTCTAAAACATGTTTTAAATGATTATTTTTCAACATTTACAAGGGTATTTAAAGCTTTTTCAACCGAATTTATTTTGATAAAGGTAAGTAATAAACGTAGCCCAGCTTTGGTTTCCTTTTCTTTCATCACACAACTTGTTGGGTTTTTTTGAACATACGACAGCACTTTTGTGAAAATGGGTGTTTGATAATATGAACTTTGTTGATCAGAAACAAAGTAAGCAATCATTCTATTTTTCTTTAAAATTAAACGTTCTATACCTAATTTTTTAGCGATCCATTTTATACGAACGCTGTCTAATAAATCTACTACCTGTGTTGGAAGCTCACCAAATCTATCAATTAATTGTACTTCAAATTGTTGTAATTCTTCTTCGGTTTTTAACTCACTTAAATGGTTGTATAAATTCAATCTTTCAGAAATTACATTGATATAATCATCTGGAAATAATATTTCAAAATCAGTATCAATTTGAATCTCTTTTACATATTTTTTTGGCTCATTTGAATCATCTTTGTACAAGTCTTTAAACTCATTTTCTTTTAATTCGTCAATGGTTTCGGTCAATATTTTCTGATACGTATCAAAACCAATATCATTAATAAAACCGCTTTGTTCACCACCTAATAGATCACCAGCACCACGAATTTCTAAATCTTTCATGGCAATATTAATTCCACTTCCTAAATCGGTAAATAACGAAATGGCTTCAATTCTTTTACGCGCATCATCTGTCATCATATGATAAGGCGGTGTAATAAAATAACAGAACGCTTTTTTGTTTGAACGTCCAACTCTTCCACGCATTTGGTGTAAATCGGATAAGCCAAAATTGTTGGCATTGTTTATAAAAATGGTATTTGCGTTCGGCACGTCTAAACCACTTTCAATAATGGTGGTTGAAACCAACACGTCAAATTCATTATTAATAAAAGAAAGCATTAATTGCTCCAATTTTTTACCATCCATTTGCCCGTGACCAATACCAATTTTAGCATCTGGTATTAGCCGTTGTAACATTCCAGCAACTTCTTTTATGTTTTCAATTCTGTTATGTATAAAAAATACTTGTCCACCTCGTTGTATTTCATATCGAATAGCATCACGTATAATTTCTTCATTAAAACGAATCACATTACTTTCAATAGGAACCCGGTTTGGTGGCGGAGTGCTTATTACTGATAAATCTCGAGCTGCCATTAAACTAAATTGCAGTGTTCTTGGAATTGGAGTTGCGGTTAATGTAAGAGTGTCAATATTTTCTTTAATGGTTTTTAACTTGTCTTTAACAGCAACACCAAATTTTTGTTCTTCATCAACAATTAACAATCCTAAATTTTTATACTTTATAGCTGCATTAGTTAATTGATGCGTACCTATAACAATGTCAACAGAACCATTTTCTAAACCAGTTAACACTCCTTTTCGTTGATTTGCTGTTCTAAACCTATTTAAATATTCTACAGTTACGGGAAAATCTTTTAAACGTTCGCTAAATGTTTTAAAATGTTGAAAAGCTAAAATTGTAGTTGGCACTAAAATAGCAACTTGTTTTCCGTTATCGACTGCTTTAAAAGCGGCTCTAACCGCAACTTCAGTTTTTCCAAATCCAACATCTCCACAAACCAACCTATCCATAGGTTGTTCACTTTCCATATCTGTTTTTACATCTTGAGTAGCTGAAGATTGGTCTGGAGTATCTTCATATAAAAAACTAGCCTCAAGCTCGTGTTGTAAATAACTATCTGGTTGATATTGAAATCCTTTTTGAAATTTTCGTTTTGCATACAACTCGATTAAGTTATAAGCAATATGACGGATACGAGATTTGGTTTTTTGCTTAAGGTTTTTCCAAACTTTAGAACCTAATTTATGAAGTTTAGGAGCTTTACCATCTTTTCCGTTGTATTTTGAAATTTTATGAAGTGAGTGAATGCTGATGTATAAAATATCGCGTTCTCCATAAATTAATTTAATAGCTTCTTGTTTTTTGTCCTCAACATCTATTTTTTGAAGTCCTCCAAATTTTCCAATACCGTGATCAATATGGGTAACAAAATCTCCAATTTCAAGATTGGTTAATTCTTTTAAGCTAATAGCTTGTTTTTTAGCGTAGCCATTTTTTAAACGGAACTTATGATAACGTTCAAAAATTTGATGATCGGTATAGCAAACTAACTTGTTATCTACATCAATAAAACCTTGGAATAATGGAAAAACAATGGTTTTGTATTCAATTTCTTTGTCAACATCATTAAAAATATCATGAAAACGATCGGCTTGTTTTTGAGAATCACAAAACAAATAATTGGTATAACCTTTTTCTGAATTTTGATGAAAATTTTCAATTAACAAATCAAATTGTTTATTAAATGCTGGTTGTGGTTTTGTATTAAATATTATGGCATTGTTTTCTCCATTTTGAAGAATTTTTTGTTGTGTTTTAGAAGTAACTCCTGCTTGAAATGTGTTTACAATTTCAACAGTTGTAAAATCTTTTAATTGTTTTTTTATGAGTTGACCATTACAAAAAAGCTCACTTGGTTTGGTGTGGTTTATGGAAGTAGATAATTGTTTAAACACTTCCTCTGCCTTTGAGAATAGTTTATTAAGTCTATCAGCAAATAGGTCTTTATTTTTAGTAAAAACAACAGTTTTAGAGGAAATATATTTTAAAAAACTATCTCGTTTTTCATCCAATGTTTTATTTTCAACATTTGGCATTATGCTAACTTTTGTTAGTTTTTCGGTTGAAAGTTGAGTTTCAACATCAAAAGTTCGAATGCTATCTACTTCATCGCCAAAAAATTCAATTCTATAGGGTTCATCATTTGAGAATGAAAATACATCAATAATACCCCCACGAACAGAAAATTCACCTGGTTCGGTAACAAAATCAACACGATTAAAATGGTATTCAAACAAGACCTCGTTTACAAAATCTAAGCTTAAATTATCGTTTACACCAATTTTTAGGGTGTTTCTGTTTAATTCCGCTTTGGTAACAACTTGTTCAAAGAGTGCATCTGGATAGGTTACAATTACCGCTGGTTTTTTTCTAGAGTTCAATCGGTTTAAAACTTCTGAACGTAATAAAACATTGGCATTATCAACTTCTTCAATCTGATAAGGCCTACGGTAAGATCCTGGATAAAAAAGCACATCTTTATCATTTAACAATTGTTCTAAATCGTTTAAATAATAGGCTGCTTCTTCCTTATCGTTAAAGATTAATAGGAAGGGCTTATCTACTTTTTTAAAGCTTTCAGAAATGATAAAAGACAATGAAGATCCAACCAAATTCGAAATTTGAATTTGTTGTTTTTCTTTTAATAAGAGTTGAACAAATTGTTTGTTTTCAACAATTTGTTCGTAGGTTTTAATAATATTTTGCTTACTCAACTGTTGCAAATTTTGCCAAAGGTAGTATTTTATAAAAAAAATGAAAAAAATTAACAATTATTATGTAAATTTAGGTAAGTGAATTAAAAAAGTATCAGTTATTATGTCTATTTCAGATTTATACCCAACAGGGTTACACGAACAAAATATTGGGCATTTTGCTTCGATAGTTAGATTAGCTTTGCTTGATGATGTGATTAACGCAGATGAACGCAGGCTACTGGAACGATTAGCGATAAGGTTAGATATAACTATAAATGAATTCGAAGCCATATTAAAAAACCCAAACAAGTACCCTATTAATCCGCCTGTAAGTTATGAGGAGCGATTAGAGCATTTATACGACTTAACCAAAATGCTATTCTTAGATAAAAATCCAACAATAGATAAAACCTCTATGATGGATAGAATTGCCGTAGGTTTAGGTTTTCCAGCAGAAAACGCAAGATTAATTGTTAAAGAAGCAATTAAGTTTTTTTTAAAAGAACCTGATATGGACGATTTTAAAAAAGTTATTAAACAAGCAAACCCCATGAAACATTAACTTGAAAAATTAAATTTAAATATTTAGATATTTATTTATATTTGCGGTTAAAATTTATTAAATGGGAATTTCAGATCATAATTTAAGTGGTAAACAAAAAAGAAATATTGCACATTTTGCTAGTGTAGTTAGATTGGCAAAGGCAGATGGTTTTTTGTCTGAAGGAGAAGAAGTATTATTAAAAAGATTGGCTAAAAGATTTCATATTTTAGAAGAAAAATACAAAGAAATTTTAAATAATCCAGAAGATTATCCAATATACACTCCTCATAGTTATGAAGAACGTATAGAACATTTATATGATTTAGCAAAAATGGTTTTTGCTGATAATGAAGCTACAGGAGATGAAGCTAAAGTGTTAAAAAAAATATGTGTTGGACTTGGATTTCCAATTGATAATGTTGAAAAAGTAGCTGATGAAGCCATTCATTTAGTGCTAAATGACAACGATTTAGATGAATTTACAAATGCTATTAAAAAGGTAAATAAAATTTAATAGGTTAAATAAATGTTGAAAAAGCCGAACTTAACGTTCGGCTTTTTGTGTTTAAAGTGGTATTTTGCATCAAAAATAGAACGTGCAAAACCAAACATCATTTCAAGTATATAATGCCTCGGCTGGAAGCGGTAAAACGTTTACTTTGGTAAAGGAGTATTTAAAAATTCTTTTAACCAGTGAGAATCCTTATAAATTTCAACAAATATTAGCAGTTACATTTACCAACAAAGCGGCTGGCGAAATGAAAGAGCGGGTGGTTGAAAATTTAAATGCATTTTCCAAAAAAACTACCAACCAAATGCTTAAGGTTATAGGCGTAGAAACAAACTTGTTAGATGATATAATTTTTAAAAGATCGAAGATAATTTTAAACGCAATACTTCAAAATTATTCAGCTTTTAATATTACAACTATTGATAGTTTTACCCATAAATTAATTAGAACTTTTGCTTTTGATTTAGGAATTCCATTAAATTTTGAGGTAGAAATGGATGCTGAAAGTTTGTTAAATGAAGCGGTAGATTTAGTAATTTCAAAAATAGGAGAAGATCAAGAGCTAACAAACTTATTGGTTAATTATTCACTTCAAAAAGTAGATGAAGATAAAGCTTGGGATGTTTCAAGAGAATTAAAAGAGTTTGCAAAAATTATTTTAAATGAAAATCATGCTTCTCATTTAAAATTATTAACAAATGTTTCTGTTCAAGATTTTAAATTGCTGAAAAATAAACTTCAAAAAGAAAATCAAAAAATTGAACATAATTTTAAGGAAGTTGCCCAAAAAGCAATAACACTTATTAAAAATAATGGCTTAGAGTTTAATGAGTTTAGCTATGCTGGTGAACTTCCTAAACATTTTTTAAAGCTCCAAAACTTAAAGCAACAAAAGCCAGAGGCTGTAAAATTTGATGGAAGGTTAAATAAAACAATCGAAGAAAATAAAAACCTCTATGCAGCCAAATGTAATGCCGTTTCCAAGTCATCTATTGAAGCAATTTCAGATCAATTAAAAGACTACTACTTTATTTCAAAACAAATATTCGAAACTTTTTACAATAGCTATGTTTTAAACAGTTTAATTATTGAAAGTTTAATTCCTTTAGCTGTTTTAAATTATATCAATAATGCGTTACAAGAATTAAAAAGTGAAAATAATATAATGCTTAATGCGGAGTTTAATCAGTTAATTAGCAATACCATTAAAAATGAACCTGCACCATTTATTTACGAACGTATTGGTGAAAAATTTCGATATTATTTTATTGATGAAATGCAGGACACTTCTGAACTACAATGGCAAAATATAATACCATTAATAGATAATGCCCTTTCATCTGAAAATGAATTGGGTGAAAAAGGTAAATTACTACTTGTTGGAGATGCAAAACAGTCTATTTATCGTTGGAGAGGAGGTAAAGCAGAACAGTTTATAAACCTTTCTTCAAAAGAAATAGCTCCAACTAATAATCCTTTTTATGTGCCTAAAAAGCTACAAAATTTAGAAACCAACTACCGAAGCTTTAGCGAAATAATAAATTTTAACAATAAGTTTTTTCAACATATTTCACAATTTTTAAGTAACGCAAATTATAGTAATTTGTATTTTAATGGAAATAATCAAAATACAACTACTAATATAGGAGGTTTTGTACAGTTGTCATTTGTAGAAAAAAGTAATGAGGATGAAGATAAAGAATTAGTGTATCCTAAAAAGGTTTTAAATATTATTCAAAATTTAGATGCTTCATTTCAAAAAAATGAAGTGTGTGTATTGGTTAGAAAAAAAGATCAAGGCATTGCAGTTGCTAATTATTTATCAGAAAACGGAATTGAGATAATTTCATCAGAAACCTTGTTGTTAAAAAACAGTAAAAAAATAAACTTTCTTATTAATTTATTATACGCGTTGGAAAACCCACTAGCTAAAGAATATAAGATTAAGCTGCTTTATTTTTTATATGATTTTTTAAAAATTAAAGAGTCAAAACATAAATTTTTCAGTCATTTTATTGAACTTCCTTTTACTCAGTTTTTTGAAAAACTTCAACAATATCAGCTTTATTTTAATTATAATGAGTTTGTTCAAAGTCCATTTTATGAAAGTATAGAGTATTGTATTAGAAGTTTTAAATTAGCTATAGAATCCGATTCAAATATTCAATTTTTTTTAGATGTAGTTTTTGAGTTCCAACAAAAAAAGGAAACTTCAATAAATGCTTTTTTAGATTATTGGGAATTAAAAAAAGAGAAGCTTAGCATTGTAGCTCCTGAAGCTAAAAATGCGGTTAGAATTATGACGATTCATAAAGCTAAAGGATTAGAGTTTCCAGTAGTTATTTTTCCGTATGATATTGAAATTTATCGACAAATTAACCCAAAAGTTTGGTATAATTTTAATAGCGAAAGTACTATAAACTCGGTATTGGTTAACTATAGTAATAAGTTAAATTATGTTGGAGAGCAAGGAGTACAGTTGTTTGAAAAACAAAGAGAAGAATTAGAATTAGATAATTTTAATTTATTATACGTTGCATTAACTCGTCCTATAGAACAATTATATATTATTTCAGAAAAACAAAATTTAACAAAAGGAGAGGAAAAATTATCAGTAACCTCGGGGTTTTTCATTAATTATTTAAAAAAAATAAATGCCTGGGATGCAGCTATAAATGACTATACTTTTGGAAACCCAAAACGAGTAACTATTGAAGTGCAGGAAGAAAATAAATCGAGTTTTCAACAAAGTTTTATTTCAAATTCTTGGAAAAACCATAACATTTCTATTGTAGCTAACTCTTCTTTACTTTGGGATACCGAACAAGGAAAAGCAATTGGTTATGGAAATTTAATTCATGAAATTTTATCAAAAATTAATACCAAAAACGACATTGAAGAAGTTGTAAATACATATATTTTTAATGGTACTATTTCAAAAAATGAAAAAGTAGCCATAAGTTTAATACTCAACAATATTGTAAATCACCCAAAACTTCAAATGTATTTTGAGCAAAATAATGAAGTTTATACCGAACAAGAAATTCTTTCTAAAGATCAACAAATTATCATCCCCGACAGATTAGTAGTCAATAATAATGAAGTAGTAATTATAGATTATAAAACAGGAAATCCTCATAAAAAATATCATCAACAACTAATAAATTATAAAAATATTCTTGAAGATTTAAATTATTTAATTATTAAAAAAATATTGGTATATATTAATGAAGAAATTATTGTTGAAGAAGTTTAAAAACTTATAAATTTGTAAAAAAATAAACAACATGTACGGTAAAATACAACAACATTTACAAAACGAACTGCAAGAGATTAAAGAAGCAGGTTTATACAAATCTGAACGAATTATTACAACTTCTCAAGATGCGGTAATTAAAATTAATACTGGAGAAGAGGTAATTAATTTTTGTGCAAATAACTATTTAGGTTTATCTAATAATAAAGAAATAATTCAAGCAGCAAAAGAAACTCTTGACACGCATGGGTTTGGAATGTCTTCGGTTCGTTTTATATGTGGAACACAAGACATTCATAAACAATTAGAACAAACAATAGCCGATTTTTATCAAACAGAAGATACTATTTTATATGCTGCAGCTTTTGATGCTAATGGTGGTGTTTTTGAGCCATTATTATCACAAGAGGATGCTATAATTTCAGATTCTTTAAATCACGCCTCAATTATTGATGGAGTTCGTTTATGCAAGGCTGCTCGTTATAGATATGAAAATAACGATATGCAAGCTCTAGAAGAACAACTAATTGAAGCAAATAAAAATAACCACCGCTTCAAAATTATTGTAACGGACGGAGTTTTTTCAATGGATGGTGTAGTTGCAAGTTTAGACAAAATTTGTGATTTAGCGGATAAATATGATGCTTTAGTAATGGTAGATGAATGTCATGCAGCAGGTTTTATTGGAAAAACAGGTAGAGGAACTTTGGAGTTAAAAAATGTGATGGGTAGAGTTGATATTGTAACTGGTACCTTAGGAAAAGCTCTTGGAGGAGCTATGGGAGGTTACACAACAGGGAAAAAAGAAATTATAGAGTTACTTCGTCAACGATCACGTCCTTACTTATTTTCAAATTCATTAGCTCCAGCAATTGTAGGGGCTTCACTAAAAGTATTTGAAATGATCTCTAAAGATACTTCTTTAAGGGATAAATTGGAATGGAATACTAATTATTTCAAAGAAGGAATGACCAAAGCTGGTTTTGATATTGTAAAAGGAGATTCTGCCATTGTTCCAGTGATGCTATACGATGCCAAATTATCTCAAGATATGGCTAATATGTTGCTAGAAGAAGGAATTTATGTGATAGGATTCTTTTTCCCAGTTGTGCCAAAAGGAAAAGCTAGAATAAGAGTTCAATTATCAGCAGCTCATAGCCAAAATCATTTAGATAAAGCCATAAAAGCCTTTATAAAAGTGGGTAAAAAGTTGAATATTGTCTAGAATTATCATAATATTGTACTCTATTTAAGAATAATTTGTAAATTTGTTAATTAAGTTATACAGCATAAGGGTTGTTGCTTAAAACATAAAAAAAGAACATTTAATTTAATTTATTGAAAATGAAACATTTAAAAATTGCCGTATTGGCTTTGTTATTAATTGCATCCTATAGCACTGCTAATGCTCAGGACAAAGAAAATCCTTGGATGTTAAACTTTGGAACTAATGCTATTGACGTTAGTACAGCATCAGATGCAAAATCTGGTTATTTTGGGTCTTATGACTTTAATGGAAACGACGTAAATGTTGTGCCTTGGTTAAGTAGAATTTCTGTGAACAGATTTTTAGGAAAAGGATTTAGCCTTGAAGTAGCTGGAGCAGTTAATAAAATTGACAGACCTTGGGGTGCTGGTTCTGATGTTACTTTCGTAGGATTAGATTTGAATGTAAAATATGATTTAAACAATGCATTTGGACAAACAGGATGGTTTGATCCTTTCTTATATGCTGGTATTGGTGAAAACTGGGTAGGTTCAAAAGACGGATTAGGTTTCAATGCTGGTGCAGGTTTTAATGCTTGGATATCAGATAAAGTTGGTATCAACTTTACTACAGGATACAAAAAAGTAAATACACCTATTGATTTTGAAATGTACCAACATTCAGTTGGATTAACTTGGAGATTTGGAAAATCTGATTCTGATGGAGACGGTGTAAGAGATAAAGATGATAAATGTCCAGATGTAGCTGGTTTAGCAGAATTTGATGGTTGCCCTGATACAGATTCTGATAATGATGGTGTTAGTGACTGTTGTGATAAATGTCCAGAAGTTGCTGGTTTAGCAAAATTTGATGGATGTCCTGATACAGATGGTGATGGTGTTATCGATATGAAAGATAAATGTCCTACTGTTCCTGGAGAAATGAAATTACACGGTTGTCCAGATAAAGATAAAGACGGTGTTGCAGATAAAGATGATGCATGTCCTGAAGTACCTGGCCCAAAAACAAATGCGGGTTGTCCATTCAAAGATACTGATGAAGACGGTGTAATTGATTTAATTGACAGATGTGTTGAGGTTCCTGGTCCTGCATCAAATGAAGGATGTCCAGAAATTTTTGTTGATCAAGAAACAGTAAATGAAGCTGCTAAAGGGATTAACTTTGATACAGGAAAATCAACAATTAGACCTGAAGTTGCAACCATTTTAGACCATGTTGCTACTATTTTAAATCAAAACCAAAACTTACAATTTAGATTCTCAATTGATGGTCATACAGATAATACAGGTTCTGATGCTAGAAATTTAGAATTATCTAAAGCTAGAGCTAACTCAGTAAAAACTTACCTTGTAAATAAAGGAGTTGATGCAAATAGATTGGTAACTAAAGGATTTGGTGAAGCATCTCCAATTGATACTAATGCTACTAAAGAAGGAAGATTCAACAATAGAAGAGTTGAAATCAACGAGATAAAATAAATTATAAAAAATTATCAGTAAAAAAGGGGTGATTCATATGAATCACCCCTTTTTTTTGTTAAAATTATTTGGATATTTTATAATGAATAAGTTAAATTTGTTAGTAAACAGATTATTCACAAATTAAATTCTCACCGATGAAATATTTTAAAACTACGTTATTAGTTATACTTCTAATTATGGGAACTGCCAGTTTAGTGGCACAAGACAAAAACAATACTTGGCTTATTGGAATTGGTACAAATGCAATTGATTTTTACCCAACCAATGCAAATTTGAATGGACATGGTAGATGGTTCGATGAATTTGTTAATACAAAAGATCATTATAACATACTGGCTTCAGTTTCTAAATTAACTATTGGAAAGTACTTAACTGATGGATTTAGCATTGAGGGAGCTGCTTCATTAAATAGAATTTCAAAAGTTGGAGATAATTCAGAGAGCAATATGTCATATGTTAGTTTAGATGGTGCTGTTAAATATGACTTAAATGAAGCTTTTGGTGAAACTTCTTGGTTTGATCCATATGCTACCATTGGAGGTGGATATACTTGGATGGATGATTTTGGAATAGGAACCTTTAATGGAGGAGTAGGATTTAACGTGTGGTTTAATGAAAAATTTGGATTAAATATAGAGTCTAAATATAAACACACTTTTGAAAGTAACATTGTACAACATTTTCAACACTCGTTAGGTTTTGTACTTAAGTTTGGAGGAAATGATAGGGATGGAGACACTATTTATGATAAATATGATGCCTGTCCTGATGTATTTGGATTGGTTGAGTATAATGGTTGTCCAGATGCAGATGGAGATGGAGTTATTGATTCAAAAGACGACTGTCCTTCTGTGGCTGGTTTAGAAGAATTAAATGGCTGCCCAGATACAGACGGAGATGGTATAACTGATAAAGATGATGCGTGTCCTAATAACAAAGGAACTAAAGCTAATAATGGTTGTCCAGATACCGATGGAGATGGTGTAGTTGATAAAGATGATGCCTGCCCTAATGTATCAGGCCCTTCTTTAAACAAAGGATGTCCTTGGCCAGATACCGATGGAGATGGTGTATTAGATAAAGATGATAAATGTATTAATGAAGTTGGTCCAGCTTCAAATAATGGTTGCCCAAAAATTACTGAAACTGAAGTGGCAAAACTTGAAGAATTGTTTAAAACAGTTTATTTTGATACGGGAAAAACAACCTTTAAATCTGAAACTATTTCAAAATTAGATGAAGCAGCTCGTATTATGGTTAAATATTCAACTGAAAAATTTACCATTTCTGGTCATACAGATAGTGTTGGAAGCAAGTCTCGTAACCAAGAATTATCTGATAGTAGAGCACAAGCTGTTAAAAATTACTTAATTACTAAAGGAGTTTCTTCAGGTAATTTAACTGCTAAAGGCTATGGAGAAGAAATGCCAATAGCTTCTAACAACACCGTTAAAGGAAGAGCACAAAACAGAAGAGTTGATGTGAAGTTAATAGATTAATAATGATCTAACTAAATAACTAAAAATAGTTTTAGAAAAGTCAAAACATTTGTTTTGACTTTTCTATTTTTATGGTGTATATAAATGATATGAATACTTTTATTTCAAATGTTGTAAATGAAGTTATAAAAAATCATGAAAACTATGCTAATTTAGTTTTTGTGCTTCCTAGTCAACGTGCCTGTATTTTTTTAAAAGAAGAACTTATAGCGAAGCTACCAAAATCTTCATTTTTACCAAAAATTATAAGTATAGAAAATTATATTCAGGAACTTGCAGACCTTAACTTAATTGATAATACACAATTACTTTTTGAGTTTTACGATGTATATAAAGAGTTTTTTCCTAAGGAAAATAGAGAGTCTTTTGAGGCTTTTTCTCAATGGGCAACCATAGCACTCCACGATTTTAATGAGATAGATAGCTATTTGGTAAACTCAAATGCTATTTTTTCTAGTTTAAAAGATATTAAACAATTAGATAAATGGTTCCAAAATCAAAAACCTAGTCAATTAGCCATTAACTATCTTAATTTTTTTGGAAGTTTAGATGTATTATACAATGCTCTTTCCGAAAAGTTGAAGAGCAATAAGTATGGATATCAAGGGTTAATCTATAAAGAAGCTACCAATAATTTAGAGTTTTATATTCAAACAAATTTAAACAAACATATTTTTTATGTAGGTTTTAATGCCTTAAATAAAGCGGAAGAGTATATTTTTCAAGAAATGCTTAATAATAATATAGCCACTGTTTATTGGGATGCTAATGAAACTTTTTTCCATAAATCAAATGAAGCGGGTGTGTTTTTAAGAAAATATAAAAATGAATGGAATTATTATAAAAGCAATCCTTTTTTATGGACTCAAACTATTGAAAAAAACAATCAAAAAACGCACATAATTGGCGCTCCAAAAAATATAACACAAATTAAATATGTAGGAGAATTACTTTCTAAATTTGATAATTTTAATAAAACAGCCTTAGTTTTAGCTGATGAAAATTTACTAACTCTAACCCTAAATTCTTTACCAAATAAAGTAAAAAATATTAATATTACTATGGGATATCCTTTAAACGATATTCCTTTAGCTAATTTGTTTGAAAAACTATTTAAATTATATCTTAATCAACAAAAATTTAATAAAGAAAGTGAAGAACAGTTTTATTATAAAGATGTTTTAAACCTTTTAAATGATCCTTTTTTAAATAAATTTGAAGATGAGCTGCTCCAAGTATTAATAGAAAAAATTAAAAATGAAAATTCTATATTTTTAAGTGCTAATGCTTTGAAGAAGTATATTTCAACTGAAGAACAAGACAAACTTCAATTATTGTTTTCATTATTTATAATACCTACAAACGTTAATTTAATAATTGAACAATGCATTTACTTAATAAATAAATTAAAAACTTTTGTTGAAGGTGTAGAAAAAGAGTATTTATATCGTTTTTATGCAGTTTTTCAGCAATTAAAAACGTTAAATTTAAAGTATCAACATATTTCAGACCTAAAAACACTTATTCATTTTTTTAATCAATTGTTGAAAAATGAAAAATTATCATTTCAAGGAGAACCTTTGCAGGGTTTACAGTTAATGGGTATGTTAGAAACTCGGGTTTTAGATTTTGAAACAGTTATTATTACCTCTGTAAACGAAGGAATTTTACCGGCAGGAAAAAATGAATTTTCATTTATGCCTTTTGATGTTAAAAAACATTTTAAATTGCCAACCTATCAAGAAAAAGATGCTATTTTTTCATACCATTTTCAACGTTTATTACAACGCGCTAAAAATGTTTATTTAATTTACAATACAGAAACAGATGGATATGGAGCAGGAGAAAAAAGTCGTTTTTTAACTAAATTGGAGATTCAAAACCCTAATATTATTAAGTCTATTATAAGCCCCAAAATTCAATCTTCAAAAGAAGTGTTTTTTCAACTTGAAAAAACACCAGAAGTTTTACAAAAGTTAAAAGAAGTTTTTTCAAAAGGAATTTCACCTTCAGCACTAGCAACTTACATTTATAATCCTATTAGTTTTTATGAACAAAAAATTTTAGGAATTAAAGAGCAAGATGAAGTTGAAGAAACAATAGCTATGAATACAATGGGCTCTGTTATACACGATGTGTTAGAAGCCCTGTACAAGCCATATATTAACGTGTTTTTAACTAAGGAGCATATTGTTAATATGGAAAAACAAACAAATGGTTTATTAGGTAAGTTTTTCCAAAAACATTATTTAAACGGAAATATACAAACAGGTAAAAACAAATTAATTTTTGAAGTATGTAAAAACCATATTCAACGCTTTTTAAAGCAAGAATTACAATTGTTAAAAAATCATCAATTAAAAATTAAAGCTTTAGAAGAGTCTTTAACAACTGAATTAATCGTAGAAGGAATTAATTTTCCAATAAAAATAAAAGGAATTGTAGATAGAATTGATGAGTTGGATGGTGTTATTAGAATTATTGATTATAAAACGGGAAAAGTAGAAGCTAAAAATTTAAAATTAACTAATTTTAGTGTCATTGCCGAAGATTATAAATACACTAAAGCGCTACAAGTAATGTTGTATAGTTATATGTATTCTAAAAATCTTACTAATAAAAATATAAATTTACAAAGCGGTATCATTTCTTTCAAAAATTTGAATTCAGGATTTTTAAAAATGAATTTTTCTGAAAATTCTAGAGGAAAAGATTATGAGGTAACTTTAGAGCGAATAAATGAGTTTATGGTTGAATTGAATCAACTTTTTATTGAAATTTTAAACCCAGAAATTCCTTTTACAGAAAATAAAAATTTACCATTTTAAAAAATTTACTTAATGAAGTCAATAAAAAATACCATTGTAAAAAGTTCAAAGCATAAAAAACCAATAGTAACCGATGTTTTTTTTAATAAAACAAATGAGAAGAAACCAATTGTTATTTTTTGTCATGGGTATAAGGGGTATAAAGATTGGGGTGCATGGAATATAGCCGCAAAAGAGTTTGTTAAAAAGAATCTATTTTTTGTGAAGTTCAATTTTTCTCATAATGGAGGAACATTAGAAAATCCAATTGACTTCCCAGATTTAGAAGCTTTTGGTGAAAATAACTTTTCGATAGAGCTTGATGATTTAGAAGATGTTATTAATTGGGTACTTGAAAATGATGACTTTAAAAATGAAATAGATTTTTCAAATATCACTTTAATAGGTCATTCAAGAGGAGGAGGAATAGTAACAATTAAGGCTTCAGAAAATAAAAAAATAACAAAGCTAATTACTTGGGCAGCTGTTTCCGATTTTGGAGCAAGATTCCCTACAGGAGATGCTTTAAAACAATGGGAAGAAGCAGGGGTTTCATATATTCAAAACTCTAGAACTAAACAAAAGATGCCTCATTTATTTCAATTTTATGAAAATTTTAAAGAGAATGAAGAGCGGTTAACTATAAAAAAATCAACGTCTAAGTTGAATATTCCTCATTTGATTATTCAAGGAGAAAAAGATGAAGTAGTTGTACCTAACGAAGCTAAAAATTTACATAAATGGAATTCAAATAGTAAACTTGCGATGATTGAAAAAATGGAACACACATTGGGATGTACGCAACCTTGGCTAAATAACGAAATGCCAAATCACTTAAAAAAAGTAGTTGAATTAAGTATTGATTTTATTTTATAAAGCTCCTTTTAAAATTAATAAAGGAACTTTGCTTTCAAAATCCGTTTTTTTAACTGTATTTTGTTCCCAAAGTTTAGAAAAGAACCCTCTTTTTCTTCTAATCACACAAATTAAATCAGGTTTAACATCATGTAAATATTCTAAAACTCCATGATAAATTGTTTCGTTTTCTGTATAAACTAGAGACGATTTTAATTGTAACAATTCTTCATTAATAATTAAATCACTTTCTTTTAGTTTGGGAGTTTTTACCTGTAGTAAATTTAATTGAGCATTAAATGTTGTAATAATATCTTTTAAAGAAGTAAATACATTTTCTTTTTTAATTATTCCCGATTTTATGGCCATTAAAATTTTTTGGTAGGGTTGAAATTTAAAGGATTTAGGGATTAATAATAAAGGACAATCTATGGTTTTAATCATTTTCCCCGTAGTATTTCCTATAAATAAATGAGGACTTTTTTCCGATCTTTTTGGTCTTGAAATAATTAAATCAACATCATTTTCTTGTAAATATTCCGCACAATTTTCCACCAAATTTCCTTTGACTAAACGTATTTCAAAAGAATTATTTTTAGAGGTTATTTCACTTAAAACTTCTTTTAATTCTTTTAAGCAATTTTCTTTTAGAGCTTTATCTATTGCTGGTGTAGGACCTGTAACGGTTGAGATCTCAAATGTTTTTAAAATCACTATTTTTGCTGAAAAGTATGTAGCAAAATCAAAAGCATATTGTAAAATAGTATGTCCTTTTTCTAAAGGATTAAGAGGTACTAAAATTGTTTTCAATTTAAAATAGTTTTGTTACACAAATATAGGTATTTAACCCTTAATTTTACAGCACATTTCAGAATAAACATGAAAGTAGAAAAAGCAATTGAGAAAGATTTAGATCAACTGTATCAGGTTATAAGGAGTTGCGCACAACATTTAATTAAAATTGGTGTTTTTCAATGGAATGAAACATATCCTTCAAAAGAGATTTTGGAAAAAGATATTGATTTACAACAAATTTGGAAGCTAGAAGAGAATAACTTGATTGTGGGTTTAATTGTACTAACCGAAATTGAAGATAAAGAATATAAAAATGTGCAGTGGAAAACAAAAAATGGAAATAATTTATATGTTCATCGCTTGGCAGTACATCCTAAATTTCAAGGAAGAGGATTTGCTCAAAAGTTAATGGATTTTGCTGAATCTTATGCCATAAAGAATAAATATAACTCTGTTAGGTTAGATACTTTTAGTCAAAATAATCGAAATTTAAAATTTTATAAAAAACGTAATTACGCTCAGTTAGAAGAAATTTATTTCCCAAATCAAAGTAGTTACCCATTTTATTGTTTCGAACTAATTTTAAATGAATAAAAAAACCACAATATCATTTAAAGCTATAAATAAATTAGCAATACCGGCCATTATTTCAGGTATTGCAGAACCTTTACTTTCTATAACCGATACGGCCATTGTTGGTAATATTCAGCAACATCCAACAGAAGCGCTAGCTGCAGTTGGTATTGCAGGGTCTTTTATTTCAGCATTAGTTTGGATTTTAGCACAAACACGTTCAGCCATTTCGGCAACGGTAGCAAAATATTTGGGAGCTAAAAAACTTCATGAAATTGAAACTTTACCAGCTCAAATAATTGGTATTAATATTATTGTTAGTGTAGTTATTTATTTAGTATCTCTGTTATTTGTAAATCAAATTTTTCAATTATACAATGCAGAAGGTCTTATTTTAAGTTATTCTGTTGAATACTTTAAAATTAGGGCTGTTGGTTTCCCTTTAACGTTATTTATATTTTCAGTATTTGGAGTTTTCAGAGGGTTGCAAAATACTTTTTGGCCAATGGTAATTAGTATCATTGGGGCTGCATTAAATATTGTTTTAGACATTGTATTGGTGTATGGAATTGAAGGTTTTATAAATCCAATGCATATAGCAGGGGCAGCTTGGGCAAGTGTAATTTCGCAAGGAGTAATGGTAATTTTAGCGTTGATTTTATTACTTAAAAAAACGCCATTTAAACTAAAAATTCAATTTCCATTTAATAAAGAAATTAAAAATTTACTTGCTATAAGTTTAAATTTAGCAATAAGAGCTGCTGCATTAAATGTTGCATTGTATTTAGCAAATTCATATGCAACCAAATATGGAGATAATTACATTGCAGCACAGACCATTGCATTTCAAATTTGGTTGTTTTTTGCTTTTTTTATTGATGGGTACGCGAGTGTAGGAAATATAGTTTCAGGGAAATTATTAGGAGAAAAAAATTACAAAAAACTTTGGAGGTTAAGTATTAAATTAAGTAAATATTCCATTACAATAGCTATATCGCTAGCTTTTGTCTGTAGTATTTTATACATTCAAATTGGAGAACTTTTTTCTCAAGAAATGGAAGTATTAACCTCTTTTTATAGTATTTTTTGGATAGTATTAATAATGCAGCCAATAAATGCTGTGGCATTTGTTTTTGATGGTATTTTTAAGGGTTTAGCAGAAGCAACTATTTTAAGAAATTTATTATTAGGAGCAACTTTTTTAGGATTTACGCCTGTTCTTTTAATAGGAGATTATTTCAATTTAAAGCTCTATGCTGTTTGGATCGCATTTACTGTATGGATGTTAATTCGATCAGGTGTGTTGGTAGTAATATTTAGACGAAAATATTTGCATAAAAACACGTAACTTTGAACACTATGAATAACGGAAGTTTATATACGCATATTCAAAATAATATAGCAACGGTTGAGTTTTATCACCCTGCTAGTAATTCTTTTCCAAGTGAATTGTTAAAAAGGTTAGCAACTACATTTAATGAATTAAGTTTAAATGATGATGTTCGAGTAATTGTTTTAAAAAGCGAGAAGGAAAAAACTTTTTGTGCAGGTGCCTCTTTTGATGAACTAATAGCTATTAAAAACAACGAAGAAGGAAAACATTTTTTTATGGGCTTTGCCAATGTAATAAACGCAATGCGTACATGCTCAAAATTAATTATAGGTCGTGTACAAGGAAAAGCTGTAGGTGGAGGTGTTGGTTTAGCTGCTGCTTGTGATTACTGCTTTGCAACAGAACAAGCCTCTATTAAACTATCTGAACTTACCATTGGTATTGGACCATTTGTAATTGCTCCAATAGTAGAACGCAAAATTGGAATAGCTGCTTTAAGTGAGTTAACTTTGGATGCTACAAGTTGGAAAAATGCCTATTGGGCAAAAGAAAAAGGGTTATTTGCAAAAGTTTTTGAATCTATTAATGAATTAGATGCTGAAGTTCAAAATTTATCATTAAAGCTTACTAGTTACAACCCAAAAGCATTGTATGAAATGAAAAAAGTGTTATGGGAAGGAACAGAAAATTGGGGTCATTTACTAGAAGAAAGAGCTAAAACTAGTGGTGCTTTAGTACTATCTGAATTTACTAAAACAGCACTTCAAAAATTTAAAAAACAATGAAATTATCAATGATACTTCTTTTGGTTCAACAAGTTGACATTGAAGAAAAAATGAAAAATGCACCAGATAGTAGCTATGAAATAGGTGTTGTAATAGGAACATATCTACCTTTTGTATTACTTGCAGCTTTAGCATATTTTATATATTATAAAGCTAAAAATAGAAAAGATTTGGATGATTAATAAATGAATTTTTAAAGCTGAAAAGCAATGAATAATAAAATTAGAATAACTAAACAATTTGATTTTGAAACGGGTCATGCACTATACGGATATGATGGTAAATGTAAAAATGTGCACGGACATAGTTATAAATTATCTGTCACGGTAATTGGAATCCCAATTAATGATACATCAAATGTTAAGTACGGAATGGTTATAGATTTTGGAGATTTAAAAAAAATTGTTGCTTCTGAAATTGTCGATAAATTTGATCATGCTACGGTATTTAATAAAAATACTCCTCACATTGAACTAGCCAATGAATTAGAAAAAAGAGGGCATAATGTTATTTTAGTGGATTATCAACCAACGAGCGAAATGATGCTAGTTGATTTTGCCAAAAAAATTAAAAATAGGTTGCCAAATAATATCAAACTTCATTCTTTAAAATTACAAGAAACAGGAAGTTCACATGCTGAGTGGTATGCAAATGATCAAAGTTAAAACTTAATAGCTTAATTATTTTCCATTAAAAGTATTCATTGTATTGTTTAAGCCTGCTGTACCAAAAGATTTGATTAGCTCACAAGACTTTTCTAAACGTTCAGAAAGTTCTTTAACTTCATTTTCATTCCAATTTCCCATAACATAATCAATTTGTCGTCCTTTAGAGAACTCAGCTCCAACACCAAATCTAAATCGAGGATATTGTTGGGTTTGTAATGTGTTTTGAATATCTTTTAAACCATTATGACCTCCATCGCTTCCTTTACCTTTTAATCTAATAGCTCCAAAAGTTAAATTTAAGTCGTCACAAATTACCAATAAATTTTCTAAAGGAATTTTTTCTTTGGTAAGCCAGTATTTTACAGCTTTTCCACTTAAATTCATATAGGTTGAAGGTTTTAATAATATAAATGTTCTTCCTTTAAATCTAAATTTTGCGATAGCTCCCAATTTTTCACTTTCAAAATTTATGGATTCATTTAAAGCTAACTTGTCTAAAATTTTAAACCCAATATTATGACGAGTTTCATCATATTTTTCTCCAATATTTCCTAGGCCAACAATTAGAAATTTTTTCATATCATTAATAGTTGATTCGTCTTTTATTGAACCGAATAATAATTGTATTACACGTTTAAAGTACATGGTGCAAAAGTACTAAAAAAAGAAGTGGTTTGAATAAAAAGAAAAAAGCGTTGCAATTAATTGCAACGCTTTTGTTAATTTAAAAGTAAGAATGTTATTCTGTAGCTTCTTCAGTTGCAGTTTCTTCACTTTCTTCATCTTCCTCATCATTTGTGGAAACAGCACTACGAGAAGTTCTAACTTGAACTACAACACTGCTTTCAGGATGTAGAATTGATAAATTGTCTTGTGCTAATTCAGCAACTGTTAATTTGCTTCCAATTTTTAATTTAGAAATATCAGCGTTAATAAAGTCTGGTAAATCTGCAGGCAATGCTCTAACACTTAATTTACGCATTGCAAAACGTAAAGAACCACCATTAATAACACCTGGAGATACTCCAACTAATCTTACAGGAATATTCATAGTTACCAATTTATCATCAAATAATTGGTAAAAATCAACATGTAAAATTTTGTCTGTTACTGGGTGAAATTGAATGTCTTGTAAAATAGCATTGTAGGTAACACCTTCTAATTCAATCGTTGCAGTGTATACATTTGGAGTGTACACTAAATTCTTGAATGAAATTTCATCCGCTGAAAAGTGTAGTGGTTTATCCCCTCCGTATAACACGCAAGGTACCTTTCCAGCATTACGTAAGGCTTTAGTTGCAACTTTACCCACGCTTTCTCTTTTAGATCCTGTGATTGTAATTGATTTCATTTATATTTATTTATTAATTATTTACATTAAAAATTGTCCGCTTATGGATGTATTGTCTTGGACTTTATGCATCACATCTGCGAATAAAGGGGCGCAAGATACAACTTTTATTTTAGAACTCTGCTTTTTTAACGGAATTGTATCAGAAACAATAAGTTCTAGTAATTTAGACTTCTCAATATGTTCGTAAGCGTTACCAGAAAGTATAGGATGTGTACATATTGCTCTTACACTAAGTGCTCCTTTTTCCATCATTAAATCTGCAGCTTTGGTTAAAGTACCTCCAGTATCAATCATATCATCAACTAATATTACATGGCGATCTTTTACATCACCAATTAATTCCATTGTACTAATAACATTAGCTTTTAAACGTTGTTTGTAGCATATTACAACCTCACTTTCTAGGTATTTTGAATAAGCATAAGCTCTTTTTGAACCACCCATATCAGGTGATGCAATGGTTATGTTTTCTAAATTTAATTTTTTAACATGAGGAAGAAAAATGGTTGAAGCAAATAAATGATCAACAGGTTTTTCAAAAAACCCTTGTATTTGATCTGCATGTAAATCCATTGTCATTATTCTTGTAGCTCCAGCAGTTTGAATTAAATTAGCTACCAATTTAGCCCCAATAGCCACTCGAGGTTGGTCTTTTCTATCTTGTCGTGCCCATCCAAAATAAGGAATAACAGCTGTAATATGTCTAGCGGATGCTCTTTTAGCAGCATCTAACATTAGTAACATTTCCATTAAATTATCAGCTGTTGGAAATGTTGAACCTATTATAAAAACTCTTCTTCCTCTAACTGATTCTACAAAAGCAGGCTGAAATTCACCATCGCTAAAGCGTGAAACTACTACGTTTCCAAGTTTTACACCATAGCTTTTGGCTATTTTTTCAGCTAATTCTTTACTTTGTGAACAGGCAAAAATTTTAGGTTCTAATTGTGAGCTTCCCATTTTTAGTTGTGTTATTTAATAAGTTTGTATTGTGTTGTTGTTTGTTGCGTGCAAATTTAAAATTATTTGAGCAGTAATTATAGAACTTCGATAAGTTTTTATGTTTTAGATGGAATTTTTTTTTAAATTTGCACACCAATTTGAATAGCCTCGATGGCGGAATTGGTAGACGCGCTGGATTCAAAATCCAGTTCTTTCGGGAGTGTGGGTTCGATTCCCACTCGAGGTACTATAATAAAAAAAGGAAAACAAATAAAGTGTTAAGTAGTTGATATTCAGTATATCTATAAAATTAACCTTATTTTGTTTTCCTTTTTTAATGCTTTTTTTCTAATTTTTGTTACCGTATTATTATCAAAAAAATTAAGATATTCTTGAACTTATAAAATTAAATTGCTGAAATATTTTTCTTAATTGAAAAGACCCCAACTGACTGGGGTCTTTTCAATTAATGGATACAATTAAATTTGCACTCTAAAGGTTTAATTGATTTTAGAATTTGATTGAACTTCAACTAGTGGTACAGGTAAATATGCATGTTCAGTACTATTGAAACTATTTCTTCCTGCAGCTTGCATTGCTTGGTCTAACATCCCCCATCTTCTTAAATCAAAAAATCGAGTAGATTCAAGTGTTAATTCCATTGTTCTTTCGTGAATAATTTGTTCTTTAACTTCACTTTGTGAGCTTATTGTTAAGGCTGGCATTAGACCATGAGTTTCTCTAACTTCATTTATATATGTAATAGCATTTGCTGTATTACCTATTTCATTAAGTGCTTCAGCATACATTAATAAAACATCTGCATAGCGCATTAATACAACATTAACTCCAACATAAGAATTATTCCAAACATAATTTGGCAACCATTTTCTAAAGTATGCAGTTTGATCTTTTGCATTAGGAGATCCGTAAGTATCATTTATTAATACATCCCAAGTACTTCCTTGCATTTCATTGGTATTCGTATCATTATAAAAGGAGTCTTTAAAATAAACTGAACCATAAAGTCTATTATCATACAATCCATTTGTAGCTATCATGCCTTCTTTTTTCATCTCATTTACTAAGGACATTGTAGCTTCTATACCTCCCCAGCCTCCAATACACCAATCACCTACAAATGCATGAAGTCTTGTTGCATTCCAAGAAGACGCATCTCCACTTTTAAATTGCAATTCAAAAATAGATTCGTTATTATTTTCATTTTCGCCATTAAAAAGACTTAAAAAGTTAGGTTCTAAAGAGTAATTACCTACTTTATCAACTACTAATTGTTTAAGAGCGTTTGCAGCATTTTCAAAATCAGTACTTTCTGATGATGAAGCATCTCCGGCTTTATGTAAATATGCTTTTCCTAAGTAGGCTAAAGCTGCGCCTTTGGTAGCTCTACCTAATTTATCTACTTCATTTGTTTCCGACAGCATTGTTGATGCTGCTGTAAAATCAGTAATAATCATATTCCAAGCCTCAGGTCTTGTAGATAATGGTTTGTCTAAAGTTTCTTGTGAAATTAATTCGTCTCTAATAATTATTTGATTGAATAGTGTAAGTAACTTAAAATGGTAATATCCTCTTAAGAAAGTAGCTTCACCAATAATTTGTTTTTTATCGGCGTCGGAAATTTGTTCGGAGGTCATTTTATTAACTTTAGTAATTACTTGGTTGGCAAAGTTTAAACCTTTGTAATTGGTTTTCCATAACACATCAATAAAGGTATGCCCGTTTGTATAAGTAAAATTAAACATAGACATCCAGTGTCCATAATTTGTAGCATCAGGTCCTGGTAAAGCATAATCAGATCTAAAATATTCGACTACAGGTCTACCTTCTTGCCATCCATCCCAAAAGTTACTTCTTGATTCTAATTCTGAATATGCTGCGGTTAAACCTGATTCTGCATCTTCAACATTTCTCCAGAAACTTGAAGATGTAAGCTTATCAGGAGGCGATTGATTTAAAAACTCATCATCATTACAAGATGAGAAGGCTATTAATAAAAATGGAATTATAGCGATTCTATATATATTTTTCATGTGATTATTTTTTTAGGTTAAAATTGAAGTTGCAATCCAAAAATTACAGACTTATATTTTGGATAAAGAGATCTATCAATTCCTCTTGACAAAATACTGCCTCCTATTTCTGGGTCTAGGCCTTTATAATCTGTTATTGTAATTAGATTTTGACCTGTTGCATATACTCTTAATTTATTTATAAAAGAATTTTCTAATACTTTTGAATTCAAAGAATAACCCACTTGTAACGTTTTAAATCTTAAATATGAGCCATTTTCTAAAAAGCGTGTTGAAGCTCGAGTATTTAAATTGGGATCACCTAAAACTGCTCTTGGAATATTTGTGTTTGTGTTTGTTGGTGTCCAGGCATTTAATGTTTCGGTTCTAAAGTTTCTTCCACTGTCCATTCCTAACAATTCAAAACTATTTCCGTTATAAATTTTATTTCCACCCACACCTTGTAAAAAGACGGTAAAATCAAAACCTTTATAGTCGGCAGTTAAATTTAAACTATACTCAAATTTTGGTATTGCAGTTCCTTGATAAACAGCGTCATCATCATTTATAACACCATCATTATTGATATCTTCAAATTTAAGATCACCTGGAGCAGCATCTGGTTGAATTAAATTTCCATTTAAACTATGTGCATCAATTTCTGCTTGATTTTGAAAAATTCCTAAGGAAGTTGGCATAAAAAATGCGCCTGGTTCGTAACCAACTTTTGTTTGGTTTACAAAATGGTCGGAGCCATATTTTAAACCTACACCATATAATACTTGATCATCACTGCTCAATTTAGTTACTTCACTATGTATTGTGGTTAAAGTTGCAAAGACACTATAGTTAAACTCATTGTAGTTATTGTAATATCCTAACTCAAATTCAAATCCATTATTTACAAACTCACCAACATTGATCACTGGGCTATTAATTCCAGCTGATGGTGACACAATTTTAGTAATTAATAAATCAGCTGTTTTACTATTATAGTAGTTCATTGATCCTTTAAATTTATTTTCTAAAAAAGCAAAATCAAGTCCAAAGTTTGATGAAGTATTTGTTTCCCACTGTAAATCATCATTTTGTAAATCTCTAGCAATACTTCCTAAAAAAGAGGTTTGAGGCATTCCAAATACATAACCACCGTCATCTTGACTTTTTCCTTGACTTATTAAAGCAACATAATCATAATAACCTAAAGCACTATCATTACCTGCCTGTCCCCAACTTAATCTTAATTTTAAAAAGTCAACAAAATCTTGGTTTTTCATAAAGTTTTCTTCTGTGATTTTCCATCCCATAGCAAATGAAGGAAAAACGCCATATTTATTATTTTGTCCAAATTTTGAACTACCATCTCTACGAATGCTAGCTTGAACTAAATATTTATTATCAAAAGAATAATTGATTCTCCCAAAATATGAAACTAAGGCATATTCTGCATTTGTACCACTTGCTGTATAAGTTCCATCACTAAAAGCATTAAGTGTATTAAAGCTAGGGTCTAAAATAATTGCAGGAATTTTATTTCCATCATCATCAAATTTATAACCTTCACCTTGAGTAAATGTTTCTTTAAAAGGCTCAGAAATTCTTTGATAACCAATTAACACATCAAAGATGTTCTTTTTTACCTCAAAATTATAATTAGCGGTATATTCTTGATTAATTCTACGAAATTCACTTATATATTCAGAAACATATGAATATTCTCTAGATTCAGTATCTTGGACATCTCTTACTCTAAATGGTTCATGAAAATTAAAGGTATAATTATTTAAATTAGACATTGATAAGTTTGCATTTATATTTAAACCGTCAATAATTTCGTATCCAACATTCACATTACCAGAAAAGTATTTCAAATTTGTATGATTTTGTCGAAGGAAATCATTTTCTCCAATTGGGTTTCTATGATCGGGAATGTCTCCATCTCTATAACCATAACCAGATTGTTTTGTTTCATCATATATTGGAATTAATGGAGAGATCATATATGTTTCTCTTAAAGAAAACTTATAAGGATCGGTAGTTGTTTCACTATAATTAAGCTTTGTTGTAACTTTTAATTTTTCTTTTGTAATTCCAATATTAGCATTTATTCCTTTTTTTGAAAACCCTGAGCCAATTAATAAACCCTCTTCGTTTGCATAATTTCCGCTTACACTATAATTTATAAAGTCTGAAGCTCCACTTAATCTCGCATTTAACAAATAAAGATTTCCATTTTGATGTGTTTCATCAACCCAATTAGTATTGACAGAAGGAGGATTTTGAACATACGTTGGTAAACTAACCCCAGCATTTTCAAACATTTGTTTATGTACACTTACATAACCATCAGCATCTAAAACGTTCATTTTATTTCTTGCAGAATTCATGCTATATGAAGTTTCTATATTAACTGAAGGCTTTCCTATTTTTCCTTTTTTAGTAGTAATAATAATAACTCCATTAGCTGCTCTTGTACCATAAATTGCACCAGATGCAGCATCTTTTAAAACTTCAATTGATGCAATATTATTGGCATCTAAAAAATAGGAGTCAGATTGAACGCCATCAACAATATATAATGGTTGATTGTTTCCAAAACTACCCACCCCTCTAATCATAATTTCAGCAGCTGAACCTGGACTACCTGAAGATGAAGTAACACTAACACCAGCTACTTTACCTTGTAAAGCATCCATAGGTTCTGTAGTTACAACCTGAGTTAAATCATCTCCTTTAACCTGACCAATAGCTCCAGTTACATCACTCTTTTTTTGAGTTCCATAACCAATAACTATTACTTCATCTAAATTTTCTGCACCTTCTAATAAAGAAACATTTATTGTTGTTTGGTTTCCTACGGTAATTTCTTGCGTAATATATCCTAAATAACTGTAAACCAATACTGTTTCTTTATTAGGAACTTCAATTGAATAGTTTCCTTCAAAGTCAGATTGTACACCAATAGATTGATTACTTTTAATAGTAACTGTTGCCCCAGGAAATGGGACTCCTGCAGTGTCAGTTATCGTTCCATTTACTCTAATGCTTTGAGAAAAAGAATTGGAAGTAAACCCAAACGTTACTAACATAAAAAGCAATAAAAACAGACTGTTAAAAGACTGGTTTTGATTTGTTGATTGTTTTTTCATATTAAAAAAGTTAATTATTAGAATTTGTACATACTTTAAATTTTGTATGAGTTTTGTCATTTCAAATATTGAATTATTTTCTCGAAAAAAGTTAAAAATGGACTTTACTTGACCTTTACATTAGGTCTAAATACTTTTTTTAAAGTGTTTTTAATATGAAGTAAAAAAAGAGTAATGTTATTATTGAAATATCAGAATTATATCTCATATAAAAGATTAAAATAAAAAGAAGAAACTTTTATATGAGATAAAGTTATACGGGTTTAATGTGGTGAGAAACTAAATATTTTCTAGAAAATTAATTAAGTTTTCTTTTTTATCTAAGTTTAATTTTTTTCTCAATCGGTGTCTACTAATTTCTACAGAATTTAGAGAAATGTTATTAATATTAGATATTTCTTTAGAACTAAGTTTAAGTTTAACTTGTACTGCTAGTTGTACATCTTTATTAGTTAGGTGTGGATATTTCTCTTTAATTTTGAATAAAAAATCACTTTGTAAAGTTTCTACGTTTGTGTGGAATTTTTGTAAATCTTCATTAATATTTAGCTTAAATGCATATTCTTTTATAAGTGCATTAATATCTTTTTTTATTTGATTTATATCTGTAAAATTTAAACTTTTAAAAGATTTGGTCAAATCTCCATATATTGATGTTCTTTGAGATATAAACAACGCTAAATTTGTCAATTCTTTCATACGAAATTCTAACTTGTGCTCAAGGTTTTCTTGAAGAAGTGATTGTGTTTTTAATTTTTCTTTTGAAAGTCTTTCACTTTGTAAATAAATAGCTTTTTTCTTTTTTATATTATTCCAAAGTGAAACAATGATAAGAATTCCTATAATGACTAATAATATAGAGCCTACAAGTAACGATTTTCTTTTTTGCGCCTCTAGGTTTCTTTGTTGTTCTAGTAATTTAATTTCTGATTTTCTTCGCTCTGCTTCATAAAGAATTCTCATTTCTGCCAATTTTTCACTTTTATTACTTGAAAAAATTTCAGACTTTCCTAAATCATATGTTTTATATTTGTTAAGTGCATTTTTGTAATCTCCAATTGCTAAATAGTAATCAGACATAATTCTATCATTTTCAACTATCCATTCTTTAGTATCCATTAAACCGTTCATAATTAGTCTAGATTCTTTTAATAATGAATAGCATTTATCATAATTTTTAAGCATTAGATATACTATTGAAAGTTCATTTAAAATATCAACTTTATTATGATCGTCTTTAATTTGATTGGTGATTTCTAAAGAAGATTCTAAAAATGTTTTAGCAGAATCAAGTTCATGAATTTTTCGATAGCAAATGCCCATATTTTTCATAGTTTCGGCAATTCTATCTTTATTTTTAAACTCTTTTTTTAGCGCTAAAGACTTTTTGAAAAAAGATAATGCCAAATTGCAATTTCCTTTTCTTTCATGAATTAAGCCAATACTATTATAGCTATACGCTATTCGTTGTTTGTCACCTATTTTTTCGTGTAGTTTTAAGGTTTCTATATGGTATTCTAAAGCTTTATCAAAATACGCAATATCATAATACAACCATCCTAGGGTGCGTAATGTAAAAGCTAAGTCGTAATCATTGCCAATTTTCTTTCTAATTTCTAAAGATTTTAGCCCTAATTCTAAAGCTTTGTTGTAAAAATCATTAAACAAATAACCTTGACAAAGATTAATAAGTGCTAACCCTTCTTGGCTTTTATCATTAAATTTTTGGGATAAGTTTAAGGCTTCATTTGCATATTCTATAGTTTTATTTGGATTTATAGGCCAATAAATTTCTGCAACTCTATTTAATAAAGGTATTTTATCTTTTCCTGTTGAGTAAGGTAAAATAGTTAATAAACTATCTAACTCTTTTTTAGATTCGCTTGGGTTTTCATCCCAAATATTAGTTTGAGAATACACCGGAAAACAAATAAATACAAGGAAGAAAAAAATAATTTTAATCAATATTTTCATAAGCTAATGATTGATAAAGTATTAAATAAAGGTGAAATAAATATAAAAACTTCCAAAAATCTCATCAGGTTACAAATATAGATATTATAGATTGATATGTTTTTAAAACGATGAAATGAAAGGTTAAGTAAAGGTCTTTTTTGAATAAATAAAGAAAAATAATCGAAATTTGTTGCAATTGTATTTTTAGAAAATAAATGAATTGAAAAAATGTATTTAAATAAAGTAGTTAAGCATATAGTTATTTTAATTTTGGTTATCAATTTTAGTTGTAATAAATCAAAAGAGCCGCTAAAAATTGATAAGAAAGTTGATTATCTTAATTATAGTAAAAATATTCTTGATTATAGAATCACTCCAAAAGATTCTATAGATAAATCGGGTTTAATGTTTTCAGATCAGGGAGCTTGGTTTGCTTATGGTTTTCCAAATTCAATTTCAAGTTATGGCGGTTTTTCCGGTCCTTTTTTAATGACTCAACAAAATGGAATTTGGAGTAGCCCTTCTCTTGCAAAGTTACAATTAAAAAATGTTGAATGGAAGGCTATAGAAACCAATAGCTTTAATAGCCATTTAGAGCAAACTTTTAAAAGTAAAAATATTGAATTAAAACAAGAATTAGTTTTTAGTTCTGGACATACTGCCATAATTAGATCAACCATTACTAATAAAAGTAATAGCAACATAAAAATTGAATATCAGTGGGGAAATCAAGGGTTGTTAACTAAAAATTTAACACTGTCATCAACTAAAAATAGATTAAAAATAACCTCGTCTAAAAGTACAGCAACTGGTTATTTATTGTTTCCAAATGAAACTGTAATATCGAGTTCAAAAACAACCTATACAACTGTTCCTACAACCTTGGAGTTAAAGCCTAATGAATTTAAAGAACTTATAGTTTCACAAACCTTCATATTTCCAGAATATTCATGGGAGCAAGAAAAAAAGGAAGTCCTTAAAAGTAATTTTGAGCTTGTTTTAAAAGCCCGAAAATTAGAAAAAGAGGAGCAATTAGCTCACTTAATTTCTAATCAGAAAAAACAATTTATTGCAAAAAAATATTCAGAGGCGTTAGCTAAATCAATTTTAACATTACAAAATAATTGGCGTATCCCAGCTGGAGAACTCAAATTTGAAGGCTTGTTTCCAAGCTATCATTACAAATGGTTTAATGGTTTTTGGTCTTGGGATTCGTGGAAACACGCAGTAGGCCTGTCTTATTTCAATATTGAATTGGCTAAAAATCAAATTAGAGCTATGTTTGATTTTCAAAGTGAAGATGGTTTTGTAGTTGATTGTATATATAGAGACACCAATATTGAACCTCATAATTATAGAGATACCAAACCACCTCTTTCTGCATGGGCAGTTGTCAAAATTTTTGAAAAAGACAACAATCTTAAGTTTGTTAAAGAGCTATACCCAAAATTAAAAAAATATCATTATTGGTGGTATAATAAACGAGATCACGATAAAGATGGCTTGTGTGAATACGGTTCAACTGATGGAACTTTAATTGCTGCAAAATGGGAAAGCGGAATGGATAATGCCATTAGATTTGATGATTCAATCATTTTAAAAAATGAAGAAGGAGCTTATTCTTTAAATCAAGAAAGTGTAGATTTAAACGCATATCTATATGCAGAAAAATTGTACTTAGCACAACTAGCAGAAGCAATTCAAAAAAATGAAGATGTGGAAGTTTATAAAAATGAAGCTGAAATTTTAAAAACTCGCATTCAAAATCAATTTTATGATACCAAAGACGGATGGTTTTACGATACCAATTTAGAAGGGAACAAATTTATTAAAGGTGAAGGGAGTGAAGGTTGGATACCGCTTTGGGCTAATGTGGTTTCCAAAAAACAAGCAGAAACAGTTAAAAACCTTATAATGGATCCTAAAAAGTTTTTCACAAAAGTACCATTCCAAACTATGAGTGCAGATCATCCAAAATTCAATCCTTTAAAAGGGTATTGGAGAGGTCCAAATTGGTTAGATCAAGCTTATTTTGGTGTTAAAGGCTTGAGAAATTATAATTTTAACACTGAAGCAGATTTAGCAACAGTTAAAATATTAGAAGGAGCTGAAGGAATTTTAGGGAAGGGAAAATCGATTAGAGAAAATTATCATCCAATTACAGGAGAAGGCCTAAATGCTCAAAATTTTAGCTGGAGTGCTGCTCACATTATTATGCTTTTAACAGATTAATAACAATGAATTACTACAATTTATCTTCAACTGAGCAAGCTAAAAGCAATTTTTATAAACTATACAAATCAATGAAAATAACATTACTAGTTTTAATTATTTCTTTTGTGGTTATTTCTTGTAAACAGGAGGAATTAAACAATATACCTGAACAAAAAAATCATTTCAATCACCAAATATTTGAAGAAAACAAATTGCCTCCAAGAGCTACTTTTTTTGGTGCAGAATCTCCTAAAATTATTGAAAAGGAAAATTCACGCCGATTTTTAAATCTAAATGGTGATTGGAAGTTTAATTGGGTAAAAAATCCCCAAAAACGCCCTACAACTTTTCAAAACATAGAATTTAATGATAACCAGTGGGGAATAATTAAAGTGCCTTCAAATTGGGAGGTTGCAGGTTATGGTTACCCAATATATTTGGATGAACGTTACCCCTTTACAACAAAATGGCCAAATGCTCCAACAGAATACAATCCCGTAGGAACTTATAGAAAAGAAATTGTACTTAAAGAAGAGTTTTTATTTGAGGATGTTATACTGCATTTTGCAGGAGTAAAATCGGCTATGTACGTATATGTAAATGGAAGTTACGTAGGTTATTCACAAGGTAGCAAAACCCCTGCAGAATTCAATATTACAAGTTATTTAAAAGAAGGTAAAAATCTTATTGCGCTACAGTTATTTAGATGGAGCGATGCAAGTTATTTGGAAAGTCAAGATATGTTAAGGATGAGTGGTATTGAACGAGATGTTTATTTATATACTCAACCAAAAGTTTTTATTTCTGACTACTATGCAAACACCAATCTTGATGATTTATACTTAAATGGTATTTTTAAAGGAACTGTTTCAATTTCAAATACTTCAAATACTAAAAGCACTAGAACCATTTCGCTTGAAATTATAGATGGGGAGCATTCAGTTTTTAAAACTTTGAAAAAAATTGAAATAAACGCATACTCTTCTATTAAATTTAAAGCTGAAAAAATTGTTGAGTTTGTAAAAAAATGGTCTGCAGAACTTCCAGAACTGTATCAATTAAAAATTAGCTTGAATGATAATGAAAATCCTAAAAACAACCAATTTATAACAAAAAACATTGGATTTAAGCGTGTGGAAATTATCAATAGCCAAGTATTAATTAACGGAAAAGCTATTTATTTTAAGGGTGTTAATCGACACGAAACGGATCCTTTTACAGGGCATGTGGTTGCTAAAGAAACTATGGAAAAAGACATACAATTAATGAAACAAAATAACATTAATGCAGTACGTTGTTCACATTACCCAAATAATCCTTATTGGTTAGATTTATGCGATACATACGGTTTATATGTAATTAATGAAGCGAATATTGAAAGCCATCCATTAGCAATAAATAAAAATACTCAAATTGGTGATGAAATAACTTGGTTACCAGCTCATATGATGCGAACTCAACGTATGTTTTATAGAGATAGAAATCATGTGTCAATTTATTCATGGTCTTTAGGAAATGAAGCAGGTGAAGGTCAGGTTTTTAGGACCACCTATCAATGGTTAAAAGAAAATGACCAAAATAGAATAGTTCAATATGAACCTGCTGGGAAAAAAAATTATACCGATTTATATTGTCCCATGTACCCACGACCTGAAAATTTAATTGCTCATGGAAAATCAAATTCTGAAAAACCTTCAATAATGATTGAATATGCACATGCGATGGGGAATTCCGTTGGGAATTTACAAGATTATTGGAATATAATTGAAAAATATCCAAATTTACAAGGTGGATATATTTGGGATTGGGTTGATCAAAGTTTAGAATATAAAGATGAAAATGGAAAACCATATTTAGCGTATGGACACGATTTTCATCCAGATTTACCAACCGATGGTAATTTTTTAAATAACGGATTAGTTGATCCATATAGAAATCCGCATCCTCATATAACTGAAGTTAAGAAAGTATATGAACCTGCTCAATTTAATTATTTAGGAAACGGAATTATTGAAATTGAAAATAAAAACTTTTTTGTTGATTTTTCAGATAAAAATATAGCTTGGAAACTATTGGCTGATGGTAAAACCTTTCTTAAAGGAAACCTTGCAAATATAGCAGTACTACCTCAACAAAAAAGAAACTTTATATTGCAAAATTTCCCTAAAAGTTTCGACGCTAATAAAGAGTATATTTTAGAAATAAGTTTACTTCAAAAAGATGCTACAAAATTAATACCTGTAGGTTTTGAAATAGCTTGGGATCAATTTAAACTGAATGAAGTGATTAAAAAATCAGTTTCAAGTTCAAAAGAAAATACATTGGAGATTATTGCTTCTGAAAACGGAATTGAGTTGAAAAATGATAAAACTAATTTAAAAATAAACGCTACATCTGGTGAAATTATTTCTTGGGTATTTGACGGAAATGAAATTACTAATCAACCTATCCGTCCTAATTTTTGGAGACCTCCAACTGACAATGATTTAGGAAATGGAATGGACAAATGGGCAAAGGTATGGCAAAATGCATCGTACAATTACACCTCAAAATTAATCAATAAACCTCAAAAGAATAAAAATGGGGTTTCTTTTAAGGTTGAGTACAACTTTCCAAATAATGAAGCTACTGTTTTTATAAATTATTTGATTGCAAATAATGGAAATTTAAAAGTAGATTATGCTTTCAGTCCAAATAAAAAAGAGCTGCCAAATATACCAAGAATAGGAATGTACCTTACAATTCCAAATAATTTTACAGAGGTATCTTGGTATGGTAACGGACCTAATGAAAGTTATTGGGATAGAAAAACAGGTGTTAAAACTGGAGTATATTCAGGAAAAATTGAAGCGCAATTCCATCGCTATCTGCGACCACAAGAAACAGGTAATAAAACAGATATTAGATGGATGGAATTAGCTTCTGAAAATATGACTCTAAAAGTTTCATCCAAAGAACAATTATTAAATGTAAGTGTTTGGCCTTTTGATATGAAAGAAATTGATTTTAATAGTGACGAGGCTTTAAAATCAGCGTCTGGGTTAGTTCCTGTAACTAAAAAGCATGGTGCTGATATTAAAATTGGAAATACCATTCAATGGAATATTGATTTTTTACAAATGGGAGTTGGCGGTGATACTTCTTGGGGAAGACTACCACATCAAGAATATACGATTTCAGCAAATCAAAAATACAGTTACTCATTTACAATTCAACCAATAGTAAACTAATTTTAAAAATTACATTTGTTTTTCTAAAGCACTTCACTATAAAACGCTTCTATAATCATCTTAAATAGATATGACACCAGTATTATTTTTAATGACCATAGGTTTAATTCTTGGATATGTTTTCAGAAACAAACCCCAATTTATTTTATGTTCAAGCAAGATTACAACACTAATTATTTATATGTTATTATTTCTTTTAGGAATTGGAGTTGGTTTAAATAAAACCATTATTTCTAATATGACAAATATTGGCATACAAGCTTTTTTAATCACTTTTGGAGCGGTGTTAGGAAGTCTAATTTTTGCATATATCACTTACAAATTATTCTTTATCAATAAAAATGAAAAATAGTATTATTATACTTTTAATGTTTATAGTGGGTGTGGTTTTAGGTATGTATAAATTTTTACCCGATTTTTTGATAGAAAATGATTTTTCCAAGTACTCATTATATGCCTTAATGTTTTTTGTAGGTATAGGAATTGGGGCAGATAGTAACGCACTTAGTATCATTCGTAAAACAAAAATTAAAATTATACTAGTTCCGCTTTGTGTTATTTTAGGTTCATTATTAGGAGCAACATTAATATCATTTTTTATTTCTGAAATTAGTATAATTGAAGCTATGGCTGTAGCTGCTGGATTTGGATATTATAGTTTATCTTCTATATTTATAACAGAAATTAGTGGAGAAACTTTAGGGGTTATCGCCTTATTGTCTAATATTTCAAGAGAAATAATTACGCTTTTAGCTACACCTTTTTTTGTAAAATATTTTGGTAAACTGGGAGGTATTGTATCTGGTGGGGCTACTTCTATGGATACCTGTTTACCTATTATTTCAGAAAGTACAGGGAAAGAATGGGCAATTATAGCTGTTTTTAGTGGTGTTGTTTTGACAGTAATTGTACCTTTTTTAGTTCCATTTATATTAACATTTATTTAAAAGAAGTTAGATTTAAACCTATTAAGTAAATCAAAAACAAAACAATTCTATTATTTCTATAGTATATTTGTTGAGTTTGATGTTATTTAAATAAATCTAAAAACTAAAAAGCAGTAATGAATAAAGAAGCTTTCCTTCGGAAATTTATGGAAGAAATTTGGAATAATAAAAAAATTGATAAAGTTGAACAATTTATTGATAAAGAATATACAATTCATCTTGATACTGCTGATCCTTGGGAAGGAAAAACCTTGTCGTATTCTGAATTTAAAGAACGTTTAAAATTTTCGTTTGATTCATTTCCAGATATGAATTTTGAAATAGCATCTGCTATTTCAGAAGAAAATCATGTAGCAATAACTTGGATTTTAACAGGCACAAATCTTGGAATGATTGGAGATCACCCACCTACTAATAAATCAATTAAAACAAAAGGATTTACCATTTATCATTTCAAAAACCATTTAATTAGTGGACATACACAAATATTTGATAGAAAAACTGTTGTGCAACAACTAGGATTTATTTGATATGAAAACAAAAAAAAGAGCTTAAAGAAACTTACTAACAAATGAAACCTCCAATGGGGGTGTTTCAAATAAAAAACTTAAACACTAATAAAGTGTTGATTGATAGTAGTATTGACATGGTGTTTAAATGGAATAGACACAAAATGGAACTCAAATTTGGAACTCATAGAAACAAAAAATTACAAAAAGCAAAGATGTTTTTTGAATTAGGAATAAAATATTATCCTAAAAGTCCTAATGTATATAATTCAATGGCAGATTATTATATTTCTCAAAAAGACAATAAAAAAGCTTTAGAATATGCAACTAAAGCCTATGAAATAAGTAGCAATGATTATTTTGCAAAGAGAATAAAAACTTTAAAAAACTGAAATGAAATTCAACCCTTTTCCAATATTAGAAACTGAAAGACTTTTATTAAGAGAATTGAATGTAAATGATGCGAAATCTTTTTATCAACTAAATCTTGATAAAGAAGTTATGAAATATACTGGAGAAGGAGCATTTAAAGATATTGAGGAATCTAAAAAATTCTTAGAAAATTATGACCAATATAAAAAATATGGAATAGGAAGATGGGCAGTAATCAACAAAGAAAATAAAGAATTTTTAGGTTGGTGTGGACTTAAATTTACAGAAAATCTTAATGAATATGATATTGGATTTAGATTTTTTAGAAAACATTGGAATAAAGGATATGCAACTGAATCCGCAAAAGCTTGTGTTAATTTTGGACTAAATAAATTTAAAATAACTGAAATTATTGGTAGAGCAATGAAAGATAATAAAGCGTCCATTAAAGTGTTGGAAAAAATTGGACTTATGTATGATAGAGATTTTGATTTTGAAGGATCTAAAGGTGTAATTTATAAAATAAAAGCTTAGTAAAATCTTTTCTTATAGGTTCTGTTTTTAAATTTGAACGATTCAAATCATCATTCATTATAATTTGCCATCATAATAAATAAAGAAGCCAATTAACAAAACATATAGTTTAGAACAAATTATTCAAGTCAGTTATCATATAAATCGAAAACATTACAATAGTATTCTATAATTGATAACTTTTTAACAATAGAGATTTTAAAAATGGTTATAACATTTAAAAAAAATGGTTTTTAAAATTTATACTGAACAAATATTTTAATTTTTATAGGAAGTAAATTGTTTAAAAAAGTTACATTATAAATATAATCAACCCTTTTTTAATAGAGGCTAATAAAGAGGTTAAATTATTTTTAATAAATTTGATGTTAAATTTTCTGTAAATTAATTACAGATATGAAAGATGTGTAAATGAATAATAACTTAAATATCAATAATTCTGAGTTTATAGATTTAATTAATGAGGGAGATGCAAATGCATTTCAGTTATTATTTAAACTTTATAGATCTAAATTGTTATTTATTGCAAATAGTTATATTTCTTGCAATGAAGATGCTGAAGAGATTATTCAAGATGTATTTTTAAAAGTTTGGTCTCAAAAAAATATTCAAACTAATATCAATGGATATATCTATACAGTTACTAGAAATGCTTGTTTGGATTATTTGAGAAAAAAGAAACAAACATTAAATATTGAAAATAATACACAACAAATTGAGGCTTCAATAAATTACAAAGCAATTGCAGATGATTTAGCTTCTTCTATTATTGAAAAAGAATTAGAAGAAGCAATTATGAATGGAATTGAATTTTTACCTGAAAAATGTAAAAATGTTTTTGTAATGAGTAGAATTGAAGGTTTAAAGCATAAAGAAATATCAAAAGAGCTTAATATATCTACTAAAACTGTTGAAAATCATATTACTAAGGCAATAAAGCATATGAGACTTTATCTTCGAGAGTTTTTATCTTTTTTTTAATAATACCGATAAAATTTTATCTTTTTTTTAAATATTGTAGGGGATACGTATGAATAGTTACGTCATATAAGTATATAACCTCTTAAAAATGCAAGAAAAATATATTATAAAGTATATAGAAGGAAAAAGTACACTTTCAGAAAAGAAAAAAGTATTGGAATGGATTAGAGAAAGTGAAAGTAATCAAAATAAATTTAATTTTCTAAAGGCTAAGTATATAGGGCAGGCACTTAAAGAAATTAAAAATAATAATAATGAATCTCATTATATAAATTTTAGTAAAAAAATTAAAAATAAAAAAAGATATGTGCTCAGTTCGGTTGGTGTAGCAGTTTTATTTTTAAGTGTACTCTTATTTTGGAACTATCAAGAAATAAACAATAATAGTTATGTTAATTCTAAAGAATTAATTAAAGATAAAGAGGAAGAAAAAGATTTGTTTAATGAAATTACATCTAATAGTAATGAACAAGAAGTTATATTACCAGATGGCTCAATAATTTCTTTAAATATAGATAGTAAATTAATTTATCCTAAAAAGTTTAAAGATACTATTAGAGAGGTAACACTCATAGGAGAAGCTTTTTTTGATATAAAAAGAAACGTTAATAAACCTTTTATAGTAAATGCAAATGAACTAAAAATAAGAGTTTTAGGAACTAGTTTTAATGTAAAATCTTATGAAAAAGATAGTAAAATTGAAACAACATTAGTCACAGGAAAAGTAGAATTAATTAAAGATAAAGATACCCCTATAGTTTTAACGCCATCTCAAAAAGCTGTTTTTAATAAGGCTGAGAAAAAAATGAAAATTGAAGAAGTTAACTCTTCTGATGTGATAGCTTGGAGAGAGGGAAAATTAATTTTTAATAAAACAAGTCTAAAAGATGTTATAAAAGATTTGGAAAGAAAATATCAAGTTCAGTTTGTTGTGAGTTCTGAAAGTTTGTTAGAATATGAATATACTGGAACGTTTGATAATTTAAAGATCAAAGAAGTTTTAGACTTGTTAAGTATATCATCTCCAATTAAATATTCAATAAAAAATGAGAAAATAATATTAAAAATGAAATAAAAAAAGAGAGTGCGGCAACACTCTCCTTAAATAATTAATAATCATCAAATCACGCAAATGAAATCAACAATTAAAAACCATTCAAAATTATGAAAAAAACTGAAATTAAGGTCTTTTCAAGAAAAATTCTATTCTTAAGGATTATGAAAATTTACACCATCTTATTTTTTGTTACCATGGCAAAGTTGTTTGCAGCAGACGCTTATGGGCAAAACATAACAATTAATTTAAAAAATGCTGAACTAAAAACATTTTTTACTGAAATTGAAAATAAAACTGAATTTAACTTCTTTTATAGTAATAATTTAATTGATGTAACCAAAAAGGTTTCTCTAAATGTAAAAAATCAAAATTTAAGTAAAGTCTTGGTTCAATTATTAGCGAAAACAGAAATAGATTTCAGATTTGTTAAAAACCAAATAGTTTTATTTCCAAAGAATAACACCTCAATAAGTGAGTTAATTGAAGAAATAATAGTTAACAATGAGGAAGGGACTAATAGTACTAAATCTTCAGATGAGGTTATTAAATCCAAAATTACTACAGTTATTCAAAATATGGTTTCTGGAACGGTGACAGACGCTACCGGCCCTTTACCAGGAGTAACAATTGTCATTAAAGGAACTACCAAGGGAACTCAAACTGATTTTAATGGAAAGTATCAAATAGCTGCTAATAAAGGTGATGTTTTGGTTTTTTCTTATGTTGGTATGAAAACACAAAGTGTTACTGTAGGTGATAGCAATATCTTAAATGTTGTAATGCAAGAGGATGCAAATTTATTAGAAGAAGTTATTGTTACAGCTTATGGGACATCAAAAAAAGGAGATTTCACAGGGTCTGCAACCCAAATTAATAGCGATGATATTGGTAAAATATCACTGTCAAATGTAACTACTGCAATTGAAGGTTCTTCAGCTGGAGTTACTGCTACATTTGGAAGTGGTCAACCTGGCTCGGGTCAAGATATTCGCATCAGAGGTTTCGGCTCTTTCTCAGCAAGTAGTTCTCCTTTATACGTTGTTGATGGTATTCCTTTTACAGGCTCTATCAACTCTATTAATCCAGCAGATATTGAAAGTCTAACAATTTTAAAAGATGCTTCATCAACTGCGTTATATGGAAATAAAGCTGCCAATGGGGTTGTAATGATTACAACAAAAAAAGGTAAAAATAGAAAAGGACAATTCTCTTTAAATATGTCTGCTAGTGTAATTGACCGCTCTATACCTGAATATGATAGATTAGATGCAAAACAATATTATGAAATAATGTGGGAAGTTTTACGTAACAGTGAAGCAATACCTGGTGTTGATGATCCTGCTGATGTAACTGCAGCAAACTTATATGCTACAAATAATATTTTTGAGGAGTTAGAAAGCAACCCATTCAATGTAGCTTTCGATCAAATAGTCGGTATTGATGGTAATATCAATCCAAATGCAAGTCTATTAAACCCTGATAATTTAGATTGGGAAGATGCTATTACTAGAAAAGGATTTCGTCAAAATTATGATATGAGCTTTCAAGGAGGTACTGAAAAAAGTGATTTCTATGTTTCTTTAGGGTACTTAAAGGAGGAAGGTTATATATTAAATTCTGATTTTGAACGAATTTCAGGACGTGTAAATGTAAATCACCAAGCAACTGATTGGTTAAAAACTGGTTTAAATGTTGGTGTTTCAACTTCTCAAGGAAATCAAGCTCAAGCTACTTCTGGACAATCAAGTTCATTTGTGAATCCAATTCGCTTTACTAGAGGCATGGGACCAATTTATAATATTTATAAGCAGTCTGCTAATGGAGATTATATTTTAGATGCTAATGGAGATAAAATATATGATTTAGATGCAGCTAGACCAAGTGATGCTAATTTTGGTAGACATATAGTTGCAGAAATTGATTTTAATGAAGACCTAGATGAAATTACATCTATCAATGGTAAAACCTTTTTTGATATTACATTAACTGAAGGGCTTGTTTTTACAATAAATGCTAGTTTTGATCAACGTCATTTTTACAATACAGACTATGAAAATAAATATGTAGGTGACGGTGCTCCAGGTGGGAGAGCTGGTAGAACATACAACCGTAGAACTTCTGTTGGTTTTAACCAATTATTAAATTACACAAAGACATTTAATGAAAAACATAATTTTAAAGCACTATTGGCTCATGAGTCACTAGAATATAAAATTAGTGATTTAGATGGCTCTCGCCAGCAACAAATTGCTGATGGTAATTCTGAACTCATTAATTTTGTGACTACTTTAGGTTTAACGTCAGTATTAGACAATCGTAATGATGAGAGTTATTTCGGTCGTTTAAATTATGATTACGATGGTAAATATTTTGTTAGTGCTTCTTATAGACAAGATGGTTCTTCAAAATTTTCTAAAGAAACTAGATGGGGAGATTTTTGGTCAATAGGTGCTGCTTGGCGCTTAGACAGAGAAAAATTTATTGAAGATAAAGATTGGATAAACTCTTTAAAGTTGAGAGCTTCATACGGTGAATTAGGAAATAATTCAGGCATTAGTTTTTATGCTTATCAAGGATTGTATGATTTAGGGTATAACAATCAAGCAGAGCCAGGGATATTGCAAGCTGGTCTTGCTGCACCAAACTTATTGTGGGAGGCTAGTGAGAGTTCTGATATTGCTCTTGAATTTCGTTTATTTGATAATCGATTTGATGGTGTTATAGAATTCTACAATCGTAATTCTGATAATTTATTATTTAATGTTCCATTACCTCTTTCAAGTGGTAGTACTAGTATTCCTGAGAATATTGGTTCTATGTACAATAGAGGAATTGAAGTAAGCTTAAATTATGATATTTTAAGAACAGATGATTTAACTTGGAACTTTGGTATCAATGCAGCAACTATTAAAAATGAGTTCACTAAATTACCTCAAGAGGAAATAATAAATGGTTCTAAAAAATTAATGGTTGGCCATTCAATTTATGATTATTGGTTGAGAGATTGGTATGGTGTAGATCCAACTGATGGTGAAATTTTGTATGTTGCTGAAGAAGAATCTACAGGCTCATCTGTTAGAACCATAGATGGAATGACATTAACAACTGATGATGCCCAAGCTAGATACCATTATGCAGGTACTGCTATTCCTGATTTAACAGGTTCAATAAATAATAATATTACTTATAAAGATTTTAATTTATCCTTTTTGTTTACATTTCAAATAGGGGGTGAAATATTAGACAGTAGCTATCAAGGCCTTATGAATTCTGGTAGTTATGGTGGTGCGTTAAGTACAGATATTTTAGATCGTTGGCAACAACCTGGCGACATTACTGATGTTCCTAGAATGGATCCTAGTAATACAACCGATTTTAACGCAACATCTGACAGATGGCTTACTGATGCTTCATATCTTAATTTAAAACGTGTTAATTTATCTTATGACTTGCCAGAAAGCATCCTTAACAACATTGGAGTTTCTAATGCCTTAGTTTATGTGAGTGGAGAAAACATCTTTACATCAAATGCAAGAAAAGGAATGAGCGTTCAGCAAAACTTTAATGGTACTGTTAATAATGTATATACACCTTCAAGAATTCTAAGTCTTGGTTTAAATGTTAAATTTTAAAAAAAATAAAATGAGAAAAATACTAATTACTTTTATCGGAATGCTTGCTATAAATGTACTGTTTACAGCTTGTGATAAAGACTTTTTGGAAACAACTCCTACCGATCAAGTTGGAGCCGCAGTTGTGACCGAAACAACAGGTAATGCTATGGCAGCATTAAATGGAATACATAGAGCTTTATATGTTAGATATGGTAGTCAAGGTCGTGGTGGCGCTGGTCATTTTAATATGTTTATGTCTGAAATGGGTGAAGATCATGTTTTTAACTCTAGTACTTGGACTACAGGACTTAGATGGATTTTAACAGATTCTCCTACAAATTCATATAATAGAGCTCATTGGGCTATGTTTTATGAGTGGATAGCAAATGCCAATATATTGATTGCTGGTATAGATGATGCTGTTGGAGAACAGGATGATAAAGACAATATAAAGGGACAAGCATTATTATATAGAGCTTATGGTCACTTTATGCTGGTACAAACATGGGCAGGTCGCTATGTAAAAGGGCAAACTAACAGTCAATTAGGGGTTCCTTTAAAAACGGAACCATCTACTGAACCTATTGCACGTGCAACAGTTGAAGAAGTTTACACGCAAATAAATGCTGATATTGATGAAGCAATCACATTATTAGCAGGTAAATCACACCCTAATAAATCACACCTTAGTGTAGGTGTTGCAAAAGGATTAAAAGCTAGAGTTGCTCTTGTTCAAGGGAACTGGGGAGTTGCTGCTCAATATGCATCTGAAGCTAGAGCTGGTTATACATTAATGGATAAAGAAACTTATCGTAAAGGATTTTCTACTGATTTAGATCAGAACAGTGAATTTATGTGGGCAAGTCATATTGTAGAGGATCAAACAAATTATTTTGGAAACCTTGGAGCGTATATTTCTAGAAATTACAGTTCTTCATCAATTAGAGCAAATCCAAGATCTATTAACAAGCCGTTATATGATATGATATCTGACACAGATGTTCGTAAAACATTATGGTCTGAAGATGGTGAACACACCGAATTACAAGATGGTTATGAAATATCATCTAGACACAGTAGACATCCTTATACTAATCAAAAATTTCTATCACAAAGCACAGCTGTTAGTTTAATGGATGTACCTATGATGCGTGCAGCAGAAATGTATTTAATTGAGGCTGAAGCTTTGGCGCGAGATGGACAAGATGGATTGGCAGCACAAGCTCTTTTTGACTTAATTATAACAAGAGATGATGCTTATACTTTATCTACTAATACTGGACAAGATTTAATAGATGAAATTATGGTACAACGTCGAATTGAATTATGGTGTGAAGGTTTCCGTTGGTTAGATTTAAAACGTTTGAATTTGCCATTAAATAGAAAAGAACCTGGGTCTAGGCACACATCTTCAAGAACAGGTGGGGTTTTAGAAGTACCTGCAAGTGATAATAGATGGGTTTGGGTAATCCCTCAAGATGAAATTGATGCAAATCCACTTGTAGAACAAAATCCAATATAAATATAAGTGAGATATTATATATAGCCTCCTGTTATAATTTAAATTAACAGGAGGCTATATTATTGTAGAATAAGTGAATAATTGAAATTTTACTCAATTCCTAAACGTTTAAATAGTTCTAAAATATTATTTGGGTAGTTAGAGGTTGTTTTTTTAAAAGTTTTTTTAAACTCATTGTTATTTGAACTGTCAATTGGAGAATTACTTTTAGGGTTCGTTTGCTCTTTCATTTTTTTATCAAATTTCGCTATAGACTTTTTATTTGATTGCTTTTTCATGATTTTCCAAAAAGTTGAATTATTCGTAATAAAATTGTTAACTAATTGTTTTATAAGGGTTAATGAAAATGCATCAAAAACGTGTCTTCAAATAGGGTATGTGCATAAATTTACGATGATTATTTTTCTTTAATCTTAATTTTTCCGTAAATAAAGTAGGGGAAAACCATACTTTTATTAGCAAAACTTTACTATTTTTGTTAAAACAAAATTTGTCCCCACAAAATGCGTAACTATTTTATTATAGATAAAGACACTACATCAATTCAAAAAATTAAAAACGTTTTAGAAGAATATTACGAGTTTAATTGTATTGGAGCTTCGAGTGATTATAACCTGTCAATGAATACAATTTTAAAAGAAACACCAGATTTAGTTTTTTTTAATATTGATAATACTTTTGAAAATCCATTTGAATTTGCTCAAGAGCTTAACTTGTTTAACGATGATTTTCCAGTATTTATAGCAATGTCTTTTTCAAAAGATAAGTTGTATGAAGTAATTAAAAATGGGTTTTTTGACTTTTTATTAATTCCCCTAGAAGAATTAGAGATAAGAAAAACAGTTTTAAAAATATTAAAAAAAATACCAGCAAAATCTAGAAAAAACATTTGTTTAAAATCATATAAAGACTACCAATATTTAAAAACAGATGAAATTCTTTTTCTAAAAGCAGACAATAATAGTACCGATTTTTATATGAATGATGGAAATATTATTAGTGCTTTTAAAACGCTAAAAACTTTTCAAGAAATTCTGCCAAATAATTTTTACAGAATTCATAAGAGTTATATTATTAATAAAAATTTTATTTCTAGAATACAGTTTGGAAAATCTATTTGTACAATTAAAAGAAATAGTTATGAGGTGCCTTTCACCAAAACCTATATCAATAATATAAGAAGTATTAACAAATCTTTGTCAGAATATTCTTATTTGTCAATAAGTTAGATTTTTCTATCAAATGGTACTGTTTCACGTATAGATGGTATGATTTTACTAATTAACGGATTTTAAAGAGTGCTAAATAGCATTCATGGACTACTTTTGGGGTATAGTATTAAAAAAAATACTCATAGAATAATAAAAACATATAGTCCTAAAATTTTAAAATACCATTATTATGAAATCAATTAAATTTATCTTCGCTTTCCTATTATTATCAGCTTCTTTCATTTCTTGTACTTCAGACAGTATTGCTGCTGATGAGGAACTTTATGCACCTGATACTGTTTTTGCAACTGGAGAAGATGGTAGTGCTGATGTAATGAGAACTAGAGATTAATTTATTATTGATAAAATAATATTTTATAGATAAAAATTTAAAAAAGCCTTAACTAATTTAGTTAAGGCTTTTTTAGTAGCTTTGTTATTTAACAACCCTAAATAATATCAAAGCAATAAACCACATATCTTTCATAAAATTATCAATTTGGATAACGTTTTTTATTGCCATAATGTCTTGTGAAAAACCATTATTGGTTATAAATAAAAAAAGTGAGCCAAAGGAAGACAGTGTTTCTTATTATATCAAACAATCTCAAAAAAAAGAATTAAAATTTATTCAAAAAAAAGAATTGCTTGAAAAAGCGTATCAATTTGCCAAAAAGCAGCCTTCAGATTCTTTACAAAATATCTATTTAGCCAAAATTGCCATAGAAACAGAATATTTAAACATTAATGATTTGTTTTTAGCAGTAAATAGCGAATCGTTAGCATTTGCTAAAAAATTGAATGATGGGTTAAAAATAGGAGATGCGCATTGGAATTATGGAAATTATTATACCGATGTTGAAACGGTAGATAGTGCCTATTATCATTATCATAAAGCTTTTGAAAGTTTTGAACAAGTAAAACATAATTACTATGCTGCTAAAATGCTTTATAATATGGCTTTTATACAGGGGCGTTTAAAAGATTATACGGGAAGTGAAATAACAATTTTTGAAGCAATTTCAAGGTTTGAGAAAGTTGAAAGGTATGATAGGCTATATGAGTGTTATAATTATTTAGGGCTAATTTATTTAGAGCTTGAAGAATTTGACCGTTCAATTTTTTACTTAAATAAAGCAATTGAGTATTTAAAAAAGAATGATAAAAAAGGAATTTTTAAAGAATGGACTTTGAGTAATTTGGGCTTGGCATACCAAAAACAAAAAGCTTATGATAAAGCCATAGAAAATTTTGAAAATGCTTTGGCACATAAAAATTTAAAAGAAATTGATGCTAATTTTTATTCAAGGTTAATAGATAACATTGCTTATACCAAGTTTTTAAAAGGAGACACCGCCAATATTGTTGTGCAATTTAATAAAGCGCTTTTTATTAGAGATAGTTTAAAAAACAGCTCAGGAATAGTAATTAGCAAAAGGCACTTGTCTGAATTGTATGCGTATAAATTAGATACAACCACTGCCATTAAATTAGCCAATGATGCTTTTGGTTTAGCAGATCAAGTAGAAAATAATAGAGATAAATTAGAAACACTACACTTATTGTCTAAAGTTGATAAAAAAAATGCATCAAAATATTTAGAAGAATACGTTCATTTAAATGACAGTTTACAAATAGAAGAAAGAAAAATTAGAAATAAATTTACACGAATTCGATTTGAGACTGATGAATATATTGAGGAGACTGAAAAACTTTCACAGCAAAATATTTTTATTATTATAGGTTCAGTATTCTTGATTTTTTTAGTGTCATTTGCCTATATAATGAGAGCCCAAAGAGCGCGTAATAAAGAATTAATTTTTGAAAGAGAGCAACAAAAAGCTAACGAGGAAATTTTTACGTTAATGTTAAAGCAACAAGCCAAATTAAAAGAAGGGCGTTTAAAAGAACGCCATAGAATTTCTGCAGATTTACATGACGGTGTTTTGGGTAGAATTTTTGGTACAAGGCTAGGACTGGGATTTTTAAATATTAAGGGAGATGAACCAACTATTGAAAAACATAAATCTTATATTGATGAACTTCAAAATATTGAAAAAGAAATAAGAGCCATTTCACATGAATTGAAAAATGAAATTTTATCTTCAAAAGAAGATTTTTCAAAAATTATTGATGATTTAATTGAACAAAAAAGTAAAATAGGAGATTTTAAATATAATTTTGAATGTGATAAAAAAATAGATTGGGATAAGGTTGATGATAAAGTGAAAATTAATTTTTATAGAATAATTCAGGAAGCGCTACAAAACATAATTAAATATGCCAACGCTGATTTTGTAACGATAACAATTGAAATTAAAAATAAAAATATTAATTTAGTAGTTAAGGATAACGGTAATGGATTTAACACTAAAGATAAAAGAAAAGGAATCGGATTAAAAAATATGCATTCAAGAGCCACTAACCTCGGTGGTAAATTTAAAATAACATCTAACTTAAACAAAGGCACTTCAGTTTTTGTTAATTGCCCCATATAATTATGATGAATAAGTATAATGTACTAATAATTGATGACCACCCAATAATTGCTGATGCCTATAAAAGTGCATTCGAATTTATTAGTGCAGAAAATAAAAATATCAACTTTAAAATTTTAATAGCTAATAATTGCGATAAAGCTCTTGACCTAATCCAAGAAGTAAATCAATTAGATATTGTTTTTTTAGATATTTCATTGCCTCCTTCAACAGATGGGAATTTTTTATCAGGTGAAGATTTAGGAATTAGAATTAAAGAATTACAACCCAAATGTAAAATTATTGTAGCTACTACTTTTAATGACAACTATAGAATTCAGGCAATTCTTAAAAATGTAAATCCAAATGGATTTTTAATTAAAAATGATATTGATAAAGAAGAACTAATTGCTTCCATAAAAACGGTGATGGAAGATTCTCCCTATTACAGTAAATCAGTTTTGGAATTGTTTAGAAAACAAGCTACGGTAAATTATAAATTAGATAAAATTGATAGGCAATTATTATATGAAATGTCTATTGGTACTAAAATGAAAGACCTTCCAAAGCTTATTCCAATGTCTATGGCTGGGCTTGAAAAAAGAAAAAAACATTTAAAAGATATCTTTAAAGTTAAGGATAATGACGATAGAGAATTAATACTTAAAGCAAAAGAAAAAGGGTTTATTTAAATAAACCCTTTTTAACTATAAAAATGTCTTTGGGGATGATTTGATTCATATAGTTGTTTCAAAAGTAATTTATTTTTTGAGTCTTAAAAATAATTTTAATTTTATTTTTTAAATCTATTAAAAGTTTATGGATTTCACATAACAATAGTAAGGAAAAACCTTTCTGTAAACGTTAAACTTCTTAGTTTTTTATTCTAAGTAATATTTTATGTAGCTTAAATATTAAAATTTTTATTTATAGCAATGTTTATACATTAAGAAAAATTTAACATAATAACTTAGGGGAAAATAAAGGATTCAACGACTTAGTAACTAATATTGTTTAATTTTGACAATTCTTAAAAAGAAACAAATTTTAATATGAAAAAAATATTTTTACTTCTATCCATATTATTTTTAAGCGTAACTAGTTATTCTCAAATTCATGACCCAGTAAAATGGTCAACAAATGTTGAAAAAATTAGTGATACAGAATATGATTTAATAATTGTAGCTTCTATAGAAGAAAACTGGCATTTATATTCTCAAAATGTGCCTGAAGATGGTCCTATACCAACAGCTTTCTCTTTTGAAACCAGTGCTGACTTCGAATTAATAGGAAATGTATCTGAAGAAGAAGGACATACTGTTGATGATCCTGTTTTTAATATGAAAATCAAGTATTTTGAAACTTCAACTATTTTTAAACAACGAATTAAACTTTTAACAGAAAATACGTTAAAAATTGCTGGAGAGGTTGAGTTTATGGTTTGTGATGACTCTAACTGCCTACCTCCAACATTTGTTGATTTAAACTTTTCAATTACAGGAAAAAAAGCAACAACAGTTGCTAACGAAACTACAAAGAATGAGACAAACAAATCAAATGTAGAAGTTGCGAAAACAACAAAAAGTAAATCATCAAATAAAAGTTTATTAACCATATTTATCATAGCTTTTTTCTCAGGATTTGCTGCACTTTTAACACCATGTGTTTTTCCAATGATTCCAATGACAGTAAGTTTTTTTACCAAACAAAGTAAAAGTAAAGCAGCGGGTGTGAAAAATGCAATTATCTATGGATTTTCTATAGTAATTATTTATGTGTTATTGGGGATTATAGTAAGCGCAATATTTGGTGCAGATGCATTAAATGCTTTGTCAACAAATGTGTGGTTTAATATTATATTTTTCTTATTACTCGTAATTTTTGCCATATCATTTTTAGGAGCTTTTGAAATTACATTGCCAAGTTCTTGGGGAACAAAAGTAGATGCACAAGCAGATAGAGGAGGTATTATAGGAATATTTTTTATGGCTCTAGCTTTGGCCATAGTTTCATTTTCTTGTACAGGACCAATCGTTGGAACTTTATTAGTTGAAGCTGCGGCAGGAGGAAGTCAAATAGGACCAATTGTTGGAATGTTAGGTTTTTCATTAGCATTAGCAATTCCTTTTGCTTTATTTGCTGCTTTCCCTGGCTGGTTAAACTCTTTACCAAAATCTGGAGGTTGGTTAAATACCGTTAAAGTTGTTTTAGGATTTTTAGAGTTAGCACTAGCATTTAAGTTTTTATCAAATGCCGATTTAGTTTTACAATTACATTGGTTAGAGCGCGAAGTGTTTTTAGCAATTTGGATAACAATTTTTGGAACACTAGCTTTTTATTTATTTGGAAAAATTCAATTGCCACATGATTCTCCATTAACACACATCTCAGTTGGTAGATTAGGATTGGGGTTATTAACATTGTCATTTACAATTTATATGATTCCTGGACTTTGGGGAGCACCATTAAACTTGATTAGTGCATTTCCACCAGCGCAACATTATAGTGAGTCACCTTATGGAGTTGGATTTACTAAATTAGGAAGTGGATCAAGTGATAATCATTCTGATATTCCTGAAGGCGCCCATTTAATGGCTCCGCATAATATTTTAGCATTTAATGATTACGAAAAAGGATTGGCTTATGCAAAAAAAGTAGGAAAACCAGCAATGATTGATTTTACAGGACACGCTTGTGTAAATTGTAGAAAAATGGAGCAAAATGTTTGGGCAAAAGATCAAGTATTGCCAATACTTAAAAATGAAGTGGTTTTAATTTCTTTATATGTTGATGATAAAAGGAAATTAGATGGAGAAATTGAATCTAAATTAAGACCTGGAAAAAAATTAAGATATATTGGTCAAAAGTGGAGTGAATTTCAAACGATTAAATATGGTGCAAATGCTCAGCCATTTTATGTGTTAATTGATCATAATGGAGAAAATTTAATCGATCCAACAGGATATACACCTGATGTGGATGAATACCACAATTGGTTAAAAGAGGGAATCGCGAATTTTAAATAAGAAATTGATTTTTAATGTTGAAGATTCACTCTAGTTTTTATAAATTGGAGTGTTTCTTTTTTAAAATCACAAACTAAAGATAATTGAAATGAGTTTTTTTTCAAAGTTATTTTCAAAAGATACAACAAAAGAAATTTTGAATGAATCTGACACGCAGGTTTCTGAATTAGAAACCTATTTTCAGCAATTTAGAAAAAATATTATTGGCAACAACCAAACATTTATTTCGCCTTTTGGTGAAAAAGAAATTATTTATACTGATTGGACGGCAAGTGGACGACTATATAGACCTATTGAAGAAAAGCTGTTAAATCAATTTGGACCTTTTGTTGCAAATACTCATACTGAAACATCTATTACTGGATCGGCAATGACAATGGCGTATCATAAAGCTAGAAATATTATCAAAGCCCATGTAAATGCTAATGAAAATGATGTATTGATAACGTCAGGAAGTGGAATGACTGGAGTAGTTAATAAATTTCAACGTATTTTAGGATTAAAAGTAGCCGAAAATTTAAAAGAGTATACTTCCATTCCAGAAGAATTAAGACCGATAGTTTTTGTAACTCATATGGAGCATCATTCTAATCAAACATCATGGTTAGAAACTATTGCAGATGTTGAAATTATTCCTTGCCAAGATTCTGGTTTAATTTGTTTTGATAACTTTAAACAAATTATAGAAAAATATAAAGATAGACCAATTAAAATAGCATCTGTAACTGCTTGTTCTAATGTTACAGGGATTAGAACTGATTATCATAAAATAGCTAAAATCATTCATCAACATGGCGGACTTTGTTTTGTAGATTTCGCTTGTTCCGCACCTTATGTTGAAATAAATATGCATCCAGAAGATGAAGAAATGTATTTAGATGCTATTTTCTTTTCTCCTCATAAATTTTTAGGAGGTCCAGGTACTTCAGGAGTGTTAATTTTTAACAAAAAATTGTATAAAAACATAGTGCCTGACAATCCAGGAGGTGGAACTGTAAATTACACCAACCCTTGGGGAGATCATGACTATGTTGATGATATTGAAACTCGTGAAGATGGTGGAACTCCAGGTTTTTTACAAACTATTAAAATTGCCTTATCCATTCAACTAAAAGAAAAAATGGGGGTAAAAAATATCATTGCTAGAGAGCATGAAATTAATAAAATTGTTTTTGACAAACTTTCAAAAATTCCAAATTTAATCATACTTGCCGGACAGCATACAGATAGGCTAGGTATTTTTTCTTTTTTTATTAAAGATGTTCATTTTAATTTAATTGTTAAACTGTTAAATGATAAATTTGGAGTTCAAACTAGAGGAGGTTGTTCTTGTGCGGGTACTTATGGGCATTTTTTATTACATGTAGATCAGCAAACCTCTAAAAGTATTGAGAAAAAAATATTAGATGGATGTATGGTTGAAAGACCTGGTTGGATACGTATGTCAATACACCCAACCATTACCAATAAAGAAGTTTTATACGTTTGTGATAGCATTAAGCAGGTTGCTGAAAACTATAAAGTTTGGGGTGAAGATTATGCATATGATGCTGCTAAAAATGAATACATCCATAAAACAGCTAAACCAATTGAAAAGGATTTGATAAATAATTGGTTTAATTAATTATAGGAAAAAGTTTTTTCTATATTTGAGGACTAAAATTTTAATTATTTATGGATAATTTCATGTTTTTCCTTAAAGAAGGACTTTTTCATGTGTTGGATTGGAATGCATATGACCATGTACTCTTTTTAATCGCTTTAGCAGTAGTTTACGATTTTAAAAATTGGAAAAAAATACTTTGGTTAATCACCTTATTTACCATTGGTCATACCTTAACGTTAATTCTATCAGCTTATAAGATAGTTTCTGTAAACTCTAATTGGGTTGAATTTTTAATTCCAATAACCATCATTATAACAGCCTTAGTTAATATTTTTTACGCCAAAAACACCTCTAAACTAACCAAAACAAATACTAATTTAGTATTTGCATTATTTTTTGGATTGATTCATGGTTTAGGATTTTCAGGATATTTTAAAATTCTTATTGGTAAATCAACAGATAAATTAATTCCATTATTAGAGTTTGCTTTAGGAATTGAAATTGCTCAAATAATAGTTGTTTTTATTATTTTAGTTTTAGGATTTGTTTTTCAAACAATTTTTAGGTTTTCAAAAAGAGATTGGGTTCTTATCATTTCATCTATAGTTATTGGAATTGTATTACCAATTTTAAAAGGAGCCATTTTTTGGTAAAACTTTAACTTGAAGTTCATTTGAATCTTAGTAATTTCGTAATTATTTCAAATTTTATGAGTAAAAAACAGCTAAAGTACGATCAAGCATATATGCGTATGGCAAAGGAGTGGGCAAAATTATCGTATTGTGAAAGAAAAAAAGTTGGAGCATTAATAGTAAAAGGTAGAATGATAATTTCTGATGGGTTTAATGGCTCTCCAACAGGATTTGAAAATTGTTGTGAAGATGATGAAGGAAATACAAAGTGGTATGTTTTGCATGCAGAGGCCAATGCTATTTCAAAAGTTGCAAGTTCCACACAATCTTGTAAAAATTCTACGTTATATATAACACTATCTCCTTGTAAAGAATGTAGTAAACTTATTCATCAATCCGGAATCAAAAGAATCGTTTATGCTGAAAAATATAAAGACACCTCTGGATTAGAATTTTTAGAGAAAGCAGGAGTTGAATTAACACATCTTAAAGAATAAAAATGGCAAAAAGAAAAGCTTATTTACCTTTATTTATTGGAATTGCAATTGCAGTTGGAATATTTATTGGAAGTACCTTTAATTTTAAAAATAAAACCATGTTATTTAGCTCAAATACCAATGAAGCTAAAATAAAACGTTTGATAAATTATATTCAATATGATTATGTTGATAAGGTAAATACCGACAGTTTATTAGATGATGCTATTACTAATATGCTTTTAAAATTAGATCCACATTCTGTATATATTCCTAAAGAAGATTTAAAACGTGTTACAGAAAATATGCAAGGGAAATTTGAAGGAATAGGAGTTTCTTTTTTAATGCATAACGATACGGTAGCGGTTACAGGTGTAATTAAAAATGGACCAAGTGAAAAGGCAGGCATAAAAGCTGGGGATAGAATTTTGATAGCTGATAATGATACCTTATTTGGTGAAAGTATTTTTAAAAGAGCTGGAGTTGAAGCAAATGAAAAACAAACCTTTTTAGGGAGAAGAAAAGTAAGTGATCTAATTATGAGATCTTTAAAAGGAGCACCAGAAACAAATGTTTTAGTCTCTGTTTATAGAAGATCAACTAACGAAATACTCGAAATTCCTATCACAAGAGGTGAGGTTCCAATAAAAAGTGTTTCGGGTTATTATATGATTACTAAAACACTGGGTTATATTAATGTTGAACGATTTGCAAGAACCACCTATATAGAGTTTAAACAAGCTTTAAACGAATTAATTTCTGAAGGGATGACTTCGCTAGTGTTAGACTTAAGAGGAAATCCAGGAGGATTTATGGACATAGCTAATAACATTGTTGACGAGTTTTTAGAAGATGGAAAGCTAATTGTATTTACAAAAAATAAAAACGGTGAAGTTGATAAGTCTTACGCAACTAAAAGAGGTAGTTTTGAAGATGGAAATGTGTATGTGTTAATTGATCAAAATTCAGCTTCAGCTAGTGAAATTGTGGCAGGAGCACTACAAGATAATGATAAAGGTACTATCGTTGGAAGAAGGTCTTTTGGTAAAGGATTGGTTCAACAAGAAATGGATTTAGGAGATGGTTCGGCTGTTAGATTAACAACTTCTCGATACTATACTCCAACGGGTAGATCTATTCAAAAACCATACGATCATAATGGAAACAAAACATATAATAATGATTATATTGAAAGGGTTCATAATGGAGAATTACTATCAAAAGATAGCATTAAAGTTAATGACAGTTTGAAATATGTAACTCCTAAAGGAAAAATTGTTTATGGTGGTGGAGGTATTATTCCAGATATTTTTGTTTCTATCGATACATTAAGTACGTATAGTACAAGGTTGTATAGAGGTTTAAATGATTTTGTTTTTAGATATATAGATAATCATAGAAGTGAAATGAGTCAATGGGAATTGGATGATTTTGTTGTAAATTTTGATAAAGATGGTAGAATATTTAAACAATATTTAAAAGAATTGGATATAAAGTATCCTTTAGCACCTAAGGTTAGAGAAGACCTTCAACGATATTTTAAAGCCTTTGTAGCAAGAGATTTATTTGATCAAACAGGTTATTTCGTCATTAGTCAAACTAAAGATAATATGATTTTAAAAGTACTTGAGTTGGAAGGTAAAAAAGCGAAAGAAGATAAAAATAAGAACTAAAACGTATCTTTGAGTTTCTAATTCATCTAAATTTTGACAATTCATAAAAAAATATATTTTGCTTCAGATCAACACTTTGGAGCTCCTACAACCGATAGCAGTAAAATTAGAGAACAAAAGTTTGTTAATTGGCTCAATGAAATTAAAAAGGATTGTGAAGTTCTCTTTCTATTGGGAGATTTATTTGACTTTTGGTTCGAGTATAAAAAAGCAGTTCCAAAAGGTTTTGTAAGAGTTTTAGGAAAACTTGCAGAGCTAAGAGATAGTGGTGTGCAAATCCATTTTTTTGTAGGAAATCATGATTTGTGGATGCATGATTATTTTGAAAAGGAATTAAACATACCAATTTACCATCAACCTAAAGAATTTATCTTCAATAATAAAGTATTTCTTATAGGTCATGGGGATGGTTTAGGACCAGGAGATAAAGGGTATAAACGAATGAAAAAAATTTTCACAAACCCTTTTTCAAAGTGGTTATATAGGTGGTTGCATCCCGATATTGGAATACAATTAGCTCAGTATTTATCTGTAAAAAACAAGCTAATATCTGGCGAGGAAGATGTAAAATTTTTAGGAGAAGATAACGAATGGCTAGTTCAATATTGTAAAAAGAAATTAACTGAAAAAAAATACGATTTTTTTGTATTTGGACACAGACATCTTCCCTTAGAAATTCACCTCTCTGAAAACTCAAAATATGTCAATACCGGAGATTGGATTACCCATTTTACCTATGCTGTTTTTGATGGGGAGCAAATGATGTTAAAATCTTATTAAACCTTTGTAAATCATTCTACTTTTAACCAATTTTTAACAAGGTTTAAAAAAATATTTATGCTATTTGCATGGTGTAAGAAAGCATGTTAAATTCACGCGTTTAAAAAATTAAATAAAATGATAGAAGAAAGTAATGTTTCGGTTGATATTAAGGCAATTAATGAAAAAATTGAAAAAGAAAGCGCCTTTGTCGATTTATTAATGATGGAAATGAACAAAGTAATTGTTGGCCAAAAGCACATGGTAGAACGATTGCTAATTGGTTTATTAGGAAATGGTCACATTTTATTAGAAGGTGTTCCTGGTTTAGCTAAAACATTAGCTATTAACACACTCTCAAAGGCAGTACAAGGTAATTTTAGCAGAATACAATTTACACCAGATTTATTGCCAGCGGATGTAATTGGAACAATGATTTATAGTGTAAAAGACAACGATTTTACCATTAAAAAAGGACCAATTTTTGCCAATTTTGTATTGGCTGATGAAATTAACCGTGCGCCAGCAAAAGTTCAATCTGCTTTGTTAGAAGCAATGCAAGAGCGTCAAATTACTATTGGAGATACTACTTTCAAGTTAGAAGAACCATTTTTAGTAATGGCAACACAAAACCCAGTAGAACAAGAAGGAACTTATCCGTTACCTGAAGCTCAGGTTGACCGTTTTATGTTAAAAACAGTGATTGATTATCCAAAATTGGATGAAGAACAACTAATTATGCGCCAAAATTTAAATAATAGTTTTGGAACCATAAATGCAGTTGCATCTATCAATCAAATTATAAAAGCAAGAGAAGCAGTAAAAGAAGTCTATATGGATGAAAAAATTGAAAAGTACATTTTAGACATTATTTTTGCTACTCGTTACCCTGAAAAATATAACTTACCAGACTTAAAAGGGTTGATAAGTTTTGGAGCTTCTCCACGTGGAAGTATCAACTTAGCCATGGCAGCTAAATGTTTTGCCTTTATCAAAAGAAGAGGATATGTAATACCTGAAGATGTACGTGCTGTTGTGCACGATGTTTTACGTCATAGAATTGGAATTACATACGAAGCAGAGGCTGAAAATGTAACTTCAGAAGACATTATCAATCAAATAGTAAATCAAGTAGAAGTACCATAAAATGTTTATTTGTGTAACTGCTTTATTGTTCTAATTTATAAAGAAGATAATAAAGAGTAATTCAATAAATACACTTTAAACAATTTAATAGGAATTATGGATACTAAAGAAATACTAAAAAAAGTTCGTAAAATAGAGATTAAGACACGCCGCTTGTCTGATCACATATTTTCAGGCGAATATCATAGTTCGTTTAAGGGGCGTGGTATGACTTTTTCAGAAGTACGTCAATATCAATATGGAGATGATGTTAGAGCGATAGATTGGAATGTAACAGCACGTTATAACGAACCCTTTGTAAAAGTATTTGAAGAAGAAAGAGAATTAACAATGATGCTCATGGTTGATGTAAGTGGTTCAGAATTTTTTGGAACAACACATCAGTTTAAGCGCGATACTTTAACCGAAATAGCCGCAACCTTGGCTTTTTCTGCTATTCAAAATAATGATAAAGTTGGCTTACTACTTTTTTCAGATTCGGTTGAATTATTTATTCCTCCAAAAAAAGGGAAAAGTCATGTGCTTCGTATTATTAGAGAATTGATTGAATTTCAACCAAAAAGTACAAAAACAACTATTAATGAAGCACTCAAATTTTTATCGAGTGTAATGAAGAAAAAAGCCATCGTATTTGTATTGTCTGATTTTATGGATACACATTATGAACATACCCTAAAAATTGTAGGAAGAAAGCACGACGTAACAGGAATTAGAGTTTTTGATAAGCATGATGAAACAATTCCAAATTTAGGAATGGTACCAATGCTAGACGCCGAAACAGGAACTACATTATTGGTAAATACTTCTTCAAAAAAAGTGAGAAATAATTATCAAAAGCACTATCAAAACGCAGTTGAATATTTCGAAAAATCATTTAGTCATAGTGGAGCAGGAACAATTAGTTCTAGGATTGATGAAAGTTATGTGAAAAAATTATTAGGTTATTTTAAACGCAAAGGTGGTAAATAACAAATGGTATTGGAAAGAAGAATTTAAAATGAAAAAACAAGTAGTTTATATCTTATTTTTTATCGGTTTTATTGGGTTTTCCCAACAAAATCCAGTTACTGTTACAGCAGATACTACTTCGATAAAAATTGGAGAGCAAATTCAATTTAAAATTTCAGTGAATGAAACCAATAATGTTATTTTTCCTAAGTTAAAATTGGATAGTTTAGGAAAGGTTGAAGTGGTAGAAACATTGCCTACAGACACTCTTAAAAACAGCTTAGAAAAAAAATACTTACTTACCAGTTTTGATAGTGGGAGTTATGTTATTCCTCAACAAGAAATTTTAATTAGCAATAAAAAATATGTAACAGATTCGTTGTTAATAAACGTGGCAACCGTAAAAGTTGATACAACCAAACAAGGCTTATATGAAATAAAATCAATTAAAAGTGAGCCAAAAACATTTGATGATTATAAGCATTTGTGGTGGATTTTAATTCCAGTTTTATTGTTAATAGCTGGTATTCTTTATGTTATTTTTAGAAAGAAAAAAGAAAAAATCATCCCTAAAGTACATATAGCACCAATACAAGAAGCTATGCAACGTTTAGTTGAATTGGATGGGAAAAAACTATTACAACAAAACAAAATAAAGATTTATTATTCAGAGTTAACAGACATTGTTAGAACTTATATTGAAAAAGATATTAAAATTCCAGCACTAGAATCTACTACTAACGAATTAATTGAAACCATTACCGACTTTAATGAATCTAGTAAATTAGGAATCTCAAAAGCAACCATACAGCAATTAAAACAAGTATTACAAAGTGCAGATTTAGTGAAATTTGCTAAATCTAAACCAATAGTTGAAGAAATTAAAAATGATAGAACTATTATTGAACACATTTTAAAAGATACAGAAGGAGCCGTTCATAAAAAAAGAGTACAAGAAGCTGAGGCAACTCAAGATCAAGCTTTTGAAATAGCAGTTGAGGAACCAAAAAAGAAAAGTAATTTAAAAAAATACTTATTAATTTTTGCAGCTTTTTTTATTATAATTATTGGAGTTGCTGGTTATTTTGGTTATAAATTTTTAAAGAAAAATGTATTAGGAGACACCACTTCAGAAATGATGGATTCTAATAAACAATGGTATAAAGCTACTTATGGACATCCGCCAATAACCATTGAAACTCCTGAAATTTTAAAGATTGAATCAGTACAACTTCCAGATAACGGTGTCACTTCAGTTGGAGATTTTTCAAGCTATTCATACAAAAGTTTAATTAGTAATTTTTATGTGATAGTTTCTACCATCCATTTTTTAAGTGAAGTTGACAATTTTAATTTAGATGGTGGTGTACAAGGCTCTATTAAGTCTATGGAAGCTAAAATGAATACAACATTCACCAATATTCAACAAGAACCTATACTTATTGATGGTAATGAAGGTAGAAAAGTATTGATGGATTATACGTTAGAAAACCCTGTTACTAAAAAAATGGAAAATAATAAATTAACCATGTTGTTATTTGCCAATACAAAAGGAATGCAACAAGTATTTGTGTCTTACCCTGAAAAAGAGGCTTCTGCCAAACAAGTAAGCGAACGTATTATTAATTCGGTATCCATAAATAATTAACTATGTTAGAAAATTTTGAATTTTTACATCCACAGTTTTTATGGTTATTAATTTTAATACCATTATTAGCGGTATGGTTTTTTCTAATTAGAAAAAAAGGGCAGGCAACATTCACTATAGGAAGTACAAAAGGCTTTCAAACGCAGCCTTCTTTGTTATCAAAATTAAAACCTTTATTGCCGGTTTTAAGATTAATTGCAATGACACTTTTAATTATTGCTTTAGCACGACCTAGAATTGTTGAAGTTAGTGAGCGAACTAAAACAAATAAAGGGATTGATATTGTAATGGCAATTGATGTTTCTGCAAGTATGTTAGCTCGAGATTTAGAACCTAATAGATTAGAGGCTCTTAAAAAAGTAGCCAATGAATTTGTAAATCAGCGCCCAAACGACCGAATTGGAATTGTAGTTTATGCTGGAGAAAGTTTTACGCAAACACCAATTACTAGTGATAAACGAATTGTAAGAAATACCATTTCAGAAATTAAATGGGGACAATTAGAAGGTGGAACAGCTATTGGAATGGGATTAGGTTCTGCAGTAAATAGATTGAAAGAAAGCAAAGCGAAAAGTAAAGTAATTATTTTATTAACCGATGGAGTAAACAACACAGGTTTTGTTGATCCTAAAACAGCAACGGAATTAGCAGTTGGTTTAGGAATTAAAGTGTATACCATTGGTTTGGGAACAAATGGAACCGCTTCATTTCCTTATGCTAAAGATCCTAGAACAGGTCAGTTGTTATTTAGAAATTCTCCTGTTGAAATAGATGAAGATTTATTGAGGTATATTGCTAAAGAAACCGAAGGTAAGTACTTTAGAGCTACCGATAATTTAAAATTGAAAGCTATTTATGACGAAATTAATAAACTCGAAAAAACTGAAATAGAAGAGTTTAAATATTACAACTATCAAGAAAATTATAGAATTTTAGTACTTATAGCGGGCTTGTTAGTTTTAATAGAAATGGCTTTAAAGCATACCATATTTAAAAGTTTTATATAAATATTTAAAAATGTATCAAATAGAAGAACCAACATATTTTATTTACTTAGCAATTATACCTGTACTTTTTGTACTGTTTTTGTTGGTGCTTTGGTGGAAAAAACGCACTCAAAAACAATTTGCTGATGCCCATTTAATTCAAAAATTAAGTCCAGAGCAGTCTACATTTAAATCATTTTTAAAAATAATTGTTGTTTGTTTAGGTTTGGCTTTTTTAATTATTGGTTTAGCAAATCCAAAAATGGGAACTAAATTAGAAACCGTTAAAAGACAAGGTGTAGACATTGTTTTTGCATTAGATGTTTCTAAAAGTATGTTAGCTGAGGACATTGCCCCAAGTCGTTTAGACAAAGCAAAGCAGATAATTACGCGCATTATTGAAAGCTTAGGAAGTGATAGAATTGGAATTATTATTTATGCAGGAAATTCATACCCTTTACTTCCAATAACTACAGATCACGCAGCAGCAAAAATGTTTTTGCAAAATGCCAATCCTGATATGGTTTCAAGCCAAGGAACAGCCATTAATGAAGCAATTGAACGTGGAATTACTTATTTTGATAATGATGAACAAACCAACAGATTTTTGTTTATAGTTTCCGATGGTGAAGATCACGAAGAAAATACAGTTTCCTTAGCTGAAGAAGCAAAAAAACAAGGAATTAAAATTTACACCATAGGTGTTGGAACAGAAAAAGGAGGACCAATTCCAATAAGAAGCAATGGATCTGTAATTAGTTATAAAAAAGATAACAAGGGTGAAGTGGTAATTACACAAATGAAAGAAGAGGTTTTAAGAGCAATAGCAAATGAAGGAAACGGAAAATATATCAACGGAAATAAAACTCAAGAAACCATAACCATAATTGAAGATTTGTTAGTAAAAGCTGAAAAAAGCGAGTTTGAAACGAAACAATTTTCAGATTATAAAGACCAATTTCAATGGTTTATTGGTTTAGGATTGCTATTTTTAATTATTGATGTATTATTATTAGAAAAGAAAACGAAATGGGTTCAAAAGTTGAATTTATTCAATCAAAAATAAAAACAACATGAAACAATTTTTTAACATACAAAAACTACTTACATTTTCACTATTAATGCTAGCAACACTTGCTTTTTCTCAAGAAAAAAATCAAAAAGCATTAGAAAGAGAAGCTAGAGAAGATGTTAGAATCGGCAACAAACTATACAATGAGTTAAAATTTGATGAAGCAGAGATTGCTTATAAAAAAGCCCTGTCTAAAAATCCAAATTACCCGAAAGCTTCGTATAATTTAGGAAATGCAGTGTATCAACAAAACAGGAATAAAGAAGCAGTTACACAATTTGAATTGGTTGAAAAAACAGTAAATGAAAAAATGAGTAAAGCCGAAACCTATCACAATATGGGGAATGCTTTTATGAAAGAGAAAAAATACGAACAAGCTGTCCAAGCATATAAAAATTCAATGCGAAATAATTCAAAAGATGATGAAACTAGGTACAATTTAGCTTTGGCACAAGAACTTTTAAAGCAGCAACAACAAAATAAAAACGATAAAGACAACAAAGATAATAAGGATAACAAAGACAATAAAGACAACAAAAATAAAGATCAAAAGGAAAAAGAAGGAGGCGATGATGAGAAGAAAGATGATAAAAACAAGGATCAAGATAAAGGGAAAGACAAAAAAGATGATAAAGGAGATCCTAAAAAAGATAAAAATGATCAAAAAGACGAAGAAAAAAATAAACAACCTAGGCCTAATCAATTAACCCCTGAGCAAATGAAGCAGTTATTAGAGGCAATGAACAATGAAGAAAATAAAACACAAAAAAAGTTAAATGCTCAAAAGGCTAAAGGCAAAAAAATAAAACAAGAAAAAGACTGGTAATTAATAGTTTAATAAATGAAATTTATAAAGTTTTACATATTAAGTATATTACTGTTTGCAACTCAGTTATTAAGTGCTCAAATAGAGTTTACAACATCAGTTAGTAAAAATAAACTGGGTGTAAACCAACGTTTTAAAATACAATTTACAGTTAATAAACAAGGAGCAGATAATTTTAAACCGCCATCTTTTAACAATTTTAAAGTGGTTGGTGGGCCAAGCTCTTCTGTAAATCAATCTTGGATTAATGGTAAGGCAAGTTACTCACAATCTTACATTTATATCTTAGAACCTAAAAATGAAGGTAATTTTGTTATAGAGCCTGCAACTATAGAGTATAATAATGATATCGTAAAATCCAATACAGTAAAGATTGAAGTTACTGAAAAAGTTGAAATACCAAAAGATCCAAATAATCCAGAATATATAGCTCAACAAAATATACATTTAGTTGCTGAAGTTTCTAATTTGTCACCTTATGTTGGCGAAGGAATTTATGTGGTTTACAAACTTTTTGTAAGTGAAAATATTAGTGTGAATGATTGGAGAGTAACGGAATCTCCTCAATATAATGGATTTTGGAACCAAGATATTGAAGTAAAAGATGGTACGGTAAGAAGAGGGAAATATAATGGTGAAGATTATAGATATCTTATCTTAAAAAGGGCAGTTTTAATTCCTCAAAGAGACGGAAAACTAGTTGTTGAACCTATAAAAATGGATTTTTCTGTTGGTGTACCTACAGGAAGAGGCGATTTTTTTGGGAATATGATTACTAGAAATATTAGTTATTCAACAGAATCTCCAACTAAAAATGTACTGGTAAAACCTTTACCTGAAGAAGGTAAACCTATTGATTTTACAGGTGCTGTAGGAGAGTTTGAATTTAACGTATTTGCAGATAAAAATATACTGAAAGCTAATGATGCTGCTCAAATTAAAGTAGAGGTTTCGGGGAGAGGAAATTTAAAACTGTTTGAGATCCCAAAAATTACAACACCAGCAGAGTTGGAGGTTTATACACCTGAGCATAAAGAACAAGTGGTAACTTCTTTAAATGGTTTAAGAGGAACTATTTCTGATGCTTATACCGTTGTACCACAATACAAAGGAAAGTACAAAATACCAGAAGTCACATTTTCTTATTTTAACCCAAAAGAAAAAAAATATAAAACAATTAAAACTGAAGCAATTTTTGTAGAGGTAACAGAAGGCAAAGAACTACCTTCAGCAGCTAACAACAATATAGTTTCAAATCAAAAACAACAAGTAATAGCCAATGATAATAACTTTAGATTTATAGCATTAAATACAACATTTAACCCAATTAAAAAAGGTATATTTTTAAATTCAATCACATTTTATTTGTTGTTACTATTGCCATTTTTAGCCATACCAATAGGAATTATGATTGGTAAAAATCGCGCTAAAAGAGCAGGAGATGTTTTTGGAAATAAAATTAGAAAAGCAGATAAATTAGCTCGAAAATATTTATCGGAAGCAAAAAAACAATTAGGTAAAAAAGAAGCTTTTTACATTGCTTTAGAGAAAGCCTTGCACAACTTTTTAAAGGCTAAATTATTTGTGGAAACTTCCGATATTTCTAAAGAAAAAATATCAGAAATTTTACAAAGTAAAGGAGTTGATTTAGCAACTATAAACGAGTTTGTTGAAGTGTTAAATGATTGTGATTTTGCGCGTTATACACCTACAACCAATGTTATGATGGAGCAAGAATTTGAAAAAGCTAAAACTGTAATAACCAAAATTGATAAGCATTTGTAAAATGAAAAATTTAATACTTAGCATTGTACTACTTTTTAATTTGGTTGCATTTTCACAAACACCAAATAAAATATTTGATGAAGCCAATAATTTGTATAAAAACGGAAAATACAACAAAGCAATTGAATTGTATTTAAGCATTGAAAAGCAAGGAGTTGCTTCAGATGATTTGTATTTTAATTTAGGTAATTGTTATTATAAGTTAAATAAAGTTGCTCCTTCAATTTATTATTACGAAAAAGCTTTAAAGTTAAACCCTGTACATGAAGATGCAAATTCAAATTTAGCTTTTGCTAAAAGAATGACTATTGACGTAATTGAGGAGCTTCCTAAAACATTTTTTCAACGTTTTTCAGCTAATATTATTCAAAAATTACCGTTTGATACTTGGGCAATTATAGCAGTTATAGCTTCTTTTTTGGTTACAATGATGTTTTTATTGTACTATTTTTCTTTAGGAACTAGAAAGAAATTTTTGTTTTTTAACGGCTCTATATTAGCTGCTTTTATTATGGTAGTTTCTACTTTTTTTGCTTTTAATAATTATAAAACTGTTCAAAAAAATAGAACTGCAATTATTTACAAACAAAAAGTTGAAATTAAAAATGCACCTACCAAAATAAGTGAAGAAGTTTTTGAATTGCACGAAGGTACAAAAGTTATAATTTTAGACGAACTTGATGATTGGAAAAAAATTAAAATTGCCGATGGTAAAATAGGCTGGATGCCATCAACAGGTTTAAAAGAAATTTAATTTTCAAACACTTCTTTTATTTTTTGTTTTAGCTGCTCCCCATGAATGTTTTGAGCAATAATTTTCCCTTCAGCATCAATTAAAAAATTAGTAGGTAAAGCAGCAATACCATATTCTTTTGCAATAGGTGTATTAAATCCTTCTAAGATTGATACATTTACCCATGTTCTTTGATCTGTTTCAAGTGCTTTTAACCAACGATCTTTGTTAGTATCTAGTGAGATACCATAAATTTCAAAACCTTTAGAATTATAGTTTTTGTAGAGGTTATTTAACAAAATACTTTCAGTTCTACAAGGTGGACACCAACTAGCCCAAAAGTCTATAAGAGTTACTCTTTTTTTTACACTGTTTAAAGAAACAATTTGACCATTTTTAGAAGGCATCTCTATAGGTAAAACCTGACTACCTATATTTGTTTTTTCTAATAGCTTAATTTTATCTTTTAGTTGCTGAGTTATGTTGATTGGCCCATGTTTGTTTTCAAAATTTAAAACCAATTCTTTTAAAAAAGGTAAATTTTCATTGTTCCATCGTAAAGAAGTAGGATAAATTGCAATAGAAACTCCCATTTTATTTTTAACAAAGTTGACTAATTCATTTAAGTGTTTTTGATAATTTTCAACTTCTAAAGCTCTTAATCTAATAATTTCTTCATTGGAAACATCATTGTTTTGAAGCTTTTTAATTTGAGTTCTAACAGATGTTACCAACCTGTTTAACGATTCTTCTCTGTATTGTTCATATTTATTCAATAAGTCGGTATCCTTAGAACCAGTGATACTTAAATCATTAATACTGCTCCCTTTTACTACAATATGCTGCTTGTGGTCTATTGCTAATGTTATTTTTTTAGCAGCTATTTGCAAGGTGTAAATTGCGGGTTGTAAAAAATAAATGGAATTAAATTCACCTTTTTTATTTATGTAAATAGAATCAATTAATGAGGTTTGTGACTGTTGATAATCTTCAATTTTATGTAATAAAATATACGTATTTTTTAAACTATTTATTTTACCAGATATTCTAAAGGAAGCTTGTTTTTTTGAATTGCAGCCAATTAAAGATAAAAATGCAATACTGCTTATAAATAAGATTTTTTTTAATGAACTCATAAAATATTGATAGTTTGATGCTTTTTTGACGTGAGATTTTTTGAATCCTAACAAATTTTATTTAGAAATCTCAAAATCAGTTTCATCTTCTACAACTTTTAAAAAATTAGGAAAAAGTGTTGGAGCTAAATTTTTAACAGGTTCGTATAAAATAGAGGCTTCTTGTTGAGTATTTGAAATAAAAGGAATAGTGTTATTTAATTTACTGAAAACTAATAAAATAACACTTAATATCAATCCTAGTTTTAAAGCTCCAAAAACACCTCCTAATAATTTATTTAAAAGCCCTAACGAAGCAAAATCGGCCATTTTGGTAAATAGTTTTCCCAATAAAGCTATTATTAAAACAATAATACCAAAGGTAATAGCAAAAGAAACAATCGTAATATATTTTTCTTCCCAAGATACCTTACTAGCTAAAAAATTTCCTACAAAATATGAAAAATGAATGGCTCCATAAATTCCAGCTATTAATGAAACTAAAGAAGCAATTTCAACAAATAAACCTTTAAAAAAACCTCTAATAAATCCAAATAGCAAGAAGGCAGTAATTATAATATCAAAAGTATTCATGTAATAGTTTTTGTAAATATACATGAATCGATTTGTATATTTGCAATCTAACAATAGATTTCAAATGTCAAGAGATATACAATTAAAAGAAGATTACGAAAGAGTTTTAGAAATTTTAAGCTCTAAATTTGGGGATGGAGAACAATTAAATTTAGACGCTATTATTTATTTAATTGGCGTACAAGAATTAGGTAAAGGAGCTGTTGAATTTAAAAAAGACGATAAAGTAAACTTAATGCATATTGCAATTTGTAGGCTGTTAGAACCTTTTGGATATTATGAATTTGACTTTTTTGATAACGATGGATGGCCACATTATAAAGTGCTTGAAGAATTGCCTATTTTAAAAGCTGGTGAACAAACGGTTTTAATGAAAGAAGCCATCGTATTGTATTTTAAAGCGCAACAATTGATTTAAGTTACCGCTATTTTCCGAATCATTTGAGAAAGTAATTTTGGAAAAAATCGCTTGGTATAAATGCCTAATTTTTCTTTAAATCCTGCAATATAAACTTCTTCTTTTTGGGCTTCTACAGCCTTTAATAAGTGCTTTGTAAAAGTAAAAGGAGTTAATCCATTGCGAGTGGCTTTGTCCATTTTATTTTGAGGAGAGCCATCACCTGTTAAAGCATTAATTGAAACGTTAGTTTGAACAAAACCTGGACATGCTAAAGTAACTTTAATAGTGTGTTGATGAATTTCAGCACGCAAACTGTCAAAAAAGCCATGTAAGGCGTGTTTTGAAGCTGCATAGGATGATCTCATGGGAGTTCCAATTTTTCCAACAATACTTGTGGTAACTACAAAATGACCTTGGTTGTTTTCGATAAAGTGAGGCAACAAAGCTTTGCTCAAAGCTATGGTTCCTAAGTAATTTATTGTCATAATACGCTTATCAACTAAAATTGAAGTTTCTTTAGCTAAAGATCGTTGACTGATGCCTCCATTATTAAATAAAATATCAATTTTTCCATAAGTACTAATAGCTTCACTTACTTTTGATGCTAGGCTCTCATAATTTTCTAAGTCTAAAGGTATAATTTTTACATTTTCAGGATAAAGACATTCTTTTTTTACCTTTTCAAGAACCTTCACATTTCTTGAAGAAATAATCAGTTTGGCTTTTCTTTTTGACAATTCAAAAGTTAAAGCTTTTCCAATACCAGAAGAAGCTCCAGTAATCCAAATAATTTTATTTTCAAAATTCATAAATGCTATTTTAGGCAAAATAATAAATTTAGTTATTTTTGGTGTGATTATTGAATAAATCATTGAAAATAAAAACGATGCTTAAACAACTACTACCTCTTTTTTTGTTGATTTCTTTTACTGTTTCAGGGCAACATTTTGTAAAAGGAGAGGTAGAACCTATTTCAAAAGAAAATAATTGGATTATTTTATATCAATTAAAAGGAGCCAAACAATTATATGTTAAAAATGCAACAATTACCAATGGAGAGTTTAAAATTGATTTTCCTGAAAATTCTTCATCTGGTATGTATCGATTAATGTACGATATGCAACATAGAGGTTTTGTTGATTTTATTTATAATAATGAAAATATTGAACTAGAATTTAACCGAGAAACACCTTCAACAACCTTAAATTTTTTAGTTTCTGAAGAAAATAAAATTTATAATGAGTACACCATAAAAACTTCTGAGATAAGGCAACAATTAGACTCTGTCCAACTACTTTTTTTTAGATTAACGGATATAAATGAACAACTAAAAAGTCAAAAAATATACACAAGTTTATTACTTCAAAAAAATAATTTACAAACTAATTTTGAACAACTCTCTAAAGGGAAGTTGGTAAATAGTTTCATTTACGCGAGTAATAAATACTATGCTAAAAGTTTAATAAATAATCCACAAGCATATTTAAATAGTGAAAAAAAGCATTATTTCGATTTTATAAACTTTGAAGACGATAATCTTAAAAGCTCCAGTTTTTTTAGTGAAAAAATAATTGATTATGTGTTTTACTTAAACAGCTCAGAAGATGTGGAAGTTCAAAATGTTTTGTATAAAAATGCAGTGAATGAAGTTATGCAAAAAGTAGGCAATCACCAATTGTTAAAAAGCGAACTATTAACTACGTTGTTATATACGTTTGCTCAGGTTGAAAATGTGGGGTTAATAGACTTTATTTTAGAGAGTTATTATAAAAAATTACCAAAAGAACTTATAGATTTAAATGTTATTAAAGATATTCAGCTTAAAGTTAAACTTGCTATTGGTAAATACGCGCCAGAAATTACGTGGAATGAAAATGGTATAACCAAAAACTTAAGTGAACTTAACAATGCAGACCAATATATGGTAGTTTTTTGGAGTACCTCTTGTTCACATTGTTTGAATGAGATACCAAAATTATATGAATACACAAAAGACAAACCTAAGATTCATGTAATTGCCATTGCGCTAGAAATGAATGATGTAGAGTTTAAAAAACAGACTCAAAACCTGACCAAATGGACAAATATTCTAGGTTTAAAGAAATGGGAAAATCCTATAGCTCGTGAATATGAAATAAACGCTACACCCACCTATTTTATATTAGATGCCACCAAGAAAATAATCTCTAAGCCTTATTATTTTGAAAATGTTAAAGAATTTTTTGAACATTAAAAATATAAAAAAGCATCTTTTAAATGTTCAATTTTATAATGTTGTTGTTGTTTTAAAATAGCCACGATATCAAAGCGAACATCAACATCAACATTTTTAGTAGTTATATAATAATCGATAGCTTCTACTAATAATTTAATTTTTTTTGGATTTACAAAATCTTGTGGATTCCCAAAATAATCTGTAGATCGAGTTTTTACTTCAATAACGGCTAAAACATTATTTTTTAAAGCAATAATGTCAACTTCTGCTTTTTTAAAACGCCAATTACGTTCTAAAATTTGATAGTTATTTTTTAGAAGAAATTCAACTGCTAGTTCTTCACCTTTTTTTCCTAATTCGTTGTGTGTAGCCATTTTTTACTTTTTCATTTCAAATTAATTGTACAGCAAAATACGAAAAGCCAATGAAGTTTTCATTTTTCTAATAAACAATCCTTATTTTTGTGCTTTCTTAAACAAATTTTGATGAGCAATTCAAAAAGATATACCATTACAGCAGCATTACCATACACCAATGGTCCAGTACATATTGGGCATTTAGCAGGTGTTTATGTACCAGCTGATATTTATGCGCGATATTTACGTAGTACTGGAAACGATGTATTATATATTTGTGGATCTGATGAACATGGAGTTCCAATTACAATAAAAGCTAAAAAAGAAGGAGTTTCTCCACAAGATATTGTGGATAAATACCATGCAATTATTAAAAAATCTTTTAGTGATTTTGGAATTTCTTTTGACAATTACTCCCGTACTTCTGCTGAAATTCATCATCAAACAGCTTCAGAATTTTTTAAAAAGTTATATGATGAAGGTAAGTTTATTGAAGAAGCTACAGAACAATTATACGATGAAGAAGCCAAACAGTTTTTAGCAGATAGATTTGTAATTGGAACCTGTCCTAAATGTGGAAATGATGAAAGTTATGGCGATCAATGTGAAAAATGTGGAACAAGTCATAATGCAACAGATTTAATCAATCCAAAATCGACAATTACAGGAAATGTACCAACAACCAAAGTAACAAAACACTGGTATTTACCTTTAGATAAGTACGAGCAGTGGTTAAGAGAATGGATTGTTGAAGGCCATAAAAATGATTGGAAAACGAACGTGTTAGGACAAGTAAAATCTTGGTTAGACGATGGTTTAAAACCAAGAGCCGTAACTCGAGATTTGGATTGGGGAATTCCAGTACCTGTGGAAGGTGCAGAAGGCAAAGTATTATATGTTTGGTTTGATGCTCCTATTGGTTATATATCATCTACCAAAGAATGGGCACAAAGAGAAGGTAAAGATTGGGAACCTTATTGGAAAGATAAAGACACTAAATTAATTCATTTTATTGGAAAAGATAATATAGTATTTCACTGCATTATTTTTCCAGCAATGTTAAAAGCAGAAGGAAGTTATATTTTACCTGAAAACGTACCTGCCAATGAATTTTTAAACCTAGAAGGCAATAAAATTTCAACTTCAAAAAATTGGGCGGTTTGGTTGCATGAATATTTAGAAGAGTTCCCTGATAAACAAGATGTTTTAAGATACGCACTTACTGCAAATGCTCCTGAAACTAAAGACAACGATTTTACTTGGAAAGATTTTCAGGCAAGAAACAATAACGAATTGGTAGCTATTTTCGGTAATTTTATCAATAGAGTGGTAGTTTTAACTAATAAGTATTATCAAGGGGTTGTTCCTGAACCAAATGAATTTAGCGATATAGATAATGAAACGTTGGAACAATTGCAAAAATTCCCTTCAATTATAGGTAGTTCTATAGAACGTTACCGTTTTAGAGAGGCTTCGCAAGAATTGATGAATTTGGCACGTTTAGGGAATAAATATTTAGCCGATGAAGAACCTTGGAAGCAACTAAAGGAAAATCCTGAAAGAGTAAAAACTATTATGTATGTGGCTTTACAAATTGCTGCTGGATTAGCGGTTGTTTGTGAACCTTTTTTACCTTTTACATCTACAAAATTAAAAGGGATTTTGAACTTACGTCATTACAAGGAGCAAAGCGATAAAGTAATCTCCTCTAAGAATGAGATTGTCACAACTCAAAAAAATGAGTTTCGCAATGACTTTTTAAAATGGAATGATGTTGAAGAGAAAGACGAATTAATTGCTGCAAATCATCAAATTGGAAAGGCTGAATTGTTATTCGCTAAAATTGAAGATACAGACATTCAAATTCAATTAGATAAATTAGAGGCAACCAAATTGGTAAATGATGCCGATACTAAAAAAGTAGAACCTCAAAAACCAACGATTGAATTTGACGACTTCACAAAGCTTGATATTAGAGTTGGAACTATTATTGATGCTGTAAAAGTACCTAAAACAAAAAAACTACTTCAATTAAAAGTTGATGTAGGTATTGATATTAGAACTATTGTTTCTGGTATTGCAGAAAGTTTTAAACCTGAAGAAATTATTGGACAAAAAGTAACGGTTTTAGTGAATTTAGTTCCAAGAAAATTACGTGGAGTTGAAAGCCAAGGAATGATTTTAATGACCGATACGAAAGATGGTACATTGGCTTTTATTGAACCAGAAAATGATGCGGTAAAAAATGGAGAACAGATTAGCTAATCTAATTTTTTGTTATTCTATATAAATAGCGGTATTTATCAAGCATAATTTATAAATTTAACCCTGAACTTTTTCAGGGTTTTTTTAATTACACTATTAAAATTTTACAATGCAATTATTCAACTTTATACAATCTAAAACCAATCTTCCAAGCAAAGGAATAGAAAACACCGTTCAATTATTAAATGAAGATTGTACCATTCCTTTTATTTCTCGCTATAGAAAAGAGCAAACAGGAAATTTAAATGAAGTTGAAATTGGTGAAATTGTTAAATTTAAATCACAGTTTGAAGAACTAGAAAAACGAAAAGTAACCATTTTAAAAGCATTAGAAGAACAAGAGGTTTTAACTGCAGAATTAAAACAAAAAATTGAGGCTACAACCGATTTAACAGTTTTAGAAGACATTTATCTGCCTTTTAAGAAAAAACGCAAGACAAAGGCTGAAACTGCTCGTAAAAATGGTTTGGAACCGTTGGCTAAAATGATAATGAGTCAGCGTGTGAACGATTTGGAATATACCGCTTCAAAATATATTAATAAAGAAGTTAAAACAATTGAAACTGCTTTAGAAGGTGCACGTTTTATTATTGCTGAATGGATTAATGAACGAACAGATATTAGAAATAATGTTCGTTATCAATTCAATAAATTTGCTTCAATTATTACCAAAGTTGTTAAAGACAAAATTAATGAAGAGAAAGCTCAAAAATTTAAAGATTATTTTGAATGGTCCGAGCGTTTAAACAGCATTCCTTCGCATCGTTTGTTAGCAATTTTAAGAGCCGAAAAAGAAGGTTTTATTCGTATAAAAATTGAAATTGACAACGAAAGAGCGTTGTCTAAAATTAAAGATCGCATTATTCATTCTAACAGCAATTGTAGTCAGCAATTAAGTATGGCTATTGAAGATGCTTATAAACGGTTATTAATGCCTTCACTTTCAAATGAAGCCATTAGTAATGCTAAACAAAAAGCGGATGATAGTGCCATACAGGTATTTGCCAAAAATCTTAAGCAATTGTTATTAGGTGCTCCATTAGGTGAAAAAACAATTTTGGCTATTGACCCTGGTTTTAGAACAGGTTGTAAAGTGGTTTGTTTAAATGCTCAAGGAGGTTTAGAATATAACGAAACTATCTATCCACATGCTCCAAAGAACGATGCTAGAGGTGCTATGAAAAAGATAAGTTCGTTGGTTGATGCATATAAAATTGAAGCCATTGCCATAGGAAACGGAACAGCCTCACGTGAAACGGAACAGTTAATTCGAAAAATGCGGTTTAATAAGGATGTTGAAGTTTTTGTGGTAAGTGAAGCAGGTGCAAGTATTTATTCGGCTTCTAAAATTGCACGAGATGAATTTCCAAATTACGACGTAACTGTACGTGGAGCGGTTTCTATTGGGAGAAGATTGGCTGATCCTTTGGCAGAATTGGTTAAAATAGATGCAAAATCTATTGGAGTTGGGCAATATCAGCACGATGTTGATCAAGCTAAATTAAAAACATCGTTAGATACTGTTGTAGAAAGTTGTGTAAATTCTGTTGGTGTAAATATAAATACTGCAAGTGTTTCTTTATTAAGTTACGTATCGGGTATTGGACCAAAATTGGCCGAAAATATTATTAAGTATAGAGATGAAAATGGTGCATTCACATCAAGAAACGATATTAAAAAAGTAGCTCGTTTAGGAAACAAAGCTTTTGAACAAGGTGCAGGTTTTTTACGAATTAAAAATCCTAATAATCCATTAGATGATTCTGCCGTACATCCAGAAAGCTATGTTATTGTAGAAAAAATGGCAAAAGATGAAGGTTGTATTGTTGCCGATTTAATTGGGAATAAAGAATTGCTTCAAAAAATAAAATTAGAAAAATACTGTACAAAAACAGTTGGAATTCTAACCTTAAAGGATATTTTATCTGAATTAGAAAAACCAGGATTAGATCCTCGTGAAAAAGCTAAAGTTTTTACGTTTAATCAAAATATTAGAACCATAACCGATTTACACGAAGGCCAGTTGCTTCCAGGAATAGTAAATAATATTACAAACTTTGGTTGTTTTGTTGACCTTGGAATTAAAGAAAGTGGTTTAATTCATATTTCAAACTTGTCTGATAGTTTTGTAAGTGATGTGTCAAGTGTGGTAAGTTTACATCAACAAATTATAGTAAAGGTTTTAGAAGTTGATAGTGTACGTAAACGAATTCAACTGTCTTTAGTAAAATAATCAAATTTAAATTGTATTGATATAAAAAAAGGGTTACCGTTAAGTAACCCTTTCATTATTTATAGTAACCTACAAGTTAAAATTTAAACCCAAGTTTGAAAGAAAATTGAGCAAAGAATGAAACTGTATTGTTTTCAGCTTCCAAGTTTAATAAACCTGGACCTGGAGATTTAACGCTTGCAGCATATGTATAAGATACTGGTTTGATATCGAAACCAAAGAATACATCTTTAGCAACATAATAATCAACACCTGCTACAGCTTGAATTCCAAAAGCTGTGATATCTACGTGACGTGCACCTAAATCTGTGATTGTAGGGTTTCCTGAATTATCAACTGTTACTGTTGGATCGTATAAAGATCTTCTAGCATAGTCAAAAGGAAATGCAACGCCTAAATAAGGAAATAATCTATTATTTTTTGTATTAAACAACCATTGTCCACCAACAGAAAAGCTAACATCTGCACGTTCATCTGCAACAACTGCATCGTACGCTTGGATGATTACATTACCATTAACATCTGTAACAGCTGGGATGTTTAATTGAGAAGGTGTATTACGTAATATAGCACCTCCTGTTAATGAAAGGGCAAATCTATTACTTACGTAGTAACGTCCTTCAGCACCTACCATATTTGTTATACTGTTATTGTTAGCATCTACGTCATTTGCGTAAGGTGCATCACCACTAACACTATAATAAGAACTAGGTACAGTTAACCCTCCATTTAGATATGCTCCTCGTCCAAAAACCATCGCTGCAGTAAAGTCTCCTTTCTCAGGTGCATATGTTACACCATGGTTACAAGGGTCTGTTTTACAAACGTGGTTTGAATCTTTATCTTGAGCGTTTACACTGGTTAGTGTAAAAGCAAGGATAAAGCATAAAATTAAATATTTTTTCATATGTTTTAGTTCTTTAAGAGTTAATTTTTGTTTTATAAAGGGCTGCCTAAACAGCCCTATTATTTTACTTAAAGAATCTTATTATGACGCTAATGCAGCATCCATTAATGCTTTATATTGAGCTGCAATTGCTAATGCATTTGCGTGACGTACTTCTAAGTTAGCTATTTTAGCTTCTAAGTATGTAATATAAGCTTCAGCAGCATTTTTATCATTTGTTGCTAGAGCTAAAGCAGCCTTAGCTTCTTCTAAATCATCTTGAGCAGTAGCTAAATCATCTTCAAAATCAGCGATGTCATCAAATAAGTTTTCGTATTGATCTTCGTACTCATCTAATAAGTCTTCTAGGTAATCTTGTTCGTCGTGAATCATTTCATCTTGTAATTCAAGATCCCAGTATACTTGCCACTCAGCAATAATTGCAGCGTGTAAGTCAGAGTATAATGATGATAATTCACCAAAGTTAATAACTACTAAAGTTCCTAAACCAGCTGCATCTACTTCAAAAGTATATTCAACTCCTAAATTATCTAAAGTAGGGAATAAACCAGTAACTACAGCATATTTAGCATCAATGATAGGTATAATGTTAGCTATTTCAGCATTCCAAAGGTCGATATTAGCTTGAGCACCATCAATCATAGATTGGTATTGTGCTAAAGAATAATTTGTATGATCGTCATATGCATTTTGAGCATTCCATAATTCAGCATACGCAGTTAATGAATCAGCATTAGTATCACCATCAGAATCCCACTTAGCAGATGCAAGTATGTCATAAATTTCACTACCTACTGGTAAACCATCGTTAGCGTGGTCATCCCAAGAAAGTTCTAAATTACTAGCAATACTTGTATCTCTTGTACTATAATCATCAGAACCTAATTCAGCTAAAAGAGCGTTTTTCTCATTAGTTGCAGTAGCAATTAAAGCTAGGTGTGCATTTAAAGCACTTTGTGCTGTAGCTACAGCAGCAGCTAAAGTAGCTTGAGTTGCTAAACCGTCATCATATAATGCTTTTTGCTCGTTGAATAAATCAATTGCAGCTTGTAATAAAACAGCAGCATTATCTTTGTTAAACTGTGCAATTTCTACAGCCAATTGTAAGTTCCATAACTCAGCACGTGCAGTTAAAGTATCATGAGCAGCAGCATCATTTTCAGGAGTAGCAGCGTTATAACCAGCACTTGTATCACCAGGTACTAAAGGAATTTCAAAAGTCGCTGGACCTGTCATAAAGTCTCTATCAGAGAAATCATCCTGACCAAGCATATTTGTTGCAGCGTTTAATGCAACTTCATGTGATATTGAATCGTCATCAGATTCTACATTGATAAATACAGCAATGTTTTCAGCATCAGCATCAATTGCATCATTAGCACCAAGTGCATGTAAATCTGTATTTGACCCAACTTCAAGTCCGTCTAAAGTTACTTCATTACCATCAATATCATCAATATCCATATCTCCAACATTATCTTCCCATAACCAAATATCAGCATTAGCACCTATACCGTTACCAGCATCAGCAATAAGAGCCGCAGCTTCAACAGCTAAGTCAGCAGTATTGTATTTAGTTGGGTATAAAGTAGCTGGTATATATTTACCAGAACCTAAAGTAGTTTCTTTCCATGTAGCAACTCTCATATAAGTATCTCCAGCTAAATCAGTATGAATACCAATTTCACCTAAATCAAATGTACTATTATAAGATGCAGTATAAAAGTTAGAGTGGTTTCCATCAGTATCTGTATCTGTAGAACCAGAAGGGTCAGCTTCAAAAGCAGTTTTAGCAGCGTTATAGTTATCTACAGCGTCTTGGTAAGCACCTGCTTGGAAAGTAGTTAAAGCAGTTTGAGCACTTGTTAAAAGAGCATCATAGTTACCTGTATCAAAAGTATTTTGTGCTATTGCTAAAGCAGTTACAGCAGCATTGTAAGTTGCTACAAGACCATCTAAAGCAGTTTGATGAGCAGATAATGCATTTTGGGCGTCAGTTACTGCAGCATTAAATGTAGGTGTATCAGCATTTAAAGCATCAATTTCTGCTTGTTTAGTTTCAATATCTCCTAATAAACCATATCCAGGAGCGTGATTGCTTGGGTGGTTGTCAGCTTCTTCTGCACCAATTCTGTCTAAAGCAGCTTGTACAGCATCATTAAGTGCAGTTTTGGTAGCTTCATAATTAACCATTGCAGCTTGATAAGCAGCAATTTGAGATTGTGCATTTGCAATTTGAGTTTCTCTACTTATCTTTCCATTAACAGCATTGTTATGGTCATTTAAAGCGTCCATAGCTCTAGATAAAGCATCGTCTCTATTATCATCTTGGTCATAAAGAGCCATTACTTTATTCCATTGCTCTTGCATTAAAATATCCATAGCATCTTCTTGAGCTTCTAAATCAGCAATTTGAACTTTTAAAGTTTCCATTACAGCTAATGGATCTGCAGCATCTTCATTTAAAAGTGCTAACCAGTTAGTAATATAGGCTATTTCAGCCTCATACATTGTCACTTCATTTTGAAGTTGAGCTAAGTGATATTCATAAGTCATATCTTCAGCATCAACAAGCATAAGTTGAGCATCTGCTAATTCTTCTTCAGCATCTAATTTATCACTTAAGATATTGTTAGCAGCATACATAGCATTTCTATACTTGTAAGCATACTCAATAGCTAATTGAACACCAGCTTCTTCAAGTTCAGCCACAAGTGCAGCCATTTGAAGTTTAAACTCTTCTTCAGCAATAGCTAGTGCGTTTTGAGCTTCATTTACTTCTAAATCAGTTTGAGCAACTAATAATCTTAGTTCTTGCTCACGTAAAGCAGCTTGGTGAGCATTATCTGCTTCTATACCTGCTGTAATAGCTTCTACCTGAGCAGTTTGCGCAGCGGTATAATCAGCTTGTGCTTGTGCAGCATTAGCTTGCGCATTTCTTAATGCAGCTTCAGCATTTTGCACAGCAGTTTGTGCAGCAATTAAATCGGCCTGAGCCTCATAAATGGCTTCAACAACTGGCGACACTTCTGTATCGATACAAGATGTAAAGCTAGCACTGAATAGGGTAGTTATCATCAGAACTACCGACAATTTTTTTAAATGTTTCATTTTGTAACTTTTTAATTAATATTCTTTAAAATTTAAATAGGTTAATAAACTTGTGTTATTACAATTAGTCAACAAAACTACATATATAATTTTTATTATGCAATAATTGATTTACTAAAACTATTGTTTTTTTACTGCTAATCTACTAAAAAAATGCTTTAATTGTATTTAAAAACTTAAAAAATAAGGAGTTAACTTTTTAATAAAATCTAATTATTTTCAATTTTTGATGGATATTTTACTTAAGAAGTCCTTATTTTACTGAAAAAAAAGACTTTAATTCGGCTTTTTTTTGTGTATTCTTTATTTTAAAAGCGTTAAAATACTGCCTAAATGCTTCAAACAAGGCTGTTTACTAATCATTGCTCTTTATTAAATTGGTTGTTATGTATTGATAGCTAGTTTTAAAATTAACTATTTTTAGGAAATGGCATTTTAGATAATTAAATGGTTAAATTTATGCCTTAGGTTTTTACTTTTACTGTATTATTTTAGAATGTTTAACCTAACTTTACTTATATAAATAAAAAAAAGCACTTATGGTAAGTGCTTTTTTTCTTTTTCATAACAACTTTCCTCTATTGTTTATTGCCGAGCATTAAAAGTTCGTTTACCACTACTTCGGTAATATAGCGTTTGTTTCCATCTTTGTCATCATAACTTCTTGAGGTTAATTTTCCTTCTATAGCAACTTCTTTGCCTTTTTCTAAATACTGTTCAGCTATTTCAGCCGTTTTGTTCCAAGCTACTACGTTGTGCCATTGCGTATCGGTAACTTTTTCGCCTTTTGCATTTTTATAGGTTTCATTGGTGGCAATGCTAAACTTTGCTATTTTTTTACCAGTGTCTAATTGTATTATTTCTGGGTTATTTCCTAAATTTCCAATTAACTGTACTTTGTTTCTTAACGTATTCATAAGATAAGGATTTAAATTAGGTTGAACATCGTTTGGTCAATTCAACACTGCAAATATGTTTTGGTTTTTTAATTGAATTCGGTATTTAGCTACTTACTTTCGTATGTAAATGTTTGTAATCGTTTGTAAACGAATAATTATTTTAGTATATTTGAGAAGCTCCCTAACTAAAAAACCACTTTATGATAGCACATTATAGAAATGAAATTTGGAAACCGTATGTTAATGAAAACTGGTGTGATGAAAATGAATTTTTAATTTCTAATTATGGCAGGGTGCAACGCAAAAAGAACTATGAAGCTACTTGGAAATTATCTAGAACTTCTTTAGTTGGTGGGTATAATACTTTTTGGATTCGAAAAAAAGGAAAAGATAGAAGTACGTATTGTTATATTCATAGAGTAGTTGCAGAACTGTTTTTAGAAAAAAAAGAACATCAACCTTATGTGATACATTTAGATTTTGATAAACTAAACAATGAGGCTACTAATTTACAATGGGTAAGTAAAGAAGAAATGTATTTGCATCATAAAAAAAACCCTAAAAAATTAAATAGAATAGGAAAAAGAACTTATGCAAAATTAACCGAAGGTAGAGTACGATTGATTAAAAAGAAAATTTTTGATCCCAATAGAAAAACACGTATGAAAATGATTGCCAAACAGTTTGGTATTTCAGAAATGCAATTGTATAGAATAAAGACTGGTGAAAACTGGGGAAGTGTAAAAATTGATGAAGAATAAACAAAGGTTAAATTGTTGCAGTATTATAAAAAACAGCGTATTATTGTTGTGAATTGTGAAAAAAAGAATGTTAAAAATTAAGAATGAAAAAAAATTGCTTAGAGTGTGGTGAAGTACTCAACGGTAGGATTGATAAAAAATTCTGTTCAGATTATTGCAGAAACACGTATAACAATAAAATAAATAAAGAGAGTAAAAACTTAATTAGAAACACCAATAATAGGTTACGAAAAAATTATAGGCTACTTTCTAATTTAAACACCAGTGGTAAAACCAAAGTTACCAGAACCAAATTATTGGATGGCAACTTTGATTTTAATTTTTTTACCTCTATTTATACTACAAAAACTGGGAACACCTATTATTATATTTATGATCAAGGGTATTTGCCGTTAGAAAATGAATATTATTTATTGATAAAAAAGGAATAGTCCTAGTTGTTAAAAGTTGTTTTCAACCTCTGCAGCTTCTAACATTAAATAGTGTAAATCTGTATTTTTAATAAAAGGGTTTAATAGTTCACTTCCTGGTCCAAACATGGCCAATTCAACATAATCGGAAGAATGATTCATACTAATCCATCCAACGGAGTTGTATTGTTTTTGAATTTGTGCCAATTCGTTAAAAGGTAAATGCCGTGGATTGTAAATTCCGTTTTCTGCATTTAAGTTGTTGTAATAGCTTAAAAGCAAACTGGCTTCTTCATTGGTAATAACCATATTATTAGCATATTCAATTCTTTCTTTTATTTGAGCAATAGAAGTTTCTTTTCCAAAGCCATTTAAAATCCATTCATTAGTATGTTTGTAATGTTGTATGCTATCAAATTGTTGATTTGCTTTTTTTCCATAAATCACTCCAGGATTGGCGTTACCGTGGTCTGTAGTTATAATAACCAAAGTATTTTGATCTTTTTCAGCAAAATCTATAGCAACTTTTACCGCTTCGTCATGGGCTGCTTGATCATAAATTAAACCTGCAATATCGTTGCCATGAGCAGCCCAATCAACTTTTCCGGCTTCTACTTGTAACACAAAACCTTCTTCGTTATTTTTCATTCGGTCAATAGCTTTTTGGGTCATTTCACCTAAGGTAGGGATTTTTTCAGTGAGTTCTTTACTGCTATTTCTATCAGCAGTATAAGGCAATCCATCATTATAAAAAACACCTAAAATAGGAAGTTCATTAGTTGCTTGAAGCATTTCATCTCTGGTTTTTACTACTTGATAACCATTGGTTGCAAACGCTTGATACATGTCTTTTTTATCTTTTCGATATTCAGGTGAAAAATAATTATTTCCACCTCCCATCATCACATCAAAACCATGTTTTAAGTATTTTTCAGCAATGCCTTCTTGGTCATTTCTACTTTTACTATTTACACAAAAACCAGCAGGGGTAGCATGGGTAATAGGAACCGTTGTAACACACCCTGCCATTTTACCTACGCTTTTAAATTTTTGCCAAATTGGAAGGTGTTCTTCACCATTGACACCCATATTTAATGCCCCATTTTTTACTCGGTAACCACTTCCCCAAGAAGAACTTGCAGCTGCAGAATCAGTAACTATAGAATTGGCAGAAGCCATATCCATTAAAGCCCTGTTTACTTTGTTTTCTTTATACAATTGTAGCCATTGACTACCTTTTCCTGTTTTTCTTGAAAGGTATAAATCAGCCATGTTTAAAGTACCAGTACTCATACCATCGCTTACAACAATAATTATATTTTTGGCTTTTTTATTAGTATTGATTAAATCTTGATCTAAGGAGGTTGCATTTAAGTCAAAAGGACTTAATAATGAAGACCCAATTGCAAAAAGAGATCCGTTTCTGAAAAATTTTCTTCTATCCATAAAATTGTTATTTTTTGTAAAAAACAGTGTCAAATATACCTTATTTTAAAATAATTTTGGTGTTATAGTTTGCTAAAAAAGCGTATTTAATTATATCTTAACAATTTATTTAAATAGTAAAAAAAATCAATTATTTTTAAACAATTGAAAAACTTCTTATGAATTCCAAAAAATACCACCAACTACTTTCGATACTTGTTATAGTTGCCGCTATTTATTTTAGTTTTAATTTATTACTTCCAAAACCAATAATTGAAACCAACTTACCAACTGACAAATTATCTATAAACAACGCATTAACGCATTTAAAAGAAATTACTAAAAAACCTCATTTTACAGGCTCTAAAGAACATGAGGTTGTTAAAAATTATTTAGTTGATGAACTTAAAAAATTAGGTTTAGAGGTTGAAATTCAAGAGCAAATAGCAGTTAATAAAAAATGGCGAGCAGCCACCAACACCCAAAACATTTTAGCTAAAATTAAAGGAACTGGAACTGGAAAAGCGGTGATGTTGTTATCTCATTACGATTCTAATCCACATTCCTCATTAGGTGCTAGTGATGCAGGTAGTGGTGTGGTGGTTATTTTAGAAGGAATTAGAGCTTTTTTAGCTAAAAACACCTTCCCAAAAAACGATATTATTATTGGTTTTACTGATGCTGAAGAACTAGGTTTGTTAGGAGCCAATGCATTTGTAAATCATCATCCATGGGCAAAAGATGTGAAACTGGTTTTAAATTTTGAAGCCAGAGGAAGTGGAGGACCAAGTTATTTATTATTAGAAACCAATGGAGGAAACAAAAATTTAATTGAAGCTTTCCAAAAAACAAATACCACACACCCAGTTGGAAACTCCTTAATGTATAGCATTTATAAAATGTTACCCAATGATACTGATTTAACAGTGTTTAGAGAACAGGGAGATATTGAAGGTTTTAATTTTGCTTTTATAGGAGATCATTTCGACTATCATACCAGTCAAGATTCTTTTGAAAGAATGGATTTAAATTCATTACAACATCAAGCTATGTATTTAGAAGCAACTTTAAATTATTTTGCAAATAGTGAATTATCTAATTTAAAAGCAAATGAAGATGATGTATATTTTAATTTTCCATATGTAGGGTTGGTTCATTATCCTTTTGTTTGGGTAACTCCAATGTATCTTATTTCAGTAGTTGTATTTGTCATTCTTTTGTTGGTTGGTTTTTTTAAAAATAGATTAACTACTATTGGTGTTTTAAAAGGCTTTATTCCTTTTATATTATCGTTGGTAATTTCTGGTTTATTTACCTATTTAGGTTGGAAATTACTTTTAAAAATTCATCCACAGTATCATGATATTCTTCACGGATTTACTTACAATGGGTATTATTATATTGCAATGTTTGTTGCTTTTACGTTGGCTATTAGTTATTGGTTTTATAAAGGATTTTTAAAAAAACGTACAGCACAAGATTTGTTAATTGCTCCACTGTTTTTTTGGCTGATTGTTAATTTTGGCATTTCCTTTTATTTAAAAGGAGCTGGGTTTTTTATCCTTCCGGTGTTCATTACTTTAACCATACTTTCAATATTACTTTTTTCAAATTCAACCAAAAATAATTTATGGGTATGTACTTTTTTAGTAGTACCAATATTAATCATATTTACACCTCTAATACAAATGTTTCCTGTTGGCTTAGGATTAAAAATGTTAGTAATAAGCGAAGTATTTACGGTGTTGTTATTAGGTTTATTAATTCCTATTATTCAACAGTATAAAAATTATAAAAAATGGAAACAACTATTTTTATTTATTGGTTGTTTACTGTTGGTAACGGCCTCTTTAAAAGCAACTTATAATGAGGATAGAAAGCAACCAAACAGTATTTTATATGTTATTGATGTAAATAAAAATGAAGCCTATTGGGCGAGTTATAATACCAAATTAGATGCATTTACTCAACAGTTTTTAGGAGATCATCCAACAAAAGGCAGTTACGATAAAAACACCACAGCAAGCAAGTATAAAACCAACATACAATTACATACTAAAACCCAAATAAGAAATTTTAAAAAGCCTTTAATTTCTATAGTTTCAGATACTATTGTGAATGATACTAGGAAAGTTTGTTTAAGTTTGGTAACACAAAGAAATGCTAATAAATTTGAAATTTTAACCCATACTCCCATTAAATTTAAGTCCTTTAAAGTAAATGATGAAGCACTTAAAAATAAACCAACAAACGGTTATGTTTTAAACATTTCTAAAGGAACTATTATGAGTTATTATATAACTAAAGAAAGTGAGTTAATTGATTTAGAATTTATAGTGGATAAAGATCAACAATTTGATATAGATGTATTAGAAGCTAAGTATGATTTATTGACAAACTCCCAATTTAAGTTTAAACCTAGATCCAAAAGTATGATTCCAACACCATTTGTATTAAATGATGCAACAGTTATAAAAATGAACCTAAAATTTTAATCATGCAAAGAATTTTTTTAGTACTCCTTTTAGGAATAATTACCTGCGGTTGTCAGCCCAATACTACTTCTAAATTAGAAGATGCCACGATGTATCCAAAACCCGAATTAAATAAAAAAAGTGCCAATTATTTATATCATTTTGCTTTTGAATGTATTGACCAAGAGTATCCCAATAAATTAGGTCAAGTTTTAGGAGACAGCTCTTATTTAAAAGAGCCTTCTGAGTTGCACCCAGCGTTTTATGGTTGTTTTGACTGGCACTCTTCTGTACATGGGCATTGGACTTTATTAAATATTTTAAAAGAACTTCCAAACTTTGAACATAGAGATGCCATTTTTGCGAAACTTCAAAAAAACATCACCAAAGAAAATATTTTAAAAGAAATCGAGTATTTTGAGGATGTTCATAATAAAACTTTTGAGCGAACTTACGGGTGGGCTTGGCTGTTAAAAGTAGCAGAAACTTTGCGAGATTGGAACACTGAAAAGTCCTTAGAACTTTACCAAAATTTAGAACCTTTAGTAAAATTAATAGAAAATAAATACATAGAATTTTTACCAAAATTAACCTATCCAATTAGGGTAGGAGAACATCCAAATACCGCTTTTGGTATGTCTTTTGCCTTGGATTATGCAAAAAAATATGCTCCTGAGTTAGCAGCTATAATTGAGGTTAAAGCAAAAGAATATTATTTGAATGATAAAGGATGTCCAATTACTTGGGAGCCTGGTGGATTTGATTTTTTATCTCCTTGTTTACAAGAAGCATCTTTAATGATGAAAGTATTACCGGAAGAAGAATTTACGAGTTGGTTAGACAATTTTTTACCAAATTTCAGACAACATCCATCAACTTATTTGGAAGTGGCTGAAGTTACCGATAGATCCGACGGAAAATTAGCGCATTTAGATGGTTTAAACTTTAGTAGAGCTTGGTGTTTGTATGAAATAGGTTTAACACTACATAATGATAAGATGTTAAATTTGGCCAACAAACATTTTGATTATAGTTATAAAAAAATGGACTCTGGCGAATATGCCGGAGCCCATTGGTTAGCTTCGTTTGCTTTGTATGCTATATTAAAAAGTAATTAATTACTTTTTTTGGTTTCCTTATATTCTGTTATTCTCATGGTATTTGCCATACCTCTTTGTTTAACAGGCATTGAAGTTATGTTAATTGCAAAGTCACCTTCATTTAAATACCCTCTTTCATGGGCTAAATTATTAATGTCTTCAATGGTTTGATCTGTGCTTACAAAACGATCGTAATAAATGCCTTTAACTCCCCAAAGTAAATTTAACATAGCTAAAATTCGTCTGTTAGAAGAGAAAACAAGAATATTTGATTTTGGTCTCCAAGAAGAAATTTGAAAAGCGGTAAATCCTGAATCTGTTAAAGTGGTAATTACCTCTGCATTAATTGAATTTGCCATAATAGACGCTTGATGGCAAATAGCTTTTGAAATAAAGCGTTCGTTAATACATTGCACATAAGTTTCAGGCATTGAAATAAGTGGAGAATTTTCTACACTTTCAATTATTTTTCGCATTTGTTTAATCACTTCTAATGGAAATTCTCCAACAGAAGTTTCACCAGATAGCATTACAGCATCAGCCCCATCCATTATTGAATTTGCAACATCATTAACCTCCGCTCTTGTTGGAACTTGATTGGTTATCATTGTTTCCATCATTTGAGTAGCAATTATAATTGGAATGTGTGCTTTTTTAGCTTTAAGCACTAATCTTTTTTGTATCAAAGGAACTTTTTCCATTGGAACTTCTACCCCCAAATCACCTCGAGCGCACATTAAAGCATCGCAATATGGTGTTAGCTTATCAATATTTTCAACCGCTTCAGGCTTTTCAATTTTTGCTATAATTGGTATTTTATAAGAAGAGTTTTCTTTAATTAATTCTTTTAATTGAATTAAATCTTCAGGAGTTCTCACAAAAGAAAGAGCAATCCAATCTACCTTCATTTTAATGGCAAATAATACATCTTCAATATCTTTTTCTGTAAGTGCAGGCAATGAAATTTTAGTGTTAGGTAAGTTTACCCCTTTTTTAGATTTTAATTTGCCACCTCGCAATACTTTTGTTATAACTTGACTGTCTCTATCTGTATCAATAACTTCAAATAATAGTTTGCCATCATCTACCAAAATGTGTTCACCTACTTGTACATCTTTTGGAAAATTTTGGTAAGTCATATAAGCCTTTTCATTAGTCCCTTCGCATTTATTTGTAGTAAAAATAAAAGTGTCTCCAACTTCTAATTTTACTTTTTCAGCCATTTTACCTACACGTAATTTTGGGCCTTGCAAATCAGCTAAAATAGCAACGTTAAAGTTGCGACTTTTATTAATTTCTCTTATAAGTTTTATTTTTTTCTCAACATCGGTATATTCGGCATGTGAAAAATTAACTCTGAACACATTTACACCAGATTCCATCATTTTTTCAAGGATATCTTTAGTACTGCAAGCTGGTCCTAATGTTGCTACAATTTTAGTTCGTTTTCTGTTTTCTGCCATAATTAAAAAATTAAGTGATCTTTTGATTTTAATGTGTTAGGTTCAATAGAATAAGAGGTGATTATTTGTTTAATTTTATTTAAGTTAACTACTAAATTTTTGATAAAAATGTCGCTGTTACAACCTTCAATTTTCAAGAAATAATCAATGTTCTTTTTTTCAGGTATTAAATATGAAGTTGTACTAATATTTCCTCCAAATAAACCCTCGTTTTTAAGTTCGCTATTGAGCTGTGTGTGTTTGTTATTAATTAAATAATAATTGTTAAAATTAGTTTCGTCTTTAAATTCAAATAATGGAAATTCTGCTTCAGAATTTTCAAAATCTAAATGGTGTTTATATCTGGTTAATTTTGTTTTTAAATGTAAATTTAAAAGATAAGCCAGTCTGTAATCTTCTTCAGGTGAGTGAATTCCGATTAGTGAATAATCATCTTCAAAATCAAGCGTAAATAGTTGCATATAAAGAATGAATATTGGTTTACAAAAGTACTATTGTTTACTAACAGTAACTAATAATTTTACGAAATCGTATTCGTAAAATTATTAATTTTAAAATGTAGAAATTTCATCTTGGAACGCATAATAGGCTCTTTTTGCTGCAATTTCTTCAGCTTTTTTCTTAGAAGTTGCTCTTCCTTTTGCAATAATTTTTTTATCTAAGTAAAGTTTTACGCTAAAGTGTTTTACAGTATCGTTCCCAGTGTCTTCATAAACATCAAAATTGAAATCTTTTTTTGTTTTTTGACACCATTCAATAAAAATACTTTTATAACTAGTTATTTTACCTTCTAATTTTAAAACGTCAACATAAGGATCAATAACGCGTTTATAAATAAATTTTTTACAATAATTATATCCTCTATCTGAATAGATAGCGCCCACTAAAGCTTCAAAGATATTGCCATGTATGTTTTCTCCAAATTTTGAGCTTGCTACATTGCTTTTTACAAAACGAAGTAATCCTAAATCTCTTCCAAGTTCATTTAAATGTTCTCTACTTACAATTTTAGACCTCATTTGAGTTAAATATCCCTCATCTCCTGAAGGCACTTCATTAAATAGGTAGGAAGCTATAATTGCGCTTAACATGGCATCGCCCAAAAATTCTAAACGTTCATAATTTATAGGATAGCCAGTTTCTTTATCTAACTCTTTAACAGAGCGATGTATAAATGCTTTTTTATAAAAAGAGAGGTTCTTAGGAGTAAATCCTATAATTTTTTTTAATTCAACAAAAAAGGACTCGTCATTTTTAATGCGAGTATCAATAATTTTACGAATGAAGTTCATTCAATAATTTAGCGGTTATTCTAGTTTTTTAAAGAGTACACAAGCATTGTGTCCTCCAAATCCAAAAGTATTACTCATGGCTACATTTACAGTACGTTTTTGAGCTTTATTAAACGTAAAGTTTAATTTACTGTCAATTTGATCATCACTAGTGAAATGATTTATTGTAGGAGGTACGATGCCATTTTTGATGGCAAGTATTGAAGCAATAGCTTCAACTGCTCCAGCAGCACCTAGTAAATGACCAGTCATTGACTTGGTTGAATTTATGTTTAGCTTGTAGGCATGCTCTCCAAAAACCTCTAAAATAGCTTTAGCTTCGGCAATATCTCCAAGAGGAGTTGAAGTTCCGTGCATGTTAATAGCATCAACATCTTCTGGTTTTAAACCAGCATCTTTTAAACAATTTGCCATTACGTTGTAAGCTCCCAATCCATCAGGGTGTGGGGCAGTAATGTGATAAGCGTCGGCAGATAAACCTCCACCGCCTATTTCGGCATATATTTTTGCGCCTCTAGCCTTGGCGTGCTCATATTCTTCAAGAATAAGTGTTCCTGCACCTTCACCTAAAACAAAACCATCACGATCTTTGTCAAATGGTCTCGAAGCTGTTGTAGGGTCATCATTTCTTGTAGAAAGTGCTTGAAGAGCATTAAAACCTCCCATTCCAGCAATTGTAACTGCGGCTTCAGAACCACCAGATACCATTACATCTGCATATCCAAGACGGATATAGTTAAGGGCATCAATAATTGCGTTGGAAGATGATGCACAAGCAGAAACGGTTGCAAAATTTGGTCCTCTAAACCCATATTTAATGGAAATTTGTCCTGGAGCAATGTCTGCAATCATTTTTGGAATAAAGAAAGGGTTGAATCTTGGAGTGCCATCACCATTGGCAAAGTTTAAAACTTCATTTTGAAAAGTTTCTAAACCTCCAATTCCAGCTCCCCAAATGACACCAACTCTATTTTTATCTAGTTTTTCAATATCAAGATTAGCATCTAAAATGGCCTCATCAGTTGCAACCATTGCATACTGAGTAAACCTGTCCATTTTTCTAGCTTCTTTTCTATCAATAAAATCGTTGGCATTAAAGTTTTTTAATTCGCAAGCGAAACGAGTTTTGAACTTGGAGGCGTCGAAATACGTTATTGGAGTAGCTCCACTTTCTCCATTGGTGAGACCATTCCAATAATCTTTTACAGTATTTCCTATTGGTGTTAATGCTCCAAGTCCAGTTACTACAACTCGTTTAATTTCCATATAAAATTACTTTTTTGCGTCTTCTATATAGCTAATTGCTTGACCAACAGTACCAATATTTTCAGCCTGATCGTCTGGTATTTGAATATCGAATTCTTTTTCGAATTCCATGATTAATTCAACAGTATCAAGTGAGTCTGCTCCTAAGTCGTTAGTAAAGCTAGCTTCGATTGTTACTTCATTTTCGTCAACGCCTAATTTATCTACGATAATGGCTTTTACTCTTGATGCAATGTCTGACATAATTTTTTAATTTTAAAATTTAATTACTCGGCAAAAATATAAAACTTTATTTAAATGAAAATCTTTTAATCGATAAAAGTACCTATTTTGCAGATTAAAATTATTAAAAGTTTTTGTATTTAACCATTAAAAGTTGTCAATTATTTATTTTATTTGTGGCAAACACAATTCTTTTTTTGAAATAGAATATTCTAAAAAATTAAAAACGAATTTAATTTGAAATGAAACGTATTGCAATATTTGCCTCAGGATCAGGAACTAACGCTGAAAATATCATAAAATATTTTAATAACCATAAAACTATATCGGTAGATTTGGTATTGTCAAATAATAAAGAGGCTAAAGTTTTAGAACGAGCTAATAGGTTGGGAATTAGTAGTGTTACCTTTGATAAGGGTGATTTTATTTTTTCGGATAAAATTTTAAATTTATTAAAAGAAAAAGCAGATTTTATTATTTTGGCTGGCTTTTTATGGAAAATCCCAATATCTATAATTAATGCTTTTCCTAATAAAATACTAAATATTCACCCAGCTTTATTGCCTAAGTATGGAGGAAAGGGTATGTATGGAATGCATGTGCACAATGCAGTAGTAAAAAATAATGAGAGAGAATCTGGAATTACCATTCATTTTGTAAATGAAAATTATGATGAAGGCGCTATTATTTTTCAAAAACGTTTTGAAGTTTTATCAACTGATACTGCAGAAAATGTTGCTGAAAAAATTCATGAGTTAGAATATAGGTATTTTCCAGAAATTATTGAAAAAGTGTTGTTAAAAAATGGCTAAAAAAAAATTTTACGTTATTTGGAAAGGAACTAAAACAGGTGTTTTTACCTCATGGGAAGCTTGTAAGAAGAATATTACAAATTTTAAAGGAGCTCAATATAAATCATTCTCTTCAAAAGATGAAGCCGAAAAAGCTTTTAAAGAGACTTATGATGTTTATAAAGGGAAAGATACTAAAAGAGTTGCTTTATCAAATGAAGAACTTACTTTAATAGGTAAGCCAATAATGCCTTCAATTTCAGTAGATGCTGCTTGTTCAGGAAACCCAGGGAAAATGGAATATAGAGGAGTTGATACTGAATCTAAAAAACAACTTTTTATTCAAGGACCATTTGAGAAAGGAACCAATAATATTGGTGAATTTTTAGCACTAGTACATGGTTTAGGGTTTTTAAAACAGCGAAATTTAACGTATCCTATTTATTCCGATTCTAAAATTGCTATAAATTGGGTAAAGAAAGGGCAATGTAGAACCAATTTACCTATTACTGAAGAAAATAAACCGCTTTTTGATTTTGTAAAAAGGGCTGAAAAATGGTTGAAAGAGAATACATACACTACTAAAATATTAAAATGGGAAACCAAAGCTTGGGGAGAAATTCCTGCTGATTTTGGTAGAAAATAATTTTACTTTATAGTTTGTTCTAATGTTGTAAATAATTGTTGAATGCTTTTGGGTAAATTATGATGGTCTAATTCATATTCGTAAACTTGGTTGTTAAACTTAAGTTTAAATTTTCCTTTAATAGCTCTGTCAACTGCGAATTCATCAGTTGAAATGTTATTTTTAATTTCTTTAAAATCTATTAAATTCACCAAATTGGTAATTTGGGAATGTTGTGTTTTATGAAGTTTTATTTTTTTAATAATATTGTCATTATTAATTTGAAGAGTATCATTTTTTAAATGAATTTCATAATTAAATCCTCTTGTTTGAGCTTTGTAGTTTATTTCCAGATTTTTTGAGTTTTGATTGTTACAAGAACTGTAAAGCGTTGTTAATACTATAAATAAATAGATAAAAGTTTTCATTTTAAATGGGTTTTCTATAAAAATAAAAAAAGGAGCAAAAAGCTCCTTTTAAAATTAATAAAACAAATTCATTTTACTGAACAAAGTTTTCTCTTGCTCCACCAGATGCAAAAATAGCTCTCATTCTATCTTTTTGTCCTAATGTAAACATATTCATACAAGCATCATCTGTGTAATCCATATAATTCATGGTCATGTCATTTGATCTACAGTTAACAGTTGGGTAAGAAGGGCATCCATAGTTAGGTCCATCAGAGCTTGGGGTATCTGCCACAAAATCATCTTGTTTACATCTTCCATCACCCCAAATATGACGCAAGTTTAACCAGTGACCAACTTCATGAGTTGCAGTACGTCCTTTGTCAAATGGAGCTTGAGCTGTACCTGTAGTTCCAAAATATTGAGGTGAGATTACAACACCGTCTGTAGATGCGTTTCCTCCTGGAAATTGCGCATATCCTAAAATTCCTCCACCAATATTTGCCACCCAAATAGTTAAGTGACCTGGTACTGCTGGATAAGCACTTTTTACAGCGTTATTTGTTCCCCAGCTTGTTGTGGAATTTGCTTGTCTGTCTATGGTAGCTAGGGTAAAATTAATATCGATATCTGCACCTACGCTTTGAAATTCTGTAGGCACATCGTTATAATTAGTATCATTGAAATCAGCATTTAAAACTGAAATTTGAGAATTTACTTGTGCATCACTAATATTTTGGCTAGCATTAGAATAAATTACATATACATATACAGGAATATTGATAGTTCCATCATAAGGTGTTGGTGTGGTTCCTCCACCGCCACCATTTCCTCCACCTGGCTTTGTTGGCTTTCCTTTTAAGGAAATAACAGTTCTAGTGTGTTTTTCAATGTTGTACATTTTTTTATACAAGCCTGGGTTTTCATCTAATTGCTTGTTTAAAACTTTCATACTGTAACACTTATCATTGTTTGAAGCTGTTGCGCTTCTGCTTGATAAATCATCATCAGTATATACGTAAAAATCACTCATATCCACCGATAAAGTTTCTTGAGTTGGAGTTGCTTCTTCAGAGTTGTCTTGACATGCAACAATAGCTAAAGCAAGAATTGCGAAAAAAAGAATTAGTTTTTTCATTTTGAGTTTTTAATAGTTTTGGTTAATAATTGAGGTTTGTCTTTAATAAGAAGACGGACGAATATATTAAAAAAATGTTAAAAACAGATAGAATGTAAAAATAAATTCAAAAAAAATTGAATTATTAGCAATAAAACAACATATATAACAATACTATTTAAAATGTTAAATAATTAACAAAGCATGTTTTTAGCTTTTACTAATGCATTATATAGTAAATCTACTTCTTCAAAAGTATTGTAAAATGAAAAAGAAGCTCTAACTGTCCCAGGAATTTTATAGAAATCCATTACGGGTTGTGCGCAATGATGACCAGTTCTTACAGCAATTCCTAGCTTATCAATAATAGTTCCAATATCATATGGGTGAATATTTTCTATATTAAATGAAATTACAGATGTTTTATTTTTTGAAGTTCCATAAATTTTAAGTCCATCAATTGCAAGAAGTTTTTTAGTAGCATAAGCTAATAACTCATTTTCATAGGCTGCTATATTGTCAAAGCCAATTTTATTCATATAATCAATAGCAGTTCCAAAAGCAATTACACCAGCAATATTAGGTGTGCCGGCTTCAAATTTATGAGGCAAATCGGCATAAGTAGTTTTTTCAAAGGTAACTTGTTTAATCATTTCTCCACCACCTTGATAGGGAGGGAGTTTGTTTAACCATTCTTCTTTTCCATATAAAATACCAACACCTGTTGGGCCACATAGTTTGTGGGCAGAGGCTACATAGAAATCAGCATCTAATTTTTGCACATCGGGTTTAATATGTGGACAACTTTGCGCTCCATCAATTAAAACTGCTGCGCCAACGTTATGTGCTTTATCAATAATTTCTTGAATTGGATTGATAGTGCCTAAGGCATTTGAAACATGATTTACAAATACTAGTTTAGTTTTGTGCGATAGTAATTTATCATACTCATTCATTAATAACTCTCCTTCATTATTCATTGGAATAACCTTTAAAATAGCACCAGTTCGTTTACATAGCATTTGCCAAGGAACAATATTTGAGTGATGTTCCATAGCAGAAACGATTATTTCATCGTTCTTTTTTAAGAAAGAAGTAAAACCAGTTGCTACAATATTTATGCTATGGGTAGTACCAGCAGTTAGTATTATTTCAAAACTTTTTTTAGCATTAAAATGTTGTTGCAATTTGATACGAGCTTGTTCATAAGCTTCAGTTGCTTTTTGACTTAAGGTGTGTACGCCCCTATGAATATTTGAATTAATAGTAGTGTAATAATTAACAATGGCATCTATTACAACCTGAGGTTTTTGACTGGTTGCAGCATTGTCTAAATATACTAGGGGTTTTCCGTTTACAGTTGAATTTAAAATTGGAAAATCAGCTCTAACTTTCTTAATGTCTATCATATTCTTTTTTTAGAATGATTCTAAATACAAAATTACAAAATCCATATTGTTTTAAAGTTATTGTTATTAAAATCTTTTTTTTAAACTGATAAAATTAATGTTATTTTTAACACTTATTTTAATTGAAATTACATGAAAAAAATAGTGAAATTTGGAGTTATTCCTTTGCTAATTATTACCATTGGTTTAATGGTTTATAATTATCCTCGCTTAAATATTATTACTGGTTTTGCAGCAAAAAGTGTTTGCTCTTGTACTTTTGAGGCAGGTAGAGATTTAGCTTCTATTGAAGCAGGAGATAATGATATTAACCCAGTTTATTATGCTAAAAATGTAGTTAATGAAGAAGAAAAATCGGTAACTTCAACCGTATTTGGTTTAAAAAAAAGAAAAGCTATTTACAAACAAGGAGTTGGTTGTGTTTTACTTCCTGAAGATTATAAAAACATAGATTTTAAGCCTAATAGAAAAATTTCAAACAAAAAGCTACCATTTCCATATGGTAATTTGGCTCAAAAAGATACCCTGTTTTTTAATATTAATTACCAAGTATTACAAAATGCTGTAGATAAAGCTTTTGATAAAGAAGGAGAACAGCTGAAAAGAACTAGAGCTGTTGTGGTTATTTATAAAGACCAAATTGTAGCAGAAAAATACAGTTCAGGATTTAATAAAGATACAAAATTATTAGGATGGTCTATGACAAAAAGCATTACCAATGGAGTTTTAGGAATTTTAGAAAAGCAGGGGAAAATCAATGTCAATCAAACTAATTTATTTCCAGAATGGAAACAAGATAATCGTGCCAAAATTACTTTAAATAATTTGCTTCAAATGAATAGTGGTTTGGAGTGGGTTGAAGATTACAACAATATTTCAGACGTCACTAAAATGTTGTTTTTAGCGGATGATATGACTGAAATTCAACTTAATAAACCTTTAGTTAATGAGTCCAATAATAGCTGGAATTATTCCTCTGGAACTACCAATTTATTATCTAGATTTATTAGAAATCAATTTCAAACACATCAAGAATATCTAGATTTTTGGTATACCGAATTAATTGATAAAATTGGAATGGACTCAATGATTATTGAAACAGACATTTCAGGAAACTACGTGGGGTCTTCTTATGCTTGGGCAACCGCTCGTGATTGGGCAAAATTCGGATTGTTATACCTTCATAATGGAAATTGGAATGGAGAACAACTATTAAATTCATCTTGGGTACACTACAGTAAAACTCCAACAAATGGTTCAAATGGTGAATATGGCGCTCAGTTTTGGCTAAATGCAGGAGGTGTATATCCAAATGTTCCACGCGATTTGTTTTCTTGTAATGGATATCAAGGTCAGCATGTTTTTATAATTCCTTCAAAAGATTTAGTTGTAGTGCGTTTTGGCTTGGCAGAAAATCCATTGTTTAATATTGATCAATTTTTAAGAGAAGTGACTTCAGCTATTCAATAAATTTGGGCTATTAAAAATAGGGATATAGAAAAATACTCAAGTATGAAGGTGATTTTTTTTTATTTAAAGTTGAATATTATTACTGCATTGTTTTTGATTTCAATTGGTGGAGTAGCCCAAAATTATGAAACAGTAGCCATTACAAAAGTGGTTTCTGGAAATGAAACAAGCAATGCCTTATTTAGAGTGTTATCAAGTATTCCTTCGCTAAAATATATAAGAGCTCAAAGAATTAGTGGGCCTCAAAATGGAGTTTTTACACAAAACAAAGATAATATTAGGTACAGTTCAATAGCATCTTCATCAGGAATTCCAAAGAATTTAAGTAGAATAAGATTTACATTTTTACAATCTGATAAACGTACGCCTATTGCATTAAATAATTTCAGATTTATTATTAATGACATTGATGGACCAAATAATGAAGCTTTGGCAACAAATTGTGATACAAAATTGAAATTTCTTGGAACGGCTAAAGAAACAAATTTAACGGTTATTAACACTCCTCCAACAATAATTGTTGTAGGCAATGTAGATGAAAATGAAGGGGCTACAAGTAGAGTAATGTTTGAGTTTGAAAATGTTGCGATAGTTGAGTTAGATAATTATGCAGATGATGGTTATTTGAAAGATTTTGATTTAAATAATGATTACCCTATCGCCAAGCCGTTGAGAGTTAAATGTAAAAATTATGCAAGTAGTATTTATACTAAAAAACCTTCTGTAGAGGAGGTACAACTTGATTTAAATGATTTTATAAAAGAAAAAGATGTATTAAAAATTAATGCCCATTCAATCTATTTTGATAATGATAGATTTGATATTAGAGATGAAGCTGAGTTAGAATTACAAAGGGTTTTAAGCATATTGGTTAAGTATCCTAAAATTAAAGTTGAATTACAATCTCATACAGATTCTAAAGCTTCTGATGAGTATAATTTAAAACTATCAGAAGATAGATCTAAATCTGTTATTCGTTGGATGCTTAAAAAAGGTGTTGATTCTACAAGGATTATTGGAAGAGGATATGGAGAAACAAGGTTGGTTAATCACTGTAAAAACAATGTTAAATGCGCAGAAATTGAGCATCAATTAAACAGAAGAACAGAGTTTGTAGTGTTAAATCCTGAAGTTCTCAAACATTAATATGAGCATAAAAAAAGAGCTACTAAATAGTAGCTCTTTATATAAATTAAATATGTTTAAAATTCAAAACCTAATTCAACTCCTAGGTTTTTTGCTATCAGTTTAGTAATTCTAGTTTTTAATTGCGGAATTTTAATTTTTTCAACTACATCATTTCCAAAAGCAAATAACAATAATGCTTTGGCTTCTTTTTTTGGAATTCCTCTAGATTGCATGTAAAATAAAGCACTATCATCTAATTGACCAATAGTACAACCATGTGAACATTTTACGTCATCTGCAAAAATTTCTAATTGAGGTTTTGCATTAATACTTGCTCCATCATCCATTAAAATATTATTGTTTTGTTGAAAGGCATTTGTTTTTTGAGCTTCTTGTTGAACAATAACTTTTCCGTTGAAAACACCAGTAGATTTATCTGCATATATGCCTTTGTAAAGTTCATGGCTTTCACAATTAGGGTGTTTATGGTTAACTAGAGTATGATTATCAACATGTTGCTTGTTATTTAAAATAGAAATACCATTTAAGTTAGAAGTAATATGCTCTCCTTCATGGTAAAACTCTAAATTATTTCTAGTTAATTTTCCTCCAAAAGAATAGGTGTGAACTGAAGCAACACTTTGTTGTTTTTGTGAAACAAAAGTACTATCAATTAAAGAAGAAGTTTCTGTATCATTTTGAATCTTGTAATAATCAACAATGGCTCTTTTATGTACAAATATTTCTGTAACAGCATTGGTGAGTACCGTATTTTTTGATAAATTTTGGTGACGTTCTATAATTTGAACATGAGAATTTTCACCTACTACTACTAAATTTCTAGGTTGAATCATTACTTCCGATTCACTTCCAGTTGAAAAGTTTAATATTTGAATTGGTTTAGGAACAATTGTGTTTTTTGGAATGTTAATAAATGCTCCTTCTTTAGCAAAAGCGGTGTTTAAGTCAGATAAACTATTATTGTCTTTAGCTATGGTGTTAAAGTAATTGTCAACCACCATTTTGTATTTTGGACGAGTTAAAGCTGATGAAAGCACACAAACATCGCAATCATCATGCGTAGTGTCCGATAAAAATGAACTAAAAACACCATCTATAAATATTAAGGTATAGGATTCAATATCATTAATTAAAAATTCTTTTACGTTTTTAAATCCTACTGCTTTTTTGGTTTCAGGAAATAAGCTAAAGTCATGTTTTAATAAACTATTAAGACTCGTGTATTTCCATTCTTCATCTTTTTTAGTTGGAAACCCTTCTTTTTCAAAATTTTGAATGGCTTTAGATCGTATGGAATGTACATTTGAATCTAAATCTAATCCACCCTTATTTTCAAATGCCAAAAATGAAGTAACCAATTTTTCTTTTAAATCCATAGTTTTATTATTTCAACCAATCGTATCCTTTTTCTTCTAATTCTAAAGCTAATTCTTTCCCGCCAGATTTTACAATTTTTCCATTATATAAAACGTGAACATAATCTGGAACAATATAATCTAATAAACGTTGATAGTGAGTAATTACTAATACTGCATTATCCTTGTTTTTTAACTTGTTAACTCCGTTAGCAACTACTTTTAGTGCATCAATATCTAATCCTGAGTCAGTTTCATCTAAAATAGCTAGTTGAGGTTCTAACATTGCCATTTGAAAAATTTCATTACGTTTTTTTTCACCTCCAGAAAATCCTTCATTTAAAGAACGCGATAAAAATTTACGGTCAATTTCTAATAAATCAGCTTTTTCTCTAATTAATTTCAGCATATCTTTAGCTGGCAACTCATCTAAACCTTTAGCTTTTCGAGTTTCATTAATTGCTGTTTTAATAAAATTTGTAACAGTTACACCTGGAATTTCAATAGGATATTGAAATGATAAGAAAATCCCTTTGTGTGCTCTTTCTTCTGGAGCTAAATCTTCCAAATCTTCATTGTTTAAAACTACGGAGCCTTCTGTTACTTCATATTCTTCTTTTCCTGCTATTACTGATGAAAGTGTACTTTTTCCAGAGCCATTAGGGCCCATAATTGCGTGTACTTCACCAGCTTTTATTTCAAGATTAATTCCTTTTAAAATCTCTTTATCGTTGATACTTGCGTGTAAATTTTTTATACTAAGCATTGTAGAGTTGTGTTAATTCTATATTGTTTAATTCTTTTATATTATCAGCATTTAAGTGCAATTCTCCAGTATAATTCATCCCTAAATAATTTGCTGACTTTTGAAAGGGGATGTAAAAATTTGCATCTATTTTATTGTCATGTGAATTAGAAATTACAAACATATTTTTACCTCTTAATTTCCTTCCAGTTTCTTTTTCAATTCTAATTAAGTCTGAAAATCTGTCAAAAAATACTTTCATAATGCCACTCATATTGTACCAATAAACAGGTGTGGCAAAGATAAGTGTGTCGTATTTTTCAATAATAGATTTTATGAGTGGTAAAAAATCATCGTTTAAATTTTTACTTTCATAATCGTAATACGAAATGGTGTAATCATTTAAATCAACCACATCAATATGTTGTTTTTTTGAAATAGTAGAAATAACTTTTGAAGTATTTCCATTGCTTCTAGAAGAACCTACTATTATAACTTTGTTATTTTTCATATTACCCAACACTTCCTTCTAAACTTATTTCTAATAATTTTTGAGCTTCAACAGCAAATTCCATCGGTAACTTATTTAGAACTTCTTTGCTAAAGCCATTGACAATTAGTGCAATTGCTTTTTCTGTATCTATTCCACGCTGATTACAATAAAATAATTGATCTTCTCCAATTTTGCTTGTGGTTGCTTCGTGTTCAATTTGTGCGGTTTTATTTTTTGCTTCAATGTAAGGAAATGTATGCGCTCCACATTTATTTCCCATTAATAATGAGTCACATTGTGAAAAGTTACGAGCATTATTGGCTCTTGCCCCAACTTGAACAAGTCCTCTGTAGGAGTTTTGAGATTTTCCAGCTGAAATACCTTTAGAAATAATGGTACTTTTGGTATTGTTCCCTAAATGAATCATTTTAGTACCAGTATCAGCTTGTTGGTAATTATTAGTGACTGCGATAGAATAAAATTCACCAACTGAGTTATCTCCTTTTAATATGCAACTTGGATATTTCCAGGTAACAGCACTTCCAGTTTCAACTTGTGTCCAAGAGATTTTAGCATTTTTTTCACACAAGCCTCTTTTAGTTACAAAATTATAAACTCCTCCTTTACCTTCAGCATCTCCAGGAAACCAATTTTGTACGGTTGAATATTTTATTTCAGCATCGTCTAAAGCTATCAATTCTACAACAGCAGCATGAAGTTGATTTTCATCACGAGCAGGTGCTGTACAACCTTCTAAATAGCTTACAAAACTTCCTTTATCAGCAACAACTAAGGTTCTTTCAAATTGTCCGGTTCCACCTTCATTTATTCTAAAATAGGTAGAAAGTTCCATTGGGCAAGTAACGCCTTTTGGAATATAGCAAAAAGAACCATCAGAAAATACAGCAGAGTTTAGAGCCGCATAAAAGTTATCGGTTTTTGGAACAATGGTTCCTAAATATTTTTTTACTAATTCTGGATGTTCTTGAATGGCTTCTGAAATAGGGCAAAAAATGATGCCTTTTTCGTTCAAGGTTTTTTTGAAAGTTGTAGCTACGGAAACGGAATCCATAACAACATCAACCGCTACATTAGATAAACGTTTTTGTTCATCAATTGAGATTCCTAATTTTTCGAAAGTTTTTAATAATTCAGGATCAACTTGGTCTAAACTGTCTAATTTTGGCTTTTTTTTAGGAGCAGAATAATAGCTAATTTCTTGAAATTTTGGTTTTTCGTAATGAACATTTGCCCATTCTGGTTCTTCCATTTCTTTCCAAATTTTAAAAGCATCCAATCTCCATAAAGTCATCCATTCAGGCTCATTTTTCTTTTTAGAAATTGCAATCACCACTTCTTCACTTAAGCCTACTGGAAATTTATCAGCTTCAATATCTGTATAAAAACCGTATTCGTACTCTTTAGTTTCGAGTTCTTTCTTTAAATCGTCTTCAGTAAATTTACTCATTTCAAAATTTTAATGATTACAAGGAAAAGCTTTCTCCGCATCCACAAGTGCGTTGTGCATTAGGATTGTTAAAAACAAAACCTGTTCCGTTTAATCCTCCAGAATATTCTAATGTGGTTCCAACTAAATATAGAAAACTTTTTTTATCTACAATAATTTTTACACCATTGTCTTCAAAAACTTTATCGTCTTCTTTATTTTCTTTGTCAAACTTTAAATCATACGATAATCCAGAGCATCCGCCACTTTTTACTCCAACCCTAACAAAATCATTTTCTGGGTTAAATCCATCTTCCTGCATTAGCTCTACAACTTTCTTTTTTGCTATGTCTGAAACTTTTATCATTTCCTTATATAGATTAATTCTAAATTAGTGCAAATATAGGCACAAAAAATGATTTATAATAATGTTTTACAATGAATAAAATTGATAGTGTAATTGAAGTTACCTATAAACAATTATCTTTGCAAAATGATAGAAGATAAAAACCAATCTCGTACTAGTTTATCTGAATTAGGGGAATTCGGATTGATTAAACATTTAACTCAAAATTTTAAAGTTCAACAAGCTACAACTGTTAAAGGAGTTGGTGATGATGCAGCTGTTGTTGAAGTTAAAGATAAACAGGTTTTAGTGACTACCGATTTGCTAGTTGAAGGGGTGCATTTTGATTTAAGTTATATGCCTTTAAAACATTTAGGCTACAAGGCTGTAATGGTTAATTTATCGGATGTATATGCTATGAATGGAAATGCTTCACAAATAACAGTTTCTATCGCTGTTTCAAATCGTTTTCCTTTGGAAGCAATTGAAGAATTGTATGAAGGAATTTACTTGGCTTGTAAAACATATAATGTAGATTTAGTGGGTGGAGATACTACATCTTCAACAAAAGGATTGTTAATTAGTATAACAGCTATTGGTGAAGCAAAGGAAGAAAATATAGTGTATAGAAATACTGCAAAGCCTAATGATTTATTGGTAGTAACTGGAGATTTAGGAGCAGCTTATTTAGGGTTGCAAGTTTTAGAACGCGAAAAACAAGTTTTTGAAGTAAATCCTAATTCTCAGCCAGATTTAACGGATTATTCTTATTTAGTTGAACGCCAATTAAAGCCAGAAGCAAGAAAAGATATCGTAAAATTATTGCATGATTTAAAAGTTAAACCCACTTCCATGATAGATATTTCAGATGGTCTTTCATCAGAAATTTTACATATTTGTGACCAATCTAAAGTAGGATGTAATTTGTATGAAGAAAAAATACCTTTAGATCCGCAAGTAATTTCAACTTGTGAAGAATTTGACTTAAACAGTACAACAATTGCTTTAAGTGGAGGTGAAGATTATGAGTTGTTATTTACAATTTCTCAAGATGATTTCTCAAAAATTAAAGGTAATCCACATTTAACAGTTATTGGTCATATTATTGATGAAAGTCAAGGGGCAAATTTAATTACAAGAGCAGGCCAACAAGTTAAATTAACTGCACAAGGCTGGAATGGCTTAAAAAGTTAATTTAAAACCTTTTGAGTGTAATAATCTAAACAAGTGTAATATTAGGTGAAGTTGACATTCCATTTGGGTTTAATCCAGGTTGCCCTTCAGGTATGGGTTTGTTTAATTTTTTGTAATAATTTATCACAATTAAAACAAGTATTAGTTTGTAAAAAATAGGAAACCACTTTTTTAAAAACATAGTTTTGAAAATTTTAAGAGTGTTTTAATCAATTCTTCTTGATTCTCTATATAACTCATATGTCCATCTGGAAATTCAATTATTTGTACTCTCGTATTTTTTGTTTGATTGATAAGTGATTGATACTCCAAAGCAGGGTCTTGTTTGCCAATAATCATTTGTATTGGAAATGTTGCTGTTTGGTGAATATTACTGTTGTTTTTTCTTATTTTCATACCTTCTAACGCTGCAATAATTCCTTGTGGAGACATTTTTAAAGCTTCATTGGTAATATTTTTAATTTCAGAGGTGTAAATTTCTCTGTTTTTTTCAGAAAAAAGCATTGGAATAGCAACTCTTATAAATGTTTTATGGTTTTGTTTTACAGCAACAATTCCTCGCTCTCTATTTAACTGTTTTTCTTTAGTATCTGCTAAAGCAGTTGAATTCATTAAACACAGACCTTTTATACTAGGTGGAACTAATTTTGCCACTTCCAAGGCAATATAACCTCCCATACTATGCCCAACAATCACATATTTTCTTAAACGAAGATGTTTTAAAATAACAATAACCATTTTGGCTTGCTCTTCCATTGTATGAATATATCCAAGACTTTCAGATTGTCCATGACCTAACAAATCAATACAAATTACACGATTTTTTTTAGAAAGTTCTTTTACGGTAGCTTTCCACATGGTCAAATTTTCCAAAAAACCATGCAAAAGAACAATCGCTTTTCCCTTTCCTTCAGATGTAAAATGAATTGCAGTGTTTTTGTATGTAAAAGTCATAATCAATAGCTGAGGTTGGTTAATTTTTCAATCCTTTAACGGCAGAAAAGGCAGTGTCAACTACTTCATCTTCAACTAAAATAGTGAACTCATTAGTTGTTGAAACAACTTCATATAATGAAATTCCTTCCCAGGCTAAGCGTTTAAAAAACTGATAATATAAGCCGGCTATTTTGGTGTTTTCTTTTGGTAAACCAATGGTTATTGCCGATAAGTGATCTTGTACTGTAGTACAAATTTCATCTTTATAGCTTTCTTCAATTTGATTTTTTAATGTTGAATTAATTAACACATTACTTTCATGTACTCCACGTGTAAATGTGTAAAATATATGAGGATCATCTTTAAGGACTTCTAACATTTTTAAGTGACTATGAATTAATGTGCTAGAATTTTTAAAAGTATAATCGGATAAATCTGATCGAACAGTTATGTCTCCTAAGTTTTCTAAAACCTTATTCAGTTTTATTTTGTTAGCCATTTCTTTTGGTGGACTGTATCTTCGTAAAGCCATCATAATAGCTCCAGATTTTACAGGTTTACGTAACATTTTAGAAATTGGCTCTCTAAGCTCTTCAGCTAAGGCGCTATAATTTAAGATGTTTCTTGTTAAAGCATCTTCTAAAAAAGGTTGCGAAACTAAAATTTCTTCTACACAGGTGGCGATAGTTTTCATAATGTTAAATATTTAACAGTTTGTGCAAAATTAGTGTATATTTTTTTAATATGCACAATTTGTGGAAAATTATCGCTTAAATTTGTAGTATTAAATATAAAAACGATGAAAGTTTTAAAATTTGGAGGAACCTCAGTAGGTTCCATTGAAAATATTAAGAGAGTGAAAGACATTATTACCGATGGTGATAAAAAAATTGTGGTACTATCTGCAATGTCTGGTACTACCAATGCTTTAGTAGAGTTATCGAACTTTATTAAAAACGGACAAAAACAAGAAGCTTTAAAAAGTGTAGATAACCTACACGTAAAATACCATACTGTTTTAGATGAATTGATAGAAGTATCACCTTTAAAACAGGATGTTAGTAATTATATAGACAAAGTTTTTGAATATCTTAAAAATTGCATTTCTGAAAAATATTCAGAGTCACTTTATAAAAAAATAGTTTCACAAGGAGAGTTACTCTCCACCTATATTTTTACAAAATATTTAAATCAAGAAGGGGTTAATGCAAGGCTGTTACCAGCTTTAGGATTTATGAGAATTGATAAAACGAATGATCCAGATGATTTTTATATAAAACAAAATTTACAACGCATTATTAATAGTGCATTACCTGCTGATATTTATATTACCCAAGGCTTTATTTGTTTAGATGCTTATGGAAATGTTGCTAATTTACAACGTGGTGGGAGTGATTATACTGCAACAATTATTGGAGCAGTAGTGGAAGCAGATGAAGTTCAAATATGGACAGATATTGATGGAATGCATAATAACGATCCTCGTTTTGTAGAAAACACTCATGCCATTTCTAATTTATCTTTTGATGAGGCTGCTGAGTTGGCTTATTTTGGAGCAAAAATTTTACATCCACAAACAGTAATGCCTGCTAGAGAAGCTAATATTCCTGTTCGATTAAAAAACACCATGGATCCAGAGTCTGATGGAACATTAATTACTGGAGAAACAACAAGTGAAGGAATAAAAGCAATTGCAGCTAAAGATACTATTACAGCTATTAAAATTAAATCAGCTAGAATGTTATTAGCACATGGGTTTTTGAAAAAAGTTTTTGAGATTTTTGAAAAATATGAAACTTCAATTGATATGATAACAACTTCTGAAATTGCAGTTTCTTTAACTATAGATGATGATAAAAACTTAACATCAATTTTAGAAGAATTAGAGCGATTTTCAAATGTGGAGGTTGATCAACAACAAAGTATCATTTGTTTGGTTGGAAATTCAATAGTAAAACATCAAGATACGCATAGGTTATTTAAGGTGTTGCAAGATATTTCAGTGAGGATGATATCTTATGGAGGAAGTAATAATAATATTTCACTTTTGGTAAATACTAACGATAAAATTAAAGCACTTAAAAAACTAAATAGCTATATTTTTGAGTTAGCAACCTCATAAGCTTTTATGAATAAATTTAATGGTTAACAACAAAGCTCGAGATATTATATTTCGAGCTTTTTATTTAATTTTTTAATAAAATTTGAAGGATAAACCCCCGTTTTTTTATGAAATGCTTTTGAGAAAGATTCAGTATTGTTAAAGCCAGCTTCGTAAGCAATTGCTTGAATAGTAAATTTTCTATAGATTTTTTCAGCTTTCAATTTGCTAATACAATAATCAATTCTTAAATCGGTTAGGTAGGTATTAAAGTTTTTTTCTTTAAAATGATTGATCACTTTTGAAAGATAATTTGCATTTGTATTTAATGATTTAGCTAAAGAGTTTAACTTAATTTTATTATTTAAAAATAAATGATTCTTTTCGAAAGAATTAAGGTTGTTTAAAATAGAATCAATTACATTTTGAGGAACTCCTTCAATTCCTGAATTAAATTTTGTAGCTAACTTTTTATTTTTTGAACTATTATTTTCTAAAGATTTAATACGCTTATTTAATTTTTTCTGTTTCCTCTTGTTTCTAACTATTAGAATTGATGAAATTAAAGTAAGGCTACTAAGTATAATAATAATTAGATTATAATTTTTATGATGATTGTTTAATTCATAAATAATTTTTTCTTTTTCGGCGATTAAAATAGGGGTATCATATTTTTTAGTAATAGTTTCATTTAATGTTTTAGAGTTAAAATTAATAATGCTGTCAACATATAAAAGTTTGTTAATGTATTTAAGTTGGTTTTTTATCTCTTTTTTTTCTTTATAGTAATCAATAAAAAACTCTTGTACCATTCTAACCTCAGGCATTAAATCGTTAGTTGAATTGTAAATGGAATCGGCTAGTTTAAAGTAGTGAAATGCCTCTTCTTTTTTATTTAATTTATTTAGAGAGCTTCCATATAAAAACATGTAATTAAAAGAAGTTGTGTAAAAATCATCTACACTAATTTCATCAAGAAGTTTGATTGTTTTTTTATAATTGGCTTTATAATATTCTATTTCAGCAAGTAATTCTTTATAGTTAAATTCGGCTTTTTTAATGCCTAAATCTTTTTCTAATGCAAAATATTTATTTGCGTAAAAGTAAGCAGAGTCAAAGCTTTTCTCTTTTAAATATGAGTATGATAAAAAATATAAACTTTGATGTTTTATGGTAATAAAATTTTTAGGAATGTTGATACTATCAAAATTTTTGAGCACATATTTAAACTCTTTTTTTGCTTCAGTATAATTTCCCCAAATTAGTTTGATAGAACCTATTTGATTTTTTATTTCTAAGTGTTGTTTTTTATTGTTTTTTAATGTAGCAAGTTTTTGAGCGATTAATAAATTTTCTAATGCTTTGTTGTATTTGCCTATGATAAACTGAACGGAGCCTTTATATAAATAACCATATCCTGGATAATCTAAATCAGATAAACCATCAGTTAAATTTATTATACTGTCATAATATTTAATTGCGTTTTCTGGATTGTTAATAAAAAAGTTAGATGCAAACTGAGAATATCCATTGGCTATTTTGATAGTATCATTTTCATTTTTGGCTTTATGTAAATAAGCAGTTGAGTAAATTTTTAGTTTATTTAAATCATTTTTAAAAACATTTTGTCTTTCATATAATTCTTGGAAGGTATAATTTTTTAATGAGTCTGGGATATAAAATTGCTTTTTGTTTTGGGTATAACTTTTGCTAAAAAGCAATATACTTATAAAAAGTAAAAAAGACCTTTTGTAAGTTTTAAAAGAGAAAGAAAAGGGGTAAGTAAAAAACTTTTTCATTAAAAAATATGGATGCTAATTTTAAAACAAATGTAATAATTCATTTTTATAGAAAAAAGAAGTCTAAATTTATGTATTTAGACTTATTGTATTTTGTTAAAAAAAATACTGGCAGTACTATTGCATAGAAAACTTAAAGGTATAAGTTTTTAATCAGCTCCAAAATAAATAAATTATTTTGAGGGGAATTGCTATATGAAAAAAAATTCGAAACAGAGGTTTCGAATTTTTTTTATAAATATTAAGAATAGATTAGCTGTTCATTAAATCTTCAATTTCTTCTACTTCAATAGGGATATTTCTCATCAAATTAAATGGTTCACCATTTTCTTGAACCACAACATCATCTTCAATTCTAATTCCCATATTTTCATTTGGAATATAAATTCCTGGTTCAACGGTAAATACCATACCTGCTTTCATTGGTGTTTTTAAAGCACCATAATCGTGTGTGTCTAACCCTAAATGGTGAGAAGTGCCATGCATAAAATATTTTTTATATGCTGGCCAGTTTGGATCTTCATTTTGAACATCTGCTTTATCAATTAATTTTAAATTTAATAATTCATGGGTCATTAAATTTCCTACTTCTTTATGATATTCTACCCAAAGAGTTCCAGGTATAAGCATTTTAGTAGCTTCATTTTTAACTTTTAAAACAGCGTTATAAATAGCTTTTTGTCTATCAGTAAAACGACCATTTACAGGTATTGTACGTGTCATATCGCTTGAATAATTTGCATACTCTGCCCCCACGTCCATTAATAACATATCGCCATCTTTACATTCTTTATTATTTTCAATATAATGTAGTACACAAGCACTATAGCCTGAACCTATAATTGGAGTATAAGCAAAGCCTTTTGAGCGATTTCTTAAAAATTCATGCATATATTCAGCTTCAATTTCAAATTCCATAATTCCAGGTTTCACAAAAGGCAAAACTCTTCTAAAACCTTTTTCTGTAATGTCACAAGCAGTTTGAATAATGTCAATTTCTTCAGGTTCTTTTACGCCTCTTATATGTTGTAATATTTGATTGCTTTTTTCCCATTTATGAGCAGGAAAGTCTTTTTTACATTGTTTTATAAATCTATCCTCTCTTGTTTCTAATTCAACAGATTGACGATAGTGCTCGTTGGTGTTAAAGTAAATAGTTTCAGCTTCAGTCATTAAATCAAAAAACACTTTTTTAAATTCAGATAGCCAATAAACTGTTTTTATACCTGAAACATTTGTAGCCTCTTCTTTAGAGTATTTTGCACCATACCATATAGCAATATGTTCATTAGTTTCAGTTAAAAATAAAATTTCTCTATGTTTTTCATCAATGGCATCTGGAAAAAGTAATAAAATACTTTCTTCTTGGTCTGCTCCACTTAAATACAGTAAATCACTACTTTGTTCAAAAGGAATAGTGCTGTCTGCACCAGTTGTAAATAAATCATTTGAATTGAAAATGGCAATTGATTTTGGTTTCATTTGAGCTGTAAATTTAGCCCTGTTTTTAATAAAAAGTTGATTATTAATAGGATGGTATTTCATCGGATATAATTTAGAATTGTTAATGATCTTAACATAAAACTTAGTTCAAAATTCAAACTTAAAAATGAATGTTAAGTTCCTAATTTAGGAAATAAAAATTTTATGAAAGAATTTAGTAACAAAGTTATAAATTTGTTGAAAACCAAACCTTACAAAACCAATATTATTTATGCGAAAATTAATAGTATCTCTGCTTTTTAGTTGTTTTACCACGTTTATTTTTTCACAAGGTAAACCAGCGTACAAATTATTTAATGCAAAAGGAAATAAAGTTTCTTATAATAAAATGATCAAAACAATGAACAAAGCAGATGTGGTTTTGTTTGGTGAGCATCATAATAACCCAATTATACATTGGTTGCAGTTTGAAACTACGAAAGATTTATTTCAAAAAAGAAAATTAATATTAGGAGCCGAAATGCTTGAAGCCGATAATCAAAAAGTATTGGATGATTATTTAGCAGGAAATATTGATGAAAAAGCATTAGATACTTTAGCAAGATTGTGGAATAACTATAAAACAGATTATCAACCTTTGGTTGATTTTGCCAAAAACAATCAATTAAAATTTATAGCAACCAATATTCCAAGAAGGTATGCAAGTAAAGTTTTTAGAGGAGGTTTTGAAGTGTTAGAAAACCTTACCAGTGAAGAAAAATCCTGGATAGCACCTTTACCTATTAAATATGATAAAACATTGCCAGGTTATGTGAAAATGAAAGAAATGATGGGAGGACATGGAGGTGAAAATTTACCCAAAGCTCAAGCAATAAAAGATGCCACCATGGGATATTTTATAACCAAAAATAGAACTAATAAAAGTTTGTTTATACATTATAATGGTTCATATCATTCTGATAATTATGAAGGAATATACTGGTATTTAAAAGAGTTAAACAATGAAATAAAAATTGTTACGATTACTGTAGTAGAACAAGAAAATATTAAAAAGCTAAAGAAAGAAGAATTAAAAAGAGCAGATTTTATTATTGTAGTGCCTAAAACAATGACAAAAACTTATTAATTTTATTTAAACCTTGGAATATCATAGATTTAAAAATTTCTTTTTTACGAAAGAATTGCTTTTTAAATCATTAAATTTTTAGTAATTTCGAAACTACTATAAACTAAAAAAATTACAATATTGCCTAGTTTGTTTCAAGAAAACGAATTCGTTTTTAACGTCTTGTTTGAAGCAGTTTCTGAAGGTGTTTTGGTAGTTGATGAAAATCAAACTATTGTAGCAACCAATTCTTCTGCTGAAAAAATGTTTGGATATACGAAAGATGAAATTAGTCATCAACATTTAAATATACTAATTCCATCAAAACATCATACAGTTCATGGAGGACATTTTTCTTCTTTTTATAAAAAAGCTTCACCAAGACAAATGGGACAAAACAGACTGTTGTTTGGAGTCCGTAAAAATGGTGAAAATTTTCCAGTAGAAGTTGGATTAAATCCATTTAAAATTAATCATAAAACATATGTAATGTCTATTATAATAGATATTACCGTTAGAAAAGAGGCCGAAGACAAAATTATAGAGTTAAACGCATCACTTGAAGAAAAGGTTTCAGAACGAACAAAAGAACTTCATAAAACGGTTGCAAATTTAAAGGAGGAAATAACCAAAAGAGTAAAAGCCGAATCCAGATTAAGAAGTTTACTTAAAAAAGAAAAAGAACTTAACGAACTAAAAACAAAATTCTTGTCGTTGGTTTCTCATGAGTTTAAAACTCCATTAAGCGGTGTTTTAAATGCAGCTGTTTTAGTTGGAAAATATACTCAAACTGAAATGCAAGATAAAAGAGAAAAGCATCTGCAAACCATTAAAAGTAAAGTTCATTATTTAGATGGAATTTTAAACGATTTTTTATCTGTTGAAAGGCTAGACTCAGGAAAAGTGAAATATAAATTTACTAATTTTAAACTTAGTAAGGTTGTCAATGAAGTGGTTTATAATGCAAATATGATGTTAAAAAATGGACAGCATATTACTTATCCCAAAAACATTAATGATATTAGTATTTATCATGATGAAAAAATTTTAGAATTGGTACTTACCAATCTTTTAAGTAATGCTATAAAATATTCACCAGAAAATACGGAAATTGATTTTAAAATTGATGAAACTCCAAAAGGACTTATATTTGAAATTAAAGATCAAGGAATTGGAATCCCTTCAAAAGATCAAAAACATATTTTTGAACGTTACTTTAGAGCTGAAAATGCATTGACCAATCAAGGAACAGGAATTGGTCTTAATATTATAAAAGGACATTTAGAAAGTTTAGGAGGTAGTGTTAGTTTTAAAAGTATCCAAGATACTGGAACAACATTTATTGTAGAAATACCATTTATTAAAGAATAATGAAAACGATATTAATCATAGAAGACGATACGGTTTTAAGAGAAACAACTGCAGAAATATTAGAGTTAGAGAATTATAAAGTTTTTACAGCGGCTAACGGAAAAAGAGGTGTTGAGCAAGCAAAAATAATGCTTCCAGATATCATTATTTGTGATATTATGATGCCTGAAATGGATGGTTATGAGGTGTTAGAAATATTGTCTACGTATGAAGAAACGAAAAGAATTCCTTTCATTTTTTTATCTGCCAAAACAGAAACAAAAGATGTTCGTAAAGGAATGGATTTAGGAGCAGATGATTATTTAACAAAACCTATTAATGAAGATTTATTAATTAGCGCTATTGAAAGTAGGTTAGCAAAAGCTGCCTTATTAAAAGAAGTAGAGAAAGTTGAAGCACCAATAAAAGAGCCTAAAAACCCATATTCAGAAATAGAAACTATAGAAGATTTAAAAAATTATTTTTGTGATTATGGAACCTCTAATAATCTAAAAAAAGGAAAAATAATTTATGAAGAAGGTGACCTCTCTAATAATATTTACTTCATCTACAAAGGAGTTATTAAAACCTATAAAATAGACGAATTAGGGAAAGAACTAATCATTAACATCCTTAAGGATGATGACTTTTTTGGAGTTTCTGCTATTATTGATGGTTCTTATTACTTTGAATCAGTTAAAACAATGGAAGATTCTGAAGTAATGTTTTTGTCTAAAAAAACGGTGTTAGAAATTTTAGAAAGCAACCATAAATTAACGTTAGATTTTTTTCAGTTAATGAATAATTCTTTGACCGAAGTAAAAGAGCAACTTTTAGAAATGGCATATGGTTCTATGAAAAGAAAAACTGCCAAAACCATTTTAAAATTTGCTGATAAAATGTCTCACAAATCATCAGATAGTATCAATATATCTAGAAGAGATTTAGCAGGTGTTGCAGGAATTGCTACCGAAAGTTTAATTAGAACATTAACCGATATGAAAAAAGAAGGAATTCTTGAAATTGAAGGGAGAAATATTAGAATTCTAGATTTAGGTAAATTAGAATCGTATAATTAATTTTTGTCAATTTTGTTTTCATTATTTTGCTTTTTAATGGTCTAAAATTTCACTGACCGATGTCATTTATTATTAATGCACCTTTCTATAAGTTTGTATCAATAATAAAGTAAATGAAAAACATCTTAATTTTAACTGATTTTTCAGAGAGTTCTTGGAATTCTATAGAGTATATTCTTACTTTATATAAGGACAAGGAAAGTATTTTTTATTTATTAAATACTCCTAATAGTAAAAATAGATCTTTTAAAAACAACTCTAAAGCTATTAAAGATGTAATCAATCCCGCCAAAGAATTTGATAATTTACTTCTTAAAATAAAAGCAAAAAAATTAGCTAAAAACCATACTTTTCACCCAACTTTTATCAATTCAAACATCGTAAATGCAACAAGAGATATTGTAAAAGAAAAAAGTATTGGACTTATTGTTATAGGAACAAAAGGATTATCTGCTAAAACAGATAAAAGTATTGGGTCTGTTTCTGAAGATATAATTACAAAAGTAAAATGTTCTGTTTTAGCTGTTCCTAGCAAAGCTAGATATAATGGTTTGCAAAAGATAGCTTTTCCAACGGATTATACTAACTTTTACGAAGCCAAGTTATTGCAAAATGGTACTAATATTTTAAATTTTAAAGAATCAAGCATTCACTTTGTATATTTAGCTAAGACAAATAATAACTTAGATAAAGAACAAGTTTGGAACAAAGAAACTTTATGTGATTATTTTAAAGATAAAAATCACAGTTTTCATAATGAAATTAATGAAAAATTTGAAATTGCTATCGAAAATTTTGTAGATAAAACAGCTGTAAATTTAATAGTAATGGCAGCTAAAAATTTAAATTTATTTGAGCAAATTCTTTTTAGACCTAATATTAATAATATTAAATATTACTCTACAACTCCTTTTTTAATTTTACACCACACCTTTTAATTTAAGAAAATTTTAAGAAATAGCGTGCTTCAATCATTTTTTATAATGATAAATTTGAGTTTTACACCAAATAGGTGTACAACTTAAACTAAACACCAACTTTTTAAAATGAAAAAAATAACCTTACTGTTTTCGATGCTACTAATTTTTTTAGGATTAAACGCACAAACTTCTTTAGTAAAAAATGTATCCTTTACCAATATTGGACCTTCAATTATGAGTGGTCGTGTAGTAGATGTAGATGTGAACCCACAAAAACCTTCAGAATTTTATGTGGCCTATGCCTCAGGAGGTCTTTGGTATACCAATAACAATGGAACAACATTTACTCCAATTTCAGAAAATGCTCCAACTCAAAATATGGGAGATATTGCGATAGATTGGAAAAATGGCACTATTTGGGTTGGAACTGGTGAAAGTAATTCTTCGCGTTCATCTTATTCTGGAATTGGAATTTTAAAAAGTACCAATAAAGGAAAAACTTGGGAAAATGTTGGCTTAAAAAATTCTCAGCATATTGGCAGAATTATTATCAATAAAAATAATCCAAATGAAGTAGTTGTTGGAGTGATAGGCAATTTATATACAACAAATAAAGAACGTGGAATATATAAAACAATTGACGGAGGAAAAACTTGGAAAAATGTGTTGTTTATAGATGAAAATACAGGTGTAATAGATATAAGCGTATCACCAAAGAATTCTAATGTGCTTTATGCTGCTTCTTGGGAACGAATAAGAAAAGCCTGGAACTTTGATGGAGATGGAAAACACTCAGCAATTTATAAAAGTACTGATGCAGGTTCAACTTGGGAAAAAATAACTACTGAAAAAAATGGATTTCCAACAGGGAGTGGTATTGGAAGAATTGGTTTGGCTGCGTTTAATAATGAGGTGATATATGCTTTGTTAGACAATCAATTTATGAGATCTGAAAAAGAAAAGAAGAAAGAACAAGGATTGAAAAAGAATGATTTTAAAAAAATGTCTAAAGAAGATTTTTTGAGATTAGACAATAAAGAATTAAACACATATTTGAGAGTTCATAATTTTGATAGAAAATATTCAGCCGAAAATGTAAAAACCTCTATTAGAAAAGGAAAAATTAAGCCTAGTGATTTAGCTATATATTTAGAAGATGCCAATTTCGTTTTATTAAATTCGGAAGTAATAGGCGCTGAGGTATATAAATCTGACGATGGTGGAAAAACATGGAACAAAACTCACAAAGGCTATTTGGATGGAATGTATAGTTCTTATGGTTATTATTTTGGAATTATTGCTGTTAATTCATCTAACCAAAATAAAATTTACATTGGAGGAGTTCCATTATTAAGATCTGATGATGGTGGAGAAAACTTTAGTTCAATCGGAAAAGAAAATGTACACTCAGATCATCAAGCACTTTGGGTAAATCCAAATTTAGAAGGTCATATAATTGATGGTAACGATGGAGGTATAAATATTACGTACGATGATGGTGAAAATTGGATTAAAAATAATTCACCAGCAGTTGGGCAATTCTATTATATAAATGTAGACAATCAAAAACCTTACAATGTATTTGGAGGATTACAAGATAATGGGGTTTGGTATGGACCAAGTAATTATGAAGCATCTAAACGTTGGGAGAGTAGTGGAAATTATCCATATAAAAGTATTGGAGGAGGTGATGGTATGCAAGTTCAAATTGATAATAGAGATAATAATATTGTGTATTCAGGGTCTCAATTTGGATACTATTTCCGTTATAATTTAAAAACAAAAGAACGCATGAGTATTCATCCAACTCATGAATTAGGTGATACACCATACCGTTATAATTGGCAAACTCCAATTTTATTATCTCCACACAATCAAGATATCTTATATATGGGAGCAAATAAGTTGTTAAGGTCAATGGATCAAGGAGCTACTTTTGATGTAATTTCTGACGATTTAACTACGGGTGGTAAAAAAGGTAATGTTCCTTATGGTACTTTAACAAGTATTTCTGAAAGTCCTTTTCAATTTGGTTTTATTTATGTTGGAAGTGATGACGGTTATGTTAATATAACTGAAAACGGAGGTGCTACTTGGAAAAGAATTTCTGATAATTTACCTCAGGGTCTTTGGGTTTCTAGAGTAATTGCTTCACAACATGAAAATGATAGAGTTTATGTAACCTTAAATGGTTATAGAAATGATGATTTTAAACCGTATGTGTATGTAAGTGAAGATAAAGGAGCCACGTGGAAGAATATTGGAAGTCAATTGCCAAATTATCCAATAAATGTTATTAAAGAAGATCCTGCCGATGAAAATATAATGTATTTAGGAACAGATAATGAAGCTTATGTAAGTTTTGATAAAGGTGAAAATTGGCAATTATTTTCTAAAGGATTGCCAAAAGTTGCAATTCACGATTTAGTAATTCAAAAGGAAGCAAAAGATTTAGTAATTGGTACTCATGGACGTTCAATTTATAAAGCAAACATTGCTGCATTACAAAAGTTTAATTCTATTAATAATAAAGAGATTTCAATTATAGAAGTTCCTGCTGTTCGTTTTTCATCGAGATGGGGAAGCTCTTGGAGTCAATGGTATGATGTTTATGAACCTAAGGTTACTATCTCTTACTATGTTGCTAGTTCTGGAAAGTATACAATTGATATTTTAGCTGAAAATGGTATCAAATTAAAAAGTTATAAAGTAGAGGCAGATAAAGGTTTTAATTACTTTAATTATAATGTTTCAGTTGATAAACAAAGTGTAAAAAAACACTTTGAAAAGCAAGATATAGCTGTAAAAGAAGCCCAAAATGGAAGTTATTATTTACCTAAAGGAAAATATATAGTTAAAATTTCTAATTCTAAAGGAACTTCAGAAAAAGCACTTATAATTAATTAAAATAACCACGTTAACCAATTATTAATAACCCCATCAGATTTTTTAAATCTGATGGGGTTATTTTTAGTAGTTTAATTTTTTAATTTCTTTAAATGGTGATAGATTTAAACTTTCTACCGATTTTTGATATGCAATCCAGTCTTTATTATAAAATTTATTAATTTTAGAAATAACAGTACCTACTTTTTCATCCGCATTTTTTACTAAGGTCATTTCAGTTTTTCCTGGTTTTTGAAGTAAAGAGTTTACATAACTTCTTGCCGTGTACAAATATGAAATAGTACTTGGAAATTCAGAAGCGGTAATTCCTTGTCTTTTATCTTCTTTGCCAAGCATTTCATCCAACAAAGTGTTTATTTTATTTAATATTTCAGAATGGGCTTTTAATAGTTCTTTATGCTTTTCTTTTGAATCTTGAGCTTTTATTCTTTTTTGGTAATCTTCAACAATTTCTTTAGAGGTAATTAATTGTTGAGAGGCATCACCAGCAACTCCTATTTTTGTTTCTAGTTGTTTTAATAATTGGTATTTACTTTTTAAAACTTCTATAGGCATTTCAACTCTTGGATCATAATTAACGGTAATTTTTTCCGAAACAGTTATATTTCCAAAATGGGCTTTCATAGTATAAGTTCCAGGTAAAACAGTAACCCCTCTAGGTTCAATATTAGTTTTCTGAATTTTTCTTCTTGAAGGTCCTCTTTTACCTTTTTCTCCTAATTGCCAATATAGTTTATGCACTCCATTTTCTTTTGGAGCTTTTTTAGTAATTGTTCTAATTAACTCAAGTTTATCATTGTAAAATTCAAAAAATATGGAGTCGAATTTTACCGCAGGTTTTTTAGATGATTCGGATTTTAAAGTTGAATTTTTTGTAGTATCTGGTTTGTTAATACTATAGGTAATCATAGCTCCTCTTGCTCTATTTTCACCATTAAAAATAGCATTTGCTCCAAAACGAGTTCCAGAAGGTTCTTGGTTTTGGGTAATAAATGCAGTAGGTGGTTTAAATAAATATAAAGGTTTTTCTAAAAGTTGTTTTCCTTCTTTAGCGATGGCTCTTAAAGGTCTAATATCATCTAAAATATAGGCAGCTCTACCAAAAGTTCCAATTACCAAGTCATGTTCACGTGGTTGAATAGCTAAATCCATAGTAGAAACTGTTGGAAAATTATGCGTCCATTTTGCCCAATTTTTTCCTTCATCTATGCTTATATACAAGCCATATTCAGTTCCTAAAAAAAGTAAATTGGGTTCTTCTAAATCTTGAATTATAGAAAGTGTATAACCAAAAGTTTCTTTTTTGTTTTCAAGTATATTTTCCCAAGTCTTTCCAAAATCACGTGTTCTAAATAAATAAGGTTTAAAATCAAATTGACGATAATTGTTAACTACTACATAAGCTTCACCTTTATTGAATTTAGATGCCCTAATTTGAGGAATCCAAGCTTCTTTAGGCATTCCTTTTATATTTTTAGTAACATTTACCCATGTGTTGCCGTTGTCTTTGGTTAGTTGTACATTTCCATCATCGGTTCCAACCCATATTAGTTGTTCATCTAATGAACTTGGTTCTATTGCTAAAATTGTACAATGATTTTCGGCACCCGTTGCATCCATAGTAATACCACCACTCTCATGTTGTTTTTGTTTGTTTTTATTATTAGTTGTTAAATCTGGTGAAATGATTTCCCAAGTATATCCCTTGTCCGAAGATTTATGTACAAACTGACTTCCAAAATAAATGGTTTCGTTATCATGCGGGTTTAAAGCAATGGCTGAATTCCAATTAAAACGTAGTTTTACATCAGGGTTTGGGTGTGTTGGGCGAATCATTTTAGCATTTCCCGTAATACGATCGTATCGCCCAACATAGCCTTGTTGAGACATGCCATAGCCATAACGAGAATTTTTTGGATCAGGAACCACGTCAAAACCATCACCAAACATTAATTCTTGCCAATAAGCGTTTCTTATTCCTTGAGATTTTAATACATAAGCTGGACCAACCCAAGAACCATTATCTTGCATACCTCCATAAACATTATACGGAAATTCGTTATCTACATTTATGTGATAAAATTGTGCTACAGGAATATTTTCTGCAAAACGCCAAGTTTTACCTTTGTCTCTTGTAATGTACAAGCCACCATCATTTCCATCAATCATAAAATTTGAATCTTTTGGATGAATCCACCAAGCATGATGATCGGGGTGCACTCCTTTTTCAGTTCCATAAGCTGGCATTAGTTGTTTAAATGTTTTTCCACCATCTTCACTAACATTTACATAGGTGAAAACTGAATAAATTCTATTTTCATTAGAAGGATCTACATGTATGTCGGAATAATAAAAAGGTCTGTTACCAATTCCACCAGAACCTCTTCCACTTGATTTATCATTGATCATTTTCCAATTAAAACCACCATCTTCAGATTTATATAATGCATTTTTTTTAGCTTCAACCAAAGCATAGATAAATTTTGTATTACTTGGAGCAATTGCAATTCCAATTCTTCCTAGATTGCCTTTAGGAAGCCCCTCTTTTTCTGATAGTTTTTTCCAAGTTGAACCACCATCTACAGTGATATATAATCCAGAGCCTTCACCTCCAGAATTAAATGTCCAAGGTTTTCTTTCATGTTGCCACATTGCAGCTATTAATTTATTAGGGTTAGTTGGGTCTACAACCAAATCTGCACAACCTGTTTTGTTATTGACAAATAATGATTTTTCCCAAGTTTTACCTCCATCGGTTGTTTTAAAAACTCCGCGCTCAGGGTGTTCTCCCCAAGGAGAACCAATAGCACCTACGTATACTGTATTGGGATGGTCTTTATCAATAATAATTCTATGAATATTGCGTGTTTTTTGTAAGCCAACTAGTTGCCAAGTTTTGCCTGCATCTAAACTTTTATAAAGTCCGTATCCTCCATTTAAGCTATTTCTTGGATTGCCTTCACCAGTACCAACCCAAATAACGTCGGGGTTGTTTTGTTGAATAGCAATAGCTCCAATAGATGTTACAGCTTGTTGGTCAAAAATAGGTTTCCAATCTACACCACCACTTTCAGATTTCCATAAGCCTCCAGAGGCTGTTCCAACATAAATAATTTCTGGATTATTGTTTACAACATCAATTGAAGTCACCCTGCCACTCATACCTGCAGGGCCAATAGCTCGAGTTTTCATATTTTTTAATAATGAAATATCTAGTTGTTGGGCATTTATTGGTAATGAGATTAATAAAAATAATAGAATTAAATTTTTCATGACAGTCTTTATAATTAGTTGTTTTAGAATGTACTAATGTATGCTTTTTTAATCAATTTTTTAAAATCATTCTAAATAGCGTTGATAAGTTAAATTGTGTTTTTAAACAAAAAAGTAAATAGTATCTTTGTATCTTTATAAAAATTAAATAAAAAATGAGCGGATTTTTATCTTCATCAATCGCAAGGAAAGTGGCTATGGCATTGTCTGCACTCTTCCTTATTTTCTTCTTAATTATTCATTTAGCGGTAAACATAACTTCCTTATTTAGTGAGGATTTATTTAACGAATTATCCCATTTTATGGGAACAAACTCCTTAGTCCAATTTGCGCTGCAACCTGTTCTAATTTTTGGTGTTGTTTTTCATTTTGTTATGGGGTTTGTTTTAGAGTTAAAGAATAGAAAAGCAAGAAATATTAAATACACTAAATTCAATGGAGCTGCAAGTGCTTCTTGGATGTCAAGAAATATGGCAATTAGTGGTGGTGTAATTTTAATATTTATTGTAATCCATTTTATCGATTTTTGGATTCCAGAAATAAACCATAAATACGTTGAGTTTTTACCAGAAGACCCAACTCGTTATTTTGGAGAATTACAGCACAAATTTATGAGCCCAGTAAAAGTTGGAATCTATGTAGTTGCATTTGTTTTATTAGCACTGCATTTATTACATGGTTTTCAATCAGCTTTTCAATCAATAGGGTTTAATAATAAATATACTAAATGTGTTAAAAATCTTGGGGTTATTTATTCAATTATAATTCCTTTAGGATTTATTATTATTGCATTATATCACCATTTTAACCATTAATCTTAAGAGAATATGACTACTTTAAATTCAAGAGTACCAGAAGGTCCAATAAAAGATAAATGGACAATTTATAAAGACAAAATTAACCTAGTTAACCCAGCAAACAAGCGTAATATTGACATTATTGTGGTGGGAACAGGATTGGCAGGAGGTTCAGCTGCTGCTACTTTAGCTGAGTTAGGGTATAACGTAAAAGCATTTGCATATCAAGATTCTCCACGTAGAGCACATTCAATTGCTGCTCAAGGAGGTATCAATGCAGCAAAAAACTATATGGGTGATGGAGATTCTAACTATCGCTTATTTTATGATACTGTTAAAGGAGGAGATTACCGTTCTCGAGAAGCAAACGTTCACCGTTTAGCAGAGGTTTCAGGAGCTATTATAGATCAATGTGTTGCGCAAGGGGTTCCTTTTGCACGTGATTATGGTGGGCTACTAGACAACCGTTCGTTTGGTGGAGTACTAGTTTCAAGAACTTTTTATGCTAAAGGACAAACAGGGCAACAATTATTATTAGGTTGTTATTCTGCGATGAACCGTCAAATTGCTCGTGGTAAGATTGAAATGTTCAATCGTCATGAAATGTTAGATGTTGTAAAAGTTGATGGAAAAGCAAGAGGGATTATTGCACGTGATTTAGTTACAGGAGAAATTGAACGTCATTCAGCACACGCAGTAGTAATAGCTACAGGTGGCTATGGAAATGTATATTTCTTATCAACTAATGCAATGGGCTCTAATGCTACAGCAGCTTGGAAAGTTCATAAAAAAGGAGCTTTTTTTGCAAATCCTTGCTTTACTCAAATTCACCCAACATGTATTCCACGTTCAGGAGATTACCAATCTAAATTAACCTTAATGTCTGAGTCATTACGTAATGATGGTAGAATCTGGGTTCCTGCTAAAATTGAAGATGCAAAAGCCATTCAGCAAGGAAAATTAAAACCAACTGAAATAGCTGAAGAAGATAGAGATTATTATTTAGAAAGAAGATACCCTGCATTTGGAAACTTAGTACCTCGTGACGTAGCATCTAGAGCTGCAAAAGAGCGTTGTGATGCTGGTTTTGGTGTGAATGCAACAGGTGAAGCTGTGTATTTAGATTTTGCGGCTGCCATTCAACGTTATGGTAGTGAAAAAGCAAAAATTCAAGGGTTACACAACCCTTCAAAAGAAGAAATTACCAAATTAGGGGAAGCAGTTATTGAAGCTAAATATGGAAACTTATTCCAAATGTATGAGAAAATTGTAGATGAAAATCCTTACAAAACACCAATGATGATTTATCCTGCAACACACTATACTATGGGAGGTGTTTGGGTTGATTATAATTTGATGACAACAGTTCCTGGGTTGTACTGTATTGGAGAAGCTAACTTCTCTGATCACGGAGCCAATCGTTTAGGAGCATCGGCTCTAATGCAAGGTTTGGCAGATGGTTATTTTGTACTTCCTTATACCATAGGAGATTATTTAGCAGATGATATTAGAACAGGCAAAATTTCTACAGATTCACCTGAATTTGATGCTGCTGAAAAAGAAATTAAAGATAAATTAGAGTTCTTTATCAATAATAAAGGAACACATTCTGTAGATTATTACCACAAAAAATTAGGAAATGTGATGTGGAATAAAGTAGGGATGGCTCGTAACGCAAAAGGATTAACCGAAGCAATTGAAGAAATTAGAGAAATTAGAGAAGATTTTTGGAAAAACGTAAAAGTTCCAGGAAGTTTAAATGAATTAAATCCTGAATTAGAAAAAGCAGGTAGAGTAGCTGATTTCTTAGAATTGGGTGAATTATTTGCTAAGGATGCTTTACACCGTGAAGAATCTTGTGGAGGTCATTTCCGTGAAGAACACGTAACTGAAGATGGTGAAGCTAAGCGTGATGACGCTAACTTTGCTTATGTTGCTGCTTGGGAATACACAGGTAAACCTAGCGAAGCTATTTTACATAAAGAACAATTAGAATTTAAAGATATCGAATTAAAAACTCGTTCATATAAATAAGAAGACATTATGAATTTAACGTTAAAAATTTGGAGACAAAAAGGACCTCAAGAAAAAGGTCAAATGGTCGAATATAAAGTTACCGATATTTCAGAACATATGTCATTTTTAGAAATGATGGACGTGTTAAATGAAAGTTTAGTAGCAAAAAATGAAGTTCCAATAGCTTTTGATCACGATTGTAGAGAAGGTATTTGTGGAATGTGTTCTTTACATATTAATGGTGAAGCTCATGGACCAGATAGAGGAATTACTACTTGCCAGTTACATATGCGTACTTTTAAAGATGGTGATACCATTTATATTGAACCTTGGAGAGCAAAAGCATTTCCTGTAATTAAAGATTTAATTGTTGACCGTACTGCTTTTGAACGTATTCAACAGGCTGGAGGGTATATTTCTGTAAATACATCTGGAAATACACAAGATGCCAATGCTATTCCAATTTCTAAACGCAATGCAGATTTATCTATGGATGCTGCTGCTTGTATTGGTTGTGGAGCTTGTGTTGCAAGTTGTAAAAACTCTAGTGCTATGTTATTTGTTTCTGCTAAAGTATCTCAGTTTGCATTATTGCCTCAAGGAAAAATTGAAGCTGCAGATAGAGTTAGAAATATGGTTAAGCAAATGGATGAAGAAGGTTTTGGAAACTGTACTAATACTGGAGCGTGTGAGGTGGAATGCCCTAAAGGAATTTCTTTAGAAAACATTGCACGTATGAACCGTGAATATTTAAAAGCTAGTATTATTTAGTTTTAAAAATAGTATAAATTAAAAAGAAAACCTGTCTCAAAAATGAGACAGGTTTTTTTATTGAATAAACTTTAGATTTAGTAAATTTAAAAATCTAAACTTGAAAAAATATGCCAAACTATAACAATTCATTTTCATCTAAATTACCCAATGTTTCTACATCTATATTTTCTGTAATGAGTGCTTTGGCTCACAAAGAAAAAGCACTAAACTTATCACAAGGGTTCCCAAATTTTGAAAGCGATAATAATCTAATTGAATTGGTAAATAATGCGATGTTTAATGGTAAAAATCAATATGCACCAATGCCTGGAATTTTTAGTTTGCGCAAAGCTATTTCAGATAAAATGGAAAATTTATACCAAGTTAGGTACAATCCTGAAACGGAAATTACCATTACAGCGGGAGCAACTCAAGCCATATTTACAGCTATAGCTGCAACGATTAGTAAAGATGATGAAGTAATCATTTTTAAACCGGCATATGACTGCTATGAGCCTACTATTGAACTTTTTGGAGGTAAAACAATAGCAGTGCAACTTAATCCTGAAGATTTTAAAATTGATTGGCAATTGGTAAAAAGTTTAATTACTGAAAAAACCAAAATGATTATTGTGAATACACCTCATAATCCTTCTGGAAAAATTTTAACGAAAGATGATATGACTCAGTTAGAAACTTTACTTAAAAACACCAATATTGTTTTATTAAGCGATGAGGTATATGAACATATTATTTTCGATGGTGAAAAACATCAAACAGCAGCTTTATATCCAGGATTAGCTGAAAGAACATTTATTACGGCTTCCTTTGGAAAAACATTTCATAATACTGGTTGGAAAGTGGGTTACTGTATTGCACCTAAAGAATTAACCCATGAATTTAGAAAAGTACACCAGTTTAATGTATTTAGTGTAAATCATCCAACTCAAGTTGCTTTAGCAGAGTATTTAAAAACACCTTCTAATTATTTAGAGTTAAATGCATTTTATCAACATAAAAGAGATCTATTTTTAAGCTTGATAAAAGAATCTAGATTTGAGTTTTCTCCTTCAAAAGGAACTTACTTTCAATTGCTGAATTTTAAAAATATAACAGAAGAAAATGACTATGATTTTGCTGTAAAGCTTACCCAAAAATATAAAATTGCAAGCATACCAATTTCGGTATTTAATGAAAATACTTTAGATACTAAAGTATTGCGTTTTTGCTTTGCTAAAACCGATGAAACCTTAAAACAAGCAGCCGAAATTTTAAATACAATTTAACCTAACCAACGAATTAGTTTATTCTATTGATTTTTGCATGAATTTAGTTGCCTTTCAAGTGATAAAATAAGTGCTTTTGAAGAGGTTTGTTGTTAATATGAAATAGAACTTTAGAATTGGTTTTAATTGGAATATGAATCCTAAAAAAGCCATCCTCGTAACTTAAGCTATCATCTTTATGACTTTTAATTTTGTTGTTTGGAGCTAAGTTTAAAAGTCTAATAGCTTCTTTATTGCAATAAAATTGATCGATAATGTGTTGAAAATAAGTGCAATATTTTAAAATTTCACAATTTTTATACGTAGTATTTTCGGTTTTGTGAGCATAAATATTGGTAGAATCTCCATTTTATAATCTTAAGTAAATGGAATTCCATTTTCCACTATAGTTATTAGTATTAAAGTGTGGAATAGAAGTAGTTTGGTTACAAATATTAAAATCTTTGAGCAAGTTTTCAATGTTAAAAGAAAAAGGAAGTTTAAAAAAATCATTCATGAAGCTAGTTTTTTCAATAATGCAAAAAAATAACGAATGCTTGTTTATATGTGTTACTTTGGTTAATTTCAAAAAATTAATATTTAATCATATGCTTAAAGTAGCTTTACTTCAAACAGATTTAGTTTGGGAAAATATTGAACAAAATTTGATTCGGTTTTCTGAAAAAATAAATGGAATTGAAGAACAAATAGATTTAATTCTTCTTCCAGAAATGTTTAGCACAGGTTTTAGTATGAAGCCTCAAAATTTAGCTGAAACTATGGATGGAACTACTGTAAATTGGATGTTAAATTTAGCAACAAAAAAAAATGTTGCAATTGCAGGAAGTGCTATAATTAAGGAAAATGAAGCATATTATAACCGTTTTTTGTTTGTAAAGCCAACAGGTGAGGTAGAATACTATGACAAACGACATTTATTTACCTTGGCAGGAGAGGATAAAGTTTACACTTCTGGAAATAAAAAAATTGTGATTAATTATAAAGGGTTTAAGATTTGTCCTTTAATTTGTTACGATTTACGTTTTCCGGTTTGGGCACGAAATATTGAAGCTTATGATGTGTTAATTTATGTGGCAAATTGGCCAAAACCAAGAATTGCTGCTTGGGATGCTTTATTAAAGGCACGTGCTATTGAAAATATGTGTTTTACGATTGGTTTAAATAGAGTAGGTAAAGATGCTAATAACTTAGAATACAACGGGCACTCAGCAGTCTATAATTGTCTTGGCGAGAAAATGACTGGTACTATTGAAAATGTTGAGAATACAATAGTTGTTAGTTTAAATAAAAAGCACATAACCGAAGTTAGAAGTAACTTAAACTTTTTAAATGATAAGGATGTTTTTGTAATAAAATAAACGCTATATTAAAAAAAATAATATAGCGTTTTAAGCATTTTGTTAGCTAGAATATTAACTTATAGGGTTCATCCATTTAAATTCATATTTCGTGTTTGGAACTACAATTCTTTCCGTAATTCTGTACATTCTATCAGGAAGTTTCATTAAATAATCCCTAGCTTTTTCAGCTTCTGAAGTTAAACCAGTTATTTTGTCAATATTCCAAGTAGAATTTAACTTTTTGATAATATCCACATAGTCAAAACCAGTGTAAACTCCTGTTCGTTGGGCAACTGCTGAAAATTGATCAAAAATAGTTCCTTTTTCTTCACCAGAAAGCCTTAAGTGCATTGCAGGCATTACAATTTTATGTTTCATCATGTGTTGAAAAGCTAACATCATTTCGCTTGGGTCGTGTTGAAAAATTTGCTTTACAAATTCTGTATAAGCCAAATGATGTCTCATTTCATCTCCTGCAATAATTTTAGACATTTTTGCTAACAATTTATGTCCTTTTTTACGAGCAATTTTAGCTACATTATTGTGAGAAATATAAGTGGCTAGCTCTTGAAAACTTGTATAAACAAAGTTTTTATAAGGGTCGCGGGCTGTTCCAATGTCAAAGCCATCGCAAATTAAGTGTTGCGTTGTAATTTCTACTTCGCGCATATTTACTCTGCCAGATAAATACAAGTATTTATTTAACACATCGCCGTGTCTATTCTCTTCACCAGTCCATGAGCGTAACCATTTTGCCCAACCATTATCACCTCCATTTTCACTATGTTGTGAAACTCCATCAATATCTAAAAGCCAAGATTCATACGTTGGTAAAGCTTCTTCTGTAATAGTATCTCCAACCAAAACTACCCAAAAGTCGTCATTCATTTCTTTAGATAATTCTCTAATTTCAGTGACTTCTTCAATAAAATTATTGCTTTGAGAGTTTGGTAAAAAATCGGTAGGTTGCCAAATTTTTTCGGGTGTAATTAAAAACTTTTCAATAAAGGTATCAATGTTTTTTTCTAAGACTTTCATTACCTCAAGTCTTATATTATGTGTTGACATGTTTTTGATTTTAGTTTAGTAGGGCGCTAAACTACGTTATTTTTAATTGTTTCTTCAACCTTTTTAAATAGATTTTCAAATTTCATTGATTTAGCTTCGATAGCTTTATGAAATTCAAAAGTAACTTTAATCCCCATGTTTAAAGGAAACATCCCATATTTATTTAGTTTCCAACAATTATTAATGGTTACGGGTATTACATATGCAGAAGGGGCAAATTTGGTTAGCATTTTTAATCCATTTTCAGAAAATCGTTTTGGAACTCCATTTTTGCTTCTAGTTCCTTCTGGAAAAATGACTGCTGTATAATTGTTTTTTTCAATATATTTTCCAAAATCTCTAATAGCTGCTAAAGATTGTCGAGGGTCTTTTCTGTCAATTAAAACGGATCCTCCATGTTTTAAATTATAGGATACACTTGGAATTCCTTTTCCTAATTCAATTTTTGAAACAAACTTTGGATGATATTTTTTTAAAAAACATGAGATAGGAGAGATATCATGCATACTTTGATGGTTAGAAACCACAATTAAAGGCACATTTTTTGGGATAGGATGTTTGCTAATAAACTGTATTCTATTACCTAAAATATATAATAAATAAGTTAAGGTACAGTTCATTAAATCAACTGCTAGTTTATGACCTTTATATTTTCCTAAATTAAACCCTAGCCATTGTAGTACATGAAAAAATAATAAAAAGCTCCCATAAAAAATATAGAAGATGGCTGAAGGAATGTATAAGAGAATTTTTTTCATAAGTTGTAAAAAAGAAAATCCTAAGCACGAGGCTTAGGATATGTTTATTTTAATTTGAAAACCATTGAGACCAAGGAATTCTACTTAAAATTAATAGTAAGGCTATGGTATAAAATACCGCAATAGTTTTAAATTTTGCGGTATCGGTATTTTTCTTTTTATGTTTAGAAAATCCTATGGTGATAAGAGTAATAGCAATAATACCAACTAACGGATGTTCAACTAAAATTTTTCTTAAATCGCTATTTTTCATTACCTCTCCCATTCCGGCTGCACGCAAAGTATCATAAAAGCTCGAAGTATAATAAGCTACAAGCCCAATAATTAATTGAATATGCGATGCAATAAGTGTAAATAATGAGATTCTTAAATCTTTTGCTTTAAATTCTCTTTTAGAATTGAGTCCCATAAATGCATTTATAACTGCAAAAATTAATACAATTAATACAATGTAAGCCCAATAGGAGTGAATCATTTTTATCATAATAGTTAGTTTTTAGTTTCAAGCAAAAATAGGGAATTAAAATGAAACTTATTTGAATATTAATGGTTATAAGAAGGTTTAATTTGTATTCCTTTTAGGCAATATATTATTCACATTATTATTTATTTATATAAATTAATAATAAGTTTGTAAATCAAATAATTTTATATCTCGTGAAAAAAACATTACCCTATTTATATTTAATTCTTTTTTTTGTTACAACTTCATTTTTTGGACAACAAATACCCTCTTATTACAATGGTTTAGATTTTTCCAAAACAGGAAATGAATTATTTTTAGAATTATCAGGACGAATTACCTCAACACATACAGGAATTCCTTATACAAGTTCTACTACAGATGTTTGGGATGCTTGCAGATTAGCAGATGAAGATCCCGATATTTCAACAAACGTATTGCTTATTTATGGATATAATGATACTGATGAAAATTTTTCTACAGATAGAACCCGATTAAAAACCGAAAATGCAGGGTCAACTTATATTCCTGGAAAATGGAATAGAGAACATGTATTTCCTAAATCATTAGCCAACCCATCTTTAGAAGCCGAGTCGGGTTTAGTAAGTCCAGGATCGGATGTGCATAATTTAAGACCTGCAGATCAAGATCGAAATACCTTGCGAAGTAATAATAAATTTACAGATGGAAGCGGTGTTTCTAAAATTATAACTAGCAATGGTGGTTGGTATCCAGGTGATGAATGGAAAGGTGATGTGGCACGAATTATAATGTATATGTACACGCGTTATCATGGAAACGGAACTCAAAGCTCTGAAACCAATTGCTTGCCTATAAATGTTGCTTTTGGTACTGTAAACGCTATAGATGCTAATATGATTGACCTTTTTTTAAAATGGAATGTAGAAGACCCTGTATCTCCTTTTGAAGCCAATAGAAATGAAGTATTAGCGGGTATTCAAGGAAATAGAAACCCTTATATAGATAATCCATATTTAGCAACCTTAATTTGGGGTGGCTTAGCTGCTGAAGATAAGTGGAATATGAATTCATCTTCAGATACAGAAGCCCCATCTACTCCAGAAAATCTTGTAGCTTCTAATGTTACCGATACAACAGTAGAAATTTCTTGGAACGCTTCAACTGATAATATTGGGGTGTATGATTATTTAATTTATGTAAATGGTTTTTATACGCAAACAGCAACAACAACTTCAACAATTTTAACCAATTTAATTGCAGCAACTACTTATCAAATCACAATTAAAGCTAGAGATATTTCTTCAAATTACTCAAATATGAGTGCTGTACTTGAGTTTACCACAGCAGTAGGGCCTAAAGTTCTTTTTGAGGAAGATTTTAGCGATTGTGGAAATTTAAATTTTGTTACTTATAGTGAAGCAAGTAACAAAAATTGGGAGTGCCGAAATTTGTATGGAGAAAATAACTCTGGTTCAATGGGAATGAATGGGAATCAACAAGATGTTTTAAGTAAAGATTGGCTGATAACTGTAAGCCCAGTAGATTTTGATAATAGTACAGGTGAAATGTTGAGTTTTTATACAGATGCTGCTTATGGAGATACTCCTTTAGAGCTGGTTTTTTCTTCAGATTATGATGGTTCAGGTAATCCTTCAAATTATACTTGGAATGAAATACCAAATGTAACCATACCGATACATTCTACAGGAAAAGCTACTGAAGAAGTTTACTCTTTTACAGACATTGATATAAGTGAAATATCAGGCTCGGTTTATATAGCATTCAAATATTATTCAACTGCAGAACCAACCCGCTGGACAGTGGATAGTTTTAAAATTATTGCAGATAATGAAGATAATGATGATATAGATGGTGATGGTGTTTTAAATGTAGATGATTTATGTCCAAATACCCCAGCAGGAGAAGAAGTAGATGCTAATGGTTGTTCCAATGGTCAATTGGACGATGATAACGATGGGATTCAAAATAGTGCTGATTTATGTCCTAATACACCAACAGGTGAAAGTGTAAATGTTAATGGTTGTTCTGAAAGTCAACTAGATGATGATAACGATGGAGTAATGAATAATATTGATACGTGTCCAAATACTCCAGTAGGAGAAGAAGTTGATGTTAATGGATGTTCCAATAGTCAATTGGATGATGATAATGATGGTGTGAGTAATGAGATTGATCAATGTACAAATACACCTATAGGAACTTATGTTGATGAAGCAGGGTGTTTTGCATTACCCCCAACCAATTTTACGATAGAAGTTATTGGAGAAACTTGCGCTGGTAAAGAAAATGGTAGCATTGAGATTGCTGCACAAGAAGCCTATAATTATTCTGTAACAGTAGATGGAACAATTTATAACTTCACCAATACTACCAATGCTTTTATTGAAGGATTGGCTCCTGATACCTATGAATTTTGTATTTCAGTAGAAGGTGAAACCTACCAACAATGTTATACCGTAACTGTTGATGCTGGAACTTCAGCAAAAGCTTCTGCTAAAGTGGTGTCTAATAAAGCATATGTAGCAATAGAACAAGGAACAGCGCCTTATCAAGTACTAGTCAATGGAAAAACAGTATTGCATACCTATGCTCCATCATTTGAGGTAGCTGTAACGCCAGGAGATTTATTGGAAGTAAAAACCGATATCGCTTGTGAAGGGGTGTTTTCAAAACAAATAGAGTTGTTTTCAACAATTACTGCGTATCCAAATCCAACCAATGAATGGACAACAATCGCTTTACCAACAACTGAAAAGGAGGTGCTGGTTGAATTATACTCTATTGAAGGTCAATTAATTTCCTCTAAAAGCTATCCTGTAATGTATGGAAAAATCCAAGTAAACCTTGAAAATAAACCTACAGGGTTGTATCTTGCTAAAGTTTATTTAGATGATGAAACTTTAACTTTAAAAATTATAAAGCAATAGTATAAATTTAATAAAAATGGTTACTCCTTTTTTATTATTGATATTTTAAAACGAATACTTAAAGCTAGTTTATTGATTTTATTTAATAAGATTATAATTCAATTTAATTAGCTTATTAAGCTTAGATAAAACATAAATAAAAAAAGACCGCTAATTAGCGGTCTTTTTTTATAAGGATTATTAGTTATTTTTATTGAAGAACATATACACCTCCACTTAAAATAACTTTCATTTCCCATACTTCAGCAGCACCGGAATATACATTATATGATACAACGTATTTTTGTCCTTCAGCGCTATCAGGGAAATTATTTAATAAAATAGTATTAATTTTTTCTAGTCTAACACTTTCTAACTCTTCAGCTTTACCAGATCTTACATCAAAATTTTGATAATATCCATTTCCAACTAGATCATAATCTGCAGCTGTTAAAGTATATTTTATGGTGTTGTCAGGAACCCAAGTAGTACCATCATGACCAAACTTAATAGTTTCTTCAATTACATTATTGTATTTAGACCAAGTTGAGCCATCAAAAATATAGTTATTTACATAACTTTTTGTAACTCCACCACCAGCATATAATTCATACATTGCTTGAACAATATCTCCCGCTTTTTTTGGACTAAATTTAAAGATGTCAGGTAATGCTAAAGGTATTTTAATTGCTGCTTCATCATGGCTTGAGAAGTTAGGATACCCTTCTCCCATAGCTTTATATTCATCAGGAGTAAACCCTGCAAATCTATTCCATTCACCATTTTTATATAAAAATCCATCAGTTAATGTAACTTCTCCTCCTGCGTAAAAACGGTATCTTAAAGAATAAAAATCACCTTCATCTGGTGTTGGATAAGTAGCTTCTAAATAGTCAAAAATGTGATAATCTCTGTCAAAATTACCATAGGTTTTACCAGTAATTGCATTATGTTCAGCGTCACTTAATTCATATACTTCAGCACTTGGTGTGCTTAAAGGGTTGTATAGTTTAAAAGTTACAGTAGCTAAAGACCCTTCTCCCCAAACAGGATATTTGTCAATAAGTAGACCTGGTATCATCGCTTTGGCATCATCAATTGAACTAAAATTACCATAATTTAATTCTAAATCCTCATAGTCATCATCACTTAAAGTAAAAGTAACTTCACCAGTAATAATTTCTTCTTGTGCATCTATTTCAGCATATATATCTTCCATAGGGTCACAGGCCGTTGTAAAAACTAAGCCTAAAACCATCAATAAATAAATTATTTTTTTCATTGTTTACTGTTTTTTTAATTAAAATCTAATTTTAGCACTTACGTTAAACGTTCTTCCGTACCCAAACCATACTAGTGCAGTTTGGTCAGTTGAACCTGAGCCATCTAATGCGTCAGCAATATATTCAGTATTGAAAACATTATTCATTCTACCAATTAAAGTAGTGTCTAAATCTCCAATTTTGAAACCATATCTTATACTTGCATCAAAAGTGCTATAACTTGGTGCTTTCCATGCTTGAGGAGCACCTTGAGTTCCTCTGTCGTTAGGATCATATGCAGCATATAAATCATCAAAGAAGTTAAAGTCTACAGTGAAATGAGTTTTAGACATTAATTCATAGTCTAAACCTAAAGCTGCTGTTGTTTGTGCAGCATCGGCAACCTTTAATCCTGAGATATATAGGTTAACTGTGTTTACTAAATTTTGTTCTTCGTCAAAGATTTGAACATTTTCTAAGTCATTATCCCATTGCCAGTCACCTAAAGATAACATACCAATTAAAGTAAGTTTGTCAGATGGTTTATAGGTAAAGTCTAACTCAATACCTTGGTGAATAGCATTTACACCTAAAATATTAGCTGTATTAAAGGTTCCATCTTGATTTTGGAATCCTCTTGTTAGAGTTCTATCATTCCATTGAGTTCTGTAAATATTTAAATTAGCAGCTAATTTTTCACTTCTTAAGCCATACCCTAATTCTGCACTAAATATTTTTTGATTTTCAGCATCAGCATTAATATGATCATTATCAAATTGTAAGAAAACAGAATCAAAGCCTGCTGCTTTTTCAAAATAACCAATATTAGCAAAAATGTTATGAGTATCATTTAAGCGATAGTTAGCACCACCTTTTACACTAAATCCAGTAAAATTATATTTATCAGTTTTTTGATTTCCTGGTGTATATTGGAAGTAATCAATTCTTCTGTAAGAAGTATTAGAAATTGCTGCTGATACAAAAGTAGAAATTTGGTCATTATTATACTCTAATTGAGTAAATATACCTTGCCATCCAACTTCACCATCATTCCAGTAATCACGTTTATCACCTACTTTTAAAGCAGCATTAGGATTGTTAACATTATTATTGTCATATGCATAAGCACCTCCTAATAAATCTGTTACTTCAGAGAAGTGTTTTCCAGTATAAGTTCTTAAATCTAGACCTGTGATAAAATCTAAGTTATCGTTTAATTCAGTTTTAAATGTTGATAACATACCAAACCAACTGTGATCATTTCTAGAAGCTCTTAAATAAGCTTCAGAACCCAATCCTTGAGCTGCATTGGCTCTGTTTATTTCAACTATATTGTCTAAATCAATAGGTTGATCATCTCCACCTAATCTAACATTGAATAAATCTCTGTTGTCTCCAGCAGTTCCACCACCACCACCAGTACCCCAAGAGGCATAAAGTGCAGTAGATAAATCTGTTTTATCGTTGATAGTCCAATAGTGGTTTAATGAAGTTTGTGATTTGTGGTAGAAGTTGTCCTCTACATGTACAACACTTCCATTTTTTATCCCCCAATCTGGATTAAATTTATTCCCACTTTCAGCATTTCGGTATTTAGAGATAAGACTTCTATTTTGTCTTTGTCCGTGTCTTTGTGGTGCTCCGAATGATGTTAATGATAATTTGTGGTTTTCGTTCAATTGTTTTGAAATATTCACAAAATAATTATAACCTTCAAATTCAGTTCCATCTACATAACCATCACCTTTGGTTTTTGATGCAGATACTGTAGCTGCAAATCCATTATCTAATAATCCAGTAGAAACAGTAGCTCCATATTTTTGATAACCATCATTTCCTACAGCAGTAAAAATATTTCCACCTTTCTCTATATCAGTAGTTTTAGATAAGATATTTACAGTACCACCAATTGAAGGTACCGCTACTTTAGAAGCCCCTAATCCACGTTGAACCTGCATAGCACTTGTAACGTCAGCTAAACCAGCCCAGTTACTCCAGTAAACTCTACCATTTTCCATATCATTAACAGGAACTCCGTTAATCATAACGGCAACGTTTTCAGAGTTAAAACCTCTTAAGTTAAGTCTTCCATCACCGAAACCACCACCTGATTTAGTAGCATACACACCTGGTGTAGATTTTAAAATTTCAGGAAATTCTTGAGATCCTAATTTGTTTTCAATAACATCAGCTTTAACAGTTGAAACTGCAACAGGAGTTTTTCTGTCAACAGCAAAAGAGGTAGCTGTAATTACTATTTCTTCTAATGATTCAGATGAAGGATTTAAGGCAATTGTGCCAAAATTAGTACTTCCATTAAAAGTTAATGTTTTTGTTTCATAGCCAACAAATGAAACTAAAACTGTACCATTAGAAACGGATGTTTCAAATGTAAAATTACCATCAAAATCTGATGATGCACCTGAAGTAGCTCCCTTTAAAACTACTGAAGCTCCAGGTAAAGGTTGATTTGTCTCGTCAACAATCTTACCAGTAAGTTTGGTTTGTCCAAAAATGATAGATGTTGAAATTAACATAACTACCACTAGCCAATTTTTTAAATTTCTCATTGTTTAATTTTAATTTGAATTAAATGTTTTGCAAAAGTGCAAATTTTTGTCGATTTCGCTTTTAATTAATTGTTAATTTTTAACAAAAAATTAAGAACTTATAAATATACAAAAATGGCTACCTTTTGCTGATTTTCAATAAAATAAATATTAACAATTATTGAGAAATATGTAAAATATTGTTAAAAACTTTAAGTATGTTATAGAATTGTTAAGTGTTTATAGCTTTGTTAGGTTTTTATGCGCTAATTCTTTTCCAAGCTCTACACCAAATTGGTCATAGCTATAGATGTTCCATATAACCCCTTGAACAAATATTTTATGTTCATAAAAAGCAATTAAACTTCCTAAAGTTTTAGGGGTTAATTTGTTTATTAGTATGGATGTGCTTGGTTTGTTTCCTTCAAAAACTTTATAAGGTAACAACGTTTCAATTTCATCCATTTTACCTTGAGTTTTTAAATCTAAATGCGCCTCTTCTTTTGTTTTTCCTTCAGCTAAAGCTTGTATTTGAGCATAAAAGTTTGCCATTAATTTTTTATGGTGTTCTTTATTTCCATACAACGAATTTTTAAACCCTATAAAATCTGCTGGAATTAATTTGGTTCCTTGGTGTAATAACTGCATAAAAGCATGTTGTGAATTTGTACCTGTGCTTCCCCAAATTATATTACCTGTTTGGTAAGCTACTTGGTTTCCATTTCTGTCCACACTTTTCCCATTACTTTCCATAATTGCTTGTTGTAAGTATGGCGCTAATTTAGTTAAGTATTGAGTGTAAGGTAAAATTACTTCAGACTCAGATTTGTAAAAATTAGTGTACCATATTCCAATAAGACTCGCTAAAACTGGGGCGTTTTTTTCAAAAGGGGTGTTTTTAAAGTGCTCATCCATTTCAAAAGCTCCAATTAAAAGTTCTTTGAAATTTTTGAACCCCACGGCTAAGCTAATAGATAAACCTACAGTACTCCAAAGCGAAAAACGACCACCTACCCAATCCCACATTGGAAAAATATTTTCAGAGTCAATTCCAAACTCACGTACATTTTTTAAGTTGGTTGAAACTGCTACAAAGTGTTTAGCAACATCTTTTTCAGTAGCTTTTTCTAAAAACCAATTTTTTATGGTTGTTGAATTTGTTAATGTTTCTTGAGTTGTAAACGTTTTTGAAACAATTACAAACAACGTAGTTTCAGGGTTTAAATGTTTAATTATTTCTTGTACGTGATCTCCATCAATATTAGAAACAAAATGAACATTTAAATTGTTTTTGTAGTATTTTAAAGATTCTACGACCATATCAGGACCTAAATCAGATCCTCCAATACCAATATTTACAACATCTGTTATAGTTTTGTTAGTGTAACCTTTCCAAGTGCCTGAAACAACTTTATTGGTAAAAGCTTCCATTTTAAGCAAGGTTTCTTTAACTTCAGGCATTACATTTATACCATCAACAACTATTTCTTGATTATTTTGGTTTCTAAGTGCGGTATGTAATACAGCTCTATTTTCAGTGACATTAATTTTCTCTCCAGAAAAATACGCTTTTATTGCGCCTTTTAAATCTACTTCGTTTGCTAGCTCTAATAGGTAATTTAAGGTGTCTTCAGTAATTCTATTATTGGAAAAATTAAATTCAAAATCGTTAAAATTTATAGTGAATTTTTCTTTTCTTGAAGGATTGCTATTAAATAATGATTTTAAATGTAGGTGCTTTGTATCGTTATAATTTTTGGTAAGTTTTTCCCAAGCTTTGGTTGTAGTTGGATTTATATTTTTCATGTGTTATATGCTAAGATTGTAATTCTTTTTTAGGAATTATAATTTCGTTATCAATTGTTGAATAATTAATGGCGTCTATCTGTTCTTTTAAAGATTTAATAAACTCAAAATAATGAGGTTTTATATTTTCCTTCATAGGTTCTGCTGCAGGAAGTTTTTCTTTTAAAGGATCTACCTGTCTTCCATTTTTCCAAAAGCGATAACAAACATGAGGTCCAGAAGTATTTCCAGTCATTCCAATATAACCAATAACATCTCCTTGTTTAACCACGTCTCCAACTTTAACAGCTCTTCTACTCATGTGTAAATATTGAGTGCTATACGTTGCATTATGTCTAATTTTAACATAATTTCCATTACCGCCTTTTCTTCTAGATTCAGTAACAGTTCCATTAGCAGTTGCCATTATTGGTGTTCCAATAGGTGCTGCAAAATCGGTTCCTTTATGAGGTCTTACTCTGTTTCCATATAAGGCAATTCTTCTTTTTAAATTGTACCGAGAAGAAATTCTGCTAAATTTTACAGGCATTTTTAAAAATTGACGACGTAGGTTGGTGGCTTCATCATCAAAATAATCAGGAATATTTAAAATAGTATCTGCAACATATTTAAACGCATAAAAGGGTTGATTTCCATGTTCAAAGTATGCTGCTTTAATTTCTCCTATTCCAACTGGAATGGTATCATTAATGTATAACTGTTCATAAATAAGTTTGAACTTATCATTTTTTTGAAGTCTAGAAAAGTCTATAGTCCAAGCATAAATATCATCAGCCATTTTATAAGTTAAGTAAGAACTTAAACCTTGACTTTCCACCGCATCTGAAAGATGGGTTGTGATTATTCCAGAAGCAGTTTTTAGTACAGTTTTTACAGGTTTTTTTCCATGATAAGCTACGGGAATAGAATCTCTAAAATCGACAACAGTATATCGAACTTTGGAATGTTGGTATATAAAAACTTGTGCTTGTTCAGTTGAATCATTTTTAGCCAAAACGGTATATGGGATTCCACTTTTTATTTTTCGAACATTAAAAGTGTCTCTAATTTTATTGACAATCTCTAATACTCTCGGGTAATCTACATGATTTCGATCAAGAATTTCACTAAAGTTTTCTCCAGGCTTTATAGTGTCGTTTATGACTTTAAAATTATTTAATTTAAAACCAAATTCTTTAACAATTTTAGGCGTTTCGGGAACAATACTTGCTTGTGGTTTTTCATCAGTTTTACAAGAAATAAATGAAACAAATAGAAATAAGATTATTAAATTTTTCAAGGGTTTAAGCGTTTTATGTTTTGGTTTGTTAAAGTTAAACGCAAAAATACAATTTAATTATCAAAAATAATGTTAAAAGGATGTGCTAAGCCTTTAAAAGCTTCTATGTCTGCTCGTAAAGATCCTACAGCTAATGATGCTTTAATTCTTAATGGAATTTTATTATCATCATTGCTAATCCAAACTGTTACACTTTCCTGTTCCTTAAAAACTCTACCAGCTTGTACCATAGGCCTAAAAGCAAGTGAATTAATATTTCCAAATTTTGTTTTAATAATTTCTTCGCCTAAAAACACCAATTTAAAATTATGAATTTCTTGATCAAAAAACATTGGCAACTCAATTTCATCACCCTTGTTTAAGTTTTTCAATTTTTGATTTCTTAAAAAGTAAAGTGATGAGAGCATATCTTGAATTTCATCATTAATTGGATGCTTAGTTTCGGTATTGTGCTTGTGATTTTTTACAATGGCTTCGTTTTTTTCATAATCAAAAAGAATTTCTTTGTCTTTGGTGTAGCCTCCTTCATTTATTTTGCGAATAAAGCGATAGGGTTTTAAAGTTTCTTTATACATAAAAGTTTGATAATCATCTTTTACTTTAAAAAACAAACTTACAAGTCCGGTTGATTTTCCTTTTCCAATTATATGAAACGCTTCTTTATTAAAATTAGTTGTTTCTTTAACTTCAATAGTTGAAAAACCAGCATTTAAAAAATTACTATAGCTCATTCTAAATTTTAGCCATTCTCCTTGTTTAAAAGCATAATTTTTTTCGGGAGTTAATTTTTTTACCGATTGTCCCAATGAAATTACAGAGGTAAATAAAGCTAATATGATAAGTAATTTTTTCATTTAATAGTAGTGTAAATTATTGTTTTTTATAAAAAATACAATTACTGTTCCAAAAATAATAAAAGCTTAACACATAAGGTTAAGCTTTTATTAAATAAAGTATGAATTAAGAAAATTATAACGTTCCTCTTCTGGCTTGTTCTGCTTCAATAGATTCAAATAAAGCTTTGAAATTTCCTTTACCAAAAGATTGAGCTCCTTTTCGTTGTATAATTTCAAAGAATAAAGTAGGTCGGTCTGTTACTGGTTTGGTAAAAATTTGAAGTAAATAACCTTCATCATCTCTGTCAACTAAAATTCCTAAGTCTTTTAATTCAGCTAAATCTTCATCAATTTCTCCAACCCTGTCCATTACGGTATCATAGTAAGTACCTGGAACGTATAAAAATTCAACACCTCTTTCTGTCATCGCTTTTACAGTTTCTAAAATATTGTTGGTAGCAACAGCAATATGTTGTACTCCAGGACCTTTATAAAAATCTAAGTACTCTTCAATTTGTGATTTTTTTATTCCTTCTGCAGGTTCGTTAATTGGAAATTTTACACGTCCATTACCATTGGTCATTACTTTGCTCATTAAAGCGGTATATTGTGTAGAAATGTCTTTATCATCAAAAGTTATTAAATTGGCAAAACCCATAGTTTCATTATAAAATTTAGCCCAAACATTCATTTCATTCCATCCAACATTACCCACCATATGGTCTATATAACGTAAGCCTACATCTTTAGGATTGTGAGTGGTTTCCCATTTTTGAAATTTTGGTAAAAATACTCCGTTGTATTTTTTTCGTTCTACAAACACATGCACAGTATCTCCATAAGTATGAATTCCAGAACGAATTACTTCTCCATTTTCATCGGTTTCTTTGGTTGGTTTTAAGTACGATTTTGCTCCTCTTTTTGTTGTTTCTTCCCAAGCCTTAGTAGCGTCTTCAACCCAAAGAGCTACTACTTTAACACCATCACCATGTTTTTCAATATGTTCAAAGAGTTCAGGGTTATTCTTATTTGGCATGGGAGTAGTTAGTACCAATCTAATTTTATCTTGTACTAAAACATAACTAGTTCTGTCTGTAAGTCCAGTTTCCAAACCAGCATAAGCTAAAGATTGAAATCCGAAAGCTGTTTTGTAATAATGGGCTGCCTGTTTTGCATTTCCTACATATAGTTCTACATAGTCGGTTCCTAATAGTGGTAAAAAATCTTCAGCTTCTGGAAAGATTTTTTCCAAACCGTAATTAAAATTCTGTTTATTTTTTAAATCTGACATTTTTTTAGGTTTATTCGGTTATCCAAGATTTATAATAGTCTTCTACTTGTAAATTCATTGCTTCTTCAGTAATCATTACAGGTTTAAAAGGGTCAATCATAACAGCTAATTCTTCGGTTGATTTTTTTCCTATGCTTCTTTCAATTGCACCTGGATGTGGGCCATGAGGTATTCCGCCAGGATGTAATGTTAATTGACCTTTTTCAATATTATTTCTACTCATAAAATCTCCATCAACATAATACAAAATTTCTTCTGAATCTATGTTGCTATGGTGGTAAGGAGCTGGAATAGATTTTGGATGATAGTCGTACATTCGTGGTACAAAAGAGCAAACTACAAATCCGGCTGCTTCCCAAGTTTGGTGTATTGGAGGCGGCATATGAATACGTCCAGTTATTGGTTCAAAGTCGTGAATTGAAAATGCATAAGGATAATTAAATCCATCCCATCCAACGGCGTCAAAAGGGTGGTTTTTATAAATATACTCCCAAAGAACTCCTTGTTTTTTTATACAAATTTTAAAGGAACCTTTTTCGTCATGAGTTTCTAAATTAGTAGGCAATTTAAAATCTCGTTCACAAAAAGGAGAATGCTCTAATAATTGACCAAAGTTATTTCTATAGCGTTTAGGGGTTACAATTGGGCTGAATGATTCTATATATAAAAGTCTATTTTCAGTAGTATTAAATTCAATTTGATAAACGGTTCCTCTAGGAATAATTAAATAGTCTCCATATTCAAATTCAATGTTTCCATACATCGTTTTTAAAATTCCAGAACCTACGTGTACAAATAACATTTCATCAGCATCGGCATTTTTATAAAAATAGGATGATGAAAATTCTTTAGGTGCTGCTAATCCAATATGCAAATCATGATTGACAAAAAGTGTTTTTCTGCTTTCTAAAAAATCTGTTTCAGGTTGCAATGAAAAGCCTTTAAAACTTAATGCTTTCATGTTTTTTTCGATGGCAATTTTTGGAGTAACGTTTTTTAATTTTTTAATTTCTGAAACAACTGTAGGCGGATGAATATGATATATCAACGATGACATACCTACAAAACCAGCAGTTCCAAAAAGCTCTTCTTGGTACAATCCTCCTTCAGGTTTTTCAAAAGTTGTATGACGTTTTGGAGGTATTTTACCTAATGAATGATATCTAGGCATAGTTTAATTTTTTTAGTTATAAAACTCCATTTTATAGATGGAATATAAATTTTTTACAAAGAAGTAACATGTTAATAATGATGTACATGCACTTTGAAAGTATTAAAGTTAAGCAATTTTATTTATGAAATTGTTAAGCTTTTGATAAAACAAATTCACTCAGGATCTCTCTTGATTAAGAATTTTAGAAGTAATAATAATCCTGTCCAATGATTGTTCATAGTTCACAAATATAAAATTTTTTATGTATTAAACTAAAAAAGAGCCTGTTTAGAAAATATTTTCCAAACAAGCTCTTTAACTTTCAATTTTAAAGAAAAACTAAAAAGTAATACCGTTTATTTCAATAACACGTTTAATTTGAGGTGCATGTCTTTTTATGGTAGCCTCAACACCATTTTTTAAAGTCATTTGATTTACTGAACAACCTAAGCAGGCTCCTTCGAGTTGAACACTTACAGTATTGTCTGTAATTTCAACTAATGAAATATTACCTCCATCAGCCTCTAAATAAGGTCTTATTTCTTGCAAGGCGTTTTCTACATTAATTTTTAGTTCTTCAGTTGTCATTTTATAATTTATTTAGTGCTACATCCACTCATTGTAGTTATTCTAACAACTTCAGTAGGTGGTAAATCTTTATTTCTTTTTACTAATTGGGATAAAGCATTTTTAGTAATTTCTGAAAAAGCATTCTCAAGGGGTGTATTATCTTGTAATGCTACAGGATGACCAACATCTCCAGCTTCTCTAATGCTTTGCACCAATGGTACTTCACCTAAGAAAGCAGTGTTTATATCTTCAGCTAAATTTTTAGCACCATCTTTCCCAAAGATGTAATATTTGTTATTTGGTAATTCAGCAGGTGTGAAATAACTCATATTTTCAACAATACCTAAAACAGGAACATTTATATTTTCTTGTTTAAACATAGCAACTCCTTTTTTGGCATCAGCTAAAGCAATATTTTGAGGTGTACTAACAATGACAGCTCCAGTTACAGGGATTGCTTGAACAATAGATAAGTGAATATCACCGGTACCAGGAGGTAAATCAATTAATAAAAAGTCTAACTCTCCCCAATGCGCATCAAAAATCATTTGATTTAAAGCTTTAGAAGCCATAGCTCCTCTCCAAATAACTGCTTGATTGGCATCTGTAAAAAATCCTAAAGACAATATTTTTACCCCATAACTTTCAATAGGTTGCATTTTTGAACGCCCATCAATTTCAACAGATAAAGGTCTAGCATTTGCGACATCAAACATTAGGTGGGTAGAAGGGCCGTAAACATCGGCATCAAGAATCCCTACTTTAAATCCCATTTTTTGTAAAGAGATTGCCATATTTGCTGTAATAGTAGATTTCCCTACGCCGCCTTTACCAGATGCAATTGCTATAATGTTTTGTATTCCTGGAACTTTAGGTTTTTCAGGTTTTAAAGGTGTAGATGGAACTTCAGCCGTGACATTTACTTTTACATCAGCTTTTTGATCTACTTGGGTGTGAATCGCTTTCATAATTTCAATTTCAACTTTCTTTTTGGCTTGTAAAGTTGGATTGCTAATAGTAACGTCTACAATTATTTCTTTGTCAAAAGTGACAATATTTTTGATTGCTCCGCTTTCAACTAAACTTTTACCTTCTCCAGGTGCAGTAATGGTTTCAAGAGCTTTTGTTATATCTTTTTTGGTATATGCCATGTTGTTTATATAAAATCATTCTAAACAACAAATATACAGAGTTCAGTTGAATATAAAAAGCTAAGAATTAAAAAGTAATGCAGAGTTTGTTACAAAAAGAAATTGCTTATAAATTGTTGGGCAATTCTATAAAAGGATCCCAAAAAACTGTTTCAAAATGTTGAATTTGATGATCTCTTACTACAATTCCTTCACTTTCTAATAATTGCTGCATTAAATTTGTACCGTCAAAATGATGTTTACCAGTTAATAAACCTTTTCGGTTAACTACTCTGTGAGCAGGAATTTCATCGTTATTATGAGAAGCATTCATTGCCCAACCAACCATCCTAGCTGAACGAGCTGCACCTAAATATTTCGCAATAGCACCATAACTAGTAACTCTTCCAAAGGGAATAAGTTTTGCAACTTCATAAACTTTATCAAAAAAATTTTCAGAAGATTTTTTCATTCGTTAAAAATAATAATTAATAACGAATTCTAAATTTGATGTATGTAATTGGCTTTCCTTTTTCTAAGTATTGACTTTCGTAAAAAGTTTGTGTAGAGATTACTTCTTCTGGAGAATGAAAGTTCTTATAAATGTCATGATGTGCATATAGTATTTCATGACCTTCGCCATGTAATAATCCAAGTGTATAACCATGCATAAACTCGCTATCGGTTTTTAAATTTACAATACCATTTGGCGTTAAAATATGGTGGTATTTTTTTAGAAATTCAGCATTAGTTAACCGGTGCTTGGTTCGGGTATATTTAATTTGTGGGTCGGGAAAAGTTATCCAAATTTCAGTGACCTCATTTTCATTAAAAAGTAAGTCAATTAATTCAATTTGGGTTCTTAAAAAAGCTACATTAGTTAAGTTTTCTTCTAATGCGGTTTTTGCACCTCTCCAAAAACGAGCTCCTTTAATGTCTATACCTATATAATTGATATTAGGGTTCTTACGTGCTAAATCAATGGTATATTCACCTTTGCCACATCCTAATTCTAAAATAATTGGATGGTTATTTCCAAAATGAGATTGCCATTTTCCTTTTAATGAAAATCCATCAATTACTTCTTTTCGTGTTGGTTGAATAACATTAGAGAATGTTTCGTTTTCACGAAATCTTTTAAGTTTGTTTTTACTTCCCACAGGTTTTGTGTTTTAAAAGGAAAGATGGTATCGTTTTTTTGAAAAAGAAAAATTATTCGTTTCCAGCTTTTTTGTATTTTCTGATTTCTCCTAGCCAGTAGAAAAAAGCTATAAATGTAATTACAATAAATATCCAACTTACAGTGTTTTGAAGCCACCAGTTGTCCATAAACCTAATTTCATTGTATGGGGCAAATAATACATTTGTAAAAAAATCACCTATCGCCTTAAAAATATTGTTTGCAATCATTTCTTATTTATATTTACAGGCAAAAGTATAAAATATAGTAATGATTGCAAATTTTTTTAATAAAACAAAACCTGTAACTATTTTTAACTTAGTTGTTTTGTTGTTTATTTTTTATTTGTCATCAAGTTTAATGGTAAATACAGAGGAGTTTTCAATTTACAATTTTTTAAAAATGATCCTTTTTTTTGGATGGCATATTTTATTTTTAATGATTGTTAATTTTATAGTTAAAAAAAATAAATTAACTCAGGATAATTCTTATGCTTTATTATTAATTGTTTTAATGTTAGGTACTTTTAGAGAAGCATTTTTGTCAACTAACATCGTTTTTTCAAATCTTATTTTATTGCTTTCATATAGAAGAATTTATAGTCTAAAATCTGAAATTAATACAAGTGCTAAACTTTTTGATGCTGGTTTGTGGATTGGAGTTTCATCTTTAATTTACTCTTGGAGTATATTTTTTATAGTTTTAGTATATGTAAGTATTATTATTTATAAAAAAATAAATCTAAAAAACAGTTTAATACCTCTTGTAGGTTTAATAACTCCTTTATTTTTATTTTTTACGTATGTGTTTTGTTTTGACAATGTGGTTGTTTTTTACGATAAATTTAAATATGATTTAAGTTTAGTTTTTACATCGTATAACGCCTTACATTTACTGTTGCCAATAACATTTATAGTTACAATTTTATTGTGGTCTGTTTTTTCAGTAACTCCAAAATTAGTTTTAGTTGGAAACAAGTTAAAACTATCTTGGCAAGTAATTATCAATCACCTTTTAATAGCTCTAACAATTATAGTTTTATCTCCTATAAAAAATGGATCAGAATTCTATTTTCTATTATTTCCTTTAGGTGTTGTTTTTGCTAATTTTTTACAAATAAGTAGCTCTAAAACATTTAAAAATATGGTTTTATACTTGTTTTTACTTGTTTCAATAAGCAGTTATTTTTTATAGTTTTTCACCAAAAGATAAATCACCTGCATCTCCTAATCCAGGAACAATATATCCTTTTTTATTCAAGTTTTCATCAACAGTAGCAATCCATAATTTGGTATCTTCTGGAAAATATTTTTTGATATAATTTAAACCTTCAGTTGCGCCAATAACACAAGCTAAATGAATTTCTTTAGGAGTTCCATGTTTTTTTAAACCTTCATAGACACTAGCTAAAGAACGACCCGTTGCTAACATTGGATCTGCTAAAATTAATGTTTTTCCATCTAAATTTGGAGAGGCAAAATATTCTACTTTTATTTCAAATTCAGTTTCTGAAATATGCTTTCTATAAGCTGAAATAAAAGCATTTTCTGCATCATCAAAATAATTGAGTAGTCCATTGTGTAAAGGTAAACCCGCTCTTAAAATAGAACACAATACCACATCTTTTTTGGGTAATTGCATTATTTTTGTTCCTAAGGGAGTTGAAACGGTTTGAGATTTATAATCGAGTGTTTTGCTAATTTCGTATGAGATTACCTCCCCAATTCGCTCAATGTTTCTTCTAAAACGCATTGAATCTTTTTGAATGTTTACATCTCTAATTTCAGAAATAAATTTATTAAGAATGGTTTGTTTGGTATCTAAAATATTGATAATCATTGGTAGTTATTTACTGCAAAAATACTACTTTAAAATAGAAAATAACCTTTTAAATATTGATTATTTTCCTTGATAAATTGAAATTCTCTTTGTCTTTTTTAAGTTAAACAACTTAAAATTTTTTCAACTACCGTTTCAGGTACTATTGTTCTCATTACATCATTATAACCCTCACAAACTTTATTACCATATATTGAACAAGGAATGTTTGGGTATTTCTTTAAATCGGGTAAAATAGCATTGTTAAAAGGTTGGTTAAATGGGGCAAAGCCAGTAAATGGATGTGTAATTCCCCAAATTGTAATAGTAGGTATGCCAAACATAGCTGAAAAATGTGCATTTCCAGAGTCCATACTAACCATAAGATCTAAATTTGAAATTAGCGTAAGTTCTTGATCTAATTTTATTTTACCTGCTACATTTATAGTGTTTTTGTAGTTTACTTCAAATTTTTGTAAAACTTCAACTTCTTTTTGCCCACCACCAAATAGTAAAATTTTTAAATGAGTTTTTTCAGATAAACTTTCTAGTACTTTTTCCATTAAATCTAATGGATACATTTTGGAGTTATATTGAGCAAATGGAGCAATTCCAATCCATTTTTCAGATTTTAATCCTGTAATATCTATTACTTCTTGTGATAATTGTTTTTTATGTGGGAACTCAGGATTTAAAATTTTTAAATTAAATTCCAAATTTCTAAAAACGTCTGCATAACGTTCATGAGTTGTTTTTAGCTGTTTAAAAACTTTATTTTTAGACCTTGTTAACGCTCTTTTTTCTTTTCTTCCTTTTTCAATAAAAGCAACTTTTGTAAACGATAGTTTAAAAAATGTTCTTAAAATTTTTGAACGTAAAACATTATGCAAATCAGCAACAGCATCTATAGGTAGCTTTTTTAATTCTTTGTATAGTTTGTATATTCCAAAAAGACCTTTGTGTTTGCCAGTAACTTCCGCAGCAAAAAAATGGACGTTTTTTAAATCAGAAAATAAGGGTTTTAAAAAAGGTTTTGAAAGTATGGTTATTTTTAAATTTGGATGTTGCTTAATAAGTGCTCTAAGAACAGGAACTGTCATAGCAACGTCGCCCATTGCAGATAACCGGATAACTAATAAATGTTTAATTTGACTCAAAATAAGGTAAGTGTTTTATTTTCAAAACAAAAATACACAATAGTTTTAGTACAAAAAATAAGTATCAAAACTATAATTAAATAATAGCTAGTTTAAATTGCTTAAATTTGCCAAAATATTGAAAATTATATGATACAATCAATGACCGGATACGGTAAAACCGTATTACAACTTTCCACCAAAAAAATTACGGTAGAATTAAAATCTTTAAATAGTAAAAATTTAGATTTAAATGTTCGTATTCCTTCTTATTATAGAGAAAAAGAATTGGATATTCGCAAAAAGCTGGCTTCATTATTAGTAAGAGGTAAAATTGATTTTTCAATATATATTGAAGATAATGGAGGTGAACTTTCCTCAAAAATTAATGAAAAAGTGGTGAAAGAATATATGAATCAATTGAAAAGTATTGTTGATTCTAGTGAAGTTGAATTATTAAAAATGGCAGTTCGTTTGCCAGATTCATTAAAAACTGAAAGAGAAGAGCTTGATGAGGAAGAATGGTTGCAAATTAATAAAGCAATTGATGAAACAGCTGTGAAAATTAATACCTATAGATTTGATGAAGGAAAAGCCTTGCATCAAGATTTTGAATTGCGAATTTCTAATATTGAAAATTTATTAGAAAAGGTAATTGAATTAGATCCTCAGAGAATGGAGCAGGTGAAAGAAAAATTATCAAAGGCTATTGCAGAATTAGAAACCAAAGTAGATCAAAACAGATTTGAACAAGAACTTATTTACTACATAGAAAAACTAGATATTACTGAAGAAAAAGTACGACTTAAAAATCATTTAGACTATTTTAGAAAAGAATTGAAATCTGAAATTTCAAATGGTAAAAAGTTAGGATTTATCACTCAAGAAATTGGAAGAGAAATTAATACTATTGGCTCTAAATCTAACTTTGCAGGAATGCAAAAAGTTGTAGTTCAAATGAAAGATGAGTTGGAAAAAATAAAAGAACAAAATTTAAACGTACTTTAAACTTATGAAAAAAGAAGGAAAACTAATTGTTTTTTCAGCGCCTTCTGGTTCAGGTAAAACAACAATTGTTCATCATTTGTTAAAGCAACAAGAATTAAATTTAGATTTTTCAATTTCAGCAACATCTCGAAATAAAAGAGGGAATGAAATTGATGGGAAAGATTATTATTTTATATCCTTAAAGAAATTTCAAGAGCATATTAAAAAAGATGATTTTATTGAGTGGGAAGAGGTTTACCATAATAATTATTATGGAACACTTAAAAATGAAGTTGAACGAATTTGGAAACAAGGAAAACATGTAATTTTTGATATTGATGTTATAGGCGGTTTAAATATTAAAAAACAATTTCCCAACAAAACCTTGGCTATTTTTGTGCAACCTCCTTCAATAAAAGAGATGGAAAGAAGGCTTAGAGATCGGCAAACTGATAGTGAAGAAAAAATTAAGGAACGTGTTGCTAAAGCTGAAAAGGAATTAAAATACGCAACAGATTTTGATGTTATTTTAATAAATGATGATTTAAAAGTAGCAAAAGAAGAAGCCTATACTTTAGTTCAAAAGTTTATTAAATAAATGAAAGTAGGATTGTTTTTTGGAACCTTTAATCCAATTCATATTGGACATATGATTATTGCAAATTATATTGCTGAATTTTCAGATTTGGATGAGGTTTGGTTTGTAATTACCCCACAAAGTCCATTCAAACAAAAAAAATCAATGTTAAGCAATCATCATAGATTGGCGTTGGTAACTATTGCCGTTGAGGAATATCCAAAATTAAAGACATCATCTATTGAATTTGATTTGCCTCAACCTAATTATACCATTAACACACTTGTACATTTAGAAGAAAAATACACAAATCATCAATTTTGTTTAATTATGGGTGAAGATAATTTAAAAGGTTTTCATAAATGGAAAAATTATGAAACCATTCTTCAAAATTATGAACTGTATGTGTATCCTAGAGTATCTGAAGGAAAAGTGGAACATCAATTTAAAAACCATTCTAAAATACAAATTGTAAATGCACCAATAGTTGAAATTTCTTCAACATTTATAAGAAATGCTATAAAAGAGAATAAAGATATACGTACTATGTTGCCAACAAACGTTTGGAGTTATATAGATGAAATGAATTTTTATAAATAGTAATTTTAGCTAAGTTTTAACATAGTAACATTAACAGTTTAAAATTAAATAAACATATTTTCGTTGTATATTTGTTTGAAGTAGCATTATGACAAAAAAACCTAAAAATAAAGGAAAATTTAGGCAGAAATTAATCAATAAATACCGATTGGTTATTTTAAATGAAAATACTTTTGAAGAAAAATTAACATTTAAATTAAACCGATTAAATGTGTTTATTTTTGGAAGTTTATTTTCAATTATACTTATTGTTGCAACTATTTTTTTAATTGCGTTTACGCCTTTAAGAGAATATATTCCAGGATACTCATCAACCAAACTAAAAAAAGAAGCTACGCAGTTAGTTTACAAAGTAGATTCTCTAGAGCAAGTTTTGGAGGTAAATAATGTATATATTAAAAAAGTAAAAGAATTATTAACTGGAGAAGTTTCAGAAGTTTTATTTGATAAAGACTCAGCGCTTCAAGTAATTCAGTATGATAAAGATACGATGAATTTAGAACCTTCAGAGGTAGATTTAGAATTTCGTCAAGAAATTGAAAGAGCAGATAGGTACAGTATTTTTAATGAAGCTACTAAAGATGCTGATATTGTATTTTTTGCACCTGTTGTTGGAACATTAACAGAAGGCTACAATGCAAAGTTAAAACATTTTGCAGTTGATATAGCTGTAGAAATGGGAACTCCAGTGAAAACAGTTGCTGATGGCACCGTAATTTTTGCAGAATGGACGGCGCAAACAGGTCATGTGATAATTGTAGAGCACATTCAAGGATTTATATCCATATACAAGCACAATACGTCTTTACATAAACAACAAGGTGATTTAGTAGTTTCGGGAGAAGTTATTGCGTCAGCAGGAGATACAGGAGAACTAAGTACTGGGCCACATTTACATTTTGAATTATGGAATGAAGGTTATCCAGTAAACCCAATTAATTATATTGATTTCGAATAAAAACTATGAGCTTAAAATCAATTTTAGCAAAACCATTTGCAAAAAGCATTGCAGCAAAAACATATAAAGAGAGCAGTAATGCAGTTAAAATTCAATATAAATTATTAAAAAAACTTATAAAACAAGCTCAACATACTAAGTTTGGAAAAGACCACCATTTCTCTAAAATAAACTCGTATCAAGATTTTAAAAAGCACGTGCCAATTAGAGATTATGAAGCGCTGAAAACTTATGTAGAAAAAGCGGTTGATGGTGAAGCAGATGTATTATGGAAAGGGAAACCTTTGTATTTTGCAAAAACTTCAGGAACCACTTCTGGAGCAAAATATATACCGCTCACTAAACAATCTATGCCAACTCATATAAGTGCAGCTAAAAACTCCTTATTGCATTATATCAATGAAACTCAAAACACCGACTTTTTAAATGGAAAAATGATTTTTTTACAAGGAAGTCCTGAGTTAGATGAAAAAAATGGAGTTAAAACTGGTAGGCTATCTGGTATTTCAGCACATTATGTACCAAACTATTTAACCAAAAATAGAATGCCAAGTTGGGAAACTAATTGTATTGATGATTGGGAAAAGAAAATTGAAGCCATAGTTGATGAAACCGTTCATGAAAATATGACTTTAATAAGCGGAATTCCATCTTGGGTACAAATGTATTTTGAAAAGTTAATTGAACGGACAGGTAAAAAAGTGGGTGATATTTTTCCAAATTTTAATTTATTTGTTTATGGAGGAGTTAATTATGAGCCTTACAGAAATAAGTTTGAAAATTTAATAGGAAGAAAAGTAGATACTATTGAGTTATATCCTGCTTCTGAAGGGTTTATTGCTTATCAAGATTCTCAAACGGCTAAAGGAATGTTACTATTAACCAATAACGGAATGTTTTATGAATTTATTCCTGCTGAAGAATTTTATAATGAAACCCCAACTAGAATTTCACTAGAAGATGTAGAATTAGGCGTTAATTACGTAATTATTTTAAATACCAATGCAGGTTTGTGGGGGTATAATATTGGAGATACAATTGAGTTTGTTTCATTAAATCCACATAGAATTATTGTCACAGGTCGTATTAAACATTTTATTTCGGCTTTTGGTGAACATGTGATTGGAAAAGAAGTAGAAGATGCAATTAATAGCCAAACAAAAGGAACTTCAATTAGAGTAAATGAATTTACGGTAGCCCCACAAATTTCACCTAGTTCAGGATTGCCGTATCATGAATGGTTTATTGAATTTGAGAATAAACCTGATGATCTTGAAAAATTTTCAGGAGCAGTAGATAATGCGTTACAACAACAAAATAGTTATTATTTTGATTTAATTGATGGAAAAATTTTACGCCCTTTAAAAGTCACAATTATTAAAAAAGGAGGCTTTAATAAGTATATGAAATCAGTTGGAAAGTTAGGTGGTCAAAATAAAGTTCCACGTTTATCCAATGATAGAAAAATAGCTGATGAACTTAGTAAATATGAAGATTAATACTAGTTAAAAATGAAAGTTGTTTCAGTAAATATTGGCGATAAAAAAACAATTGACTACAAAGGGAAAAAGGTTGTAACAGGAATTTTTAAATTTCCGATTAAACAACCTATCTTTTTAGGGAAAGAAGATGTAGTTAATGATGCTGTAATTGATAGAAGGTATCATGGTGGCGTAGATAAGGCGGTTTATGCTTATTCTGAAAATCATTATGAGTATTGGAAGCAATTATATCCAAATTTAGATTGGAGGTTTGGCATGTTTGGAGAAAATTTGACCATTTCTAATTTAGATGAAACTACAATTTGTGTTGGAGATACCTATAAGGTAGGCGAAGTTATAATTGAAGTTACTAAACCTAGACAACCTTGTTTTAAATTAGGGCTTGTTTTTGGAACACAAAATATACTAAAGCAATTTTGGAATTCTACTAAAAGTGGAATTTATTTTAAAGTAAATCAAACAGGAAGTGTTTTAGTAAACGATGAGTTGGTACTTATCAAAAAAGTTGAAAACTCACCCACAATAGCAGAAGTATACGAATCTAAAAAAATATACTAAAAAAGGACTCCCGTATATATTGAGAGCCCTTTCATAAATTAAAGAAAGTTTGGTTTATTTTTTAGATAATAAATCTCTAATTTCTGTTAATAATTCTTCTTGGGAAGGTCCTTTAGGTGCTTCAGGAGCAGGTTCTTCTTTCTTTTTGGTTTTATTGATTCCTTTAATCATCATAAACATAACAAATGCAACAATAATAAAGTCGATAACATTTGTTAAAAAATCACCATAAAGTACTGCAACTTCACCAACTACTTCACCAGCATCATTAGCAACTCCCTCAGTTACAATCCATTTTAAATCTTTAAAATCAGATTTAAATATTAGCCCAACAAGGGGAGAAACAATGCCTCCAGTAAATGAGGTTACAACACTTTTAAAAGCTGCACCCATTACAAAACCAACTGCAATGTCAACAAGGTTTCCCTTCATTGCAAAGTCTTTAAATTCTTTTAACATTCCCATTTTTTAAAGTTTTAGTTAATTAATTTCTTAGGTGCTAATGTAATAAAAAAAATAATTTCATTAACATTCCTTTAACACTCTTCTTATTCTTTGAGAAATAGCGGTAATTAATTCGTATGGAATTGTATTTAATCGATTGCTTAAATCTTCAATATGTTCTTTGTTTTTGTAGATTAAAACTTCATCACCTTCGCAACAATTTATCCCTGTCACGTTAACCATAATCATATCCATACAAACATTTCCAACAATTGAAGCCTTTTGATTATTTATATATACATAGCCAACGCCATTCCCTAGTTGTCTTGAAATTCCATCTGCATGTCCAATTGGAATAGTTGCAGTTTGAATTTTAGTTGTTGCTGTATATGCGCGATTGTAACCCACGCTTTCTCCTTTATTTATAGTATGAATTTGAGAAATAACGGATTTTAAAGTGAGTACATTTTTTAGCGTTGTAGTTATTTGTTTATCATTTCCAAAACCATACAATCCTATTCCTAAACGAACCATGTCAAATTGTGCTTCATTGGCATAATTTATAATACCTGAGGTGTTTAACATGTGTTTAAAAGGGGTGCTTTTTAAGTTTGTGATTAGTGCTTTAGAAAGCATTTTAAAAGTATCTATTTGCTGTAAAGTAAATGCTCTTTCTTCTAAATCTTCACTAGCAGCAATATGAGAAAACATTGAAATTATTTCAATAGCATCTTGTTTATTAACAATGGTTGATATTTTTGAAATATCACTTTTAGAAAATCCCAACCTGTTTAATCCTGTATTAAACTTAATATGAATTGGATAGTTTTTTAGGTTTAAATTTTTTGAGATTTCGATAAATGATTGTAGTAAATCTAAAGAATAAATATTTGGTTCTAAATTATATTTAATAATTTTTTCAAAATTTAATTTTAGTGGATGAAGTACTAAAATAGGTAGTTTAATGCCTGCCTTTCTAAGTGCAATGCCTTCGTCTAAATATGCAACAGCAAAGTAATGTACTTTAGACTCAATATGTTTTGCTATTTCAACTGGATTACTGCCATATCCAAAGGCTTTAACAACTGCTAAAATTTTTGTAGAATTTTTAATTTTAGATTTAAAGTAGTTTAGGTTATAATCTATGGCATTTAAATCTATTTCAAGCACCGTAACGTGGTTATTTTCCATTATTTGGCTCCGCTTTTTTCTTTTTCTCTTCTTTTATTGCCTTAAAATATGCAGCTCTGCTTAAAGGCTCGTATTCTTGCGTTTCTCCAAGCAAAACAAGTTCTTCACTTGCAGCAGTTCTGTGACTGTAATGTGCTAAATTTCCAGTTCTGGTACAAACTGCATGAACTTTGGTTACATATTCAGCAGTTGCCATAAGTGCAGGCATTGGACCAAACGGATTTCCTTTAAAATCCATGTCTAAACCAGCAACAATTACACGAACTCCTCTATTTGCCAAATCATTACAAACAGCAACAATTTCATCATCAAAAAATTGAGCTTCATCAATACCAATAACGTCAACATCAGTAGCTAAAATTCTAATATTTCCTGATGAAGGCACAGGTGTAGATCTAATTTCATTAGCATCATGTGAAACTACTTTTTCATCATCATATCTAATATCTATAGCAGGTTTAAAAATTTCAACTTTTTGTTTGGCAAACTGAGCTCGTTTTAACCTGCGAATCAATTCCTCTGTTTTACCAGAAAACATGGATCCACAAATAACTTCAATCCAACCAAATTGTTCTGTATGATTTACGGTATTTTCAAGAAACATTTTGTAATTTCACGCTTGAAAGGTTATTGTAATCTTTTCATTTTAAAATAAATGCAAAAATAGAACGATCATATTTTTTATATTCGTTAAAATATAATCTTAAAACAAGAAAATTCTATTTTGATTTGTACAAATTTATTAAAAATAACACACCAAATATCATTTAACATATCAACTTATGCACAAAAAAATAGAAGCTGAATTAGTAAGTCTAGCACACAGTATTTTAGAACAAAAAAATAATAATATTCTTGTGTTGCATAAAAAAGCACAAGCAATTTATGAAAAACTAACGGTTTTGAAATTTGTTGAATCAAATATAGAAGGTACTTTAAAAGATGAAGAACTTAATATAGAAGAGAAAAATGAAGATGTTGAAGTTACCGTACAATCTATAATTGAAGTTGAAAAAGAAAAGGAAGGAAAAGAACCGTTAATGGAAACTCAAGTTGAAGAAATTTTTAGTGAAAAAGATACGATGGCTAAAAATGATATGAAAGAAATACCATCAATTCAACCTAATTTAGATGAAGAATTTAAAGATGCAATTTCGGCCGATGTTGCAACCAATCTTTTTGAAAAAGCAACCAAAGAAAGTCCTACAGTTGATGAAGCCCCTACTAGTGGAAGTAGATCAATAAACGACGCTTTGTTTAAAAGTAATTTGCAAATTGGATTAAATGATAGAATTGCTTTTGTAAAGTATTTATTTGACGGAAGTCAAGAAGATTTTAACAGGGTGTTATCTCAGTTAAACTCATTTAAAACAGAAAAAGAAACGAAAGACTTTTTATTTAACTTAGTAAAACCCGATTATGATTGGAGTGGAAAAGAGGAATATGAAGAACGCTTAATAAACTTAATTGAACGTAAATTTATGTAGTATAAATGGATTATAAATTGCTTGAAAATGAATTAAAAAAAAGATTAGATTTTCCGTACTCTTGGGGTAGAAAACAGGTTGATAATTTTGATAAAGAAACTAATTTTATTTATAAAAGTGCTAATTTTGAAACGCTTTTAAAAGAAATTGAAACAAATTTTAAAGACACTTCAGTTTCTACAAGCTTTAAAAATTATGCTTTAAATAGGTGGTTTAATTTTTGGTCAGCAAAAGCAGTTGAAGAGTTTTTTTGTAAACATCAATCTGTTTATCCACATCAAAATACAAAGGATAAATATGTCGATTTTTTTATTCAACAAATTCCTTTTGATCATAAAACAACCATTTTCCCTAAAGGATTTAAAAAATCAATTCCTTATGCCATAGAGCATAAAAGAGAATTAATAAATTGGTTTTATAAAAACCAAAGCAAACAACAACGTAAACATTTTAAAAATAGGCTTTTTATTGTATTAATTAATACAGCAAACGAACAAGAACATTGGAAACTAAAAGCAGACTTAATGTGGTTAAAAAATATCATTTCAACTTATTTAAGTACTTTTGATGTTCAAAATTTAGAAAAATTTTATTTTCAAAATCAAATAATAACATCCGATATTATTTGGGCAATTAAATAATAATTTAACTAATATATTTATAAATCTCTAACATCAATAATCAATATTTAAATTGAATTATATAGGCTCAAAACATACATTATCTAAATTTATTAAAAACTCCATTATTGATACTGTTGATTTAGATATATCAAAGTTAATTTTTTGTGATTTGTTTGCTGGAACTGGAAGTGTAGGTAGGACTTTTAAACCTTTGGTTAAAAAAATTATTGCAAATGACGTAGAGTATTATAGTTATGTTTTAAATAGAAATTATATAGGAAATAATAAAGCGTATGATTATTCAAATTTTATTGATACGTTAAATAATTTAGAAGGTGTTGAAGGATTTATTTTTCAAAATTATAGTGAAGGAGGTAGCGGAAATAGACTTTATTTTTCTAAAGATAATGGAAAAAAAATTGATGCTGTGAGGCAAAAAATTGAAGAATGGAAACACTATAATAAAATAACAGAAGACCTTTATTTTTATTTACTAGCATCATTAATTGAAAGTGCCGATAAAGTTGCCAATACAGCCTCTGTTTATGGAGCTTACTTAAAAAGTCTTAAAAAATCTGCACAAAAAAAAATTCAAATAACACCAGCTTTTTTTTCCGAATCTAAACATACACATCAGGTTTTTAATGAAGACAGTAATCAACTTATCACCAAAATAAAAGGCGATATTTTGTATCTGGATCCACCATACAATTCGAGGCAATATGGAGCAAATTATCACATACTAACAACTATTGCTAAATATGATGACTTTGAACCAAAAGGGAAAACGGGTTTAAGAGCTTATTATAAATCATCTTATTGTAAGAAAAATGAAGTGAAAAAATCTTTCGAAGAGTTGATAAAAAATGCTAACTTTAGATACATTTTTTTAAGTTATAACAATGAGGGTTTAATGACTGAAAATGAGGTGAGTACTATAATGAGTACTTATGGAAAGTATAGTTTAAAAAAAGTTAATTATCAGCGCTTTAAAGCTGATAAGACAGAAAACAGAAATCACAAAGCAACTGAAACAGTTGAATATTTACATATATTAGAAAAACAATGATAGATTTAGCAAACCAATACAACAAACTTTTTGATGAGGTAATTGAAAAATACCATATAATTGATAGCGTGGACCAACCTTTTGAAAATCCTTATGATAAAAATTCTTTTGAGCATTTATTGTATAGAAAAAACTGGATAGATACGGTCCAATGGCATTATGAAGATATTATTCGTTTACCAGATATTAACCCTGAAGAAGCGATTGTTTTAAAAAGAAAAATTGATGCTTCTAATCAGGATAGGACGGATATGGTTGAATATATTGATAGCTATTTTTTGGATAAATTTAAAGATGTAAAAGTAAAAGAAGGAGCTAAAATAAATTCTGAAACTCCAGCTTGGGCTATAGATAGGTTATCAATTTTAGCACTTAAAATATATCATATGCGAGAAGAAGCAACAAGAGAAAGTGCTTCTGAAGAACATAGAGCAAAGTGTCAACAAAAATTAAATGTATTATTAGAACAAAGAGTAGACTTATCTACTGCAATTAATGAATTGTTACATGATTATGCCACAGGTGAAAAATACGTAAAAGTGTATAAACAAATGAAAATGTATAATGATGAGGATACCAATCCAATGTTATACAAAAAGAAATAAAATGTTTTAAAGAAGAAACAAAAAGGGTGTTTAATCGTCATAAATTAAACACCTTTTTTTATGAAAAACTATATTTTAACTTTTTTTGCAGTCATTGTATTAACTTCTTGTGCTGCACAAACGTCATTCAATTCCTTTTATTCAGAAAATAAACATGATTGTGAGTTTTCAATAAGTACACCAGCCTTTGTAGCCAATTTATTTATACCAAATGAGGATGTAAAAGAATTTGAGACATTATTAAAAAAAGTAAAACATTACAGAGTCATGATCTTTTCTGAGGGATCAAGATCACTTAATAAAAAATTTAATAGGTTTATAAAACAACACAAATATACTTCCATATTTAGATTGAATGAGAAAGGAGAACAAGTTGAATTGTATTTTTTGCAAAAGAAAAATAAAATTAGGGAATTGGTTTTAAAAGTAAAAAGCGATGAAGATTTTGTTTTACTTGGTTTAAAATCAAATATTTCTGAAGAAGATTTTAATAAAATTATTGAAGAATCAAATGTAAAATTAACGAGTAATTAAACTTAAAAAACTTTAACAAAAAGCCGTTTAGAATTCTAAACGGCTTTTTTGTTAGCTAAAATTTAGCTTATTTTTTAGAAAAAGTATAAGTAATACCAATATTTAACCCAAAAGAAGAATAAGGCACTCTTTCAGATAATTTTTTTGAAGGATCTGTATTAGCATTTGATAATTCATCTACATATGTTGTTTTTTTAACATATCCATCAGGCAGGTTATCTAATGTGTACAAACCAGGAACTGCAATAGTGCCATCTGCTAAAACAACATCAGTATTAAATTCTGCCAATTCAGAGTCTTTACGTTTAACACTAACACCCATATACTCAAGTTCAGTAAATAGAGACCATTTTTCACTTAAATCAAATTTGTATCCCATAGCAGCTACTATTCCTAAAGGTAATTTTCCATGGTAATCTTCTGTATATGTTGTATGTGTATATGATCCTGAAGGAAGATTAAGAGCTTGTGAGATAGTAATACCGTTTTCGGCGTCATACATATAGTTTTTATCATCTACTACAGCTTCTGTTTTACCACCAACTTTAAGTAATGCGCCAATTCTACCATAAAAATGACTGTTAAATTTATAAGTTAATTGAGGTAATACACCAAAAGCTCTACCTCTAGCTACAGCATCTGTAATTCTGTAGTTTGGAATATTAACATCGCTTTTGATTTGATCAGAACCATGTAAATATCCAAGTCCTAACTCAACTCCAAAAGTTTCATTGATAGAATATCCAAAACGTAATTGCCCATTTAAGCCTTCGCCATAACTTCCGTACGTATTTTCAGTTTTTGTTGCTGTTACTTTAGTACCCATTAATACACCAGCACTTGGGATTGCATAACCGCCACTAGCACTTACATAAAATTGTGCACTTGCACTTGTTGCAATAACCAAAGCAACCAATAATAGCATATGTTTTTTCATAATATAAAATTGTTTTTAATATAAGAACAAATTTATATTTTAAATGAAATTATAATGTGTCTAATGTTACTTTTGTATCATTAATGTGATAAATGTAATTTATTGAATCTTAAATTAAAAAATAGTTAATTTAAACCACTTTCTTTTTATTACTTCCTACAAAAACTTCATTTTCATTAATAATAACAGGTCGTTTTAAAAACGTATATTCATCTAAAATTAACTGTCGATAATCTTTTTCAGTTAAATTTTGATTTTTCAAGTCCATTTGTTTGTATTTTTTAGCTCTTCTGCTAAATAAAACTTCATAGCTTTTAGTTAAAGAAAAAAGTTCATCTAACTGTTTTACAGTAATTGGTTCTGTTTTAATTTCTTGTAGTATATAATTAGTAATATCCATTTCTTTTAAAATTCTTCTACAAGTATCACAAGTTTTTAAATAATAAATTTTTTTCATTTTTTAATAAATAGAGTTCTCAGTAAAATTACTGACTTTTTATTTTAAATTTGAATAAAATTAAAAATTCAAATTAGCATGCAAAATCAAATAGATACTTTACTTATTACAAGAAAATTTTTATTAAAAATTACAGAAAATTTAACCATTGAACAGCTGAATAAAATACCTGAAGGATTTAAAAATAATATTGCTTGGAATTTGACACATTTACTTGTAACTCAACAATTGTTGTGTTATAAATTATCTGGATTGAAATGTTTGGTGTCAAATGAAATGATAGAAAATTTTCAAAAAGGATCGGCACCAAATTACATGATTTCTGAAGCAGAATTTGCGACCATAAAAAAACAATTTTTAGAATTACCTCTACTCTTAAAAGAAGATTATGCTAAAGGAGTTTTTAAACAATACAATCAATACACAACAAGTATTAATGTTACTTTAAATTCTGTGGAAGATGCAATTTCATTCAATTTATACCATGAAGGTATTCATTTGGGAATCATTCTTCAACTTATGAAATTTATTTAGGATGAGTTTGTTTGCCATTGCCTCAATTTTAATTGTTATTTCTGCATTATTTGGATACTTAAATGTTCGTTATTTAAGGCTTCCAAATACGATAGGATTAATGGTAATTACCATTATTTTTACGTTATTAATTTTGGCAACAAGCTTTGTTGATGATACTTTGTTGGAGCATGAAAAACAATTAATTTCTCAAATAGATTTTAAAACTGTATTGTTAGATGTAATGTTAAGTTTTTTGCTATTTGCAGGTGCTTTACATACCAATTTTCAGCAACTAAAAATACAACGAAAACCAATTCTAACTTTTGCAACATTTAGTACTATTACCTCTACTTTTTTAGTAGGTGTATTAGTTTACTTTTTATTACAAATGCTTACTTTAGAAGTAGATTTTATTTACTGTTTATTATTTGGGGCATTAATTTCACCAACAGACCCAATTGCTGTTTTAGGCATCCTTAAGCAAGTTGGAGCACCTAAAAATTTAGAAACCAAAATTGTTGGTGAATCGTTGTTTAATGATGGAGTAGGAGTTGTTGTGTTTTTAACAATTTATCAAATCGCTAAAGGTGGTGGAGATGTTACTTTTATGCATGTAGCCGAAATGTTTTTAGTTGAAGTTATCGGAGGAATAGGTTTAGGATTTTTATTGGGATGGATAACTTACAAATTATTAAAATCTATAGATGATTATGATGTTGAAGTTATAATAACCATTGCAGCAGTTATGGGAGGAACCGTTTTAGCCCAGTATTTACATTTATCAGCTCCATTAGCTATGGTTACTGCAGGTTTAATAGTGGGACATGATACTGTTAGGCAAACAACAATGAGTAAAACTACAGAACAATATGTAGATAAATTTTGGGAGTTAATCGATATTTTATTGAATACCATTTTATTTGTAATGATTGGTATGGAAATTCTAATTCTTACCTATAACCATCAATACATTCTTGCAGGTATATTTTGTGTTCCAACCTTACTATTAGCTCGTTATTTATCGTTAATGTTGCCAATAAAACTATTTGCGAAAAAGTTAGATTTTGTACCAAACACAAATTTAATTATGACTTGGGGTGGTTTACGAGGAGGAATTTCTATTGCATTAGCATTGAGTTTAACTTCTGAAATGCATAGAGATTTATTTTTAGTAATTACCTATATTGTTGTAGTTTTTTCTATTATTGGACAAGGTTTAACTGTAGGGAAATTAATTAAAAGATTAAGTAAAGAATAAGTAAATTTGTAGCCTAATACAATTCTAAACAAAGAGAATACAAGATGAAATTTAACACTAAAACAATTCACGGAAATCAACAGCATGACCCATCAACTGGAGCGGTTATGCCTCCAATATATCAAACATCAACTTATGCTCAAGCTTCTCCAGGAGATCATAAGGGGTATGAATATTCTCGAACAGGAAATCCAACACGTACAGCTCTAGAAAATGCTTTCGCAAGTATTGAAAATGGAAAGTTTGGATTGGCTTTTGGTTCAGGGTTAGCAGCAATTGACTGTGTTTTAAAGTTATTGAAACCAGGAGATGAAGTAGTTTCTACAAATGACTTGTATGGTGGTTCTTACCGTATATTCACTAAAATATTTGAAAATTACGGAATTAAGTTTCATTTTATTGGAATGGAAAACGCAACAAATATTGAAAGTTATATTTCTAACAAAACTAAATTAATTTGGGTGGAAACGCCAACAAACCCCATGATGAATATCATAGATATTGTGGCAGTTTCAAAAGTAGCAAAGAAGCATAAGGTTTTATTAGCTGTAGATAATACATTTGCAACACCTTATTTACAAAACCCATTAAATTTGGGTGCCGATATTGTAATGCACTCTGCAACTAAATATTTAGGAGGTCATTCGGATGTTGTTATGGGAGCTTTAATAGTGAATGATAAAACATTAGCAGATCAACTGTATTTTATCCAAAATTCTTGTGGAGCTGTTTGTGGTCCAATGGATAGTTTTTTGGTGTTAAGAGGAATTAAAACATTGCATGTGCGTATGCAACGTCATTGTGAAAATGGGAAAGCTGTAGCGCAATATTTGGCAAAGCACCCTAAAATTGAAAAGGTATATTGGCCAGGTTTTGAAGATCATCCAAATCATGAAGTGGCAAAAAATCAAATGAAAGATTTTGGAGGTATGGTGTCTTTTGTAACTAAAGGGAATAAGATAGAAGATGCATTTAAGATTGTTGAAAATTTAAAAATATTTACTTTGGCTGAATCTTTAGGTGGTGTTGAATCTTTAAGTGGTCATCCAGCAAGTATGACTCATGCATCTATTCCAAAAGAAGAACGTGAAAAAACCGGTGTAGTAGATTCTTTAATTAGATTAAGTGTTGGTATTGAAGATGAGCAAGATTTGATAGAAGATTTAGAACAAGCCTTAAAACTTATTTAGAAAGCTACCTTAAAAATAAATATAAAAAAAGGAGCTTTTAAAAGCTCCTTTTTTATTGAGAATATATTTTAGTTTAAATAGTAAACGTATCCTACATGAACCCATAATAACCAGTCGTTATATTTGTTAGCAGGATCATTTTTAGCATTTAATCCATCTACATAATTTGAAAAGAAATATTGCCAACGAGATTCTATTAAAATATCAGAATATTCACCTAATTTACGTCTAGTTCCAATTCCTAAAGTTGCAGAACCCGTCACATTAGATTTCATTTTAGTAGCCCCTGGAACAGCCCATTTAGGATAGAGTAAATTTGGATTTGCTTCCCAATCTCCTAAATCAGATTTTAATGATGGATTGTAAAAATCAACCATTAAACCAGCACTTAAATAAGGAGACCATTTTAAATCTGGAATTCTTCTAGATCCAAAGTCTACAATATCAACAATATGAAATTCTAACTGCGCTCCTAAATTAAGCAATTTAGTTTCTCCGTGCATTGCACGTAATTTATCTGCTTCGGGTGTAGTTTTAGATTCATCAACCCATTTCCCAAAATGATCTAATTCTGCAGACATATACGAAACTTCAGCTCTTACTCTAAAATGTTCAGCAAAATAGCTAGTTCTTTGATTCCATCGATACCTATAATCAGTAAAATTTAAGTAATAAATTACACCAACCCCCATACCTATATTACCAGCTACATTACTTTTTAAGTGATTTCGTTGCCCATAATCTGTTGTGAAAGATGCTGATCCTGAAATAAAGCCCACTTCGTGACTAGCTTCGTCTTGTGCATTACTATTTATTGAAAATAATAGTAATAGAATTGAGGTTGTTATTTTTATAATTTTATTCAAAAAAGAAAAAATTTAGAGATTCAAATGTAATAAAAACTTAAAGAAATACCATAATTAAATAAAAACTAATCTAAATTAAAAGGCTGGTTGACATCCCAATTGGCTCTCAACTCTATTATTTCATCAAAATATTTTACAACTTCAGGCTGTTTTTTTGTTAGAAAGTCTCCAGTATCCCAAATGCCATTTCCATTTTCATCAATAGTAACTCTAACAGTATAATTTCCAGGATTTAAAAAATCAAATTTCACAACTTGAGGCTCTTTAACTTTAGAAGTTCTAATTAAATTATTTTTATCATCTAAAAGTTCTACAATTAAAGCTGTTTTTTTACTTGCAGATAAATTAACATTAATAATACCATAATCTTCAGTGGTTTTTGTTTTTAATTTAAAAGATAAGGTATCATTTGAAATTTCATAAATATCTGTAATTGTTTTAGGTAATAACTCAAAATTATACTCGCTATTGTGTTTTTTATCAAAATTGAGGTATAATTTGTTTTTAGAAGGTGCTAAAATTGGTGTAAATTCTACTGCAGTAGAGTCTTGATCAATAATTTTAATTTTGGATTTATCAAAAGCTACAATTGGGGTGTTAGTTGCTATGGAAAAGGTGTCTAACAAGTGTAAAACACTATTGGTGCTTTTTTGAATTTTTAACGAATCAATTTTAGAGCTTCTTGGTTTAAAAGTATATTCTTGGTAAAATTCATCCTTTGAGACTATAAAATTTAATGAATCTGTTTCAAATGGAGTGTACCAATAATTTATAGTGTCTTTATCTTTTTCGTAAATAATTTGCGATTTAAAATTTTCTGGAGTTTTGGTTAGAAGTTCAATTTTTAAATCTTTAGCATTTCCTAAAAAACCAAATATGGCATGACCTTTATTAACTTCTTTTGGTTTAATAACGTTTAGTTCAGGAATTTCTTTGAAAATATTAAAATTGTAACTTTTATCAGTTGGTAGGGTTACTGTATCATTAATAAAACCAATTTTATCAATTTCAGGATTGTAAATTTTATTTCCGTTGGCATCTTTTAAAGCTATCAATAAATATTTTCCAGCTCTAAGGTTTGTAAGTTCAAATAAAGTGCTATCTAAGGTGTTTGCAATATAACGAGGCTTTTCTTTATAAATAATTGAATCTGTATAGGTTTCGTTATATTCATAGAGCATAACATCTATGCCTGAAACCATTTCTTTAACCATTGGATCGATTACTTTACCTGATAAGTTTAAGGAATCAATATAATTACCTGTAGAAAAAACATATTTGAAATTACCTAATTCATTTTCTTCATTATTATCTACAATACTATTGCCAAAATTAAAAGCGTAAGTTGTATTTTGATCTAATGTGTCTAATATTTTAATTGAAATAAACTTGCTTGCGGTTCCAACTGGAGATATAATTGGATCGTATTTTTGAGGAGGTGAAATGACCAGTTGTTTTTTTACATCTTTAAGTTTAATGTATTCATCAAAATATATTCTTATTTTGGTTTCTTTAAAATTAGTTGTTTCAATAGCTGGAATTGCTTTTATTAAAACTGGAGGAATACTATCTTTATCACCACCTGTAGGAGTACCTCTTCTAGCGCAATTAAAAAATAAGCTTGTGAATACAATCACAGCGATAAACTTTAATAAAGAATGCCTCATAAGTTGTTTTTTGGTTACAAAATAACAATTATTTTATTTAAAAAACGCACTAAAATTAGGAGTATTGTAAATTATGTTCTTTTATTTAGTATAAGCCATACACGCAATACTAATTTTAATGTTTTTGCTTTTATTTAAGGCTAAATAACAAGCTTCAAGCGTTGCACCGGTAGTAATAATATCATCAATTAATAAAATGTGTTTATTATTTAATACAGCAGGATTTTCTACAAAAAATAATTCGCTTACATTTTTCCACCTTTCAAAGCGTAATTTTTTGGTTTGTGTTTTAGTTGACGAAATTCTAGTTAAAATTTTTTCGGAATAGGGAATTTGAAGGTTTTCAGACAGGCTTTTTCCAAATTCAGAAACCTGATTGTAACCTCTTTTTTTAAGCTTTTTTTTGTGAAGCGGAACAGGAATTATATAATCTATAGTATTAAATCTGTTGCTTTGTAGCATTTCTTCACTAAGCCAGCCGCCTAAGAGTTTCCCAATTTCTTGTTGATTTTTATATTTTAAATTGTGAATTAATTGTTGAATGATTCCTTTTTTTAAAAAATAACATAAAGCAGTAGCACCTTCAATAGGAATTCTTCCATAAAATGCTTTTTCAACTAAATTACTTTTTTCAAAACTAAAGTTTGTCAATGGCAACTCATGTCTACAATTAATACAAATTAAGTTTTCATGAGTTGTTAAAGGTTCGTAGCAACCCAAACATAATTTTGGATAAAAAATAGAAAGTATTTCATTTAAAAAAATCATAGCAAATCTTTTTTGATAAAGAATTTAAATTTAATTAAAAAAATATAAGCATAAATATTTTAAAATAAGATTATGATAATTAGACAGGTTTTTGTAAATTTATAGCACCTCTATTAAAATAGTTACCTCAAAAATATTTGTTAATTTTATTATAATTTATTCGCATTTTTTGCGTTAAATTGTAATACTAAAATATTCAAACAATGGAAGAAAACAAAAAATCAAACAACAAGGTAATAGTTATAATATTAGCCTTATTGTTAATAGGTGTAGTGGCATATACTCTTTATAATAGAAGTGAGTACACAAAACTAACCAATGCAATTGAAGAGGAAAAAGAAGAGATTGAGCAAAATTTAGATAGTATGATAGTGAAGTATGAGGATGCTATTGCGCAAAAAACTTCTATGTCAAATGAATTAGCTATAGAACGTGACAGAATTATAGCTTTAAGAGATTCTGTAAAAGATATGAAAGCTACTAATTATAGCTTAATGAGACGTTATAAAAAACAAATTGCCAATTTAGAGGAAACAAACCGACGTTTATTTTATTTAAACGATTCTTTAACAGGACAAAATCAACTATTAGCAATGAATCTTGACAGTGCAAATGTTAAAATATCTAATCAAATAGCAATTAATGACACGTTATCTATGCAAAATTTAAATTTAGCAGAAAAAGTTGCTATTGGTTCAGTATTAAAGTTAAGTACATCAAAAGTGATTGCCATGAGAGAACGTTCAAGTGGTAAATTAGTTGAAACTTCAAGATCAAGAAATACAGATGCTTTTAGAATTAACTTTACGGTTGGAAAAAATGAAATTTCAGAGCAAGGTGAACGTCAAGTTTACGTTCAAATAGTAGATTCTAAAGGAAATACTATTGCAGGCAAAGGAGAATTAATTTTAACCGGCGGAACTTCAATAACTTATAGTGATAACACCACAATTAACTATTTAAACGAATCGGTAGATGTAATATCTTTAGTAGAAGTGAATAGAGACAATATTGAAAAAGGTGTTTATACAGTAAATATTTTTATAGACAATAAATTTGTTGGAGCAACAAAAGCAATGTTAAAGTAAAGAAGACAACTCCAATTTAATAATTGTTTAATGTTAAATGGGTGGAAATAGTTTTGGCTATTTCCACTTTTTTATTTTTTTCTACTAAAACCTTTCCTATTTTTGCAGCATGGCAAATCAAGATGATCAATTTAAAAAAGTAGTTTCACACGCAAAAGAGTACGGATACGTATTTCAATCTAGTGAAATTTATGATGGTTTAAGCGCAGTATATGACTATGCGCAAAACGGTGTAGAATTAAAGAAAAATATAAGAGACTATTGGTGGAAAGCAATGGTGCAAATGCACGAAAATATTGTTGGGTTAGATGCCGCAATTTTTATGCATCCAACAACATGGAAAGCTTCTGGCCATATAGATGCTTTTAACGATCCTTTAATTGATAATAAAGACTCTAAAAAAAGATATAGAGCAGATGTTTTAATTGAAGACTATGTTGGAAAACTTGACGCTAAAATTGAAAAGGAAGTTACAAAAGCTCAAAAAAGATTTGGAGATGCCTTTGATAAAGAACAATTTTTAGCAACAAACCCAAGAGTTTTAGGATACAAAGAAAAAGGAGAAGCTATTTTAAAGCGAATGGGACAATCTTTAGAAAATGAAGATTTAGCTGATGTTAAAGCTTTAATTGAAGAATTAGAAATTGTTTGTCCGTTGTCTGGTTCAAAAAATTGGACAGATGTAAAGCAGTTTAATTTAATGTTTGGAACAAAATTAGGCGCCTCTGCAGACACTGCTATGGATTTGTATTTACGTCCTGAAACAGCTCAAGGTATTTTTGTTAATTTTTTAAATGTTCAAAAAACAGGTAGAATGAAAATTCCTTTTGGGATAGCTCAAACAGGAAAAGCATTTAGAAATGAAATAGTTGCGCGTCAGTTTATTTTCCGTATGCGTGAGTTTGAACAAATGGAAATGCAATTTTTTGTTCGCCCTGGAACCCAAAAAGAATGGTATGAGGAATGGAAACAAACACGTTTAAAATGGCATTTATCTTTAGGAATGGGCGCTGAAAATTATCGTTTTCATGACCATGAAAAATTGGCACATTATGCAGATGCTGCGGCTGATATAGAATTTAAATTTCCATTTGGATTTAAAGAGTTGGAGGGAATACACTCTCGTACAGATTTTGATTTATCGAGTCATGAAAAATATTCTGGAAAAAAATTACAATATTTTGATCCTGAAATAAATGAGCGTTATGTACCTTATGTTGTAGAAACTTCCATAGGTTTAGACAGAATGTTTTTAGCAGTCTTTTCTAATTCTTTACAAGAGGAAGCATTAGAAAATGGGACAACGCGTACAGTGCTTAAATTACCTGCGGTATTGGCTCCTACAAAAGCAGCTGTTTTACCATTGGTAAAAAAAGATGGTTTGCCAGAAATTGCACGTCAAATTGTTGATGAATTAAAATGGGATTTTAATGTTGATTATGACGAGAAAGATGCTGTTGGAAGACGCTATAGAAGACAAGATGCTGCTGGAACACCATTTTGTATTACAGTAGATCACGATACATTAAAAGACCAATCGGTTACCATTAGATATAGAGATACAATGGAACAACAACGAGTAAAAATTTCTGAACTTAAAGAAATAATTAAAAAAGAAGTAGATGTAAAAAATTGGTTGATGAAAATGTAATCAGTTTTAACTCAAACCAAAAAAAGCCTTGCATTAGCAAGGCTTTTTTTGGTTAAAATCTTTTTCCAAGTGTTAAACCAGCTCTTGGAACTCCGTCAATACTTTCATTATTTATAATATTTCTACCAACCCCAAAATAGAGCTCAAAAAGCCAATTATTGTTGGTTATCCATTTTCCGCCAATGGCAATACCTAGGGCAAGCCCAGTTTCAGTATTTGTAACTTTAGAAGCTCCTAAATAATAAATTTCGTCTTCCACTACATTTAACATGCTAAAAGCTTCTGCAAAAAAACCCGCGGCTTTTTTTTGTCCAAAGTAAAATCTATAATAAGGTGTTAACGCAAATTTTAAATCATCTTCATTAAAACCAAAAGTTACACTTGTTCCAATAGCAGACTCATCACTTAATATATATTCGTAAGTAATTTCAGGTAATTCTGCTAAGGTATAACCTACATTTAATTTAAGTTCGTGTTTTTTTGGAGTTGAATTTGAATTGTTTTGTGCAAAAACTGTAAGGGTTAAAAATAAACAAGGAAGAAGTAGTATTTTTTTCATACGATAATTTTTAATTGTAAAGCAAATGTACTATCAATAATTAAACCAAAATAAAAATATTTAAAATTTTTGGTGGTTAAAATAAAGATTGTTGTTTGCTTCCATTTTCGTGTTCTAACAACCATTTTTTTCTCCATAATCCACCAGCATACCCAGTTAATGATCCGTTAGTTCCAATTATTCTATGGCAAGGTATTACAATCCAAATTGGATTTTTTCCGTTAGCAGAAGCAACAGCTCTAATAGCTTTTGGATCTCCTATTTTTTTGGTTTGTTCCAAATAAGTTCGTGTTTTTCCAAATGGGACATTCAATAACTCTTTCCAAACTTTTTTTTGAAAACTGGTTCCTTGCGGATTTAATTTTAGATTAAAAGTAGTTCTAGTTCCTTTAAAATATTCATCTAATTGCTGAATACATTCTTTTAAACAGTTAGGAATATTTTTAGAGGTTTCAATTTCATTATCTAAAACTGTAACAGCTATAATTCCGTCTTCATCTCCAATAATTTTGGCTGTTCCAATAGGTGTTTTATAATATGCAGTTGGTTTAGATTCCAAATATCTTTTTTGAATTTTGTGTGGTTATTTCAGCAACTTCTTCAGCAGTTGAGTTATAAATATCTGCTAATTTATTTAAAACATTGATAATATAACTGCTTTCATTTCTTTTTCCTCTAAAAGGAGAGGGTGCTAAATAAGGAGCGTCTGTTTCCAATACAATGTGATTTAAAGGAATTTGGTTTAAAAATTGGTCTATTTTACCATTTTTAAAAGTTACAACTCCACCAATTCCTAATTTCATGTTGAACGAAATTGCTTTTTTTGCTTGTTCTAATGTTCCAGTAAAACAATGAAATATTCCAATTAATCTTTCATCTTTAACTTCTTCTAAAACTTCAAAAATTTCATCAAAAGCATCTCTACAATGAATAACTATTGGAAGGTTTTTTTCTTTTGCCCAGTTTATTTGTGTTTTAAAAGCGTGTTGTTGCTGTTTTAAAAATGTTTTATCCCAATACAAATCGATGCCTATTTCACCTACTGCGTAAAAATTTCTTTTATTTAATTGCTTTTTTACAAAAGCCAATTCTTCTTCTACGTTATCTTTTACATGTGTAGGGTGTAGTCCCATCATTAAAAAAGTATTTTTTGGATACTGTTTTTCTAGAGTTAACATTGCGTTAAAATAAGTGGAGTCTATGGCAGGAATAAATAAACGAGATACACCAGCATCTATAGCTCGTTGTATCATTTCATTTCTGTCTTCATCAAATTGTTCACTATATAAGTGTGTATGTGTATCGGTAATTATCATGATACAAAAGTAAGATAAAGCTTAAAAGTAAAAAGTAGTTGTTACAATTTCCTTAATAATTTTTTAGCTTGTTTAAACTCTTCGGCACTTTTAGGAATTGTTTTTAATACTTTTTTACATTCCAAATACTTTTTTTGTTTTAATAAACTAAGCGCTTTATACCAAATTGCTTGGTTAACTAATGCTGAATTTCCATTACTTATTTTATCGAAAATAGCTTCGGCTTCAAAAAAATTATTGAGTTCTAATAAGCAAATTCCTTTGTATAATAAAATTTCAGTATCATTTAAATATATTTGAGATAAGGTGTTTAGTTGTTCTAGAGCTTCATTATAATTTTTAGAATTGAAAGCTGCTTCAGCCTTAGAAATTGCTTGGTTGTTTTCACTTCTAACAACTAGCTCTAATTTATGATGGTTAGAAAAATCACTATAAACAGGGTCTCCATTTTTAAATAAAAAGAATCCAATTAGTAATGCAATACTTGCCGCTACCATTAATTTTTTATAATTGAATAATGAGATTACTTTGGTTTCTTTTTTAAGGTGTTTATTTCCTAAACTAGTTAATGTTTTTTTAAGTTCTTGTTCTTTTTCTTCATTGCTAAACTTTGAGGCTAAAGATGAGTTTAAGGCTTTATAAATTTCAAATTCATATTTAAAATCAACATCTGACTGAATTTTCTCTTCAAATAATTTAAGTTCTTCGTTAGAGAGTTTATTGGTTAAATAATTTTCAAATGTTATATATCTTTCATCTTCCATTTTAATACTCTTTTAGTTGTTGAAACTCAGTTGAATTTTTAACAAGTTTTGTTAATTGTCCCATACATTGCGATTTTTTCTTACGGGCATATCCATAAGAAACTCCTAAAAATTCAGCAACTTTTTCCATCGACTTTATTTTAAATGATGCTTTTAATAATTCTTGACACTTTATGCCTAATTCTTTAAACTTTGACTCAAAAAGTTGATGTTGTTGTTCAAACAATTCGGTTTCTTCAACTTGTTGTTTTTGTTCTTCACTAATAGATGTAATATCTTCTAAAATTGTTACCTTCTTATTTCCTCTTTTTTTAAGTTCGTTTAGCCATTTTCGTTTACACAATAAGTAAAAGTAAGCATCAAAAGGGCAAGTAAGTATAAATCCTTTTTCAATTGCTTGATGGTAGATAGTTACTAAAGTTTCCTGAATAATGTCTTGAGCATCGTCTGCATTTCCGTTATTTTTTTTAACCATAGCCACAATTTTATAAGAATACTTCTCATAAATTTTAGAAAGTATTCTACTATCATTTTTCAGCAACGCTTCAATATATATATGGTCTTCGTGTGGTTTTTGGTTCATTTATTAAAGTTATAGAGAGCTAATTTAATTTTTTTTTCAGAAACAAGGGTAACAAAAAAATAATTGAGTTGATATGTAAGTGTAAAACAAATTTAAAAACAATTAAAAACGAATAATTATGAAAACACAAAAAGAAAACATCACAAACTTAAATAATAGTAAAGGAGTGAGCCAATTTTTTAAAAACATAGTAGTTGTATCAGTATTAACTTTTTTTACAAGTTGTGTGACCGATAATGGTGATGCACCTTACCAACCTCAACCTGATGGAGACGCATTAGCAGAAAGATTTTATAATAATAGGGTTGATGTTCTGCAAGAATTTACTTTAGATGCTTCTACAGGAGGAGTTATTACAGGAAGTCAAGGAACACAAGTAACTTTTGCACCAAACTCTTTTGGAATTAACGGAACTCCGGTTACAGGAAATGTGAAAGTTCAATTAATAGAAATTTATGATAAAGCCTCTATGGTACTTAAAAACAGATCAACTTTGGGTGAAAAAGCAAATGGAGACAAAGAAGCGTTAAAATCTGCAGGACAGTTTTTTATAAATGCGCAACAAGCTAACAATGATTTAGAACTATTAGTAATGGCTGAAGTAACAAGTAAACCTGTAGATTTTGCAGATTTAGATGGAGGTATGAAAATATTTAGAGCTGGTGGATTAGATAATGATTGTGATGGAATTGATGCAACCTGTGATTGGGTTGAAGCTGATGAAGATGGTGATGGTCAAACTGATGATGCAAAAATAAGAGACGGACAAGGTGCTGACGGAGAATTTGCAACTTATAATTATGATATTGGAGATTTTGGATGGACTAATCTTGACAGATGGTACAATTTCGTTGGAGCTAAAACAGAACTTTTTATCGATGTTCCTAATGAGTTTAATCAAGATAACTGTGCAGTGTATTTATCTTATGATGGAGAACCAACAGCTTTAGCTAGAATGGATGTATATAATACCGAATTGGAGATGTTTACTGAGCATTATGGGTTAATCCCTGTTGGAATGGAAGTTCATATCATTATGGTAGCTGAAATTGATGGCCAGTTGCATTATGCTATCCAAGGAACTACAATTGTTGAAGATCATATAGAGGTAATAACAAGTTTAAGTCCAATAAGTCAACCAGCTTTAGAAGCTTTAATTAACGGATTACCATAAAAATATTGCAATTATAGATTAGTTAGAAATAGGTTAATTGCTTTAAAGAAGCTGTCCAATTGGACAGCTTCTTTTTTGGTATGTTTCTTGATGTTAACATAATTTTAACAGTTATCCAAAATTATCAATTGCTTTATAATTAATTTTCTCAATTCCACTTAAAAACAATTAATTAGTAGCAGTTCATAACAAAAGGATAAAATAAACCTTATACATTATGAATACCAAAAAACACTCAAAAGCAAATTTAGAAAATTACAGCAGATTATTTACTCAATTAGGATTAGTTTTATCATTATTTGTGGTTTATGTTTTAATTCAAAATAAATCGTATGCTAAAGATTTTGAAGACATTTCAGGTATTGAAAGAAACTTTATTGACGAGCAAGAACAAATAGTAGATATAAATAGAGAACAACCCAAACCTGAAGTAAAGATTGTTAAAAAAATAATTCCAGAAATTATTAAAAAAGAAGACAATGATGCAGAAATTGATGAATTCTTTTTTGAAAATATTGATCCGGAAGCTCCCGTAGATATTACCAACTTAGAAGATGTAAAAGAAGCTGAAGAATTTGATCCTAATGATGAGGTCGATTTTGTATTTTTAGAAGAAGTCCCTTTATATCCAGGTTGCAAAGGAACTAATGAAGAGAAAAAAGCTTGTTTTGCTAATAAAATACGCAAATATATCAATAGTAAATTTAATACGGATATTGCATCTGAACTAGGTTTATCCCCAGGAATTCAAAAAATACACACACTATTTAAAATAGACCAAAATGGCAATGTAGTTGATATTCAAGCCAGAGCTCCTTATAAAAAACTACAAATAGAAGCTGTTAGAGTTATTAATTTATTGCCTAAAATGGAACCTGGTAAACAACAAGGTAGACCAGTAGTTGTTAAATATGCATTACCTATACTATTTAAAATTGAGTAATAAATTTTTTTTGATAAAAACATTATTTAACTATCTTAAGGTTAAATATTTATAAAAATTTAGATGCTTTTTAAGTATATAAATGATTTTATCTTAAAACATTGTTTTTCAAGTTTAAAAAACGTAAATTTAATATGAAATCTATCTTGCTAGATATTACGTTATCAATATTACTTAACCTACCGTAATTTCTTGCATTATAAACTATCCTGCCTTTAGCAGTTATATTTAGTTTTTCGTGTGTAATCTTAAATAAAGAATCTCATGGAAGTAAAAAAATATCCCAGTGCAATTTTAGAAAATTACAGTAAAATTTTAATGCAATTAGGTCTTGTATTGGCTTTGTTTATTGTATATGAATTTATCAATATGAAAACGTATCCTACTCCTGTTAAAGAGTTAGTAGGCACCATGTCGGTTGAAGATGATACTGAAGAAGTTATTGAAATTAAACCAATTGAAGTATTAGAACCTCAAGCAGCAAAAGCTGTTATTCCTGAAAAAATAGTAAAAGTAGAAGATGAGGTTGAAATTCAGGAAACAATTATTGAGTCAACAGAAACCGACGAAATGGAAGCAATTAATATGGATATTAATAAAGATATTGTAGCAGTTGAAGAAGATGAGGATATTGTAGAGGATGTTGCTTTTGTGGTTATAGAAAATGTGCCAATTTTTCCAGGATGTAAGGGCAATAATGCAGAATTAAGAGAATGTTTTTCAAATCAAATATCAAAATTTGTTGCTAAAAGATTCAATTCAGAACTGGCTTCAGATTTAGGTTTAACATCAGGCAGTATACAAAAAATATTTGTAATGTTTAAAATTGATAAAGAAGGAAATATTACAGATATTCATGCAAGAGCGCCACATAAAAAATTACAAGAGGAAGCCATAAGAGTAATAAATTTATTGCCTCAAATGACTCCAGGAAAACAACGAGGTAGAGCAGTAGGTGTTAGGTATGGTTTACCGATTGTTTTTAGAGTTGAGTAAAAAGATCCCGTTTTAACGGGATTTTTTTATAAACAAAAGCTAATTATTAAAGTATATTTGTATCATAATTAATTACTTTAGTAAAAAAAATAGGATGAATATTAACCAATATTTAGATTCAACATATTTAAAAACAGCAATCCAAGCTGGAATTTCTGAAGAAGAAACCGAAAATAGAGTTAAAGAGCTAGTTAATGAAGCTATTGAAAATAATTTCAAACTAGTAATGATTAGGCCTAAGTTTATTGCATTAGCTCATAATATAATAAAAGAAGCTAATTCTACAACCTTAGTGGGTACAGTTATTGGTTTTCACGAAGGAACCTATACAACTTCTCAAAAATTAGAAGAAGCACAACAAGCAATAAATAATAAGGTTGATGAGTTAGATTATGTAGTAAATTATGAAGCTTTTAAGAAAGAAAAAATTAATTTAGTCAAAGCTGAAATTTTTCAAGGTACAAAATTAGCTTTGGAGAATAATAAAGTTGTAAAATGGATTATAGAAATTGCTGCCTTAACAACTAAAGAAATTGTGATGCTTACACAATTGATAAGAGATGTAGTTCTAGATAATTTTGGAGAGGAAAATGCAACTAAAGTATTTGTAAAATCTTCCACAGGATTTTTTAAAACAGAAGGAGGTAAACCTAACGGAGCAACATTTGAGGCTATGGAATTAATTGTTGAAAATGCAAAACCACTACCAGCAAAAGCAGCTGGAGGGGTTAGAAATTACGATGATGCCGTAAAAATGGTTAATTTAGGTGTAACACGTATTGGAACATCATCAGCTAAAATAATAGCAGATGGAGGAACAAGTAAAGAAGGGTATTAAAAATGAGCAACTATTTTGCACATGAAACTGCTGTAATTGATGAGGGTTGTGAAATTGCAGCTGGTACTAAAATATGGCATTTTAGTCATATCATGCCTCATTCAAAAATTGGTGAAAACTGTAATATTGGTCAAAATGTAGTCATTTCCCCTGAAGTCATTTTAGGTAAAAATGTGAAAGTTCAAAACAATGTATCCATATATTCAGGTGTTATTTGTGAAGATGATGTTTTTTTAGGCCCTTCAATGGTATTTACCAATATAATTAACCCAAGAAGTGCTATTGTTAGAAGAGGTAAGTATCAAAAAACCATTGTTAAAAAGGGAGCAAGTATTGGTGCAAATGCTACAATTGTTTGTGGAAATGAAATAGGTGAATACGCCTTTATTGGTGCTGGGGCAGTGGTAACCAAAAAAGTTTTACCTTATGCGTTGGTAGTTGGAAATCCTTCAAAACAAATAGGTTGGATAAGTGAATATGGACATCGATTAAATTTTAATAAAGAAGGTGTTGCAATATGCCCTGAAAGCGGTGAAAAATATCAACTAAAAAATAATCAAGTTCAAAAAGTTTCGAAATAAATGATAATGAATAAAGCTACTATTAGTTTACTTTTCCTATTGTTATCAGTTAGTGTAACAGCCCAAATAGAAAAATACCCTGTTTTTCAAGATTGTGATTCTTTAGAAATTTCTAAAATTGAGAAATGTTTTAAAGTGAACGTTAAAAATAAAGTTATTGATGCCTTTAGAATACCTGAAAATTTACAAAAAGAAAATTTTCAAGAAACGGTAAATATCGTTTTTTTAGTAACCGCTGAAGGAGAATTAAAAGTAATTTATGTAAACTCTCCCTATAAAGAACTTAAGGAAGAAGTGCAGCGTGTTTTTTCAACCCTTCCAATTATCACACCTGCAAAATATAACAACCATCCTGTTGAGATGAGATTTGTTTTACCACTTAGTATTCCATTTAATAAAAATGAAAATCAAATAATTGTTGAAGAAAAGGCTGAAATAAAAAGAGAAAAATTAATTTCTAATATTGAAACTTTAAAAGAAACTCAAAAAAACACACTGTTTCCAGAGCATCAAAGTGAGCTAAATATTCCTTTTACTCATGCAGAATATACTACGTTTGATTCTTATTTAGATCAAGCTTCAAATTCCCATACTGCAATGAAACCTTATTTATTTTCTGAAGTAAAACAATATATTGATTTAGATGCTCAAAAAAATAAATTAATGAAACCCAAAAATATGTGGTTTAGTAAAAAACTTTTAAATGAACATATGGCTTTTGTTAAGGGAAAAGATTATTGGTTTACAATTGACCCCATAGTTGATTTACAGGTTGGAAAAGATAGCGAAGGAATAAGTACCTTTAACAATACTAGAGCAATTCAAGTGAATGGTGGGTTGGGCAAAAAATTCAATTTTTCAGCAAGCTTTTATGAAAGTCAAGGACGTTTTGCCGAATATGCGAATAAGTATGCGGAGTCTATAAAACCAGATGGAGGAAATCCAGCAATAATTCCAGGAAGAGGAATAGCCAAGGAGTTTAAATCTGATGCGTATGACTATCCAGTTTCAGAAGCATACATTTCATACACTCCGAACAACTTTTTTAACTTTCAATTTGGTCATGGCAAAAATTTCATTGGAGATGGATATCGATCTATGTTCTTATCTGATGTAGCTTCTCCATTTACCTCGTTTAAAATTAATACTAATTTTTGGAAAATTAAGTACACTAATATGTGGATGTGGATGCAAGATGTAAGACCAGAATTAACGGTTGATGGGGCTTATAAACGAAAGTTTATGGCCATACATTATTTAAGCTGGAATGTATCAAAAAAGTTAAATTTAGGTTTATTTGAAGCTGTTATTTGGGATAACGTAAATGATAGGGGCTTTGATGTAAATTACCTAAATCCGCTTATTTTTTATACAGCCATTGAGTTTTCTTCGGGTTCAAGAGCTGGAAATTCGTTATTAGGATTTAGTTTAAAATATAAAATGAAGGATATTTCTTTATATTCACAAGTATTAATTGATGAGTTTCGAGTTTCTGAAATGACCAGCAATGATGGTTGGTGGGGGAATAAAAATGGTATTCAAATTGGCGCAAAGTATTACAATGCATTTGGTGTTGACAATTTATATTTACAAGCCGAATATAATTCAGTGAGACCATACACATACTCTCACGATGAATTAAATTATAACTTTGGACATAATAATCAACCTTTAGCTCATTTGTGGGGTTCTAATTTTAATGAAACAATTGGAATTGCTCGCTATTCAAAAAATAGATGGTTTGCCAATGCTAAAGTACTCTTTGGTAAAAAAGGATTTGATTATAAAAACAGTACAGATACTTTTAGCTACGGAGGAAACATTTATAGAGATAATGATGATAGAGCTTCAGAATATGGAAATCATATAGGACAAGGAAATAAAGCAAATATTTTTATCGCTGATTTTCAATTAGGATATTTGGTAAATCCAGCAACTAATTTAAAAATATTTGGAGGTTTTACATTTAGAGATTTCAATCCAAATGCTCCAACAAATGCTTTTGACACTTCAAATTCTACGTGGATAACTGTTGGTTTAAAAACCGATGTATTTAATTGGTATTTTGATTTCTAACAAACAAAAAAATATACAAAAAAAGCAGAGTAATATACTCTGCTTTTTTTAACAAGTTAATTTAAGAATATTTCTTAAAAGGGATGTTAATCAACTATTAACTTGTTGCTTCAAAATATTCTCTCTCTATAGCTTCTCTATGATCTGGATGTGCAATTTTGGTCAAGGCAGCAACACGTTGTTGAATAGTTTTTCCATATAAATCAGCAACGCCATATTCAGTTACAATATATTGTACATGGGCTCTTGTAGTAACTACTCCAGCACCTTTATTTAAAAAAGGTACAATTCTACTAATTCCTTTATTAGTTACTGAAGGTAATGCAATGATTGCTTTTCCACCATCACTTAAAGAAGCTCCTCTTATAAAATCCATTTGTCCACCTACTCCTGAATACATTCTAGTTCCAATAGAATCTGCACAAACTTGACCAGACAAATCTACTTGAATAGCTGAGTTGATAGCAACCATTCTAGGGTTTTGTCTAATAATAGAGACGTTATTTGTATAATCGCAAGATCGCATTTCAATAAATGGATTGTCATCAACATAGTCATATAAACGTTTTGAACCTCCTAAAAATGTTGTAAGTGCTCTACCAGCATTTACACCTTTGTAATTACCATTAATTACATCTTTTAAAATAAGGTCTATAACTCCATCTGAAAACATTTCAGTGTGCAATCCTAAATCTTTATGATTTCCTAAACGAGATAAAACGGCATTAGGAATAGAACCTATTCCCATTTGTAAAGTACTTCTATCTTCAATTAGTTCAGCAATATTATCACCAATTTTGCTTTCTACTTCAGTAGGTTCGGTGGTAGGAAATTCGTGTATGGGTTCACTTTCTTCAACAAAAGTATCTAGTTCAGAAATATGAATTAACCCTTCACCATGAACTCTTGGCATTTTATCATTTATTTGAGCAATTACGTGCTTGGCGTTTTCAATAACGGCTAATATAGCTTCAACAGATACTCCTAAAGAGCAATATCCGTGTTTATCAGGAGTTGAAACTTGAATTAAAGCAACATCAACAGGCAAAACATTTCGTCTAAATAAGTTAGGGACTTCACTTAAAAAAACAGGAGTGTATGAGCCATTACCAGCTTTTAAAGTATGACGTACATTTTTACCTATAAAAAGAGAGTTTACATGAAAACTGTCTTTATATTTTGGATCTGCATAAGGAGCATCACCTTCAATGTGTAAATGGCAAACTTCTACGCCTTTCAATTCTTCATGTCTTGCAGACATCGCATTAATTAAAACTTGAGGAGCTGCTGCTGCTGCTTGTATATATACTCTATCATTAGATTTTATAACTTTTACGGCCTCTTCGGCAGTTACTGCTTTATACATAACTAATTATTAAATTTTTCTTTTCACAAATTTAAATAGGTTTTTAAGTTTAAAAGCTGTCAAATGTCACACTTTTAATTGCTTTTTTGTATAAAGTCAATACTAAAATCATAGCTTTGAAATTCTTTTTTTTAAAAGTACCTTTGCAACTCTAATTTTACAGTTACATGATAAAAATTAAAACTCGTGAAGAAATTGAATTAATGCGAGAGAGCGCTTTAATAGTTTCTAAAACATTGGGTATTTTAGCTAAAGAAGTTAAGCCAGGAGTAACCACATTATATTTAGATAAATTAGCAGAAGAATTTATTAGAGACCATGGTGCAAAACCAGGATTTTTAGGCTTGTACGATTTTCCAAATACACTTTGTATGAGTCCAAATGCGCAAGTAGTACATGGAATACCCAACGACAAACCTTTAGAAGAAGGCGATATTATTTCAATAGATTGTGGTGCGTTAAAAAATGGTTTTTATGGAGACCATGCCTATACATTTCAAGTAGGAGAAGTTGCTGAAGACGTAAAACAATTATTACAAATAACCAAAGAGAGTTTGTATGTGGGAATTAGAGAATTTAAAGTAGGAAATAGAATTGGTGATGTAGGGTTTGCAATTCAAAATTACTGTGAAAATCATGGATATGGAGTTGTAAGAGAATTAGTAGGTCATGGCTTGGGAAGAGATATGCATGAAGATCCTGAGATGCCAAATTATGGAAGAAGAGGTAGAGGTAAAAAATTTGTAGAAGGAATGGTAGTTGCTATTGAGCCTATGGTGAATCTTGGAACACAACATATAAATCAATTAAATGATGGTTGGACTATTTTAACTAAAGATGGTAAACCAAGTGCGCATTTTGAACATGATGTAGCCATTGTAAATGGAAAACCGGAACTTTTATCAACTTTCAAATACATATACGAAGCATTAGGCATTGAAAGCAATGAGGAAGATGAGTTTAGACAAAATTTTTAATGAAACTTTTTAAACTTATACTAAATACCATACCTAGACCATTATTACTAAAAGCAAGTTATTGGGTACGTCCAATACTTTCGTGTTATTTAAAAGGAGCTACTTATACAGATCCTATTGATGGTAAAAGTTTTAGAAGATTTTTGCCTTATGGCTATGAAAAACAACGAAAAAATGCTTTATCTCCTAGTACATTATCTCTAGAACGACATAGATTACTTTGGTTGTATTTAAAAAATGAAACTGATTTTTTTACTGCATCAAAAAAGGTATTACATATAGCTCCTGAACAATGTTTTTTAAAACGTTTTAAAGAGCAATCAAACTTAGATTATATCACAGCAGATTTATTTTCACCTTTAGCTGATGTAAAAGCTGACATTTGCAATTTGCCTTTTGAAGACAATTCTTTTGACATTGTTTTTTGCAATCATGTGTTAGAACATATTGAAGATGATAAAAAAGCAATGAGCGAATTATATCGTGTTTTAAAGCCAAAAGGAATGGGGATTTTTCAAATACCTCAAGATTTAAATTTAGAAAAAACATATGAAGATTTTTCAATTACGTCAAAAGAAGATCGGAAAAAACATTTTGGACAATACGACCATGTTCGTGTATATGGCAAAGATTATTTTGAACGATTGAGAAAAGTTGGTTTTAAGGTAAATGAACTTGATTATTCAAAAACACTATCTTCAGAATTAGTAACTAAATATTGTTTGGTAAAAGGTGAAATTTTACCAGTTTGTACTAAATAAAAAAGAGAGCTAGAATAGCTCTCTCTTTTTTATTAAAACAACTTTAGTACGTTATAAACTCTAGTTTGTTCCCAATCGTTTTATCGGTAATTTCAACTCCTAAAATTTCTGCAATGGTTCTGGCAATTTGATTGCTATAAAGTTGATTTTTATAGGTTTGTTCACCTGTACTTTTAATTTTGTTTCCAAAAGCTATCAACCAAACTTCATCTGCCCCCTCTATATCTTTGCCATGGCTTCTCCAAGTGTCAATTGGGTTTGTTCCTCTTCCATGATCTGTAGTTATAATAAAGGTTGTGTTGTTTTTGTAAAAATCATCTTGCTGCGTAAACTCCCATAGTTCTTTTATAAAACCATCTGTTGTATTTGCAGATTGTAAATAAGCGCTATAATTTCCATCATGTGCAAAATCATCAGTTTCACCGTAAGAAATATACATAAATTTAGGATGGTTCTTTTTCATATATTCTAAAGCATAATGATGTGTAAATACATCTAAACGAACAGAACCCCAAGGGCTAGGAGTGACTTTTTGAAGTTTGTTTAGATAAGCTTCATTATCGGTTAGTTTTTCTTCTTCAGCAATATCAAAACCAGCATTTACAGGCACACCACTTCTTGTTTCATTTATAATATAAGGAAAAACATCCCAACTTGTAAATGCAGCGACCTTATTTTTATAAGTTTCAGTTAGATTAACGGTTTCTAAAATAGTGGTATTTGGGTTTGGCAACTTACTATTACTTACAATTCTTTCATCATCAGCTTTTCCAGTTAAAATTTCATTATACCCTGGATAAGAAAACCATTTGTTGTTGGTTAAATCTACGTTATTTTCATGTTTTCTATTTCCATAAATTTGACCTTTTTCTTTAATGGTTGACCAAATAAAAGGAAATAAAATTTTTCTTCGCTCTTCAGGTGTGTTAGCCCAAAACTTATCTTTTAAATGAGTAATGTTTTTAGTGTATTTTTTATTTGAGATTAATAAAGAATCTGCTCCTCCAAATAATTCTTGCCAGCGTAAGCCATCTAAGGTTATTAAAATTACATTTGAATTCGTTTCTTTTTGTTGGGCATTTAGTACTACGCAACTAAATATTAAAAGAGCTATTGATAGTATATTTTTTTTCATTGTTGTGTTTAATTATTATTTCAAATTTATTATTGATTTAAGTTTTAATCAGTTTTAAAGGTAGCTACTTTAGACCAATTACTCCAATTTAGATGCTGATCTCTGTATCTAACTCTCCAGTAATATGTAGTATTTGGAGTTAAACGTTTAGTAATTTCCTCATCAGTTAAATCGTCATCTTTTTGTCTGTTCTCTTTGTAGTACCAATTTTCAAATTGTTTCCAACTATCAAATATAACAGATGTAAAATCATTGTCAGTTGCAACTTGCCAATTAGAAGCTGCATGAAAAGCGTTTTTAAAACTACTTTCAAATTCATTTGCCTTTAATACAGTTTTTGTTATAGAAACCGTTGAATTGTTAGGCGAAACTGCTTGGGGTTGTAGAGGTTTTTTTTCATTTTTATAGATAGTAATACTATCGGTTACTATATTATTTTTAAATTCTTTAGTATTGCCTCTGCTTATTCTTTTAATAGTGAATTTGGTATCTTCTTTATTTCCATCAACTTCAACTAAAACAAAGCCATATTCGTCTTGTGTAACAGTAAATTCATCATAATCTCTTCCTTCAAATTCTCCCCAATTGTCAATAGCTCCACCTGCACTAGCAACATTAATCCATAAGTGTTTATGATCTTTAGATTGCCCTCTAGAATAACCGTGTGTATGTCCAAAAAAATGGATACTTGGCTTTCCTGTTTTAGTACTAAATTCTTCCAAAAGTTTTACAACTTTTCCTGTAAAATCCTCTTCTCCTGGAATCCAAAGCTCAGATTTATGAGGATGATGTAATTGGGCAAAAACAAAATCTATAGTATCATCTTGTGAAGTTTTATCTAATAATTCTTTTAACCAATTGTATTGCTCTTTTGAGTTTCTATAGCCGTTGTTAGAATCTAATCCAATAATTCGCGTATTTCCATAATCTTTAAACCACCAATGTTCAGCATATTCTGGGCTACCATTTTTAGGAAGGCTAAAGTATTTAAAATAATACAACGAATTTTTTTCATGATTTCCTAAAACTGGATAAACAGGAACATTGCTAAATAATTTTTCAGCGGGTTTAAAAAAGTGATCTTTCCATTGATGGTATTTAGTCCCGTTTTCTACCAAATCTCCAGGAATCATAACTAGGGCTAAATTATCAGGTAAACTATCTTTAGAATTTTTACTTAAGAGCTCTAAAATTCCATCATTTACAACTTCATAAAATTTATTAGGTTGATTATGATCGTATTGCATATCACTCATTGCAACTATTTTAAAAGATTCTTGATCTTTTGCGAAAGGAGGTGTTTTAAATTGAAAAATATCAGATTTAGTTTTACCTGTTTTTACACGATAAAAATAGTTTGTAAACCGTTTTAAACCTTTTAAACTAACCTCATGAATCCTTGCTTCCGTAAAATTTACATCATAAGATATTCCTTTGGTTTTTTTACCTAACTTAGGTGTTAATCCCCATTCAACAATACTTTCTTCATTTGCATTAGTTTGCCACATGATTTTTATTGATGAAGGTGTAGCATCTTGTAAATAAGGTTGAACTTCTATAATTATTTCTTTTGTTTGAGCCGTAACAAAAAAAGAAATTAAACTAAAAAAAAGTAATAATCTATTATTTAACATACTTATTGGTATTAATTCTAAAACCTTGGAAGAATATTCTTCCAAGGTTTTAAGTTTATAATTGATATTGTTTTTATATAAGTTATTTTAACCACCAAGTTAGTTCACGGATTAAATCATTGCCCTCTCCAAATTGAGATTTAATAGCTTCTGAAACATTTTGGGTGTTTTGTTGATATTCTGAAGTTGGATAAATCCATCTATTTGGAGGTGTTGAATTTCCATGATATACAAAATTTGGATATCCAGTTCTTAATTGATCAAAATACATTCTCCAACCTGATTGTAAGAATGAAGTAAAATATTTTTGAGTTAAAATTAATTCTAATTTTTGTTCCATTGTTAGTGCATTATTAAATGAAACTAAGTTGCCATTTAAATAGGCTTCAGCAGCAGAACTTTCTACATAGCTTTCAAATCCTTTTGCAAACGTATTATAAAATTGAAATGAAGCTTTAACCGCATTGTTATAATGCGTTTCAGCATTTGAACTAATCCAGTTTCTGACAGAAGCCTCCGCTAAAATAAATTCTAATTCGCTATAACTTAAAAGCGCATGTGGCTCCGTAGTTGGATCAGTAGAGTATCTTAAATTCACTTTAGAAACATCTCCTTGTGCTGCTTTGTCATTAACTTCAGCATAAGGAGCTAAAGGATCACCACCTTCATAGGCATTAAAATCGTCTATTGCTAATCCAGCTTCTTTGGCATTTTTTGTTCTTCCACAAAAAATAAATAACCTTGGATCTTGTCTATCTTGTAATCTTTCAATAAACGTTGAAGACATATACATACCCGATCCATAACCACTGGAATTAAATTCGGTATACCTACTTCCATCTTGATCTAAAAAAACCAATTGACCACTATCATTATTAGATTGCATAATTGGATTATTGTTTACAATGGAAGCAAAAGCACTTTTGATATTTAACTCAGTATCATTTTCTTTTTTAGATAAGGTTATTAATACTTTTAAGCGAAAAGAATTAATTAGTTTTTGCCAATTAAGTGCATTTCCACCATAAATAATATCTCCGTAAATAATATCATTATTTCCATCTAACAAGTTATTAGCTTCTTCTAACTCACTTAAAATACCAATAAAAACATCTTTTTGAACATCGTATTTTGGAGTGAAAATTTGATTAGACTCACCTTGTAAAGCCTCACTATATGGAATATCTCCAAAGGTTAATGTTAAGTTGTAAAAGTAATAAGCTCTAAAAAATTTGGCTAATGCAATATAGGCATTGCTTTCTATGCGTTGAGCTTCTTCCATCATTTTGGTCACTTCGCCTAACATATCATAATCGTTAAAGCTAGCTCTATCCCAGTTGTAATATTGACTTCTATTTTCACCATCAGTTTGTACCAACATTCTTGCTGCGTACATTGCGCCTGTGCCATCTACTTCAAAAGCATTTTCTGAAATATTGGTTAATAAAAGTTGCGGATGGGTTTCGTTTACATTGTTCGGATTTTCATTAATTTCAGATAAGTCTTGGCAAGAAGAGACAGACACTAAAATTATAAGTGAAAATAATAATAACGTGTTTTTCATGTTGTTCATTTTTTTAAAATTTCATATTAACTCCAAATCCGATATAACGCGATGAAGGATCTTGAAGATTATCGTCATTCCCAAAATCAGGATCAATAATGTCTGCTTTTTTCCAAGCTAAAAGATTGTATCCGTTTAAAGTAACATCAATATGTTTGATTCCATTAATGTTTAATTCTTTTGTTAAATCATATTTGAAGGATACCGCTCTTAATTTAAAGAAACTTCTATCAAATACATTGGCAAATTTTTTGCTTTCCTCTTGGGTTACTTGGGCTCTATATGGGTAGTTTTGAGACCAAGTTTGCCAGTTAACTGCAGTGGTGTTTTCTTGATAAACTCTTGTGTCTGAAGTGATGTTACCTTCAACATCTCTAATCAATTCTCCACTAACAATATTTACACCATTAGGAATATAAACCGGAGTTCCTGCGGCATATTCAGCATCTCTAAATTCTGTTGAATTAGGATGTTTGCCTCCCCACCACATTTTTTCAACAGTTCTGGAACGCATTAAACCTCCCCAAACACCATCAATACCAACAGTTAAAGTCATATTTTTATACTTAAAACTATTTTGTAGTCCTAATCTCCAATTAGGGTCTTTGTTTCCTATAAATTGTTTGTATGGATCTTTAACAGGAAGTCCTTGATCATTTAAAATTAACCTACCGTCAGCTGATTTTTGCCAAACGGTTGCATAATAACTATCTGTTCTATCATTTAAATTAAGGTCTCCATAAGTAGTTTGGTTATCATAAATACTAGTTATTTTTTGTATTTTTTTACTCCAGTTGGTTGTTAAATCCCATTTAAAATTTTCCCTATTTATTGGCGTAGCATTTAAAACAACTTCAAAACCATTAGTGGTATATTCATTACCATTTACTTTTCTACTAGTAAATCCTGAAGCATTTGATACTGGTAAATTTATAATTTGATTTGAATCTACAACATTGTAATATGTAAAATCAAGTTTCAATTTTTTCTTTAAGAAAGCAGCACTTAAACCTAATTCAAAAGAAGTGGAGTTTTCAGGTTCAATTAAAGGGTTTACAATACTATTAGGATAGTATAGTTGTGTTAAACCTCCAAAGTTTCCTGAATTTTGATAATATGATGAAATTTGGTAGGGGTTTAAATCGCTAGATACCTTTGCCCAAGATCCAAATAGTTTTAAGTAATCTATGCTTGATGGCATTTCAATATAGTTTGAAACCAACGTACTTAGTGAAGCAGAAGGATAAAAATAAGATCTATTATCTTTTGACAGCGTTGAAGACCAGTCATTTCTTGCAGCAAATGTTAAAAATACTGAATTATATAGGTCTAATTCTAAAGTTGAATAAACACTATTAGTTGCTTTTTCTTCATAATAAGTTTCAGCTTTTACACTTCCTTTTGTATTATTTAAACTATAAATAAAAGGAACTATAATACCATCTGTAGCATTATACTCTTGTTGATATTTTCTGTAGTATGTTGCAGCTCCAGCATTTATATTTATAGCTAAATTATCATTAATAGAGGTATTATAGCTTGCTAAAAAGTCATAATCTACGGTGAGTTTATTTTTATTCCAAGTTTTATAATCCCCATCTCTAGGGTCTCCATAATTTAGATATGATTTAGGACTTTTTCTATCTTCAAAAGTGTCATTAATTATTGCTGAACCTCTTGCTTGTAAGTTCAAATTATCATTAATTTTATAATTTAAACTTAATTGACCATTGATGTTATTTGCATCGTAAGTTTGAGTAAGTTCATGTGCCGCAAAATAGACGTTGTTATACCACGCATAGTTAAAATTTGCTTGTCTGTAACCTTCTTGTCCTGGAATGTATTGATGTTCTTCTAATTCTTTTCCATTTACATCATCACCCATCCAAATTAGTATGGTGTACATGTGATTTTTTGGACCATATCCGTGTCTAGGGTAGTTTGGTGAATAAACTTTATTATAAGCTAGTTTACTGTCTAAAGTTAAAGCTTCAGATAATTTAGTACTTGCTTTAAAGCTTAGTCCTCCAGTTTTTAAGTTTGCATTTGGAACTCTATCTGTTTGACTTGAATAATTTCCAGCTAACCTAAAAGAACCTTTTTCACCTTTATGAGAAATAGAAAAATCTGAAGAAGAAATAACTCCGGTTTTTAAGAAATCTTTCAAGTTATTGTGGTATTTCCAATCTATTGGTACTCTTGAATAGCGAGATTTATCGTTATATTGAGTTCCATAAACATCTCCCCACCAAGGAATCGTTTCGCCAGTTACATTGTCGTATATAGGGCTATTCCATTGTGCTATTTTTACACCAGACTCAAATTTTGGACCCCAAATCATATCACCATCAGAGATACCTCCGTCTTTTCCATCCCAAAATTCATATTTTCCATTAGAACCATTTCCGTATTCAGTTTGTGTTTCTGGAAACACTGTAAAACCAGCTGTTACCATAGTGTTATGTGAAACTGAAATTTCTAAACCTTCGTTGGTAGCGTTTTTGGTGGTAATTAAAATGGCTCCATTTCTACCTCTTGACCCATAAAGTGCAGAGGCTGTAGTTCCTTTTAAAACATTGATATCTGCAATATCATTTGGAGAAACGTCGTAAAAATCTGTTTCAACAGGCACACCGTCTATTACAATTAAAGGATTTTTGCCTCTTAAAGAAAAAGATGGAGCTTGAAATAAACCTGTTGGGTTATTTACAGTTAAACCTGCAACTTGACCAGAAAATAAACTTCCTACATTAGGGACGTTTACATCTTTTACTACGGTTGTTTCTATTTTTTGTGTTGCATAACCAATTTTCTTTTCTTCTTTTGTAATTCCTAAAGCTGTAATTACTACTTCATTTAAGCTTTGAGCATCGGCTACCATAATTATGGTTAAAAAATCTGAAGTAAGATTGTTTAACTCTTGCGTTTGGTATCCTAAATAAGAAACGAGTAAAGTTTCTGATGTTGTATTTGCATTAATGGAGAAATTACCATCAAAATCTGTAGAAACACCAATTTTGGATTCTTTTAAAACAATGGATGCTCCGGGTAGTGGAAGATTATTTTCATCTACTACTTTACCTTTAATAAGTGTTTGAGAAAATCCAGTTACCCATATAAATGTAAGTAACGAAAAAAGAATTTTCCTTTTAAAATGTTTTTTCATATTTACTAATTGTTAATTTGATTAGGGTGCAAATATGAAACTCAGGGTTTACTGTAAAGAATTGTAAATGTTATAAAAATATAAGCCTAATATTATGAGTGTTAAAAAAGTGTTAATACTTAGACAAAGTGTATCTAAGGAAATATAAAAAAAGATGTTAAATTTTTTAAAAATAGAAGATTAAGAAAAGTAACATTTATTTAATCTTCAAAATTTTCTGATTTGAATGTTTTTAATTCTCCATTTTCATCTGCAAAAATTAAAAAAGATTTCAACTCATTGTGAGATTTTAAAAAAAGCTTAGTTTTCTCTAAGCCCATTGCCATAAATGCGGTAGCATAACCATCAGCATCTGCGCAATCTCCTTTGGTAATAACAGAGGCGCTTAATAAATTACTCTCATTAGCATATCCAGTTTTGGTATTAATGGTATGCACATATTTTTTACCATCTGTTGTTGTTTTAAACTTTCTATAGTTTCCTGAAGTAGCTATCGATTCGTTTTTAAGTTGTATGGTAGTTGCAATTGATCTTGTTCCATCAAAATTTGGATTTTCAATGGCAATTCTCCAAAATTCACCATGGTGGTTTTTTCCTTTAGCTCTAATTTCTCCTCCTATTTCAACCATATAATTTTTAATGTGGTAGCGTTCAAACAATCTTCCTATAACATCTACTAAAAACCCTTTTCCTATAGCATTAAAATCGAAATAAATTTCAGGATACTGTTTAAATACTTTATTGTTTTGAAGCTTCACTTTATTAAAACCTACATATTTTAAAAGTTGGGTAATTTTTAAAGAGTCTAAATCTTGAATTTCTTTTTCAGGCCCAAATCCCCAAGCATTTACCAAAATTCCAACTGTTGGATCAAAATCTCCATTTGTTTCTTTGTATATTCTTTCAGATTTTATAAAAACTTCTTTAAAATATGAATCAATAATTACAGTGCTATCTCCTTTGTTGATTTTAGAAATATCTGATGTTGGAATGTAGGTAGATGTTGATTTATTTACTAATTTAATTAAACTATCAATTTTAGACTCAAAATCAATGGTGCTTTCTCCTAAATATTTAATTGTAAATGTAGTACCAATTGCGTTTCCTTGTAAAGTTGTTAATTTAGGTTCATTATCTTTACAGGAAATGAAAACAATAAATGCAAGTATATAAGTTATTTTTTTCAAAGGTTAAGCTTATAGGATGATTAAAAAACTAAGACACAAATATATAATTTTAATTAATGCTAAAATCATCTTAAATTAGTCTAAAATATAGTATTCTACACTTCTTTTTTTTAAATTTGCCATTAACATTTAAAACAGTATAAGAATTATGAGAAAAATAGTTGTATTGATGATTTTTGCATCAGTAGTGTTGAGTTCTTGTGTATCTCAAAAAAAATATACAGAACTAGAGGATAGTTTTAACAAAAAAAATCAAGAATTGGTTGATGTAAAAGCTGATTTAATGAAATGTAGAGTAGAAAAAGATGCTCAAGTTTCTGCTTTAGAACAACAAGTTGTTGATTTGAAAAAGGACAAAGAAAAAACATTAGAGTACGTTGACAATTTAACCGTATTATCTAAATCTGCTTCAGATAATATTAAAGAAACATTGGCTCAAATGGGTAAAAAAGATGAATATATTCAACACATCCAAAAAGCAATGACTAGAAGAGATTCTATTAATTTGGCTTTAGGTTTCAAACTTAAAAGTGTATTGAAAGATGGATTTAATGATGAAGATATTCAAGTAGATGTTGAAAAAACTGTTGTGTATATTTCTATAGCTGATAAGTTATTATTTAGAAGCGGAAGTGCTACAATTTCTTCAGCGGCGAAAGATGTTCTTAAAAAAGTTGCTGATGTTGTTTCTGCACAACCAGAACTTGAAATTATGGTAGAAGGTTATACTGATAATAAGCCAATTAGTACTGCTGGAATTAAAGACAACTGGGATTTAAGTGTAAAACGTGCAACATCTGTTGTTAGAATGTTACAAAAAGATTTTAGTATTGATCCTACTCGTTTAATTGCGGCTGGTAGAAGTGAGTATTTACCATTAGAAACTAATGATACTGTTGAAGGTAGAGCTCGTAACAGAAGAACTAGAATTGTTTTAATGCCAAAATTAGATCAATTCTTTAAATTACTAGAAAGTAAAATAGACTAATTTAATTAGTTAATATTCAAAAAAAACCACGCTACAGCGTGGTTTTTTTTTGAAGCAAACTTAATTAAGTTCAATATCTAATAATTGTAAGCCCTCATATTGCAAAAGGTATTCTTCATTTAAATTAGGAGGTAAGTTTTTATTATTGATGTTTCCTATACCAACTCCCGCAAACAATACCTTAGCATTATTTTTTCTTGCATGAGCTTTAAATGTTTCCATCCAAATAACATCGTAGGTTATTGCATATTCTGAAATATGTGCTGTTTTTACTAGCACAAAATGTCTAACATTATTTTCATCAATACATACAAATTGTGGATTTGTTTTTAACTGACTATTGATAGCAATAAATTCAAATCCTTTAGCTTCTAGATCTTTTCCTACGATGTTCATTGCTAAATTATGCAGTTCTTGTTTTGTTAAAGGTCTTTTACTCATATTAAGATTGATTAAATAAAAAATCCGATACAAATGTACCGGATTTTATTTTATAGTGTTAAAATTGTGATGTTGAATTTAGTTTATCCTCCAAAATCATCAAATCTAATATTCTCATCTTCTAAACCAAAGTCTTCTCCCATTTTTTGAACTGCTTTGTTCATTAATGGAGGTCCACAGAAATATAATTCTAAGTCTTCTGGAGCATCATGTTTAGATAAATATTCATCAATTACTGCTTGGTGTACAAAGCCAGTAAATCCATCTCCTTCAGGATCGTTAATGTCTTTTTTGTTTACCCAATTATCTTCAGGAGCTGGTTCAGACAATACTAGATAAAACTTAAAGTTGGGAAACTCTTTTTCTAAATCATAAAAATGTTCTAGATAGAACAATTCACGCTTAGAACGTCCACCATACCAATAAGTAACTTTACGGTTTGTTTTTAGTGTTTTAAATAAGTGGTATAAGTGAGAACGCATTGGAGCCATACCAGCACCACCACCAACATATAACATTTCAGCATCAGATTCATTAATAAAGAACTCACCATAAGGACCAGAAATAGTTACTTTATCTCCTTTTTTTCTTGAAAAGATATAAGAAGAAGCAATACCAGGATTTACATTCATCCATCCATTTTTAGCTCTATCCCAAGGTGGAGTTGCAATACGAACATTCAACATAATTTCACGTCCTTCTGCTGGGAAAGAAGCCATAGAATAGGCGCGTTCTACCAATTCAGTATTTTTCATTTTTAAATCCCATAAACCAAATTTATCCCATTCCATTTGGAATTTATCTGGAGTATCGTGTTCTTCAGGATGAGCTGTTATATCAATATCTTTATAATCGATTTCACATTCTGGAATTTCAATTTGAATGTAACCACCTGCCTTATAATTCATATCTTCAGGAATTTCAACAACAAATTCTTTAATAAAAGATGCTACATTGTAGTTTCTAACAACAGTTGCTTCCCATTTTTTAATTCCAAAAATCTCTTCAGGAATTGAAATATCCATGTTTTGTTTCACTTTTACCTGACATGCCAATCGAATACCCTCTTTCAATTCTTTTCTAGAGAAATGTGGTGTTTCGGTTGGTAAGGCCTCTCCTCCTCCTGAATGAACGTGACATTCGCATTGTATACAGGTTCCACCACCACCACACGCCGATGGTAAAAATATTTTTTCATTTCCTAAAGTTGTAAGTAAAGTTGCTCCAGAAGCAACTTCAATTTCTTTTTCTCCATTTATTGTAATTTTTACAGGGCCAGAAGGAGAAAGTTTTTGTTTTACAACTAATAATACTGTAACAAGTAATAGTATTAGCACTAAAAATGCTGCAACAGTTGCTACAATTACGCCTAAAGTATTTGCTGCTAGTATCATCATTACTCTTTAGTTTCTTTTTCGTTAATAACTAGTTCTTTATCGTTGTCTTTAACCTTAACTTGAACAGTTTGTTCTTCTTTGATTGTTTCTTCATCACCACCAGTTAACATTCCTCCAAAACTCATAAATCCAATTGCCATTAAACCAGTTATAATAAATGTAATTCCCAGTCCTCTTAATGGTGCAGGAATATTTGAATATCTAATTTTTTCACGAATAGCAGCAATTGTTAAGATTGCTAAAAAGAAACCTATTCCTGAACTAATACCATAATTAAATGCTAAATCTAAAGAAGCAATTTCTCTTGATTGCATAAATAACGACCCTCCTAAAATAGCACAGTTTACCGCGATAAGAGGTAAAAAGATTCCTAAAGAGTTGTACAATGCTGGAGCGAATTTTTCAACAATTATTTCAACTAATTGTACCATTGTTGCAATGGTTGCAATAAACATAATAAATGAAAGGAAACTTAAATCATAAGCGGCATACTCTTCACCTAACCAAGCTAAAGCACCATCTTGTAAAATATATTGGTCTAATAACCAGTTTAAAGGAACCGTAATTGCCATTACAAATATTACTGCTGCACCTAATCCTACAGCAGTTGATACTTTTTTAGATACTGCTAAGTATGAACACATCCCTAAGAATGTTGCAAATACCATGTTATCTACAAATATTGACTTAAAAAATAATTCTAAATGCTCCATATCTTAGTTGTCTTCTATTAATGCTTCATTTCTTGAGCGTTGTACCCAAATAATAATTCCTACAGTAATTAATGCCATTGGTGCTAACAACATAAAACCGTTGTTTTCATAACCAAAAGCATATACACCAGTTTTTTCAATAGGGTCGCCTAAAACTTTATATCCCAACAAGGTACCAGAACCTAGTAACTCTCTAAAAAACCCAACAATTATTAATATTAATGCGTATCCCAACGCATTTCCTACACCATCTATAAATGATCGAACAGGTCCATTTCCTAAAGCAAAGGCTTCAAAACGTCCCATAATAATACAATTGGTAATAATTAACCCTACAAATACCGAAAGTGTTTTACTTAATTCATAAGCAAATGCTTTTAACACTAAATCAACAATAATTACTAAAGAAGCAACTACAATTAATTGAACAATGATTCTGATTTTTGATGGTATGATATTTCGCATTAATGAAATAGTTAAATTACCCAGTCCCATTACAAAAAGTACTGCAATAGACATTACTATAGATGCCTTTAATTCAGCTGTAATAGCTAATGCAGAACAAATACCTAAAACTTGAATAGTAATTGGGTTATTATCTGCTAAAGGATCTGTTATTAATTTTATATCTTTTTTTGATAAAAGTCCCATAAATTATTGCTTTAATGTTTTTAAATAAGGTAGATACATTTTTAAATCTTTTTTAAGCATTGCTGCTAATCCATCACCAGTAATTGTAGAGCCCGAAATTGCATCTACTGCAAAATCTGTTTTTCTTAAGTTTTTAGGGTCTGCATTACTTTTTGAAACTGCAATACCTTTAAATGTATCACCATCCATGATGTGTTCACCTATAAAATCGTCCATAAAAAAACGTTCTTTTATGTTAGATCCTAAACCTGGAGTTTCTCCTGCGTGATCGAAAAATACACCTTGAACTACTAAATCTTTATCTAAAGCTACATAACCCCAAATAGCATCCCATAAACCTTTTCCTCTTACAGGTATGATATAAAATTTAGAATTTTCTTTTTCACCTACAAATAAAGGGAGTCTTCTTTGTTCTCCTGCTTTTTCTCTAGCTGATTCCTTTTTTAAATCGATTAAATACGCTTCATCATTTTCAGTAACTTCACTCCCTTGTATTATCAATTGTTTAGTGATGTATTCAGAAAATTTTTCGCTAACAATTTCTTTAGAAACAAACGTAACACTAGTTTCGTCATTTTCATTAATGCCCATTGCATACAATATATTTTGTTGCTTTTCAATTCTCTTGTTTTCAGCTATTTTTTCTTTTAATGACGAAGCTAAAAACGCTAATAAGGTACCAACAACAAGCACCATTGCCGTTGCGAATAATATTGTATAAACGTTACTATCAGTATTTTTTGCCATTGCTATGCTGTTTTTGCTTTTAAACGTTTTAACCTTCTTTTTACATTTGCTTGAACCACGTAATGATCGATAGTTGGAGCAAACACATTCATTAATAAAATGGCTAACATCACACCTTCTGGATAAGCTGGGTTAAATACACGTATCATTACCGAGATAAATCCAATAAAGAAACCGTAAATCCATTTTCCTTTATTTGTTTGTGAACCCGTTACTGGGTCGGTTGCCATAAATACAATACCAAAAGCTAAACCACCAATTAATAAATGATGCCAAAATTCAGTATTCATTAACGAATAAAATTTACTACTTTCTGTTATCCAACCCGCGTTTACTACGCCGTTAAAAATAAGTCCCATAACTAAGGCACCAATTACAGATGATAACATAATTCTCCAACTTGCCACTTTGGTATAAAGCAAATACAAACCACCAAGTAATATTAATAGTGTGGAGGTTTCACCTACAGAACCAGGTACAAAACCAAAGAACATATCAGATACTGAATAAGCTAATTCTTGACCTTGTGCTAAACTTCCTAAAATGGTTTCACCAGAAATAGCATCTAAATTTGCACCTTCCATTATTTCATTGGCTCTTTCCTTTGCGCCAGCTACCCATACTTTATCTCCACTCATCCAAGTTGGATACGCAAAGAATAAAAATGCTCTAATTGTTAAAGCTGGGTTTAGGATATTCATTCCAGTTCCTCCAAAAATTTCTTTTCCAATTACAACTCCAAAAATAACAGCTACCGTAAGCATCCATAAAGGAGTATCTATAGGTATAATTAATGGAACCAACATACCTGTTACAAAATAACCTTCTTCAACTTCGTGATTGTTTATGGTAGCAAAAAGTATCTCAATTCCTAAACCTACAACGTATGAAACTAAAACTAACGGTAATAATTTTAAAGCTCCAAATGTAAAATTGTCTAGATTCCAAAACTCTGAACTAAAAAAACCAATTCCTTCAGGAAAACCATTTATTGCAGCATTATGTTGAAATCCTACATTGTACATTCCAAATATTAATAAAGGAATTAAAGGAAGCACAACGTTCATCATCGTACGTTTTAAATCGTCTGCTCCTCTCAAATGCCCTCCAGAATGTGTAGTTTCTTTTGGTGTGTAAAAAAGTGTGTGAATGGCACCAAACATGGTTTGGAATTTTGTTCCTTTCACTTTTTCGCTAATATTATGTAATTTCTCTTTTAATCCCATAATCTTATCCTATTTCTTTTAACATTAAGTCTAAACCTTCTCTAATAATTTGCTGGTGTGGTTGTTTAGAAACACATACAAATTCAGTTAAGGCAAAATCTTCTGGTGCTACTTCATACATACCCAATACTTCCATTTCATCTAAATCTTTATACATACAAGCTTTTAAAATTTGTAGCGGATAAATATCTAATGGGAAAACTTTTTCGTATTGGCCTGTCATTACAAAAGCTCTATGCTCTCCATTGGTATTCGTATTCAAATCGTATTTTTTATTTGGAAATAACCAAGAAAAAGTTAAAGCTCTAGACATTGATATTTTATTGAAAACAGGCACTGTCCAACCAAAGAGCTCGTAATCATCTCCTTCAGGAATTACAGTAACTAAATTATCATAGTATCCTAAACAATCTTTAAGACTTTTGGCTTTACCAGTTAGTACGTTTCCGCTAATAATTCTATTGTTTTTTCCTACTAATTTACCTTCTACAATTGAAGTGATTGTTGCTCCAATAATTGTTTTATAGTATTTTGGAGCACTAACGGAAGAACCTGCTAAAGCAATAATACGCTCTGCATTAAATTTTCCAGTTAGTAATAATTCTCCAATAATTACTAAATCTTGTGGTGTAATAGTCCAAACAACTTCACCTTTGTTGACAGGGTCAATTTTTGCAATTTGAGTACCTACATTTCCTGATGGGTGTGGTCCTGAAACTTTGTGTAGTGCTATGTTATTTAAGCCAGTTAATGGTGAATTTGAGTTTTTACCAACGGAAACATGAATAGTTCCTGTGGTTAACTTACTTAAAGCCGTGATTGCCGCTTGCAATTCATTTTCTTTTCCTGCCAACACATAATCATAATCAGCAGCTAAAGGAGCACTTGCATAGGCAGATACAAAAATAGCTTTTGGAGTTTTTGTTGGATTTGCAATTACGTCATAAGGTCTTTGCTTGATAAAAGACCAACAACCTGTGTTTAATAAATGGTTTTTAATTTCCTCAGCATTCATGGCTTTTGGATCTTTTATCCCATAATCAACAAATTGTTGTTTTGTATCAGCTTTAATCTTAATGGCTAATATTTTTCTTTTTTCACCACGAACAATATCAGTAACCTCACCACTAACAGGTGAAACAAATTTCATCTCTTCAATGGATTTGTTATAAAAAACAGACTCTCCTGCTTTTACAAATTCACCAACTTTTTTAGATAATTTAGGAATGATGCTGTGGAAATCTTCAGGCTTTAATGTTATTACATTACTAGATAGTGCGTTTTCGGTAATTTTTTCAGATTCACCTTTTAGCTTAATATCTAGACCTTTTTTAATTTGAATGTCTTGTGACATATTTTAAGTATATTTAATAGTCTTTAAAAAACGGCACAAAAATAAGAATTTCTAACGTAGTTTTAACATTTTTTAACAACTTTTTATTCAATATTAGTCTTCATTTACAATCAATTTAAGGTTTATTGCGTTTACAGTTATATATTTGGTATAAATTTTGTCAAATCTAGTATTAATATTTTATTTTGAAAAGTACGTTTCTAAGCATCATCTTTTTTTTAATTTTTCAATTGAGTTTTTCTCAAGATGAAATAATTGAACCAAATCATATTAAAACAATCATATTAAAACCAGTTGGTGTAAATGCATTTGCTCCTATAATAAGATTAGATGAAAAAATTAAATTATCATTTGATGATTTAAATGCAGATGAACATGATTATTCTTATAAAATTGAACATTGTAATGAGTTTTGGGAAAGCTCTAATTTAACGGCGTTTGAATTTATAAATGGCTATGCGGAATACAGAATTCGTGATTATGAAAATTCGTTCAATACCCTTCAGCCATATACAAATTATAGTGTAATATTTCCTAATGAACATACAAGTTTTAAAATTTCAGGCAATTATATAATTTCAATATTAGATGAAGATAATAAAGTTGTTTTTAATAGAAAATTTGTGGTTTATGAACCAAAGGTTACAGTAGCAGTAGCAGTTTACCGTAGTAGAGACATTTCAACAATCCAATCTAAGCAATCGGTAGAATTTATTATCAATAATCCTAATTTTAGAATTAACAATCCAAGTGCAGAAGTAGTTCCTGTAATAATTCAAAACAACAACTGGCAAACTGCAATTGCAGGTTTAAAACCACAATTTTATAGAGGAACACAGTTGTTATATAAATATAATAAGGAGACAAGTTTTTTTGGAGGGAATGAATTTTTATACTTTGATTCAAAAGCGATAAGAAGCACCACATTAAATATTTCCAATGTTGAGCAAGGAGAAGAATTATATCATACCTATTTATATACTAATGATGAAAGAATAGACCTTCCTTATACATTATTTCCAGACATTAATGGGAATTTTATAATTAGAACTTTAAATGGTGAAAATCCACAAACTGATGCTGATTATAGCTGGGTTCATTTTTCACTAAAAAGTTTAGAAAATTTGGAGGGAAAAGAAATCTACATTCAAGGAAATTATAATAATTGGAAATTGCTAGAAGAAAATAAACTTCAGTATAATATGAATTCTGGTTTGTATGAAGCCACATTATTATTAAAACAAGGTTTCTATAATTATCAATATGTTACTAAATCCAATGATGGAAGTATTCGCAATCATGATATAGATGGGTCATTTTACCAAACCGAAAATGATTATACAGTTTTGGTGTATTATAAGAAGTTTGGAAGTAGATATACTAGAGTTATAGGTGTTGGTTTTGGGAATTCTGAAAAAATAAACAATTAGTATCAATTTCAAAAAATTAGTATATTTGGTATTGTGTATTGAGCAATAATTGTATATGGTGCAACAAGTAACAAATGGAATAAAAATTTCAGTAATTTCTAACTTTGAAGGCACAAGTTATAGAAATTATAGGCTGTACTATGCTTTTAGTTACCAAGTTACCATTGAAAATCAAAGTAATGATACAGTTCAACTTTTAGACCGTTATTGGAAAATTTTTGATTCATTAAATAATACTGAAATTGTGGAGGGGTCTGGTGTAATTGGGAAAAAACCAATTTTAAAACCTTCACAAATACACACTTATAAATCCAGTTGTTTTTTAACATCTCCTATTGGAGCTATGAAAGGATATTATAATATGGTTAACTTTTCAACATCTAAAGCATTTAAGGTGTACATACCTACATTTCAGTTAATGGTTTCAAGTATTTATAATTAATTTATGAAATATAAATTAGTAAAGTTTAAAAGAAAGCCTAATCAAATAAAAGGATTAGAGTGTTTAAATTGTGGGCAACCTTTAACTGGAAATGAGAATTTTTGTTCATATTGTGGACAAAAAAACTCTACAAAAGCATTAAGTTTTAGTGTTTTTTTAAACAATTTATTTTCTGGATTTTTTTCGTATGATTCTAGGTTTTGGAGAACTTTTATTCCTTTATTAACTAAACCAGGTAAGGTATCTAAAGATTATATAGAAGGCAAAAGACAGCGTTTTGTAAACCCTTTTCAATTATATTTAAATGTATCAATTGTATTTTTTCTAATCCTTGGAATTAGTAATAGGTTAGATGAAGTAAAACCTTTAGGCAATTTAGTTGAAGTTAGTAGTAAATTAGATTCATTGTCTGAAAATAGTGCAGAGCAACTTGATTCCATTTTAAAAACAACAACAGAACAAATTGCAAATACTTCAAAAGATTCTCTAAATAAAGGAGAGCTTGAAGAATTAAATAAAGTGTTTAGTGTTTTAAAAGATAAATCAAAAAAGAAAGACGAAAAGTATGTTTATAAAAGTAAAATAGATACCATTAAAAAAATTAGTTTTTTTCATAAAATAAACGATTTTCAACATTTTCATAAAGAACATCCTACCTATACCATAAAACAAGCGCTTGATACTTTGGAATATGAAGAAACTTTTTGGAATAGGTTTTGTTATCAGCAAACTATAAACTCTCATAAAAATTTAGACAAAGTAAAAGAAGATAAAGGAAAAACGTTTTTAAAAACATTGACCTCTTATATATCCATTTCTCTATTTATATTTTTACCTGTTTTTACCTTGTTTTTAAAGCTGCTTTATATTAGAAGAAAATATACTTATATGGAACATTTGGTTTTTGTTTTCCATACACAAACAGTTTTCTTTTTACTTTTTACAATTTTTTATTTTCTTAACTTTTTTGTAAAAATGCAAAATGTAGCTTGGGTTTTAATCGTTATATTTTTAATATATTTATATAAAGCCTTGCGTTATTTTTATGAACAAGGAAGAATAAAAACCATCATAAAATTTATATTATTAAATAGCTACTATATGTTTTTAGCTATAGTTGGTTTTACAATTGTTGCAGTATTATCTTTTATTTTGGGGTAATTTAATTTGATACGTTTTTGTGTTTACAATATCTTCATAAAACATACTTATAGTATTGTTTATTTTTTGAATAGATGTAATGCTCACAGTTTCAACATTTTTTCTTTTCATTAAAATAGATTGTTCTTTTTCACCAATTTCTGAATGATGGAATTTTAAGATATTTTCAGTTGAAAACTCGTTGTTTTTAAGCCAGTTTTGAAACCATTGTTTTCGAGTTTCTTTAATTTCTTCAGTATAAAGTGTAGATGATGACCATATTTTAGCTTCATTTTCCAATTTAGAAAAGTGTTTTTTATGATTATCCCAAATGAGTTCATATAAACTTAATTGATGATTCCAATCTACAATTACCATGGTAAAAGGCTCAATTTTAGTTAAATCTAATTGCTCAATTGAATTTAATAAATGAGTTGTTTTTAATAGCTCTTTTGCAATAACTCCTCGACTTTTTTTATAAGGAGTATTTCTTTTATGTTTTATAAATGCACCATTTAAAACACAAACCAATCTTTTTTTAGAACTTGTTCCAATCCAAGTGCCTCCAGCTAATTTATCTTTTGGAAAAAATAACTCAACTCCATCATCAATATAAGTTTTAGGAGGAAGTGTTTCGCGTTGTTTTTGTTCATCTCTGTTTGAAGTTAAAATGAAATCTGTATTTGATAAAGGTAAAAAAGTAACGGTACACATGCTATTAAAATATGAGTATTGAGTATTAGTTTGAACAAAAATAAGTCATTTCGATTTTGTAACTTTGCCAACAAATTTAAACTAAAAAACCTTAAAAATTAATACCATGGCTTCAGGATTTTACAATGTACCAAAAGCAGTTAACGAGCCCATTAATTCTTATGCTCCTGGAACACCAGAACGTAAGTTATTATTAGATACCTACAAAAAAATGTATGGTGAGCAAGTTGATATTCCTTTTTATATTGGAGGAAAAGAATACCGAACAGGAAATACTGTAGATATTCATCCACCGCATGACCATAAACACTGTGTTGGAAAATATCATACAGCCGAAAAAGAACATATAGAATTAGCAATTACAAAAGCGGCAGAAGCTCGTAAACAATGGGCAGCAACAAGCTGGGAGCATAGAGCAGCAATTTTTTTAAAAGCCGCAGAATTGTTATCAGGACCTTTTCGTTATAAAATGAATGCAGCAACTATGATTGCTCAGTCAAAAAATGCTTTCCAAGCCGAAATAGATTCAGCTTGTGAGTTGATTGACTTTTTACGTTTTAACGTAGAGTTTATGACTGAAATTTATAGTAACCAACCACAATCGGCACCAGGTATTTGGAATAGAATGGAGTACCGCCCATTAGAAGGTTTTGTTTATGCAATTACACCATTTAATTTTACTGCAATTGCAGGAAACCTACCAGCAGCACCTGCTATGATGGGAAATGTGGTAATTTGGAAACCTGCGAGTACACAAGTATACTCAGCGCAAGTTATTATGGAATTGTTTAAAGCAGCTGGTTTACCTGATGGTGTAATAAACATGGTTACTGGTAGCTCAAGTATGATAACAGACACGTTGTTGAATAGCCCAGATTTTTCTGGAGTTCACTTTACGGGATCTACACCAGTTTTTAATAGTTTTTGGGAAACCATAGGTAAAAATATGGACACCTATAAAACGTATCCAAGAATTGTTGGAGAAACTGGAGGAAAAGACTTTATTTGGGCACACCCAAGTGCAAATGCACAAGAAGTTGCAACTGCAATTTCAAGAGGAGCTTTTGAATATCAAGGTCAAAAATGTTCAGCAGCTTCACGTGCATATTTACCAAAAAGTTTATGGAACGAAATTAAAACTTCAGTAGAAAAAGATGTAAAATCTTTTAAAATAGGCTCACCTGAAGATACTTCAAATTTTATCAATTCAGTCATCGATAGAAAAGCATTTGATAAATTGGCAGGTTATTTAGATCAAGCAAAGAAAGATGCTGATGCTGAGATAATTATAGGTGGTGGTTATGATGATTCTGTTGGGTATTTTATTGAGCCTACAGTAATTGTTACTACCAATCCAAATTATAAAACTATGTGTACTGAATTATTTGGTCCAATAATAACTATTTATGTTTATGAAGATGAACAGTGGGAAGAAATTTTAGATGTTGTGGATAATACAAGTGAATATGCTTTAACAGGAGCTATTTTTAGTGGAGATCGTTATGTAATTGAAACCGCAACTAATAAATTAGAAAATGCAGCAGGAAACTTTTACATAAACGACAAACCAACGGGAGCCGTTGTAGGACAACAGCCTTTTGGAGGTGCTCGCGGGTCAGGAACAAATGATAAAGCAGGTTCAGTGTGGAATTTATTGCGTTGGGTAAGTAACCGTACAATTAAGGAAACTTTTGTACCGCCAACAGATTATAGATATCCATTTTTAGGATAAAAGACAATATATTTAAAAAAAGCTCGCTAATTGTTTAGCGAGCTTTTTTTGTTACAAAGTTTAAAACGAACCTAATTATTATCCACCTTTTAATTTATCCGCTCCAGGTAATAATCCTACTAATTGTTGAGGGTTATGAATTAGAATAGGAATATGTTGAGGGCAAATAAAAAATTCGCTTTCTTGATAATAAAATTTTGTTACAGGTATTTCTGATGATGATGTTTTGCAAACTAAACATTCTTTATTATGACTCATAATTCTAATTAAATATTATAGGACAAACTTACCTTTTATTATTTACTTAAAAACTAACATATGTCATAATTATTTTTTCTTAAGAGGAATATGCACAACTTTTTTGGTCTCAAAAAAATCGTTATCAAAAAAATCGGTTAAATTAAATAATGTAGCTTTAGGGAAGCTGCTTAACTCTTCAGTTAAATCACCTCCTTTTAAATACAATATCCCATTTTTTAGCTGATGTTGTTGTTTTTTTGCAATTTTACCTTTGGTCCATTTAACAAAATCATCCATTTTAGTAACCGCTCTGCTAACAATAAAATCAAACTCTCCTTTTACTTTTTCAGCTCTCATATGTGCCGCTTTTACATTTTTTAATCCTAAAGCAGTAGTAACTTCTTGAACAACTTTTATTTTTTTACCAATAGAATCTACCAAATAAAAATTAGTTTCAGGAAATAAAATAGCCAATGGAATTCCTGGGAAGCCGCCACCTGTTCCAATATCTAACACAGAACTATTAGGTTGAAAAGGCTGTACTTTTGCAATGGCTAAGGAGTGAAGTACATGTCGAGTATATAATTCATCAATATCTTTTCTTGAAATGACATTGATTTGAGCATTCCATTTCTTATATAAACCACCTAATTTTGAAAATTGTTGGAGTTGAGTTTCTGTTAAATCAGGAAAATATTTTAGTATTGTTTCCATTATTATTAATATGTAGCGGCAAAATTACTATTTCTAAAATTAAAATAACATCTTTTGTGAAAATGTTATTTTTTTCATAAAATAGCAATTGCGAAGTTTAAATGGCTTAATTTTGACAATTCGTAGATGTAGATATATAAAATAAGATAATGAGTAACAAAACAATAAGCTTTTCAAGAATAGATAAAGCAAAATTTTTTAGAACGCTAAATAAAAGAGTAAATACCTATTTTAAAGAAAACGAAATTAAACGTACTGGTAATTGGAAATTATATTCAAAAGCTATTATTATGTTTGGAGTATTTTTAATTCCGTTAGTATTAATTTTAACAGTTTCAATGCCACAATGGTTATTGTTATTGTTAACAGTTGTTATAGGTATAGGAATGGCTGGTGTTGGGATGAATGTAATGCATGATAGCAATCACGAGTCATTTTCAAGTAAAAAATGGGTAAACAAAATAATGGGAAGTAGTATCTACATTTTAGCAGGAAATGTATACAACTGGAAAGTTCAACATAATGTATTACACCATACGTTTACAAATATTCAAGGACATGATGAAGATATTGATGCAGGTAGAATTATTCGTTTTTCAAAGCATGCAAAATGGTTTAAAATACACAAATTCCAAAAGTATTATTCCATATTTTTATATGGTTTATTAACCATTAATTGGGCAATAACTACAGATTTTAAGCAAATGCATAATTATTTAAAAAGAAAACTTTCTTATGGAGAGTTTCCAAATCCAGCAAAAGAATGGACTGTTTTAATTATTACTAAAATAGTTTATTACTTACTTTGGATTGTGTTACCATTAACAGTTTTAGATATTGCTTGGTGGAAAGTTTTAATAGGGTTTTTTGTAATGCATTATACAGCTGGCATGATTTTAAGTGTTATTTTTCAATTAGCACATGTTGTTCCAAAAACAACAATGCCTTTACCAGATAAAGAAGGAAACTTAGAACATACTTGGGCGATTCACCAATTATATACTACTGCTAACTTTGCACCAACAAATAAAATAATTTCTTGGTACACAGGAGGTTTAAATCATCAAGTGGAGCATCATATTTTTCCTCATATTTCACATATTCATTATGGAAAAATCGCTAAAATTGTGAAAGAAACAGCGAAAGAATTTAACTTACCTTATAACGAGTATAAAACTATGAGGAAAGCAATAATAGAACATTTTAATCAACTTAAATCTTTAGGAAAACAACCTGCTTACGCATAAATTTTATGTCTATGAAAGACCAACTATCAAACAGAATTAACAGTTTACCAGTTTCTGCAACTTTAGCCATGGCTGCTAAAGCAAGAGAATTAAAAGAGCAAGGAAAAAATATCATTAGTTTAAGTTTAGGGGAACCAGACTTTAATACTCCAGATTTTATTAAAGAAGCAGCAGTACAGGCTATACACGATAATTATAGTTCTTATAGTCCTGTGGATGGGTATTTGGATTTAAAACAAGCAATTTGTGCTAAATTTAAACGAGATAACAACTTGGAGTATAAACCAAGTCAAATTGTGGTTTCAACTGGAGCCAAACAATCCATTGCTAATGTTGCAATGGTTTTATTGAATCCTGGTGATGAAGTTTTATTGCCAGCACCTTATTGGGTTAGCTATTCCGCAATTTCAATTTTGGCAGAGGCTACTTATAAAGAAATTCCTTCTACAATTGAAACCGATTTTAAAATTACTCCAGAACAATTAGAAGCGGCCATAACGCCTAAAACTAAAATGATTTTCTTTAACTCACCTAACAATCCTAGCGGAACGGTTTATAGTGAAGAAGAATATAGAGCGTTGGCAAAAGTATTAGAAAAGTACCCAAATATTTACATACTTTCAGATGAAATTTATGAGCATATTAATTATGGAGAGCCTGTATTTAGCTTTGCTTCTATTGAAAGTATGTATAATAGAACTATTACCGTTAATGGTGTAGCAAAAGCTTTTGCAATGACTGGCTGGCGTATTGGTTATATTGGAGCTCCAGAATGGATTGCTAAGGCTTGTACCAAAATGCAAGGTCAAATTACGTCAGGAGCCAATAGTATTGCGCAAAGAGCAACTATTGCAGCCGTAGAAGCTCCTGTTTCTAAAATAAAATATATGGTTGATGAATTTAAAAACCGTAGAGATATTGTTGTAAATTTATTAAAAGAAATTGATGGATTTGATGTAAATGTTCCTGAAGGAGCTTTTTATGTTTTTCCAAATGTTGCCGCTTTTTTTGGAAAAGAAATCAAAGGTCATAAAATAGAAACTGCTTCTGATTTTTCAATGTTTCTTTTAGAAGAAGCGAATGTTGCCACAGTAACCGGTGAAGCGTTTGGAGCACCAAATTGTATTAGAATGTCATATGCAGCTTCTGAAGAACAACTTCGTGAAGCCATAAGTAGAATTAAAACAGCATTGAATTAAAAATTATATTGATTGTAATTAAACCCGGGTAATTTTACTCGGGTTTTTTTATGGATTTTAATGTTTAGTCAAATCAAAAGGTAATAAAGGTGTACTTAATGTACAATGTAGTACACTATTTAAAGATGAATTTAAAGTAATTAATTGCCAAAATCTGTGCTCATTTTTATGAAGAAATACCTGAGAAACACCATTTGGGAAATAGTTAAAATATAAATACCAAAACTTAAATACGATAGCTTTAGAAATTTTATAATTTAAACTTGGAGCTAATAAATAACCTTGAGTTTCTTTTACCTTTTAAAATTTCAATTTGAGAATAGGTTTTGGTTACAATTATAAATAGGGTTAAAAACAAAATTAACTTTTTCATTATGAAGACTCATTTAAGAGCTCCAAAATTAAAATTTAGAATGTTGTTTTAAATGAGAAATATCAATGTTTAGGCAAGAAAATTGTATATTTAAGTTCTATTAACAAAAAATATATTATTATGGCAGTTATGAAAGTTATTGAAGTAATGGCAAGTTCTGATAGAAGTTGGGAGGATGCTACTAGAAAAGCAGTTTCTCAAGCTTCAAAAAGTGTAAAACATATTAAATCTGCATTTGTACAATCTCAAAGTGTTGTTGTTGATAATGATGAGGTTGTTGAATTTAGAGTAAATGTGAAAATTACTTTTGAGGTTAAATAACAACGTATTTTATAAATTAAATAAAGGCGCTTTAATGCGCTTTTTTATTTTCAAATTAACAACTATTATTGTTGCCTTATTAATAGGATGCAATTATAAAACAACAACAAAAATGTCAAAATACACCAATAGTTTAATTCATGAAACAAGCCCCTATTTACTTCAACATGCACATAATCCAGTAAATTGGAAAGCTTGGAATAAAGAAACGCTTGAGTTGGCTAAAAAAGAAAATAAGCTGCTCATCATTTCTATAGGATATTCATCTTGCCATTGGTGTCATGTAATGGAACATGAAAGTTTTGAAAACGAAGAGGTTGCAGCGGTGATGAATCAATATTTCATCAATATTAAAGTGGATAGAGAGGAGCGTCCAGATATTGATCAAGTTTATATGAATGCAGTCCAATTAATGACAGGGAAAGGTGGCTGGCCACTTAACTGCATTGCTTTACCTGATGGAAGACCAATTTGGGGAGGAACTTATTTTCCTAAAGAGAGTTGGATAAATGCTCTAGAACAATTAAATAAAATGTATACTGATAAAACTGAAGAAGTATTAGAGTATGCTGAAAAATTGACCGAAGGAATTAAAAATTCTGATTTAATTGTTCAAAATAAAGAAGCTATTAATTTTTCTTTTGAAAACTTAAAAATAGCTGTTACAAATTGGAATCAATATATGGATGAAAATTTAGGAGGTAGAAGAGGAGCTCCTAAGTTTCCAATGCCTAATAATTACCAATTTTTGCTTCGTTATGCAACTCAGGCAAAAGATAAAAACATATTAACATATGTAAACACTTCTTTAACCAAAATGGCTTATGGTGGTATTTATGACCAAGTAGGAGGTGGGTTTTCAAGGTATTCGGTGGATAAAAAATGGCATGTTCCTCATTTTGAAAAAATGTTATATGATAACGGACAGTTAGTGAGTTTGTATTCAGAAGCTTTTCAAGCTACCAAAAACCCATTGTACAAAAATATCGTTTATCAAACATTACAATTTGTTGAACGAGAACTGATGAATAATGAAGGCGCTTTTTATTCATCTTTAGATGCTGATAGTTTAAATTCTGAAGGGAGGTTAGAGGAAGGCGCTTATTATGTATGGACTAAAGATGAATTACAAAAACTACTAAAATCAGATTATGAGTTATTTTCAGAATATTACAATGTTAATTATTATGGATATTGGGAAAACGATACGTATGTTTTAATTCGAAAAAACGAAGATAGTATAATCGCAAACAACAACTCAATTTCAATAGAAGAATTAAAAAATAAAGTAAAAAAGTGGCAAAATATACTTTTAACCGAACGAAATAAAAGAGCAAAACCTAGGTTAGATGATAAATCACTAACTTCATGGAACGCATTAATGCTAAAAGGTTTTATAGATGCTTATAAAGTTTTTAATGAACCTCACTTTTTAGATATTGCTAACAAAAATGCAGCATTTATTTATACCAAACAAATACAGGAAACTGGAAATTTAAATCATAATTATAAAAATGGAATTAGTAGTATAAATGGATATTTAGAAGATTATGCCGCCGTAATTGACGCTTATATTTCTTTATATGAAGTAACATTTAATGAAGCTTGGTTAACCACAGCCAAACAATTAACGGATTATACTTTTGATCATTTTTTTGATTTAAAAAAGTCAATGTTTTATTTTACTTCAACTATAGATGATAGTTTAATAACGCGAAAAATGGAAATTGAAGACAATGTAATTCCTGCTTCAAACTCAATTATGGCAATTAATTTGTTTAAATTAAGTCATTATTATTCAAATTCGTATTATTTAAAAGTTAGTCAGCAAATGCTTCATAATGTAAAAGATAAAACTTTTAAGTATGGCTCTGGATACTCAAACTGGTTACTATTAATGAGTAATTTTGTTGGCGAATTTTATGAAATTGTTATTTCTGGAAAAAGTGCATTTGAAAAATTATCTAAGATTCATAAAAAGTATATACCCAATAAAATTTTAGCTGGAAGTATAAAAGATAGCAATCTTCCATTATTAAAAGGAAGATATACAAATCAAGAAACGTATATTTTTGTTTGTGAAAATGGAACTTGTAAGCTGCCAGAAATTAATGCACAAAAAGCAATCACCAAATTAAAAATTGAGTTTTAGAAATTAACTTATAATTTTTTTAATCGATATGTGCTTATTACCTTTGAAGTACACCACTTTTAGTAAATAAATAGAAAATTAACAATAAAAACAAACTTATGGATTACCAAAAATACTTAGACAAAATAATTGATATAATAGATAAAAATGCAATGAATGTAGTTTCTGCGCTTTTAATTTTAATTATTGGTTTGTGGTTAGCCAAAAAAGTGGTTAAAATCACAAAAAAATTAATGAAAAAAAGAGGTGTAGATGAAACTCTTCAAAAATTTTTAGGAGATTTATTGAGTTGGGCTCTTAAAATTTTAGTTTTTATAACTGCGATTTCTCAAGTAGGAGTTGAAACAACTTCATTTATAGCAATTTTAGGTGCGGCAGGTTTAGCTGTTGGATTGGCTTTACAAGGATCTTTAGCAAATTTTGCAGGAGGAGCCTTAATTATGATTTTTAAACCATTTAAAGTGGGTGATGTGATAGAAGCACAAGGTCAAATAGGGGTTGTTAAAGAAATTCAAATTTTTGTCACAAAACTAAATTCACCACAAAATAGATTGATTATTCTTCCAAATGGAGCCTTATCAAATGGTAATATTATTAATTATACAGAAGAAGGCCAACTTAGAGTAGATTTAACTTTTGGAGTGGGTTATGATGAAGATATTAAACAAACTAAAGAAGTATTAATGCAAGTTTTATTAAATAACCCAAATGTTTTAAAAGATCCTGCTCCAACGATAAATGTATCTGAATTGGCGGATAGTTCAGTTAACTTTGCAGTAAGACCTTGGGCAACTTCTGAAAATTATTGGAAGGTATATCATAGCGTTTTAGAAGAAGGTAAATTAGCCTTAGATAAAGCCGGTATAGAAATTCCTTATCCACATCAAGTAGAAATAAAAAAATGAAGATTATTATTGGAATAATTTTTGATAGCTATATTAATAACTTAAAAAGATTTAAAATGAATACAAGATTAATTAAATTATGTTTTTTACCATGTTTTTTAACATGTTTGTTTAGTTATGGGCAATCTGAATCTGAACAAATTTTAAACCATAGTGTCAGTGTAACTTCTTTAGATTTAAGGTCTAAGGAATTAGTGGGTAGTCCATATGTTAATGATGATTTTTTCCCAGCTAAAATAAAGGGTATTGAAACAGCCTACCCTATGAGATATAATGCATATGAAGATGAAATGGAATTTGAAAAAGAAGGAAAGTTCTATAATTTTAATAAAGTTTTAAATCAAGAAGTAGTATTTTTGGCTACTAACAAAAAATATAAATTATTTTTTGATACTGAAAACAATGATAATTCGATTGGATATTTTGTTGTTTTATTTCAAGGGAATAAAATAGATTTATTAAATAAAGAAAAAATTAAATTTTTTGAAGCTGTAAAGCCTAAAACAGGTTATGATAAATATAAACCACCAACATTAAAAAGGGTAAATGACAAATTTTACATTGGTTATAAAAATGGAACTACTACTGAATTACCTAGAAAGAAACAAGATGTGTTAAAGTTATTTTCTGAAAAGTCTAATGATATTCAAAATTATGCTAAAAAGAATAGGCTTAGTTTTAAAGATAAAGAAGATTTAATACAGTTATTTAAGTATTACAATACGTTAAATTAACCATTTTTTTTAGATTTAGTAACTACAAAATCTTTTAAATAAAAAGGCTCAAAATAAGCGACATTTTCAAAGTCGCTTTTTTTGTACTTTTCATATGATAAAAAACTCATTTCATTAGCCGAAGGAAATAGGTCAACCATAAATTTTGCATTTTCATGTGTAATTAAATTTTTACACTTTTCAGCGCCATCTCCTAAAAAATAAACTTTATTTTCTTTCAAATAGGAATAAAATGATTCAGCAGTAATAATTTGCGCCTCAATAGCTCTTAGTTTTTCATTTTCTGAACTGTAAATGGCACTATAAACTTCCATTCTTCTAGCATCTAACAAAGGAACTTTTATACCTTCAGTAATTGAAATTGAATTTGCTAGTGATAAAAGCGTATCAACTGAAATTAATGGAATATTTAATGCAAAACACAATCCTTTAGCTGCAGAAACACCAATCCTTAGTCCTGTATATGAGCCAGGACCTTTGCTTACCGCAATAGCTTTTAAGTCTGAAAATGAAATTTGAGCTTCATTAAGCGCTTCTTCAATCAGTACATGTAATTTTTCTGCATGAGAATAAGCTCCATCATTGAGTTCTTTTAAAATAACATTTTTACCGTCTTTTGCAATGCTAACTGAACAGTTTTTTGTGGCGGTTTCAATATTTAAAATGTAAGTCACTAGTAGTCTTGTTTAAAAGAACAAAGATACTTAAATTGATGATTATAAAAAGAAAACATCTAAAGAGAAACTTTAGATGTTTTAACTATTAATTATTCCGTAAAAAATATTAATCTATAACTATTGGAATACCTAAATAGTATTCTAATAATTTTGTTCTAAACACAAAATTATATTTTGCATTTATAAGCGATGATTGTGAGTTTACTAACCTATTTCTAACTTGATCAAAATCAAAAGATGTCATTACACCTGAATTGTAACTAACCTGTGCGTTTTTAAAAGATTCTTCTTGTGCTTTTAAAGATTGTTCAGCTGCTACAAACTGATTTAGTGAAGCTTTAGCATCAGCATATGCTTTTTCAATAGTTTCTCTTAATTTTACTTGTTTGTCAAGTAAAGCAAGTTCAAACCTTTCTTTGTTTATTTGAGCTCTTGCAACATTGGATTTTGTTTGAAACCTATTAAATATTGGAATGTTTAATGAAAACCCAAAATTATAACCTAAGTTATCTTCAAGTTGTTTACCAAAGCCATTAGGTACATATACTACATTGTTATTTTCATCTAAAATAGCTCTTACATCTTTTTGTCCTTGATTGTGTTGGTATGAAGTTCCTAAACCTGCACTAAATGATAGTGAAGGTAAAAACGCTCCTTTAGCAATATCTATAGCAACTTCAGAATTTTCAACAGCAATTTCAGCACTTTTAATTTCAGGTAAATTACCAAGTGCAGTATTATAAATTACATCTGTATCATTATAAATTAAAGAAGCTGCATTGATATTTAATACTACATCTTCAACATCAAAACCTTTATGAGATATTTGAAGTAGTTGAGCTAAACTTAATAATGAAAGATCTAAATTATTTTGTGCGGTAACCAATTGTTGTGTGTTGGTAGCTAATGTAGCTTGGGCTTCAAATAAATTTGCTCTTGGTTGGGAACCAGCTTCCACTAAATTTTTTACTTTTTCAACTTGACTTTCACTTATAGAAACTTGTTCTTCAGCTATTTTAAGACTTTCTTTATTTAATAGTACGTTTAAGTAAGAGTTTACAACAAATAACATAATGTTGTTTTTGTTTTCTTCTAAATCAAAACCAGCAGCCTCTAAGTTTTTTTGAGCTCTCAACAGTGTGTTTTTATTTCTTTGTCCATTGTACAGTGTTACACCAGTTCCAAGGCTAAAGCTGTTGGATCTACTGTCACGAGAAACACGACCTCCATAATTGTCTATATAGGACCCAAAGTTGAAGTTTTGTGAAGCAGAGGCATTTAAAGAAGGGTAAAAATTCCCTTCAGCAGTAATAATATCTTCTTCAATCAGTTCTTTGTTTAGTTCTTGTTGTTTAATTGAAATGTTGTTTTCTAATGCATAATTAACACATTCTTGTAGTGTCCATTTTTTATCTTGAGCTTGTACTGTAATAAAAAATACGAGTGCTAAAATAGTAACAATTTTTGATCTCATTTAAGTTGAGTTTTTTAAAATTTTATGGTCAATACCGAATTCAAGAACTTTTATATTGTAAAAAATATAATAACAGAAATTTCCTTCGGGAAAGTCGATTTTTGTTATATGACGACTAAAATTATTATTTGTTACACTTTTAGCCTCTTATAGAAATGTTAAATTTTATTTTTTCTTTTATTTTTAATAATGAAGTATAATAAGACCCCAACTAAAAGATAAGGAAATACCATTAAATATAGAATGCCAGAATTCAAACCTTCGGCTTCTGAAGCATTACCACTTTCAACTACAGCCTTACACATTGCGCATTGCGGACTCATTATTTGGATTGTAAAAAAAAGTAATATGGTAAGTAGTATTTTTTTCATTTTAATAGTAAGGTGAAATCATAAGATAAACAAGTACTCCAGTAATTGCAACATACAGCCAAAGAGGAAATGTTATACGAGCAATTTTTTTATGTAATTCAATATTATTTGTAATTGCACGTACATAAGTTATCAATACAAACGGTATTACAGCTATAGATAATACAATGTGAGATATTAAAATGATAAAATAAAAGATTTTTAAAGCACCTTCACCCTCAAACTTTGTTGATTCTGAGGTCATATGATAAGCTACATACATTACTAGAAAAAGAACAGAAAACAATATAGCAGTTTTCATAAGTTTTTCATGTAACACTACTTTTTTATTCTTAATTGCCCAAAAAGCAATAATTAAAATCACAGCTGTAAAAGCATTTAATGTTGCATAAATTGGAGGTAAAAAGATAGGTAAAGTTGCATCTATTTTTACACGAAACAAGATAGCAACTACAAGGGGAATAGCTATGGATAATGTCACAATCCACTTATTATATTTTTTAATTTCTTTGTTCATTATTCTTTAAGTAAAATTGCAATATCTTCTTTAATCATTTGTACACCTTTTGGGTCTAAACCATCGTAAAACGCAATTGGGTTTCCAAGTTCATCCATACGAGAACGTATATTTCCTTCTTTGTCTATTAAAGCAAACATTCCTGAATGTTCAAAACCACCTTCGGCTTCACTATTTTCACCTGCGTATAATGTAAAACCACTATTTGCTAATTCATAAATTTTATCTTGATCACCCGTTAAAAAATTCCAAGTTTTTAAAGTTGCTCCATGAGATTTAGCATAAGCTTTTAAAATTTCTGGAGTGTCATGTTTTGGATTGATACTAAAAGAAGCAATTCCAAAATTGGGGTTGCCGTAATACTCTTTTTGAATTTTTACCATATTTTCATTCATTTTTGGACAGATAGTTGGACAAGTAGTAAAGAAAAATTCCACTACATATACTTTTTCATCATAAAATGAATTTGAAATAAGTTGTCCTTCTTGATTTGTGAATTCAAAAGTAGGAACTTGACCAATTTTAACAAGTTTGGGAGTTTTAAATTTATTTACAATTTTAGGAACGGCATAGATTCCAAAAATTAAAATAATAAAGGCAATTCCGATATATGAATATTTTTTCATGACTTTAAATTTTTCTTTTTCTTCTACTTTCTTTTTCGGCAGATTTTTTTAATTGATAATAAATAATATCAATATCATCTTTCATTTTATTTTTTAACGTTGATACCGACTTCATATTATAGCCATATAATTTACCATCTGCGGTATCTTCATCGTCTTTTCTACCACGCAATCTATTTTCCATATCTACTATAAAAGCATTTTCAGAATATAAATTTTCGTTTAAACTATATGGGGTATTTAAACTTTTAAAGGTTGAAGTTATGTTATTTTCATTCGTGTAAATGAAATTCCATTTGCTTATATCTGTAAAGGCAGAAAGTTCTTCTATAGCACTTTTATAATTATTTTCAGTTCCTTTAGGAAGTATTGCTACAATTTGAAAATAAGGTTTTTGATAATATCGTTTATAAATTGTTTGATTTAAATTAAACATACTTCCTTTTGCTGTATTTAAATCGTTTCCCAAAAAACAAACTACTGTAAGATGTTCTTTAAAGGTGGTATTAGTTGAAGAAAATTCTTGAACATCAAGAACATTTTCTGTTAAAATTGGTAAATTTGAGTACTTATAAATCCCTTTTGAAAGGAAAATATAAAATACTAATGGAAGAATGAATAAGCTAAAAAGTATCCAAAATTTTTTCATGATGTTTTTTACAAAAATAAAAAAAGGTGGCTTAATTAACCACCTTCTTTATTTAATATTTTATTGTTTAGTAGTTCCATTTTGTTAGTGGACCTAATACATCATTTATATAACTTCCTTCAATTAATAATAAAGTAGCTAAATAAATAATTAGAAAAACTGCTGTCCACACAACTGCACGTCTTAAACTCTTTTTTTCATCGGCCATATGCATAAAAAACCAAGTAATGTAGTATGCTTTTACCAATGTTAATACTAAGAAAATGATATTTAATGGACTTGTTCCTAAAATTTTTGTTAAATGAAGTGAGTCAGGTTTTATAATTCCTAAAACAACTTCAACAATTGTTACTAATGAAAGTATCCCAAATACTTTCCAAATTAATTTAGTGTGAGATGTATGTTCTTGTGCGTGTTCCATTTTGTTGTTTTTTTAATGAATTAAACTAAGTAGAAGAATGTAAATACAAATACCCAAACTAAATCTACAAAGTGCCAATACAATCCTACTTTTTCAACCATTTCATAATGCCCTCTGCGTTCATAAGTTCCAATAATTACATTAAAAAAGATAATTATGTTAATAATTACACCTGATAAAACGTGAAAACCGTGAAAACCAGTGATGAAGAAAAAGAAATCGGCAAACAATGTTTTACCATATTCATTTACTTTTAAATTAGCTCCTTCAATTACTGCATTTGCTTCATTTAAATATGCCATAGCTTCTGCGCGAGGAATAATAGTTTTGGTTTTAGTGTCTGCGTTTATTTTTTCAGTTCTTATTGTAATATCTGGATTTGCTTTAAAACCTTCAATAACTTCAGCAACTGTAAAGGTTGGTAAAGTAGCTTCTTTTTCAAACCAAAGTCCTTTATCTTTTGTATGTTGTATTCTTTCAGAGTGTGCGGAAGTTGCAAAACTTTTTAATTCTATTTGATGCCCAGAAGCATCTACAAATTGTATGATTTTTCCATCATTTAATTGAACTGCTCCATAAGAACCATTGATAAAATTTTTCCATTCCCAAGCTTGTGAACCTAAGAATATTAAACCACCAATAATGGTTAAAAACATATAAAAAGTAACTTTTTTCTTATTCATTTGGTGTCCAGCATCAACAGCTAGCACCATAGTTACAGATGAAAATATCAAGATAAAAGTCATTAAAGCTACATAGTACATTGGTGCATGAAAACCATGTAAAAAAGGAAAGTGAGTAAATACCTCGTCGGCAATAGGCCAAGATTCAATAAATTTAAAACGCATTAAACCATATGCGCCTAAAAATCCTGAAAATGTGAGTGCATCAGATAAAATGAAAAACCACATCATCATTTTTCCATAACTTGCACCAAGTGGTTTGTTGTTACCACCATCCCAAGTTTTTCCATTAGCTTTAGTAGCAATAGTTGCTTCCATAAAAGTTTTGTTTTGATTTTTTAGTTATAGTTTCGCCAAAAGTACATTATTTTTTTTATCTAATAAAATAGAAAAATAAAAACAAGTAAATCCATAGTATATCAACAAAGTGCCAAAAGATAGCACCTAACTCTAACCCAAGAGAATCTTTTGATGAATATTTTTTATTGAAATGATTAAAAATAACCACTAAAAGAACAACAATTCCAGCAGCAATATGTGCTAAATGAGCCAGAGTAATTCCATAAATAAATGAAGATTTAACGGTACTCTGTTCTCCTGCAAAAACAAAACCTGCATCAAACAATTCATTAAAACCTTGAAATTGAAAAAATATAAATCCAATTCCTAATAAAAGGGTGGTTATTAAAAAAGTTGAAGTAAGTTTATAATTGTTTTTTTTAATAAAATTTTTTGCTAAAATAAATGTGATGCTACTTAAAACAATTAAAATGGTGCTAGTATAAAATGCATTTGGTAAATCAAATGAAACCCAATCGCTTCTTTTTCTACTAACTACATATGCGCTGGTAAGCCCAGCAAACATCATAACCATACTAATCATTGAAACCCATAGCATTGGTTTAGCAGACTTTCTTTTAGCTTGTTTGTATTCTTGTTTTAAAGTTTCTTTCATTTCAATATGATTTATTTTAGTGTAAAAATTTATCAACTACGTAGATTACTTGAATTAATGTAATATACAAAACACTTGATAACATTAATTGTCGTGCTTCTTTATTGGTTTGGTGTTTGTATAATTTAATTGCATAATATAACATAATACTTCCTAAGGCAACTAAAAGAATAGCTGTAATTGGGTAAATATAAAAAGTTCCAGTGATTTTTAAAACCGGAATAATAGAAACTATAATTAAACAACTAGTATAAATAATTATTTGTATTACAGCTTTTTTATTTTTTTTACCCATTGGCATTAAATTAAACCCTGCTTTTTTATACTCGTCAAATTGCAACCAAGCAATGGCCCAAAAATGAGGAAATTGCCAAAAAAATTGAATTAAAAATAACATGCCTGGTTCTATTGAAAAAGTATTAGTTGCTGCAACCCATCCTAACATAAAAGGTATTGCACCAGGAATTGCTCCAACAAAAACAGCCAAAGGTGTTATTGGTTTTAAAGGGGTATAAACACTTGTATAAAGAAAGATTGAAATAGCTCCAAATAGTGCGCTTTTCGGATTGATACTATATAGGATAGCTAATCCTAAAATGGTGAATGAGACTGCAATTACCATTGCCATTGAAACATGCATTCTTCCAGCTGGTAAAGGTCTATTCATTGTTCTTTTCATTAAAGCATCGGTATCTTTTTCAATAATTTGATTGAAAGCATTTGAAGCACCTACCATTAAATAACCTCCAATAGCCAATAAAATAAGTGTTAAAGCTTTAATTTCTTCTGTGGCCAATAAATATCCTGCAAGTGATGAAAATACGACACTCAAAGATAAACCAACCTTGGTAAGTTGCTTAAAATCTCTATAAATTAGAGTAAAATTCATGTTTTTATGAGTAGAATTAGATGACGCTTGCATTAAAAAGGTTTAAAATCTGTGCAAAGATATTTTATTATTAGAGATTTACAACCTTAAAATAAGGAGATTAAAAAAATAATTAAAATAAATTTTAAAAAAGTCTTTGCAGTTATTATAATTGTTTTAAATTTGCACTCGCATTTGAGATAATAAATGCCAAGTTCTTAAAAAAATGACTGCGAAAGTAGCTCAGGGGTAGAGCATCACCTTGCCAAGGTGAGGGTCGCGGGTTCAAATCCCGTCTTTCGCTCTACAATATATAAAATACCAATGCAGAAGTGGTGGAATTGGTAGACACGCTGGACTTAAAATCCAGTGGACAGTAATGTCCGTGCGGGTTCAAGTCCCGCCTTCTGTACTAAAAACCTTGTTAATCGTTTGATTTTCAAGGTTTTTTAGTTTTAAGGAGGTGTTCTGATAATTTAATGTATTATAGCAAATAATGAGTGGTTAACTTTTTAGAATAACGTTCTTTAAAGACAGTTTAGTCCTCATTGCTCAGTTTGAGCCTTCTAAACCTCACTAATTCTTAAAAGCTTAAAATAAATTTATAAAATAAAAATTGAATTATAGAATGTGTTATTTCTGCTATGTAATCAATATTGTAAATTGCTTTTAAATTTTCTAATATTTTGTTTTAAAAAAGTAGAAGGTTTTACTTATAATTCTGAAAGTAAGCATTATATCTCTTAAATATTTTTAGAGTATAAATTTGAATAAAATAGAATAATTCATTATTTTTAGAGATAGTTTATGAAATCAAAAAAGAAAAAACAGCGAGAGCAAATATCAGCTTCACAAGCAATAGAGATTATGCAAGAATTTTGCAAGAGTATCGGTCTGGATTTGGTTCACGAGCAACCAGATAGCAACAGAGCTTCGATTCACTTTGTGAATAAACCAAAAAAAGATTAGAGGCTTAGATATTTAAAACTATAATAAAATCGTCTTAGATTTTATCAATCTCTATAGTGCCTATATCATTTTGTTATTGAAAACAATACTTCAAAAATTTTACTTGTTAAATAGTTAAACATTTGTTAATAGCTTTATAAAAAGGTAACATAATTTTTTTTGATGCGTCTTTACAATAGATTATAACTTATAAAACTACTTTATCATGAAAAAATTTAAACTATTAACACTAGCCTTAATTATTGGAACATCAAGCTTGTTTGCAGCTAATATTGAAGAAGATATTTCTAAAGATAAGATGAGAAGCGAAATTGTGAAATTATTGGAAAAACCAGATTTTATTGTTGAAAATGAAATTTATGTAAATATTACTTTTACATTTAGCTCTGAAGGTGAGGTAGTAGTACTAAATGTAGATTCAAAAAATCAAGATGTACTTAATTACATACGAAAGAATTTAAATTATAAAAAAATTGAAAATCCGGGAGTAAGAGATAAAATATACAGTATGCCAATTACTGTTAAATCTTAATAAACAAGCAAAATTAATTAAAAGCCAAAACAAATTTGTTTTGGCTTTTTTTGTGATTTTAATTTAAAAAAAATGAAAATTAATCTTAAATTTAGTAATTAAATTATAAGATAATTATGGAGCTTACTTTTCCTTTATTTGCGGGTGTAATAGCCGCAATGTTACATGTAATTTCAGGTCCCGATCATTTAGCTGCAGTTACACCGTTTGCAATTGAAAGTAAAAAGAAAGCCTGGAAAGTTGGCTTGTTTTGGGGAATTGGTCATTTATTAGGCATGTTGTTTATTGGAATGTTATTTATGGTTTTTAAAGAATTGATTCCTATTGAAAAAATTTCAACACATAGTGAACAGTTTGTAGGTATTGTTTTAATTGGTTTAGGAATATGGGTGCTTTTTAAAATATTTAAACAAGAACAATCTCATAAACACACCCATATTCATAGTACTCTTCATCCATTGATTCATAAACATGAGCATGACCACCACATAGAGAAAAAACACAATCACACTCACCCCAATTTAAAACAAGGAACTTTAGCTTCTTTATCTGTAGGTTTTATTCATGGTTTGGCAGGAGTAGCTCATTTTTTACTTTTTTTACCTGTAATTGGCTTTACTTCTATGTTTGATTCTTCAAAATACATAATTGGTTTTGCAATAGGAACTTTGTTGGCTATGATTTCTTTTGCAATTGTTATTGGAAGAATTGCAGATTTTTCTAAAAGAGATCACAATGAAATTTTTTTTAAAGGTATTAGATTTGCTGGTGGATTATTTGCTTTAGTAATTGGGGTTTATTGGATTTTTGCTAATTAACAAATTCTTGGGAGTTGCTCGCCAACTAGAGGGCTTACAATTCTTTTTCCTCCTATGGAACTTTGCATTACAACTTTATTTGGATGCTCAGATGTAATTTCACCAATAATAGCTGCGTTTTCACCTTTTTTGTGATTTTTCATTAAAGCTAAAACTTCTAATTCAATACTAGAATCTACAATAACTAAAAATACACCTTCGTTAGCAACATACATGGGGTCTAAACCTAACATTTCACAAGCTGCAGCAACTTGTTTTTCTAAAGGGATATACTTTTCTTTTAAGAATATGCCTTTGGATATGTCATTTGCAATTTCGTGTAAAACCGTTCCTAAACCACCACGAGTTGGATCTCTAAATAGTTTAATTTTATCGCCAAATTTATCTAGTAATTCAGTAACTATAAAGTTTAAGTTGGTTGTATCACTTTCTATGGTAGATTCAAAATTTAGCCCTTCTCTCTCACTCATAATAGCCATCCCGTGTTGAGCAATATAGCCATTTACTAAAATTTTATCGCCTTCTTTTATAGTATCAACAGAAATGTTTGCTTTTGGGTGCACTAAACCAAAACCAGTGGTATTTATAAAAATTTTATCGCCTTTTCCACGTTCTACAACTTTGGTGTCTCCTGTAATTATTAAAACGCCACTCTCGTCAGCAGCTTTTTTTACAGATTGCACTATTTGAATGAATTCAGAAACTTTTAATCCTTCTTCTACAATAAACGCTAAAGATAAATATTTTGGAATTGCCCCACACATAGCTACATCATTTACAGTTCCGTGTACAGCTAACTCACCAATATTTCCTCCTTTAAAAAAAATAGGTGTTATTACAAAACTATCTGTTGAAATTGCAATTTCTCCTTCAATTTTCACGACGGATCCATCATGTTTTTGATCTAGATAGGGGTTGCTAAATGTTTTAAATATAATTTTATCTAATAAATTTCTAGTAAGTTCACCACCGCTTCCATGTCCTAAATTTATGGTTTCAAAACCTATATTTTCTATATCCATTTTTATTCTATTAAATTGTTTGAAAAATGATAATATGCTGCACAAGCACCTTCTGATGAAACCATAGGGGCTCCTAAAGGATTTGATGGTTTACAGGTTTTTGCAAATTGATTGCATTGATGAGGTTTTTTAATACCTCGTAATATTTCACCAGCAATACACTTGTTGTTTTCAGGTACTTTTATATTATTAATTTTAAATTTTAGTTCTGCATCGTATTTTTGGTACTCAGTTTTAATAACATAACCGCTATTTGGAATTTCACCGATACCACGCCATTCTCTGTTTCCTATTTTAAATACTTTTTGAATGACATTGATGGCTGAGGTGTTTCCATGCTCTTTAACAACACGGGCATATTGATTTTCTAATTGATGGTTGCCTTCTTCTAATTGTTTAACGGACATATAAATTCCTTGTACTAAATCGAGAGGTTCAAACCCAGTAACTACAATCGGAATTTTATATTTTTCTACCAAAGGATAATACTCTTGAATTCCCATAATTGCACAAACATGACCTGCGGCTAAAAATGCATCAATGCTACAAAATTTATCATCTAAAATTGCTTCCATTGCTGGAGGGACTAATACATGAGAAGCTAAAATGGAATAGTTTAAAATTCCTTCTTTTTCAGCATGTAAAACTGATAAAGCATTTGCAGGTGCTGTAGTTTCAAAACCAACTGCAAAAAAAACGACTTCTTTTGTTGGGTTTTGTTTAGCTATTGAAACAGCCTCAATTGGAGAATATAAAATGCGTAAATCGCCTCCTTTTGCTTTAGCCTCCAACAAACTTTTTTTACTTCCTGGTACACGAATCATATCTCCGAATGAACATACAATTACACCTTGCTCTAATAATTCAATGGCTTTGTCAATTAAATTTAGGGGAGTTACACAAACTGGGCAACCAGGACCATGAATCATTCTTACTTTTTCAGGTAATAGTTCTAAAATTCCATTTTTTACTAAGCTATGTGTTTGTCCTCCGCAAATTTCCATAATATTCCATTCACGAGTTGTAATTTTGTGAATTTCATCTAAAATTCTTTTCGTAGCTTCAAGGTTTCTATATTCACTTAAATATTTCATAAACTAATTTTTGATGTTTAAATAATACATCATTTGCCCAAAAGAAATATTTTCATCATTTGGAGCTAATTGTTTATGAAAATACAACTTTATTTCTTTTGGAACTAACTCAATTAACATATCAACCAAAATGGTATTTTGAAAAACACCTCCGCTAAAAGCAATATGTTTATAATGATTGGTAGTTGCTATTTTTAAGATAGTAGAAGCTAACGTAAATAAAAAATTAGCAATACAGTTTTCTTTTGAAACTCCGTTTTGTATATCTTGATAAATGTATTTAATAATTTGAGTTGATGAAATTTCATTTTCAAGGTTGTTTAAATAATTTTTACAAGTTTTTAGATCGTAATTTGTAATTAAATTTTCCATTAAAATGGCGGCTTCTCCTTCATAAGTATTGTAGTCGGTTATGTTTAACAAAGAAGCAACGGCATCAAATAATCTACCAACAGATGAAGTTTTTAGCTGATTATTTTGTTTTAGGTGTTGATAGGTTTTTAATTCATTTTGGGTAAATTTTTGTTTTAAAACTGTATTCATTTCTTCAGAAGCTAATGATAGTAATGACAAGCGTGGTTCTTTTGACATTTTGTTGCCTAACAGCCAGTTAAAATAATTGAAATGATTTAATCTTTCAATTTGATTACTTTCATATTTAAAAAATTCACCTCCCCAAATTTGTGCATCATCTCCATAACCTGTACCATCAAAAATTACACCTAATACTTTTTTATTAAATAAATTATGTTCTCCTAAAATTGCTGAAAAATGTGCTTTATGATGTTGAATTTCAATTAATGTTGAAGAAATTTTTTGAGCTAATTCTTTCCCAAATAGGTTGCTATAATAATTAGGGTGTTTATCAATTAAAACTATGTTAGGTTGTTGTTCAAAAATAGCTAAAAATGCATTTGTAGTGGAAGTAAATCTATTATATACATCATAATTTTCTAAATTGCCAAGATACTCACTTAAGTATAAATATTCATTGGGATAATAAGCAATGCTACTTTTTAAATCGGCACCCAACGCAAGTATTTTTTTGTTAGAATTTATAGAAGGATTGAAATAATTGGGAGCAAAACCACGAGAGCGCCTAAAGAGAATTTCTTGTTCAAATTTTTTACTTATTTTAATCACGGAGTCATCTTGAGGGTGTGTTATTTTTAAGTTGTGTTGTAAAAAATAATCTGCAACAGATTTAAGTTTTTCTATAGCTTCTTTATTTTCACTTATAATTGGAGATCCATGAATATTTCCGCTGGTAGCTACAATTGGAAAATTTAATTTACTTGCTAGTAGTTGTAAAATACCAGAATAGGGCAACATAACTCCTAATTGATTTAATTTAGGAGCTACGGAGTTTATCGTTATTTTTCCATGATAGTTTTGTAAAGGAACAATGGTAATTGGACTTTCAGTTGAGGTTAGTAATTTTAGCTCTTTTGAAGATAAAGTCAACTCTTTTTTTAAAAATTTTAATGAAGGGAATAATACTGCAAATGGCTTGTTAGGTCTATTTTTTTGAAGTCTTAATTTTTGAACAACAGTTTCATTTTCAGCATTGCAGCATAATAAATACCCACTAGTGTTTTTTATGGCTACAATATTTCCTTCTAAAAGAAGTTTAGCAATTTTATTAAATATAGTTTCGTTAACAATTTCAATCTCATTTTCTTTAGAATCTACTAATTTTAAGCTAACTCCACAAGTTGGACAAGTGTTTGTTTGTGAATGAAAACGTCTGTTAAGCGGATTCTTATATTCTTGTAAACAATCATCACACATAGCAAACTCGTCTATACTTGTATGATTTCTTTCAAAAGGAAATGTTTCGGTTATTGCCCATCTTGGACCACAATTTACACAGGTTGTAAATGGATAATAATATCTTCTGTTTTTTTTATTTTTTAGTTCTTTTCTACAATCGTTACAAATTGCAAAATCAGGAGTAAGCGATAAATTTAATTGTCCTTTTTTATTAGAGGGTAGTATTTTGAAATTTTTATAATCTATAAAATCAATTTTGGTAATTGAGCTATGTTGAATTTTAGAAACAGGAGGCGGGAAATGGGTTAGTTTTTTATAGAAACTTTGAATATTTTCAGTTGCTCCAGAAACATAAATAATAACACCCTCTTCGTTGTTAGAAACGGTTCCGTTTAATAAAAATTCATTGGCCAAATTATAAACAAAAGGACGAAAACCTACCCCTTGTACTTGTCCAGAAATAGTAATTTGATAGGTTTTTAGCATTCAGTTTAGTGCTTAAAAGATCCTATAAATTTACAATTTTTTTGAGTGAAGTTCTTTGGAATGAGCTAAAATATTTTCAATAACTTTTGGAATTGCAGCACTAACTTTTTCATTCAATTTTACGGTCATTGGATTTAATTCCTCAATTGAAATGGTGAATAAATGAATGTCAGGAATTTTTTCCATTAAATAAACCGCTTCAATCATATCCTTTAAACCAACATCATGTACGCTTAATGCCGAAGGAAAATCGGAAGCAAATTTAGGACGTATTAATGAAATTGTTCCTGCAGGTTTTCCATCCATAGTAGCATCTATAAATATAATGGTATTATATGCTTCAAAACAATTTAGCAGTAAAAAACCCCCTGTTCCACCATCCAAAATATCAACATAGTTTGGTAATTTAATCTTACTCATTTCTTGAATAATGTGTACGCCAATTCCTTCATCACCCATTAAGTAATTTCCAACTCCCATCACTAAAATAGAATTGGTTTTATCTTTTTCAAAGAAGTAGGAATCGCTACAAATTGCTATTGGGGTTGTTGCTGTTTTTTTCATAATTCATGGTTAAAAAAGTAAATTCATTTCACTTAAAAATACAGGAGCAAAATGAATTTACTTTTACTTTGGGAAATTGCTAATCTTCTAAATCTTCTTCACTTACTTCTACTGAATTTTTGATGCGATCATCACGAACAAATTTATAACCTCCAAACATGGAAGAAACTTCACCACGGCCCTCTAACCAATCATGGTAAAATACTAAATAGATATGAACTAAACTAAATAAAATAAAAGCCCACATAGCGATATGATGTATGGTTCTTACCATAAAATCGCCTCCAAATAATGGAACTACCCAGCTAAAAAGTTTAGGTAACCACCAACTAGACATATCAGCATATAAAGCAAATCCAGTGCAAACTTGTATAATGGCAATAAAAAACATGGTAATATAAGAGATTGTTGCAACGCTATTGTGACCAATACTGATGTTTTTTACATCTCTTTTTTCTTCATTTAATAGTAACACATCAATTTTTACCACATGCCAAAAGTTATTCCACATTTTTTTACTAAATGGCCAAAAAGCTTTCCAACTAGCAAACTGATTTCCTACAAATGACCAATAGATTCTTAAAATCATATTAAAAAAGAAAATATATGCCGCAGTAAAATGAATAAACCTTACGATTCCAAATGAATGTAAATTTGTAGCTTCAGCACTTGATACCAATGCAGGTGGATTGGCTATTAAAAAACCTGTTAATGTTAGAATTATAATTGCAAGAACATTTATCCAGTGAAAAAAGCGTACGGGTAATTCCCAAACCATAACTCGTTTAAAATTTTTAGTTTTCATAATTTTAGTATTTAACTATCACAACTAGAAATATTTTGAACTTTAGAAATATGATTTCCATGTTCATCATATAAATGTACCGCACATGCAATACAAGGATCAAAAGAATGGATGGTTCTAATAATTTCTAAAGGTAATTCTGGGTCAGCTATAGGCGTACCAATTAAAGTAGATTCGTAGGCAGAACGTTGTCCTTTTGGATCACGTGGAGATGCATTCCATGTGCTCGGAACAACTTGTTGATAATTTTCAGTTTTACCATCTTTAATTTTAATCCAGTGAGCCAAAGCACCTCTTGGAGCTTCCATAAACCCAACACCTTTAGTTTCAGAAGGCCAGCTTGATGGTTCCCAACTATCCATATTAGCCATACGTTCATCGCCATTTTTAATGTTATTCATTAAGGTGTTATAGAATTCCATGGTCCAATTAGCTACTAATTGTGTTTCAATACCTCTAGCAGCGGTTCTTCCTAGTGTAGAAAATAGTGCATCTACAGGAACGTTTAAATGTGAAAGTGCTCCATTTACAGCATCTTGAATTTCTTTATTTCCTCTACCATAACCTACTAATAAACGAGCTAATGGACCTACTTCCATAGGCAATCCTTTCCAACGTGGTGTTTTTATAAAGCTGTATTTTTCTTCTACATTTAAATGAGTGTATGGTGGTTTAGGACCCGAGTATTTGATATTGGTTTCTCCATCCCAAGGATGTTTTCCTTTATCATCTCCATCAGAATAGTTGTACCAAGAATTGTTTACAAATTCTTCAATATCACCATTTCTATGATCTACATCATGAACTTTAGATAAATCTCTATTTAAAATAACTCCTTGTGGAAATTTAAAGCTAGATAAATCGGCATAGCCATTGGTAGGAAAATCTCCATACGACATATAATTTCCAAAGCCTTTTCCAATAGCGCCCCAATCTTTGTAAAAGGAAGCTATAGCTAGTAAATCTGGAATATAAACCTGTTCAATAAACTCTTTACCATCTTGAAGTAATTTACCAACATAAGCTAAACGCTCTGCATTTAAGCCTCCTGCACCATCAGAATTTATAGCACAAGCCATACCTCCAACCAGATAGTTTGGATGTGGGTTTTTACCACCAAAAATAGTGTGAACTTTAACAATTTCTTTTTGCCAATCCAATGCCTCCAAATAATGAGCTACAGCCAATAGGTTAACTTCTGCAGGTAATTTCATTTGTTTATGACCCCAATACCCATTTGCAAAAATTCCAAGTTGACCACTTTCAACAAACTTTTGAATTCTTTTTTGTATGTCTGAAAAGTATCCTGGAGAACTTTTTGGCCATTTAGAAATACTTTGTGCAATTTCAGATGTTTTTTTAGGATCTGCTTTTAAACAATTTACCACATCAACCCAATCTAATGCATGAAGGTGGTAAAAATGAACCGCATGATCGTGCATATATAATGCTCCTTCCATAATATTACGAACCATTTCGGCATTGGCTGGAACTGAAATTCCTAAAGCGTCTTCAACAGCTCTCACAGAAGCTAATGCATGAACTGTGGTACAAACACCGCAAGTTCTTTGTACAAAAGCCCAAACATCTCTTGGGTCTCGTCCTTTAACTATTTGTTCAATACCACGAACCATAGTACTGGAACTAAAAGCATCAACTATTTTTCCATCTTTAATTTCTGCTTCGATTCTTAAATGACCCTCTATACGAGTAATTGGGTCAACTACTATTCTATTTGCCATTTTTTATCGTTTTTAAGAGTCAATATTTTTTTCATTACTTTTTCCTCGCTTAATTCTATTCATAAGCTCTTTTCGTTTAGAAATATTTGCAGCAACAGCGTGTACAGCTATTCCTCCGGCTAAAACGCCTGCTGCAACTTTTCCAATATCATCGGCAATTCCTTCTTCAGAAAAACCAGGCACTTTTGTGGTTCTTTCATAGAAAGGTCCATTGTCCCAAAAGTCTTCTTCGCTACAACCTATACAACCATGTCCAGATTGAATTGGGTAACTAACGCCATTATTCCATTTAATGGTACCACAAGAGTTATATGTCATAGGTCCTTTGCAGCCTACTTTATACAAACAGTATCCATTTTTAGCATTTTGGTCATCAAATGATTCTGCAAAAAGACCTGCGTCGTAATAAGGTCTTCTATAACAACTGTCATGTACTCGTTTTCCATAAAAAGCTTTTGGTCTTCCTAATCGGTCTAATTTTGGTAAACGTCCAAAAGCAACTACATGAACAATAATGCCAGCCATTACTTCACCAATAGGAGGGCAACCAGGAACTCTAATGATAGGTTTGTTTTTAACAATTTTATGAATTGGAGTTGCCTCAGTTGGATTTGGTTTTGCAGCTTGTACACAACCATTTGAAGCACAACTTCCCCAAGCAATAATTGCTTTTGCACCTTCCGCTGCTTCTAAAAATGATTCTTTGGCTGATTTTCCAGCAATGCAACAATAATTACCATCATCACCCATAGGTACAGATCCTTCAACACAAAGAATATACTCTCCTTTGTATTTTTTCATAGTTTCCTGTTTAGCAGCTTCAGCTTGGTGACCAGAAGCGGCCATTAAGGTAAGTGTATAATCTAAAGAAATTTTATCTAAAATAATATCTGAAACTATGGGATGATTAGATCTTATAAAAGATTCACTACAACAAGTACATTCCTGATAGTGCTCCCAAATTACAGGCAGTCTAGGAGTGTTTTCTAGAGATTTGGCTATTTGGCCAATCATAGAAGATTCTAAGCCCATAAAAGCAGCCATATAAGTAGAAAATTTCATAAAATCTCTACGAGTATAGCCTTGCTTTATAATGCTTTCATAATAAGTTTTACGCTTTTGATTATTAGTTGACATAGGAGAAGTTTTTAAAATATTAAAAGACTTTTAATTGTATTACGTCGATATGCTATGTAATAACCTATCTAAGTTACATAATAATTTGATTGTATTTACGTAAGTAGCTAATTTAGAACGTATTAAAATAAGATTAATTAACCTTAAATTTTTGTTATTTTTTTAAATTTTAAATCATAAAAATTTATAGAAGTAGGTTTATTATTATATAATTTGTAATTTTACTAGAAATACTTTTTATAGCTAAAATGCACGAATTATCAATTGCAATGGGTATTGTTAAAATAGCTGAGGATGAAACGGCTAAAGTAAAAGCCCAAAAGGTTACAAAAATTGAACTTGAAATAGGTGTTTTATCGGGTATTGAATTAGAATCTTTAAATTTTGTTTGGGAATCTGCAGTTGAGAATAGTGTTTTAGAAGGAGCAGAAAAAGAAATTATTGTAGTTGAAGGAGTTGGGATATGTGCAGATTGTGAAACTAAATTTAACATGGAAAATATTTTTGATTGTTGCCCTAAGTGTGGAAGCAATTTTAAAGGTATTTTAAAAGGGAAAGAATTAAAAGTAAAATCTTTAGAAGTAATCTAAAAAACTATAATTATGTGTGGAACTTGCGGATGTGGATCTGATACTCATGGTCCTACAATTTTAAAACCTGGTGAACATAATGATTCACATACTCATCATCATTCTCATTCTCATCATCACGATGATCACCACCACCATCCTCATGAAAATCACAATCATGAACATGCTCATACCCATAAAGTATTAGAGATTGAACAAGATATTTTACAAAATAATCAAATTTTAGCGGCAAGAAATAGAGGTTATTTTGAGGCAAAAAATATATTTGCTTTAAACTTAGTAAGTTCTCCTGGTTCAGGAAAAACATCCATATTAGAACGCACACTAAATGATTTAAAAAGTGAAATTTCTTTTTATGTTATTGAAGGAGATCAACAAACCTTGAATGATGCAAATAGAATTGATGCTTTAAATATTCCAGTAGTGCAAATTAATACTGGTAAGGGGTGTCATTTAGAAAGTGATATGGTCTATAATGCTGTAAAAAAGTTAGAACCTAAAGATCATTCCGTTTTAATGATTGAAAATGTAGGAAATTTAGTATGCCCTTCTATGTTTGATTTAGGAGAAGGGAAACGTGTTGTGATTATCAGTACTACTGAAGGGGAAGATAAGCCAATAAAATACCCAGATATGTTTCATACAGCTGACGTTTGCATTATTAATAAAATAGATTTACTTCCGTATGTAAATATTGATTTGGACAAATTGAAAAATTATGCACTTCAGGTAAACCCTAAACTTCAATTTTTTGAAATTTCAGCTACAAATGGAGACGGAATGGATGCATGGTATCATTGGTTAAAATCTAATATTTAAAATTATGTGTTTATCTATACCAGGAAAATTAGTTGAAATTACATCGGAATTAGATGAGGTTTTTAGAGTTGGAAAGGTTTCTTTTGATGGAATTATAAAAGAAGTAAGTTTAACCTTAGTTTCAGAGGCAAAAGTTGGAGATTATGTACTGGTGCATGTTGGTGCAGCAATTTCTACTATTGATGAAGTAGAGGCTAAAAAAACATTTGAGCTTTTGAAACAGCTTGATGAATTACACGAATTGGAAGAAGGAGAAGGCTCAAAAGAATAATAACAAAAAAGGCTGATTAAATTTAACCAGCCTTTTTTGTTATTTATTGATTAGTTTTCGTAAGAATGTTTATAAGGTTTACCACTAACAATTTTTAAGATATCTTCTTCAACACTTTCTCTTGGATATTCTACAAAACGACCAATTTCGTTATCTTTTTTATAAAAAATAAAGGTTGGAACTCTAATAATGTCAAGTCCTTCTTGTAAATTATCAGGAGTTTTTTTACTTCTATCAACAGCTATTAATTCTAAATTTTTATAATCAAATCCAGCTTCATCTAAAATTTTATAAAAAACAGGTGTTTGCTCTTTACTATCTCCACACCAAGTTCCCATAAAAGCTTTAATTTTTACTTTTTTTAATAAAGGTTTTAGTTGTTCAATAACATTTTTATTAGAGGTATAATCGTCATAATTAAAATTAAACCAGCCTTTAAAAGGCTCTTGTAAAAAGTGATTTTTTTCAACAACACCAATTAGATTACCAGATTTATCTTTAATAACTTTGGTTTCTTGTTTTTGAACTTTGCAACTTATAGTAGCTAATACTACAAAGCATAAAATTATTTTTTTCATATTTTTTAATTTAATGTAAGTAAAACTACAAAATTAAATTAAAGAATGTTGCGTCATTTTTTTAGGTTGTTCAATACCCATTAATTTTAAAATAGTTGGAGCAACATCACCTAAAATACCATCGTTTATTTGTTTCAACTCTTTGTCAACCAAAATTAAAGGAACAGGGTTTGTTGTGTGTGCTGTATGTGGAGTTCCATCAGGATTTATCATAGTTTCACAATTTCCATGGTCAGCAATTATGATAGTAGTATAATCATTTTGACTTGCTGTTGTTACTACATCTTTTACACATTCGTCAACTGCTTCACAAGCTTTTATGGCAGCTTCCATTACACCAGTATGTCCAACCATATCTCCATTTGCAAAATTTAAACATACAAAATCTACTTCTTTTTTGTTTAATTCTGGAATAATAGCATCTCTAATTTCATAGGCGCTCATTTCAGGTTTTAAATCGTATGTAGCAACCTTTGGAGAAGGACAAAGCAAGCGTTTTTCTCCTTTGAATTCTTGCTCTCTTCCTCCAGAAAAGAAAAACGTGACATGTGGGTATTTTTCAGTTTCAGCAATTCTTATTTGTTTTTTAGTTGCTTTTTCTAAAACTTCACCTAAAGTATCTTCTAAATTATCAGTATTATATATTACATTGATGTTTTTAAAGGTTTCATCATAGTTTGTCATTGTAACATAATGTAATGGTAAGGTTTTCATTCCAAAATCTGGAAAATTTTGTTGTGAAAGTACCTCTGTTAACTCCCTACCTCTGTCAGTTCTATAATTAAAGAAAATCACAACATCATCTGCTTTAATTTGAGTTTTTGGAGTACCATTTTCATTGGTTAATATAATAGGTTTGATAAATTCATCGGTAACCTCATTCCTATAACTTTTTTCAATGCTTTCAATAGCATTGGTTGATTTTTCACCGATTGCATTTACCAAAGCATCGTAGGCAACTTTAACTCTTTCCCAACGTTTATCTCTATCCATAGCATAATATCTACCAGTAATTGTTGCCAATTCACCAGTTGTTTTTGCCATGTATTCTTGAATGTTATTGATAAAATATTTACCTGATTTTGGATCGCAATCTCTACCATCAGTAAATGCATGTAAAAATACTTGTTCCATAGCATTTTCAGCAGCCACATCTAACAATCCTTTTAAATGGTTGATGTGAGAATGAATTCCTCCATCTGAAACCAATCCTAATAAATGAATGCTTTTGTTGTTCTCTTTGGCATAAGAAAAAGCGTCTTTTAAAATTTTTTCGTCACCTAAAGTTTTATTTTCAACAGCCATGTTAATACGAACTAGGTTTTGATATACAATTCTACCAGCGCCTAAATTCATATGCCCAACTTCACTATTTCCCATTTGACCTTTTGGTAAACCAACATGTTCACCATCAGTTCTTAAACTAGCATTTGGGTATTTGTTGTATAAGCTATCTATATAGGAAGTTTTTGCATTAAAAATTGCTGAAACTTTTGGGTCTTGTGTAATTCCCCAACCATCTAAAATCATTAAAATTACTTTCTTATTCATCAGAATTAGGTTTGAATATTTGGTGATTCAAAGATACGAAGTATTCAGTTTTATGATGTTAAAATTAGCTCTAATTCACTAAAACGATTGCGAGATTTTTGTTTTTTTAAAATGGTAGTAACTCAACTACAGCAAAAATAATGCTATTCACATCAAAGCCTAGTTAAAGACTTGTTAATAGCTATTTTGTTAAATAACAATTTTAAAGTTTTGTCGTCTTTTAAATACAATAATAACTTAAAAACTTAAAAACATGAAAAAACTAGTAGTAGCCTTAGTCGTAATTTTTGCAATAACCTTTCAAAAAGTTGAAGCTAAAAATAATTTGAATCCAAATTTAAAAATAATAGAAAAACCATTTACAAATGTAAATGCATTTTGTACTTTAATTCGTATGGGAGATGTAGTAGCGGTAAAAGCCTTAATTGATGAAGGAGTTGATATCAATAGGAAATCTACAGGATTAACACCTTTGATGTTTGCAGCTCGATATAATAAAGTTGAAATTGTAAAATTATTAATTGAAAACGGTGCAAAATTAAAAGTGAAATCGGATAGATTAAAAATAACTGCACTCAAATATGCAGAATTATCCAATGCAAAAGAGTGTTATAAAGTGATAAAAAGTGCTTTAGAAGAAGAAAAGCTACAAAAAAAACAAAAAAGAAATAGAGGGTAATTTCCCTTTGTTGATGTAGTTGAATAAAAAGCTGGGAATTTCCCCAGCTTTCTTATTTTAATTATAGTTCACTCAATTCTTTCACTTTTGAAGCCCATTCAATGAGGATATTTTTTTGATTTTCATAATCATCTTCAAAAGGACCGCAAACAATTTTTAACTCTGTGTTTTTTGATACTAAATTTTCTAACAGAAGAAATTTTTCATTATATAGTGCATTCTTGTAATCATTTTGAATATAAAAATTCCCAAATAGTTTTCTTGCAAATTGTGAAGTCAAAATTTTATCATTGTTATAGTGAAAATTTACATTTGAAACTTCTCTCCAATCTTTATTTAGTAAATTGTTTTTATCAAAAATAGGTTGCAGTTCAGCAGTATACTCTTTTTTTGTAAGCACTTTCCAAATGTTATCTTGTGAACTGTTTATGTTTATCGAGTATGTAACAAATTTTGAATTAGGAATGTTTTTGATTTCATTGTCTGATAGAAATTCAATTTCATTTAATCTAGCACTTCCATTTCCACCATTTAAATACCTAAAACCCACTATAGAATCATTATTTATATGTATTGCTTGTATTACAATTATAAGGTCATTTCTTCTAGTAATTTCATTATAATAATTAGCAAGTTTAGGTAATTTAATATCTAAAACTTTTGCATTTGGATATTTTTTAGTATCTACAAATATTAAAGAAGTTCCATTTTGGGTTTCTTCCTTTGTAGCCATTCTTCCATTTACAACAGGTACATTTTTCCAATTTTGGATGTCAACAGGCGGAAATCCATTTAGATTATCTGGGCAATACCATCCTCCATATGTGTGTGGTTCAGTTTTTATTTGTTTTGCTTTGGTTTGAACCTCCACTTCTTTTGTCGGTTTATTTTGAGAACAAGCTGTAAAAGAAATTAGGCACAATACCATTAATACATTGATGATTTTAGTTTTCATAATTTATGTTTTTTAATTATGCTTAAAAATATTTTGAGGTTGTTCAAAAAAGATTTAAAAAGTGTAAATTAATGTAAATCTTATGTAATTTAATCCAAAAAAATTTTAATAAAGAGTTTATTCAAATAGATTTGTAAAATGATGTTTCATAAATTATATAAGCTCTCATTATTTTTATTTGTTATAGGATGTTTTGCTTTTCAAGTAGATGCAAAAACTACCAATAATCAAGAACTACAAGTTTCACTACGAGCAATAGGACATGAATTTTTATTACAATTAAATGATAGTACTTCGCGTGTTTTGCCTATTAAAAAAATAAATGGGAGGTATGCCGTTCAATTTGAACGAAAATTTTCATTTGAGCCCAATTTGCTATTTTCAACAGTTTTTAATGTTATTGAAAAATATAATATATCAGAAACATTTATTGTTGAAGTAGAACAATGTATAACCCAAGAAGTTATCTATAGTTTTAAAACAAGTATCAGAAAAGATGGAAATATTATTCCCTGCAAGCAAAGAGTTTTACCAAACGATTGTTATATTTTTTATTTTACTGTTATTGAAAATACCAATGAAGAAATTGTAAAAAATAACGCAACTTCACTTTACAACTTTACATATATCTTTATTTTTTTGGCAATAACTTTAAGTACAATTACATATTATAAAAAAAGGAGAACCCATTTAACTTTAAAATCTAGTGTTATACTAATTGGTAAGTATCGGTTCAATCAAAAAAAAATGTTGTTAAGTATTCAAGGTCAATCTGTTGAACTATCAAATAAAGAAGCTAGTTTATTATTTTTATTGTATTCTAATGAAAATAAAACGCTTGAAAGAGAATATATTTTAAATGAGGTTTGGGGTGATGAAGGGAGCTATATTGGTAGAACACTCGATGTATACATCTCTAAACTCAGAAAAAAACTTGAACTAGACTCAAGTTTAAAAATTATTAATGTTAGAGGAATTGGTTATAGATTTGTAATTAATGGGTAACCTTATTTTCTATATTTTTTGATGGCTTCTTTAATTTTTTCAATTCTGTTTTCTGGATCAGGGTGCGTACTTAACCTTTCAGGAGTTTTGTTTGGACCGGTAGCCTCTTTTAAAATTTTCATTACACCAATTAGTTCATTTGGATTATAACCAGCATTGATCATAAATTTAACACCTAAAACATCACTTTCTAATTCATCTTCTCTACCATAACTCATATTAATAATATTTGCTATTGCTGCAGCTCCTTGTGCAGTGTTTGGATCAATTCCAACAGCTACACCATTAATTAAACCTTGAGTTAAACCTTGTTTTGCCATTCGTTCTGCAGAGTGCCTGCCTATTACATGACCAATTTCATGGCCTAAAACACCAGCTAGTTGGTCTTCGTTTTCAAGCTTGGAAAATAATGCGTAGGTAATAAATATTTGTCCACCAGGAAGTGCAAAAGCATTGATAGTATTTGGGTCTTTCAGTAAATGAAAATCGTAGTGATAATCGGTTTTTTTGGCAATGCTATTGTTGACTAGTTTTTTTCCAACATTATCTATAAATTTTTGATAATTTTCATCTGGATGCAAACCGCCATGTTGTTGAATCATTGTAGGAGTACTTTGTAAACCAATAGCAATTTCATCATTCACTGAAATTGAAATATGTTGCTTTTTACCAGTATATTCATTGATTTCACTATTTGAAAAGTATTGAATAATTGAAAAAATAATGATTGCTGCACCAATCAGTAATTTTACTTTAGAATTTTTTCTTCTCATTTTTTTTGTTTAAATACTTGTAAAGATACAAAGTTAAATTATTGTGAAATTGATACTAAGATTTTTAAAAAATTGTAAATTCACAACCTAAATTATAAATTTTATATGGAAGATTCAATAAATTTTAATGAGGTTACTAAAAGATTGCCAAAACACCTGCATAAGTTTATCGTAAAGCAACCTTATGATTCTTATACTTCACAAAATCAGGCAGTTTGGCGTTATGTAATGAAGATGAATGTTGATTATTTAAGTAAAGTTGCTCATGAATCTTATTTGGAAGGATTAAAAAAAACTGGAATTTCTATAGATAGAATTCCTAAAATGGAGGGAATGAATCGTATTTTAAAAGATATTGGATGGGCAGCAGTTTCTGTAGATGGGTTTATACCTCCAAATGCTTTTATGGAATTTCAAGCCTATAATGTGTTGGTGATTGCTTCAGATATTAGAACCATTGATCATATAGAATACACCCCTGCGCCAGATATTATTCATGAAGCAGCTGGACATGCGCCCATTATAGCAAATCCAGAATATGCTGAGTATTTAAGACGTTTTGGAGAAATTGGTTGTAAAGCAATTTCTTCTGCAAAAGATTATGAAATGTATGAAGCCATACGCTTACTTTCAATTTTAAAAGAAGACCCTAATTCTTCAGAAATTGAAATAAATGTAGCCCAACAAAAAGTAGAAGACCTACAAAACAATATGGGGGAACTCTCTGAAATGGCTCAAATAAGAAATTTACATTGGTGGACGGTAGAATATGGATTAATTGGAACTTTAGATAAACCAAAAATTTATGGAGCTGGATTATTATCATCAATTGGTGAAAGTAAACTATGTTTAACTAAAGACGTTAAAAAAATACCTTACACTATTGATGCTGCTAAACAAAGTTTTGACATTACTAAAACACAACCTCAATTATTTGTAACACCAGATTTTGCTCATTTAAGCTTTGTTTTAGAAGAATTTGCAAATAATATGGCATTAAGAAAAGGAGGGTTAAAAGGTATTCAAAAATTAGTAAATTCTAATAATTTAGGAACCGTAGAATTAAGCACAGGAATACAAATTTCAGGTAGATTTACCAATGTTATTGATGATGATAATGGAAATGCAATATATATACAAACTACTGGACCAACAGCTTTAGCAAGTAGAGATAAAGAATTAATAGGTCATGGGGTAAGTTATCATGCAGATGGTTTTGGAAGCCCAGTTGGTAAATTAAAAGGAATCAATTTGGCGATAGAAAATATGTATCCAAAAGATCTAGAAGTTTACGGCATTTACGAAGGAAAAACAACTACATTAGAATTTGAAGGTGGTATTAAAATTGAAGGAGAAGTTATTACTGGTAAAAGAGATTTAAAAGGAAAAATTTTATTAATTTCATTTAAAAATTGTACTGTAACTTACCTTGAAAAAGTGCTTTTTAAACCAGAATGGGGAATTTATGATATGGCCATTGGAAAAGAAATTGTTTCGGCTTACTCAGGTCCTGCTGATCCGAATTCTTTTGAAAATATTGGACAAGTTTCAACAACAAAAACACATAAAATATCGTATTCAAAAAAAGAATTAAAACTTTTTAGCTTTTATAAAGAAGTTGCAGCAATGAGAAATAATCATAAAACAGACATTCCTAGGTTAGCTATAATATTTGAAGAAATTTCTGAAAATTACCCTAAAGATTGGCTTTTGATTTTAGAAATGTATGAGTTGATTTATCAATCATCCAGTAGTTTAGAAGAAAAATTAGAAGCGTATTTAAAAAAATTAAAAGGTAATGGCTATTTCAATAACCTCATTAATAGTGGATTAGATCTTATTTTAAAAAATAAATAGTAACTATGGTTACTGTTAATCATATTTAATGACTTATATTTGCGCAAAATTAAAAATATAAAAGAATGAGTTTTTTCGGATTATTTGGAGGTGGAACAAGCGGAGCTTCCATTGAAGAATATTTAAAAGATGGAGCAGTAGTTATAGATGTAAGAACAATTGATGAATTTAAAAGTGGACATGTTACAGGTTCTAAAAATATGGTTTTAAATTCTATTCCTGCTAAAGTTGAAGAAATTAAAGCCTTAAATAAAAAAGTGATTGCTGTATGTAGAAGTGGAGCTAGAAGCGGACAAGCAACATCATTTTTAAAACAACAAGGGGTGGATATAATAAATGGAGGTCCTTGGCAAAATGTAGCTAAATTTGTAAATTAATAAAGTATAAATAAGTTATTATAAAGAGTGGAGTTTTCCACTCTTTTTTGGTTTAGATCAACTTGTGTTTTTGAGCCATTAAAACAGCTTCCATTTTATTATGTACTTGTAATTTTTTGTAAATATTTTCAATATGTTTTCTAACAGTTGAAGGAGATATAATCAAATTATCAGCAATTTCATTATAATTCAATCCTTTACTTAAATGTTCTAAAATTTCAACTTCTCTATTGGTAAGTTTAATTTCTTCATTTATTTTAATAGAATGAATACGTTTAGGGTTTCTTAATAAATTAAGGGTTTTTAAAGCTATATTAGGGGTCATAGGTGCTCCGCCATTTACAACTTCCAAAATACATTTATGTAAATTTTCAGGATCAATTTCTTTTAATAAATATCCATTAGCCCCTGCTTTTATAGCCTTAAAAATATTTTCATCATCATCAAAAACAGTAAGCATAATAATTTTTATATGCGGGTATTTTGTTTTTATAATTTCAGTAGCGGTAATACCATCCATTTCTGGCATTTGAATATCCATTAAAATAACATCAATATTATGATTTACTTCTAACTTTCCAATCAATTCAGCACCATTATTTCCTTTAAATTTAAAATTTAAATCTTTAAAAAAAGATAATTTTTCTATAATAGCTTTTGCTAAAAAGCTATTATCTTCTGCAATGGCTATTTTTAATTTCATTTTTAATGAGTTTTTTTGAATTATTAAATTTAAAAAATTGAAATTCTAAAAGCTATAAGGCATTTGTCTTATTTTTAAAACATGAAATTTTAATTAAGGTTCCTTTAGCTGGTGTAGAACTTATAATGATTTCTCCGCCAATTTCTTTAATTCTATGTTGCATATTTTCCAATCCATTTCCTAGTTCGGTTGTGTTTATATCAAAACCTTTACCATTGTCAGCTATTTCAAATTCAATATGTTCACTATTTTCAGAGATACATATGTTTATTTCAGTTGCTTCTGAATATTTAATTGCGTTGTTTAAGGTTTCTTGAAAGACTCTAAAAATATTGATTCCTTTAATTGAAGAGAATACAATATTGCTACTTTGTATATTTGATGTAAAATGAAACTGAATAGTTGTTGCAACTGTTTTTACTTTTTCAATAAATGCTAATAGGCGAGATTGCAAATCTTGGTAAGAAATTTCGTTTTTGTTCATTGCCCAAATGGTATCTCTTAATTGTCCAATAGTTGCCGATGCAAATTGGTTAATTTCGGCTAATTTGTTTTTAAGTTTTTCATTAGTAGCATCGGTTAAAAATTTTAGGTTATCGATAGATGAAATTATAAAAGTGAGCTGAGACCCAATATTATCGTGTAAATCACGAGAAATGCGTAAACGCTGGTCTTGTAATTTACTATATGTTTGTGCTTCTTTTAGTTGAAGTTGATTTAAATATTCTCTTTTTTTATGCTGTTGTCTTTTGTATAATCCGAATGAAATAATTGAAAAAACCAACAATCCGGATCCTAACAATAAAGCATATAAATTTTTGTTTTTAATTTCTAATTCACTTTTGAGTATTTGTTCTTTTTGTTGCGAAATTTCTTTTTCACGTTGTGCAGTATCATATTTTTCTTGAATTTCTGCAATTTCTTTTGTTACTCTTGAATTAAACATAGAGTCTTGCATAACAGAATACAATTTTTGATAATGAATTACGCTATCGCTATTATTTTTATGCGCAAATAAATATAGTAGCGATTTGTATGAATTCATTTTTAATTCATTGGCATTTGTTTTATTAGCCAAATATAAAGCTTCTCTAAATTTAAGTTCAGCATTATTAATTTTGCCAGTTTGTAAATATAAATCGCCCATATTTAAAGCTACACTTGAAATGCCATAGCTATCATTTAATTTTTTGCGTAATTTTAATGATTTATCAAACATTTTAAGTGCTTCACCATATTTTTTTTGATCTTTTAAAACACCTCCATAATTGTTATAAAGTGCAGAAAGTTCTTGTTCATAATTGTTTTTTTCACTAACTTCAATTCCTTTTTTATAGTACGTTAAACTTTGTAGAGTATCTTTTAAATACAAATATGAATTTCCAATATTTGTGTAGGAGTAAACTAAACCATATTCATCATTAATTCTTGTTCTTATTTCTGCAACTTCAAGATGTTCTGTTAATGCTTTTTCATATTGTTTTAAGTTAAAATAAATGTTGGCAATATTGTTTTTTATAAGAGCAACGTATTGTATGTTTTTTAATTTTTCAAAAATTTCAAGTGCTTTTGTATTAAAATAAATTGCAGAATCCATTTTAAAAATTCTTTGATATGAAATTCCCATTTTATTATACAAGCTTCCAACACCAGAAGAGTCTTTGTTTTTAATTCGAATTAATAACGCTTTTTTATAAAATGAAATGGATGTATCAAAATTTGAAAGTTTATAATGAATAATACCAAAATCATTATAAGCCTGAGCTTCGCCATTTAAATTTTTTGTTTTTTTTGATAAATCAAGTGCTGCGTTGCCAAAATAAAAAGCAGAATCTGTTGAAATACCACTATAATACCAAGATAAATCTCCTAATACTTTTACTTTTGTTGAATCTGAAATTGGAGTTTTTAAAAGTAATTTTAAGCTATCAATTACATTATTTTGAGCAGAAGTTGATAAAAATACTATTGAAAATAAGGTAGCTAGTTTTAGTTTCATATGAAGTTTTTAAGCAATATACAAAAAAGGATGCTTGTTTTTATGTATGTTTAATATTTAATAAAAACACTTGTTTTATAAAAATTATGTAGTATTATATGTAATAATTGGTATTATATTTCGTAAATAATTTAAAAATGTATTAAAATCATAATTTGAAAAATGCTTAAATTAATGTGAGTTTGACTAATTTTTAGGACATACAATTTTAATTGAGGTTCCTTTGTTGATTTCAGAATTTATTAAAATTTCACCCTCAATTTCAAGAATTCTTCGTTCCATATTTTCCAAACCATTACCAAGTTCAGTGGTGTTTTTGTCAAAGCCTTTACCATTATCATTTATCAAAAAAGTAATGGAGTTTTTATTTTCTGAAATGTGTATATTAATTTCAGTTGCTTCGGCATATTTTATAGTGTTGTTAATAGCTTCTTGAAAAACTCTAAAAATATTCATTCCTTTAATTGATGAAAAAATGATTTTGCTTGTAATCTTGTTTTCAATATTAAAATGAATATTTTCTGAAACCAATTTTGCTTTTTCAATAAGCGCCAAAGTTCTGCTGTAAAAATCTTCAAAAGTAATCTCATTTTTATTCATAGCCCATATAGTATCTCTCAATTGTCCTATAGTAGTATTTGCAAATTGGCTAATTTCTAGTAATTTACTTTTAAGTTTAATATTGGTGGTATCGGTTAAAAATTTTAGGTTATCTATAGATGAAATTATAAAAGTAAGCTGAGACCCAATATTATCATGTAAATCACGAGAAATTTGTAGTCTTTGATCTTGTAATTTGCTATATGTTTGCGCTTCTTTAAGTTGAAGTTGATTTAAATATTCTCTTTTTTTATGTTGTTGACGTTTGTATAAACCTAAAGAAACCAACGAAAATATTAAAACACCAGAGCTTAACAGTAATGCATATAAATTTTTGTTTTTTATTTCTAATTCACTTTTTAATAGTTGTTCTTTTTGTTGAGCTATTTCTTTTTCTTTTTTTTCGGTTTCAAATTCTATTTGTAATTCTGCAACTCTTGTATTGGTTTGTATATTTGTAGCACTATCTTTTAAGGCTTGAAAAATTTTGTTATAGTTAAAAGCATTTTTATAATCATTTAATTCTAAATAGCATTGCGTAATTATTTCTGCACAGTATTTTTCTAAGTGTTGGTAGTTATACTTTTTAGCTAAATCACCACTTGTTTTATAATTTTGGATGGCTTTTTCGTATTTCTTTTCAGCAAAATTAATGTCTCCAATATGTGTATAACTAACGGCTATACCATAGTTGTCATTCAGTTTTTTTCTAATAGTTAAAGAGCTGTCAATATATTTTTTTGCAATATCAAATTTTTTGAGTTGAGTAAAGGTATCAGCAAGGTTAGCATAGCCATAACCCAAACCAACATTATCTTTGAATTGTTTTTTTAAAACCAATGATTTTTGATGGAAATACAATGCGCTATCAGCATTTTTATTTAATAAATGTAGTGTGCCATAATTATCATAAATAGGGTCTATTAAAGTTTGATCTTTTGTAGATTCAATTAATTTAATACTCATTCTCATATAGTAAAAAGCTTTATCCATATCATTTCTTTTTATGGAATACCCTAGTTGACCATATGCAACACCAGCTTTTAATGTTTCACCTAAATTTTCATAAATTTTAATTGCTTTTAAAACGTATTCTATCTTTTGTTCACTTTGATCTTTGTAGGCACTTATTTGACTTAATTTGAAATAAATTTCAGCTAATGAAAGACTATCTGTTAATTCAATAGCCAATTCTTTGCCATAATTAATAATTTTTTCAGATTTAGAAATATTGCCAACAAATTGATCATAAGGAATATGAACAATTGCTTGTAATTTCTTTTCTTTAGAAACATTTTTTATGGATATTTCAAGGCTATCAATGTATTGACCGTTTTGAGAAATAGCACAAATGCCAATCATTAAAAAAACATAGAGCAATTTTAATTTCATATTTTAATGTTATTACAATGCAATTTAATTGTAGAAAAATAATAATAATTTAATGAATTAAAAAATAAGTGCAGTAATAGCTTTTTTTGTTATTTTGAGTTTAAAATAAATATTTAAAATACTTTAAATTAGGAGGATTAGAAAGTAAACCAACTGATTGTTTTAGGAAAAGATAATTGAAAAAAAGGTATAAACTTATAAGATTAAAGTAAAAAAGTAGAATTGAAAAACCGCCTCAGCAATTGTAGGTTGTTGAAACGGTTTTAAAAATAATTATTTTAAATTGTAGGCATTAATGGTGTTGTTACTTGCTTTGTAATATAAAAAACCTCCATATTCATCCACTTTATACTCGGGTTTTTTATCTTTTAATATAATTTCTTTAGCAATTTCCCCAGTTTCTTTATCAACTTTAACTAAACCAACACCTTCTTCTAATTTAGTTAAAATAAATTGAGAATTTTCAGTTGCAGCTGTTGCTTTAAAACGTTGAGACATTAAAGCAAATGACGCTGCTCCAATAGCTGCAAACATATCAGAAGCTCTTTTTGCTTCTTTACCATAATCGTTGTAACTACTTAAATCGTTTGAATTTCCGAAGGCAGATCTGTTAGCACCGGCTCTTGCAGCTGTAGTTACGGCAAGTGCTGTTGAAGCTACAGCAACAACCCCCGAAAGAGCTTTCATAAAACCGCTTTTCCCTGGAGATTTAAAATACTTGTGATATATTTCATCACCATTGTTCCCAAGTAACATCATATTTTGTGATGAACTTAAAAATATATTGTTATTTTTTATTTCTAAAGTATTAGCCATTTCTTTTTCGTCAAAATTTGTTTTGGCTAATTCCGAAACATCGCCAGAGTCTGCATCTATAGCAAAAATAGTTTGGTTAGCTGCAATTAAATACCTGTTTTTAGAGTTGTCAAATGTTGAAGCTACTGAGGCTGAATTTTTATATTTTAAAGGTTTTTTCCAAACTTGATCACCCGTTTTTAAATTTACAATATTTGCATCTTCACTTGTAATATAAATTAAACCCTGAGGTGTTTGTGCCATTATTAAAATGTTTTCACCAGTTTTTAATGGTTTTTTAAATAAAGCTTTTCCATCAAAAGAAATTTTATTAATTCCACCTTGTTGTATGCCAAATAAAATTCCATCCTCTTGAACATAAAAATGTTGTACGTACCCTTTTGTTTTTGGTGCTTTTTCCCAGATATCTTCACCTGAAGAAGCACTTAAAAATGCTATTTCAGATTCGTTTTTTGTAGCGAGTATGCTTGAACTTCCTCCATCATTTTTGTCACTAACAACTGCCAATCCATTAGGTGTAATCTCAAAATTAGAAACAATGCCTTTTACTTTTCTATCATCTTTCCAAAGTTCTTCACCATTTTTCCCTATTTTATGAATTCTGGTATTTTTACTATTTGTGGTAGTTTCAAAGCCATAGATTTCTGTTTCTGTAGCATCAGCTACCATCCAGTTTATTTTTTTTATTTTATTTTCCCAAAGGTCTTCTCCAGTATGCGATTTTGCTAATAATCCTTGAGCAGTTGGGACAATAATAAAATCTTTTAGTAAAAGTGGGGTTCCTGTTACACTAAAGTCTTTTGCAATACCAACTCTACCAGGTTTGTCTAAAAAGAAACTAAAATCTAATTTTCTTGAACTTAAATCATACACAGCGACTTTAGGAGTCATTTTTTCAAACTTATCTCCTTTTTTTTGAATACCACTAATTATTAATTTGTTTTGAGGTAAAATAACATTACAAGTATAAATTTGATTCCAATTGTCATTTTCAGAATTAAAAATAACATCTCCTTGTACATAATCAATAACTGCTCGTTTTGTTTTTGTGAGTCCAGCAAATTTAGAATCAGCTCCTTGTGAAACTACAATGTATGGGGAGTTTGGAATATATTCGGTTTCTTCTGGTTTTAATTTTCCAAAAGTGTTAAATGAAAAAACAGGCTCTTTTTGTGTTGGCTTTATTCCAACTAAACCCTCGTTAGTTGCTACAACTAAAACCCCTCCAATTGTTAGTGTCATTTCATTAATATTTGCACCTAAATCATAAATTGTATTTGGGTTTTCTAATTTTTGAGCGGTAACAATTGATGTAACACTAAAGAGCAAGGTAATTATCAAATTGTTTTTTAAATTAAAATATCCTGATTTCATAAATTATAATTTTGTTAATTTTTTTGTTCGGTATGGTATCAAAAGTCAAATAAATAGCGACTTAAATCAATACGGCATATGACGTATTTTACCTAAATTGAAGCTATATTATACTTAATATTGAAAGAAACTATTGGTTTTAATTTAATTGAAGTTTGATGTAGTTTCTAGATACTACATTAATTTTTTGTCTAGGTTTTTATTTTAAAAACTTGAGGTTTGGGTCTTTTTGTAAAACTAAGTCTAACGCTAAATTATATGATTGTAAAGTTTTTATTAAAGTAGCCTCAGTAAACCCTTTTTCAATCCATAAATAGGCTATATAATTTATGGAATTATTAGCTTCTTTATAATACGCTTTTACCAAGGCAACTTCAGTGTTAATTTTGTTGATAAAATCCAAAATTTCAACTTTGTTTAAATTGGGTTTTAAAGCATAATTTCCACTTAATGTAATATATCTTTTTTGACTATCTAGGTCAATAAAAGTTTTGTATTTGTCTTTAACTGTAACATAAGAACTTTTGACTTCCAATACTTAAATATATGCGTTTTTAAAAATTTCGGCAAGTTTTTCAACGGTAAGTGTTGAGCTATCTACATAGTTTTGAGAAAAAGAAATAGTTGAAAGAAATAATCCAATAAAAACTAGTTTTAATTTTTTTGATGTAATGTTTAATGTTTTCATAGTGCAGATTTTGAATTGACGATTCAAAAATCAAAATAAATAAATGCGAAAACAATACGTCAAATGTAGTATTTTGTTAAAAAGTAAAATGTGAAAACCTATTTTGAAGTGTTTTTTTCTTTTCAGTAAGTGTTTTTAAAAATTGCTGATGTTGCTTAGAGTTAGGGTTAAAAGGTTTGTGAGCTAATCCTTTTTGAATTGTCTCAACTTCTTTCATAATTGGAAAAGCTTCTTGGTGAATCCAAGTGGTAGTAAATTGCTCCCAAATATATTGTATTGCCAATTTATTTGGGTGAATCATATCTTCTTTATAAAACCTATAATCGCGTAGGTCATCCATCATTATTTCATATGAAGGAAAGTAGTTTATGTTTTTTCGTGGCTCAATTAATTGATGAATGGCAGCTAATAAATGCGCTTTACTTTTAGAATTTTCAACAAAACCATCTTTTAAATGACGAACTGGACTTATGGTAAAGATGATATTAATTTTTGGGTTTATATTTTTAACAAGTGTAATAATGTTTTCAAGGCTTGCGATGATACTTTTAACAGAAAGGATTTCTTTTAAAAATTTCTTTTGAGGAATTTTATGGCAATTCCCAACAATTAAATCTGTTTCAATAAACCGATACACCCAAGAGGTTCCTAAAGTAATAATTAAATGCGAGGCCTCATTTAAGTTTTTATGAGTTTGTTCTACAGAGGTGTTTAAGTTGGCTAATAAAGTATTTTTATCAACATTACTTAAATTGGAATGAGCTTCAAAACAATGCCATCTTTCATTCAAATAAAAAATATCTTTTTCGGTAAATTTTGTTTGATTGATAGCTTTTGTAATTAAATTTTCAATAGCAATTGGGTTAAATAAAATTCCGAAAGGATTTTTATAAGTGTTAAACTTAAAATAAGTTAGTTTTTCACTAATATTTTCTGAAAAACAAGAACCAATTAATACCAATTTTGAGTTATAATCTATTTGATTATGAGCTTGATTTAGTACTATTTTGGTTCTAAATTTCATTGCATGTTTTGCTAAAACAACATTATAAAATAAATTTTTCAGCTTCTTTTAAAGCGTTTTCAATTCCAGCAGGATTTTTACCACCAGCAGTAGCATAAAATGGTTGTCCACCACCACCACCTTGAATTAGCTTACCTAGCTCTCTCACCACTAATCCAGCATTTAGCTGTTTTTCTTCCACTAAGTTTTTTGAGATAAAACAAGTTAAAAATGCTTTCCCATCTTTTTCAGTACCAACCACTAAAAATAAATTATCAGTGGCATTTCCTAAATCAAAAGCTAAATCTTTAACATTGTTTTGGTCTAAATCTAATTTTTTTGCTAAAAAGTTTATACCATTTATAGGTTTAACTTCTTGAATTAAATCACTTTTTAAATTTTTAGCTTTGTCTTTTAACAAAGTTTCAATTTGTTTTTTTAGAACTGTATTTTCTTCCTGTAAATCTAAAATAGCTTTAAGTGGATTTTTAGGATTTTTTAAAATATCTTTTATTTCGAAAAAAGCTCTATTATTTTCAAAATAAAAATCTTTTGTAGCGTCACTTGTAATTGCTTCTATACGTCTAACACCTGCTGCAATTGCACTTTCTGAAGTGATTTTAAAATGCCAGATATCACTAGTGTTTTGTACATGTGTTCCCCCACAAAGTTCTACTGATTGTCCAAATTGAATAGCACGAACTGTATCTCCATATTTTTCTCCAAATAAGGCCATTGCTCCTTTTTCTTTGGCGGTTTCCATAGGAATGTTTCTAAATTCTTTTAATGGAATTTTACTATCAATTCTTGCATTTACAAAATCTTCAACATCGCGTAATTCATCAACGGTTAGCTTTGCGAAATGAGAAAAGTCAAAGCGTAAGTTTTTTGAATGTACAGCTGATCCTTTTTGCTCTACATGTTCTCCTAAAACTTCTCTAAGGGCCTGATGTAATAAATGGGTTGCAGAATGGTTACAAGCTGTTCTAAATCGTTGTTTTTCATCAACAGCAACTTTTAGTATTTGAGAAGTATCTTTAGGTAAACTTTTAGCAAAATGAATGATTAGGTTGTTCTCTTTTTTAGTATCAACAATATAAATTACGTTACCATTGCTAACTTCAATATATCCTTTGTCTCCAACTTGTCCTCCACCTTCTGGATAAAAAGGAGTCATATTAAATACCAATTGGTATAAATTACCTTCTTTTTTTGAAGAAACTTTACGATAACGAGTTATTTTTACTTTAGCTTCTAAAGTATCATACCCTATAAACTCCTCTTCAGGGTCATCATCTAAAATAACCCAATCATCTGTCTCAACAACTGCTGCCGCTCTAGATCTACTTTTTTGTTTTTCTAATTCAGTTGAGAACTCTTCTTCATTTAAAGTCATTCCTTTTTCAGAAAGAATAAGCGCTGTTAAATCAATTGGAAAGCCGTAAGTGTCAAATAATTCAAAGGCTTTTTTTCCAGAAACCTCTTTTCCATGGGTATTTTTTATAATACCATCTAATAGTACTAACCCTTGATCTAAAGTTCTTAAAAAAGAATTTTCTTCTTCTTTTATAACGTTTGTAATTAGCTGTTTTTGAGCCTTAAGTTCAGAGAAATTTTCTCCCATTTGTTTGCTTAAGGTAGTTACTAATTTATAAATAAAAGGTTCTTTGGTATTTAAAAAAGTAAATCCATAACGAATAGCTCTTCTTAAAATTCGTCTAATAACATAACCTGCCCCGGTGTTAGAAGGTAATTGTCCATCGGCTATGGCAAAAGCCACAGCTCTTACGTGATCAGCAATTACTCTAATTGCAATATCAATCTTTTCATTTGTACCATATTCATTGTCTGTGATTGTTTCAATTTCTCTAATTAGAGGGGTAAATACATCGGTATCGTAATTAGATTGTTTGTTTTGAAGCACCATGCATAAACGCTCAAACCCCATTCCTGTATCTACATGTTGAGCAGGTAGTTTTTCTAGAGAACCATCAGCTTTACGGTTAAATTCCATAAATACTAGATTCCAAATTTCTACTACTTGAGGGTGATCTTGGTTTACTAAACTTTTTCCAGCTACTTTTGCTTTTTCTTCAGCAGATCTAATATCTACATGAATTTCAGAACATGGGCCACAAGGTCCTTGTGATCCCATTTCCCAAAAATTATCTTTTTTATTTCCGTTAATAATCCGATCTTCATCAATGTATTGTTTCCAAAAATCAAAAGCTTCTTGGTCGTAAGCTAAATTATCATCTTCTGCACCTTCAAAAACAGTTACATACAAACAGTCTTTGTCAATTTTATAAACTTCGGTCAATAGCTCCCAAGCCCAAGCAATAGCTTCTTTTTTAAAATAGTCGCCAAAACTCCAATTTCCAAGCATTTCAAACATTGTATGATGGTAGGTGTCTTTGCCAACTTCTTCTAAATCGTTATGTTTTCCTGATACACGTAAACATTTTTGCGTATCGGCAATACGTTTGTCAACCACAGTTTTTTGACCTAAAAAATATTCTTTAAAAGGAACCATCCCAGCATTGGTAAACATTAAAGTTGGGTCGTTTTTAAGCACCATTGGTGAAGAAGGTACAATTGTATGTTTTTTTGATGCAAAAAAATCTAAAAATTGCTTACGTATTTGTTGTGATTTCATTTATAAATCCTCTTTTTTATAGAACAACTAACTTATTTTTTAAAAGTTCTTTAAACTAAATTAGTTGTTAATTATATGCTAAAAAATATGCGTTTTACTCCTTTTGTAAAACATTTTGTAATTTTGTTAATTAAGCATCACAATATTAGAAAATAAAATGACGTTTATGGTGCAAAAATAACATAATTTCTAAACAATGGCGAAGGTAAAATATTATTACGATCCTGATACTCTTTCTTATCAAAAGATCAAGGTGCGAAAACGAGAAAAATTCAGAACTTTTATGCTCATGGTTTTAGCAGCTTTTATTTTTATGATATTGGGTTTTGTAGTTTTTACACCTGTATTTGAGTCGCCAAAAGAGAAAGAACTAAAAAGAGAGTTGGAATTTGTAAAGCTAAATGAAGAGTTACATAGTAAAAAAATAGAACAACTTGGAAAAGTTTTAGCTGAAATTCAAGAAAGAGATAACAATATTTATAGATTGTATTTTGAAGTAAATCCAATTCCTGATGAACAAAGAAAGGCAGGTTTTGGAGGGGTAAATAGATATAAGGCACTTGAAGGGTTTAACAATTCTGAAATGATAATTGATGTTACCAAAAACATGGATATTTTATCGAAACAATTATATGTGCAATCAAAATCCTTAGATGAAATTGTAAAACTAGCAGAAGATAAAGAAAAATTATTAGCCGCAATACCAGCGATACAGCCTGTTGAAAATAAAGATTTAACAAGAATGGCATCTGGATATGGTTGGCGTACTGACCCTTTTACAAAAGCGCGAAAAAAACATTGGGGTATGGATTTTACAGCACCACGTGGAACTCCAGTTTATGCAACAGGTGATGGTGTTATTGTTAGAGCAGATCAAACATCCGCAGGGTATGGAAAACACATTAGAATAGACCATGGTTTTGGCTATGTATCATTATATGCCCATTTAAGTAATTATAATGTTAGAAAAGGACAGAAAGTAAAAAGAGGAGATTTAATAGGCTTTGTAGGTAATACTGGTCGATCTCAAGCTCCGCATTTACATTATGAAATTTTTAAAAATGGAAATAGAATAAATCCAATTAATTTTTACTACGGTAATTTATCTCCTGAAGAGTTTGAAGCGATGCAAAAAGCTGCTCAAATTGAAGGACAATCTCTTGATTAATGTTTGTAGATTTACCTGAAAAAAGATATTATAAAATAGGTGAAGTTGCTAAAGCTTTTGACCTTAAAACTTCTCATATACGATTTTGGGAAAAGGAGTTTGACATACTTAAGCCTAAAAAGAATAAAAAAGGAAATCGATTATTTACGCAAGATGATATAAAAAACTTGAAATTGATTTATCACTTGGTTAAAGAAAAAGGGTTTACCTTAGAAGGAGCTAAAAGTAAAATGAAAGAAAACCCAAAAAGCATTAAAAGTAATCATGAAATTATAATTCGTTTAGAAAATATCAAAGCTGAATTGATTAAAATAAAAGAACAAATTTCATAAAAATCAAGTTGATTTGTAACAAGATTGCATTTAAAACAACTAATCAAATATATTAACAATCTAAAAAACTAAACAAATGAAAAAGTGGCTTATACCAGTAATCATAATTGCATTGCTAGCTTTTGGTGGCTATAGCTGGGTAAAAGGATTTTACAATAAAGGAATACAGTTAAATGAAAATGTATCTGAAAGTTGGGGAAATGTACAAACAGCTTATCAACGTAGAGGAGACTTAATAGGAAACTTGGTAAAAACGGTTCAAGGAGCAGCAGATTTTGAAAAAGAAACTTTAACATCTGTAATAGAAGCCAGAGCAAAAGCAACTTCAATGAGTATTGATCCCGCTAATATTACTCCGGAGCAATTAGCACAATTTAATCAAGTTCAAGGTGGTTTAAGTGGCGCTTTAAAAAGTTTATTAGTTACTGTTGAACGTTATCCAGATTTAAAGGCTAATCAAAACTTTTTAAAATTACAAGATGAATTGGCAAGTACTGAAAATCAAATTTTAACGGCTAGAACACGTTTTAACGAAGCAATAAAACCTTTTAATAATCATGTTAAAACATTTCCAAATAATATTTTAGCAGGCTTTTTTGATTTTGAAGGAAAACCTTATTTTGATGCTGAGCCTGGTCTAGAAAAAGCTCCTGATGTAAATTTTGATTTCGGAAAAAAAGAATAATGTCTAAAGTAGAAGATTTTTTAACGCAACAAGAAGAAAAAACAATTATTGAAGCTATTAAAATAGCAGAAAATAATACGTCTGGAGAAATCCGTGTTCATATAGAAAAAGAGACTGACAAATCTCCTATGGAAAGGGCATTAGAGGTTTTTCATTTTTTAAAAATGGATATAACGGAGTTAAGAAATGGGGTGCTAATTTATATTGCTGTAGAAAGTAAAAAATTTGCAATTCTTGGAGATGAAGGAATCAATGCCAAAGTGCCAGAAAATTTTTGGGAAACAGAAAAAGAATTAATATTAAAGCATTTTAAAAAAGGAGAATTTGTAAAAGGATTAGAGCTTGCTATTTTAGAAGCTGGAGCTAAATTAAAAGAATTCTTTCCACACCTTTCAAATGATACAAATGAATTATCAGACGAAATTTCAAAAGGATAAATGGAGATATTAAAAAACATACAAAGTAAATTCAATATCTTACTTTTAAGTCTTTTATTTGCTCAAGTTGCGTTTGGTCAGTTTACAATTCCTCAAAAGCCAAAACTTCAAACGAGTGTATATGATTATGCGAATTTATTATCAAATTCTCAAAAGAAAGCCTTAGAAAATAAATTAATTAGGTATTCAGATTCCACATCAACACAAATTGTAATAGCTACTGTTGAAACAATTCAAGGAGAAGATATTGGAATTTTAACACCAAAATGGGCACATAATTGGGGAATTGGTCAAGAAAAAGAAGACAATGGAGTTTTTATTTTATTAGCAAATAAAGAACGAAAAATATGGATTTCTGCTGGCTATGGTGTTGAGCATTTATTAACTGCTGGTATTGGTGGTGAAATTACCAGAAATATTATTATTCCTGAGTTTAAAAAAGGAGATTTTTACACTGGTTTAGACAAAGGTTCTGATGCTATTTTTGAAGTGTTAAAAGGTAGTTACAAAAATAACAAAAGTAGCAAAAGTGAAAGTAAAGGAATACCTGGGTTTGTAATTATTTTTATCATATTTATTATTTTACTAATTGCTTTTTCAAAGAAAAATAAAGGAGGTGGTGGAGGAAGAGGTTTTAGAAGAGATTCAACAGCATCTGATATTTTAGAAGCAATTATTTTAAGCCGAGTAGGTAGAGGTGGTTTTGGTGGTGGAGGATTTGGAAGTGGCTCAAGTGGTGGTTTTGGCAGTGGCGGATTCGGAGGTGGTTTTGGTGGCGGAGGCTTTAGTGGCGGTGGATCTGGTGGTAGTTGGTAATTTTATATAATAAATAATGCTTCGTTTTTTTACTAAAATATTTTTAATATTCGGAATTTCCGTTTTAGTTCTTTCTTGTAAAAATGAACCTTTTAAAATTGCAAAAACTAAAATTGTAAATCCTTATATTTTAGTTTTAGGAAATGCACAAGATGCAGGGTATCCACAAGCGGGTTGTGAGAAAGAATGCTGTAAACGTGTTTATAAAAACCCTGAAAATAGCAGGCTAGTTTCTTCAATTGCGTTAATAGATCCTATTTCAAATGAAAACTGGATTTTTGATGCTACACCAGATTTTCCGAAGCAGCTAAAATTGCTTTCCACCCATTTAAGCAAAGAAACAAACTTACCAAATGGTATTTTTTTAACCCATGCGCATATAGGACATTATACAGGTTTAATGCATTTAGGAAGAGAAGTTATAAATGCCAAAAGGATGCCTGTTTATGCAATGCCAAAAATGAAAAATTACCTAAGCAATAATGGCCCTTGGAGTCAGCTGGTAAACCTAAAAAATATTGAATTAAAAAGTTTGCGCAGGGATTCTACAATTAATTTAAATAAAAGAATTTCGGTAACACCATTACAAGTACCGCATAGAGATGAATATTCTGAAACAGTTGGATTTGTAATTCATTTAAACAATAAAAAAATATTATTTATACCTGATATTGATAAGTGGAATACTTGGGAAGCTGATATTACAAGCTTGGTTAAAGAAGTTGATATTGCATTACTAGATGCTACTTTTTTTAAAGATGGAGAAATAAAAGGAAGACCTATGAGTGAAATACCTCATCCTTTTGTAGAAGAAAGTATGAGTTTGTTCAAAAATTTATCATCTTCAGATAAAAAGAAGATTTATTTTATTCATTTCAATCATACAAACCCTTTGTTAATTGATGGGAGTGAAGCACAACAAAAAGTGATTCAAAATGGGTTTTTAATAGCAAAACAAAATATGGTAATTAACCCCTTTTAAGTCTTTTTTACTTTGTATTTTTAGAATCTAAAAATTAAATGCAAAGTAATGAATTGGTATGTTGATTTAGTAAAAGAATATCCAATTTACAGTGCAATGATTCAGTTTGCACTTTTGGGAACTTTAGGTGATGTTTTTTCTAAATGGATGCAAAGTAAGGTAATTTTCCTTCCTTACAAATGGCATATAATTTTTTTTAAAATGTTAGAGTGGGCTTTTTTAGCCATAACTATAAAATATGCATTTGTAGGTTTTCAAGGGTTTGTAGACAGTTTGATATCACATAATTTAGTGCCAGAACTAGGTGTTTTTGGAAGGGCTTTTACTGTTTCGGTTACTATGAATTTACAATTTGGTTTATTGTTGGTTATTCTTCATCGTTTTTTAGATAATTTAATAGCACAGCAAAACAATTGGAAAAATATTGATAAAGGAATGTTCTCTTTAGTTTGGTTTTGGATTCCAGCACATACAATAACTTTTATGTTAGATAAACCATATCAAATAGGGTTGGCAGCAGTTTGGAGTGTAGTGTTAGGCTTTATTTTAGGGTATTATAATAGAAGAAATAAAGCTTAAATTTAAAAAATAAGTTATTAAGTTTAATTCAACTACTTTTATAAAACTACAAACCTAAAAAAACAAATTTTATGAGTATTGATAAAAGTATTTTAGAACTTGAAAAGTTACTACCTTTTTTAGAAATTGGAAATCATAAAGTTTCTAAAGCTGGTATAGCTTGGCACTTAGACCATTCATTAAAAGTAATAAACAGTGTTTGTGATGATTTAAAAATAGTGAAATCAACAAAAATAAAACCAACACATAGCTTTATAAAGAGTTATGTTTTTTTAACTGGAAATATTCCAAGAGGAAAGGCAAAAGCCCCAAAGCAAGTTGTTTCAACTGATAATATTATAAAAGAAACAGTTGAAGAACAATTAATTTTAGCGAAAAATAATTTAACTGATATGAAAAAACTACCAACAAAAAATTATTTTTCTCATCCATATTTTGGAATGCTATCTTTAAAAAAGAGTCTTCGCTTTTTAGAAATTCATACCAATCATCATTTAAAAATTGTAAATGATATTTTAAAAAACAATGACTAAATTTTTATGCTAATGATGATCGTGTTTTTCGGTTAACTTACCTTTATAAACTTTATGAACAAAGGTGAAATAAATCAACACTAAAGTAAAAGCAATTATCCACCAAATTAATCCTACTTTTAAACCGTAAGTTTCAGATGATGTATTGTAGATGGTTAAAGATTCAACAATAGTATTGGTGCTTGGAATAACTACTGGAAATAAACTAGCAACTGCACTGCCAATACCACTTATAATAAATAAAGTTGATGAAGCAAATCCTAACCAATTTTTGGTGCTTTTTCTAAATAGTAACATTCCAATGAAACCGATGAATGTTAATAATGGTAATAAATACATACTCGGATGCTGGGTAAATAGTTCCTTATGAAATGATTTCATTGTTACAAACGCAATTAATGAAATAATGATAAAAACGAATAAAGCAATCCATAGCGGTAAAATTTTATCTTGTAATTTTTTTACAAATTCTCCTTCCGTTTTTAAAATTATCCAGTTGGCTCCATGTATGGTTAGTGTTAATACAGCTACTAAACCAATAGTAATAGTAAACCAATCAATTACCCCTGGTCGTTCTGCAAATGGAGAAAAGCTACCGTCCCATAAAGGTGTAAAAAAAGAATATTTATGTTTAAATTGAGCCATCCCATTTTCCACCCCACCTAGGTTAACACCTCTTATTATGTTTCCAAAGGCAATACCAAAAAATAAAGCCAACAACAAACTTGAAATACCAAAGCCTTTTTGCCAAGGTTTGATCCAAAGTTCATGATTTATTAAATGAGTAAATTCAATTCCTAGGGCTCTAAAAATAAATAACCATAAAATCATAATTAAAGGTAAATAAAACCCACTAAAAGCTGATGCATATAGGGTGGGGAAAGAGGCAAATAATACTCCACCAGCAGCAACAAGCCAAACCTCATTTCCGTCCCAAAACGGACCAATAGCACGCATTACTTGTTTTTTTTCTTTTTCAGTTTTTGCAAAAAACAAATGTATAATACCAGCGCCAAAATCAAAACCATCTAACACTATATACATTACAAACATAAAGCATAAAATAAGATACCAAGTTAATTCCATAATTAGTGTGATTTTAAAGTTGATTTTGGACCAGCATATACAATTTTACCTGCTAATATTAACATGATAAAACCTAAAACTAAATACAAACCTATAAAACCAAGAAGTGTAAATAGGGTATTTCCAGATGATACATTTTCTGAAATGCCATCGGCTGTTTTTAACAATCCGTAAACTAAATAAGGTTGTCTTCCTAATTCAGAAGTATACCAACCAGCAGTATTGGCAATATATGGAAATGGAATTGAAAATAAGAGTACCCATAAAAACCAGCGCTTTAGTGCTAATCTTTTCTTCCATAAAAACCATAAGCCTAGAAGCATAATTCCTATAAAAATAGTTCCTAAACCCACCATTATATGGTAGGAGTAATACAATCCAGGTATGTTGGTAGGCCACTCTTCTTTTGGAAAATCGTTTAACCCTTTTATTTCAGCATTCCACCTTTGATAGGTAAGAAAGCTAAGTACTTTCGGAACTTCAATTTTATTATCTAAACGTTGCTCTTTCATATTAGGCTGTCCGATTAGTACAATTGGAGCCCCTTCTTCAGAATCAAATAAGCCTTCCATGGCTGCTAAAGTTACAGGTTGTTTTAAAGCAACTTGTTTAGCTAATAAATCTCCAGTTGGAAATGCAACTGATAAAGTAGAAATTACTCCAGTAATAATGGCTGTTTTTAAAAATAAATGAGCGTATTCTGTATGTTTATTATTTAACATATAAAAGGCACCAACACCAGCAATTACAAATGAGGTGGTTATTAATGAAGCCATTTGATTGTGAAAAAATGAAGGTAGTAACCAAGGATTGCTAAATAAATCAGAAAAATTTTTCAATACAAATTTTCCATTGGCTAAAATTTCATGACCAACAGGATTTTGCATCCACGAATGGGTAGCAATAATTAGGTATCCGCTTGCCCAAGAACCAATAAATATTAAAAAAGCAGTTAAAAAGTGTAATTTTTTACCTAAAAGCTTTTCTCCAAACAAAAATAACCCAAGAAAAGAGGATTCTAAAAAGAAGGAGAACATTCCTTCCATTGCCAAAGTTTGTCCAATAATATTTCCCGTACGTTCAGAAAATTGAGCCCAATTAGTTCCAAATTGAAACTCCATAGGAATTCCTGTAACCACCCCCATTCCAAAGTTAATAGCAAATATTTTAGCCCAAAATTTGGCAGCATTATTATATAAGGGTTTGTTGGTTTTTAAATGTAATCCTTTAAAAATTACAATGATTAAAGCCAACCCCATAGTAAGCTGAGGGAATAAATAATGATAAGTTATTGTAAAAGCAAATTGCAATCTACCATATAAAAGGGCGTCATCCATAATTGTAGTATTTAGAATAGGTTAAAAACCATTTCAAATTTACAGATTATTTTATAGAATGAATGTTAATTTAGTAGCCTAAAATTTTATTTTTTTCTAAAATAAATTACAATTGGAACTCCTTTAAAATCAAATATTTCTCGTAGTTTATTTTCAACATAACGCTTGTATGGATCTCTAACATATTGTGGTAAATTACAGAAAAATACAAATTGAGGAGTTGGTGTTGGTAATTGTGTACAAAATTTAATTTTTACAAACTTCCCTTTATAAGCAGGAGGTGGATTTTGTTTTAAAATATCCAACATCGTTTCATTTAATTTACTTGTTGGAATGCGTTTTTTTCTGTTTTCAAAAACTTCTACAGCAGTTTCAATAGCTTTAAATATACGTTGTTTGGTTAAGGCGCTAATAAAAATTATAGGCACATCTGTAAATGGAGCTATTTCTCTTCTAATTTGAGCTTCAAAATCGCGCATAGTATTGGTTTCTTTTTCAACTAAATCCCATTTATTGATTAAAATAACCACTCCTTTTTTGTTTTTTTCAGCTAACCAAAAGATGTTTTCATCTTGTCCTTCAAATCCACGAGTAGCATCAATCACTAAAATAGCAACATCACAAAACTCAATAGATCTAACTGCACGCATTACAGAATAGAATTCTAGATCTTCTTTTACTTTAGATTTTTTTCTAATACCAGCGGTATCAATTAAATTAAAATCAAAACCAAAACGATTGTATTTAGTGTCAATAGAATCGCGTGTAGTACCTGCAATATTGGTAACTATATTTCTGTCTTCGCCAATTAAAGCATTGATAAATGATGATTTTCCTGCATTTGGACGTCCAACAACGGCAAATCTTGGTAATTCATTTTCTTGTTCTGGAGCGTCTTCTAATTTTTCAGCTAGTGCATCCAGTAATTCGCCAGTACCACTTCCATTAATTGACGAAATAGTATAATGGTCGCCTAAGCCAAGGTTGTAAAATTCAACAGCATCAGCTTCACGCATAGCATTATCAACTTTGTTAATTGCCATAAAAATAGGTTTTTTTACTTTGCGTAAAAGGTTGGCAACTTCCGTATCCATGGGTGTAATACCTTCTTCAACATCAACAACAAAAACAATAATATCTGCTTCTTCAATTGCTAATTGAACTTGCTTTCTTATTTCTCCTTCAAAAATATCGTCAGAACCAACGGTATATCCACCAGTATCAATTACTGAAAATTCTTTACCATTCCAGTCACTTTTTCCGTAATGTCTATCACGAGTTACACCACTAACTGAATCAACAATTGCTTCACGTTTTTTAATTAAACGATTAAATAAGGTTGATTTCCCAACATTTGGTCTTCCTACAATGGCTACTATATTACTCATAGAGTTCTTTAATTTTTTGCAAAACTACGCAATTTTATTGATGCATTTTATGTATTACTAATTCAAAATTAGACATTTGTTAAAAAATAGTATATTTCGATACTAAAAAAATCAACTTCAATGAACGAAAAGAAAAACAGCGATATTCATTTACGCCCTAGATTTAAGATGGAATTTAATGAAAATGTTCAAAATTTACTTTCCAAGTTTAAGGATGCTATAAAGGATAAAGATTGTAGGTATTGTTGTAAAGTTGTTGGAAATCATATTGTTATTGATGTTTCTGTTAAAGAGAATCATTTTTGGTCTCCACAATTAAATATTGAAATTGAAGAAGTGGATGAGCATAGGTCAATTGTAAAAGGACTTTTTGGACCTAAGCCTCAGGTTTGGACATTGTTTATGTTTTTTCACTTTGCTGTAGCAGTTGCATTTATTGGATTTTTAATAATGACATACGTAAAGTGGACGCTTAAAGAAGATTATGCTGTTGCTTTATTCATGGTTGTTCTTCTTCCAGCTTTGTGGATTTTGATGTATTTTTTAGGCAGAATAGGTAAAAAAGCAGGACATCAACAAATGGGTGAACTTTATGAGTTTATGATGAGTGTTTTAAAAAAATAGCAATTATTCATTGTATCCAAATCTGCGTAACTGGCGTTTATCATTTCTCCAATTTTTATTCACTTTTACGTACAATTCTAAATGAATTTTTTTATTGAAAAATTTTTCTAAATCTTTTCTAGCTTCTGTCCCAACTCGTTTTAAAGCCGTTCCTTTATGACCAATAATAATTCCTTTTTGAGTTTCACGTTCAACCATGATAACTGAACGGATTCTAATAATTTTATCACTTTCAATAAATTCTTCGGTTTCTACTTCTACAGCGTAAGGGATTTCTTTTTTGTAATGAAGTAGAATTTTTTCACGAATAGCTTCATTGATAAAAAAACGTTCAGGCTTATCAGTTAACTGATCTTTTGGGTAAAATGGAGGAGATTCCGGCAGTAATTCAACAATTCTATTAAAAACACTTTCTACATTAAAGTTTTCAAGTGCTGATATGATAAAAATTTCTGCGTTAGGTACTTTTTCTTTCCAATACAATATTTTTTCTTCAACTTCTTCTTGTGAAGATTTATCAATTTTATTTAACAATAAAAGAACTGGTATTTTAGAATTGGTTATTTTATTAAAAAAGGCTTCGTCTTTAAGTTCTTTTTCACCAATTTCAACCATATAAATTAAAATATCGGCATCTTCAAAAGCTGATTTCACAAAATCCATCATGGAAGATTGTAATTCATAAGCTGGTTTTATAATGCCTGGAGTGTCCGAAAATAAAATTTGAAAATCGTCTCCGTTAACAATTCCTAAAATTCGATGACGAGTAGTTTGTGCTTTTGAGGTAATAATAGAGAGTTTTTCACCAACAAAAGCATTCATTAATGTTGATTTACCCACGTTTGGATTACCAATAATATTTACAAAACCTGCTTTATGCTTCATTTCCAATGTTTAAGGCTGCAAAGGTACTCTTAAATTATTTTAATTGGAAAAAACTTATTGTTTTTTTAAAAAAAGGTTATATCTTTGCAGTCCAAATCGCGGGGTAGAGCAGTAGGTAGCTCGTCGGGCTCATAACCCGAAGGTCGCTGGTTCGAGTCCAGTCCCCGCTACTAAGTAAGCTTCACATAATTGTGAGGCTTTTTTTATGCCTTAATGTCAAGGTTTTAAGTTATGTTACTTTTTAAAATATTTACAATTTCTTTAAAAAAAGGCATACAATTAGGTGTACCAATTTTCTTCTCAGGTGTACCATTTTTAAGAATATATAAATATGGAAATAAGTAAGTTAACTATTTTGTTTATTCTACAAAAAGCTAGATTAAATAAACAGGGGAAATGCCCTATTAGATGTAGAATTACATTTTTGCAAAAACGAAGAGAATTTTCTATAGGATTATTTATAAATCCAAATTTATGGGGTAGTAAAAGACAATTAGCTATTCCTAAAGAAGAAAATAAACTTTTGAACACACAATTAAGCCTGATAACAAATAATCTAAATCAGGCTTTTTTATTGCTTCAAATTAACAAACAAAACTTTGATGTAAATGATATTTTTCTACAATATAAAGGTGAAAATACAACTGATAATAAAACTTTAATGGAAGTGTTTGAATTACATAATTCACGAATGGAAAAGTTGATTGGAGTTAGTTATGCAAAAAGTACTTACAATAAATTTATTGAAGCTAAGAAACACGTTTTTTCATTTCTAAAGTTTCAGTATAAAAAGCATGATATTTTACTGTCTGATTTAAAATTGAAGTTTATAAATGATTTTGATTTTTATTTGAAATCTGAAAAGAATCAGAAACAAATTACTATTAATAAGAACATTCAAAGGTTACGTAAAATAATTAAACTTGCATTAGCTGAAGAATATTTAGTAACTGACCCATTCATATTATACAAACCAGAAAAGGTTATTACAAACATAGTTTTTTTGTCTGTAGAGGAATTACAAATACTGGAAGATTATCAGTTTACACAGCTTAGATTACAACAAGTGAAAGATTGGTTTGTATTTTCTTGCTACACTGGTTTAGCCTATAATGAAATAAAAAATCTTAAAAAGCATCATATTGTAAATGGTTTTGATGGTGAGTTATGGATTGAAATGATTAAGGAGAAAACACAAAAAGATATCTGTAATTATTAGTTAAAAAACGAAATGATCTTATTTAAAAAAATAGGATAAATGCCGTATAGATTTTACAAATCTTAAAAATTACTTTTATCTAAAAAAAATTATCCATCATTTTTCTAATTAAAATCATTTTTATTATGAAATCACAACATTTTTTAACCATACTAAAAGGAGTCTTTTTTTCTTTTATCCTACTTTTATTTACTGTAGGTTGTTCCAAAGATGACGGGGAACCGCCAACAGCAGAGTTTTCATTTACTCCTACTAATCCTATGGTCAATGAAGAAGTTAGTTTTACTAATAAAAGCCTGCATGCAACTTCATATCAATGGTCTGCTGAGGGTACTAGTTTTAGTTCTACCGATGAAAATCCAAAGTTTACTTTTGATACCGC
>NZ_JBHTIC010000007.1:0-98202 GCF_042676885.1 Lutibacter aestuarii
CATAAATATGTTTAAACCATAAAAAAAGACCTACATTTTGTAGGTCTTTCTGTGTTGCTCCTCCTCTTGGGCTCGAACCAAGGACCCTCTGATTAACAGTCAGATGCTCTAACCAACTGAGCTAAGGAGGAATTTATTCTCTTTTGCGAGTGCAAATATACAAGCTTTTCTTCTTTTTGCAAGAAATTTTAAAAAAAATTACACTTTTTTTTAAGCTATTTTTTTACACCAATATAACTCCTTGAAAATAACTTATTTATTAAACACCACAAAGCATTAAAATTTTTACAAAGTTCTCATATAAACACTTAAAAAATGCTTACTTAAAACTACTTTAACAACAACTTTAGTTAAAATTTACAAATAATATAATTATTGCAAAATTAGCTTAATTAAAATGGTTGTTTTGGTAAAAGTTGTATTTTTGTTGCATTATAATAAAACATTGACTACTAACTAACAATATGGATAAATTTTCATTTTTAAATGCTGTTCATTCAGGGCATATTGCTGATGTATATGACCAGTATTTGATTAATCCTGATTCGGTTGAACCCAGCTGGCGAAGTTTTTTTCAAGGATACGACTTTGCCAACGAAAAATATACATTAAAAGACACTGAAAAAGAATTTGAAGTTCCTGAAAATGTATTAAAAGAATTTAAAGTAATAGACCTTATTAATGGCTATAGAACCCGAGGCCACCTATTCACCAAAACAAATCCTGTTCGTGAAAGAAGGAAATACACTCCTACACTAGCTATTGAAAACTTCGGTTTATCTGAAAAAGATTTGGATACTGTTTTTGATGCTGGGAATATTGTAGGTTCAGGTAAAAACACGCTTAAAGAAATTATTAAGCATTTAGAAACTATTTATTGTGATTCAATTGGAGTTGAATATATGTACATTCGAAATCCTAAAGAAATTAAATGGTTTCAAAAACAATTAAACCCAAATTCTAATCATCCTAATTATTCAGCAGAAGCAAAAAAATACATTCTTCAAAAATTAAATCAGGCCGTTACTTTCGAAAACTTTCTACAAACTAAATATGTTGGCCAAAAACGATTTTCTTTAGAAGGTGGTGAAGCCTTAATACCGGCTATTGGTGCAATTATTAGAAATGCTGCTGAAATCTACGATGTAGATGAATTTGTGCTTGGAATGGCTCATAGAGGGCGTTTAAATACTTTGACAAATATTTTCAGAAAACCTATTCGTGAATTATTTAGTGAATTTGAAGGGAAAGATTTTGAAGATGAAACTATTGATGGCGATGTAAAATACCATTTAGGATTAACCACCACTAAAACACTTAAAAATAATAAGGAACTTAAAATGAATTTAGTTCCTAACCCATCACATTTAGAAACTGTAGGCCCTTTAGTTGAAGGAATTTCTAGAGCAAAAATTGACAAAACCTACAACGGAAATAACTCCAAACTACTTCCTCTTATTGTTCATGGAGATGCCGCCATTTCAGGACAAGGATTGGTGTATGAAGTTACTCAAATGAGCCAATTAAATGGTTATACTACAGGAGGTACAATTCATATTGTTGTAAACAATCAAATTGGTTTTACCACTAATTATTTAGACGGTCGTTCAAGCACCTATTGTACAGATGTTGCAAAAGTAACACTATCACCCGTACTACATGTAAATGCTGATGATGTAGAAGCTGTTGTGCATGCTATAGAAATTGCATTAGCATTTAGAATGCAATTTAAACGTGATATTTTTATTGATTTATTAGGGTATAGAAAATATGGACATAACGAAGGTGACGAACCTCGTTTTACACAACCAAACTTATACAAAGCCATTTCTAAACATAGCAACCCTAGAGATATTTATGCCAAAAAATTAATCGCTGAAGGAGTTATAGATGCTAATTATTTAAACGAATCTATTGCCGAATTTAAAGATTTATTAGAAAAAGAATACCAACTTTCTAAAAAAGCTGAAACTTCTAAAGTACGAGAGTTTATGGAAGATACTTGGCAAGAATTTGCCAGAAAAGGTATTGAAGCCATGCTGATTTCAGAAAATACTTCGTATTCTAAAACAAAACTAAAAGAAATTGCTAAAGTTGTTTCAACGGTTCCAAATGGAGTTAAGTTTTTAAGAAAAGCAGAACGAATTTTACGCGATCGTAATAAAATGGTTTTTGAAACCGATCAAATTGATTGGGGAATGGGAGAAACCTTAGCTTACGGAAGTTTACTGCAAGAAGGTTTTGATGTTCGTATTTCTGGTCAAGATGTTGAACGTGGCACCTTTAGTCATCGACATGCTATTTTAAGAGATGAAATTTCAGAAGAACGCATCAATCTTTTAAACACCATTGATGATAAACAAGGACAAATGTATATCTACAATTCATTACTTTCAGAATACGGTGTTCTTGGTTTTGATTATGGGTATGCAATGGCAAACCCAAACACTTTAACTATTTGGGAAGCTCAATTTGGAGATTTTAGTAATGGTGCTCAAATTATATTTGATCAATATTTATCTGCTGCAGAAGATAAATGGAAACTTCAAAATGGAATTGTAGTTTTACTACCTCATGGGTATGAAGGTCAAGGCTCTGAACATTCATCGGCAAGAATGGAGCGTTTTTTACAATTATGCGCCATCGATAATATGATTGTTGCAGATTGTACAACTCCAGCCAATTTTTATCATTTGCTACGCCGTCAAATGAAACGTACGTACAGAAAACCTTTAATTGTTTTTACACCCAAAAGTTTATTACGTCATCCATTAGCGGTTTCTACTTTAGATGAATTTGCTAATGGTTCATTTCAAGAAGTTATTGACGATACCATAAATCCAGAAAGCGTAACAAAGTTAGTTTTTTGTACAGGAAAATTTTATTATGATTTGTTAGCTGAAAGAACTAATTTAGATAGAAAAGATATAGCCTTGGTTAGAATTGAGCAATTATTCCCATTGCACTTAGAAAAATTACAGCAAATAATTGACCAGTACCCTAATGTTAAAAACTACGTTTGGGCTCAAGAAGAACCAGAAAATATGGGAGCTTGGAGTTATATGTTACAACGTTTTAGATTGGTTCATTTAGAAGTTGCATCACAGCCTTTTTATGCAGTACCAGCTGCAGGCTCATCAGCAAGATTTAAAAGAAGACACCAACGTATTATTGACAAAGTATTTGAAACTAACTAATAAAATAATTTAAATTCTTTTCTTTTTGAAAAGATAAAAAAATCAAAATTACAGAAAGATGATTTTAGAAATGAAAGTTCCCTCTCCAGGAGAATCTATAACAGAAGTAGAAATTGCAACTTGGCTAGTTGAAGATGGAGATTATGTTGAAAAAGACCAACCAATTGCAGAAGTAGATTCTGATAAAGCAACACTCGAATTACCAGCTGAAGAAAGTGGAGTTATTACTTTAAAAGCTGAAGAAGGCGATGCCGTTGCAGTTGGCGCCATTGTGTGTTTAATTGATATGGATGCTAAAAAACCCGAAGGTAAATCAGAAGCTACTACCGAAGCATCAACACCTATACAAACTTCTAAAACAGAAGAAAAACCTACTGAACATCAACAAACTTATGCTAGTGGAAGCGCATCTCCTGCTGCCAAAAAAATATTGGCTGAAAAAGGGATTTCTGCTTCTGAAATAACTGGAACTGGAAAAGATGGTAGAATTACCAAGGATGATGCTGTAAAAGCAACTCCAAGCATGGGAACTCCAGCAGGAGGAACACGTGGTAGTGAACGTAAAAAATTATCAATGCTTCGTAGAAAAGTTGCAGAACGCCTAGTTTCAGTTAAAAATGATACTGCCATGCTTACTACTTTTAATGAAGTAGACATGAAACCTATTTTTGATTTACGTAAAGAATTTAAAGACGATTTTAAAGCAAAACACGGTGTAAGTTTAGGTTTTATGAGTTTCTTTACCCTTGCTGTTGTAAGAGCTTTAAAAATGTATCCTGATGTAAATTCTATGATTGATGGAGATTACAAAATAACTCATGATTTTCAAGATATTTCTATTGCCGTTTCAGGTCCTAAAGGGTTGATGGTTCCTGTGATAAGAAATGCTGAAAATTTAAGTTTTAGAGGCGTAGAAAGCGAAGTAAAACGTTTAGCTATTAGAGCTAGAGATGGACAAATTACTGTTGATGAAATGACAGGCGGAACTTTTACAATTACTAATGGTGGGGTTTTTGGTTCTATGTTATCAACCCCAATTATTAACCCTCCTCAAAGTGGTATTTTAGGAATGCACAATATTGTTGAAAGACCCGTTGCTGTAGATGGAGAAGTAGTTATAAGACCAATTATGTACGTTGCCCTATCTTACGACCATAGAATTATTGACGGTAGAGAATCTGTAGGTTTTTTAGTTGCTGTTAAAGAAGCCCTAGAAAACCCTATTGAAATTTTAATGGAGAACAATCCTAAAAAAGCTTTAGAGCTTTAAACCAATAATAAAAAACTTTTTTAAAGCCTAAGGAAAATTCCTTAGGCTTTTTTTATGAAGTGTGATAAAAATCATTTTTATTTAGACTTAATAAAAATAAATTTGTCTTGATTTTTTAACGTCCACTAAAAATGTATAAATTTATACTAAGCTTCATTATAAGTGTTTTATTTATAAATAGTTTAATTGCTCAAACAGTAGAACCCTCTTCCTCAATAGCAAAAAATTTATTGCAAATTGAATTAGAATCTCTATATACCATACAAAAAGAAAAATCTATTAAATTGGAATCAATAAGCATTCCAAGCGCATTATTTAGATTTGGTATTACGCGTCAATTAGAACTGCAATTAAATACTCCAATTATTAAAGAAAGGTTATGGGAAAATGACCACTTAATACACTCTTTAAATAAGTTTGATGATATTCAGGTTGGTTTTTCAATAAACTTATGGCAAGAAAAAAATTGGATTCCAGAAGCATCTTTAATGATTAGAGCAATACTTCCTACTGATTCAAAATTTGAAATACATAAAGTTGGCAAATTGTGCTCATTTAATTTAAGTAACACACTAACAAATAAACTTACTTTCAATTCTAATATTGGCTATGCTGAAAATACTGACAACTCAAAATCAGGTTTTTATATCGCAAATTTTACTTTTGAAGCCAGTTCTAAAATACATTTTTTTATCGAAAACTTTGGCGATTTTAATCATCAAAAATTAATTTCTCACAACTTAAATTTAGGAGGTGGATACAACTTTAATCAAAATTTTGTGGTAGATATATCTATCGCCAATGGAATTAACCATCATATGTTTTATGTTGGCGGAATTATTACATATGCTTTTGAGCTTTAATATTATTTTCAATATGATTTTACTATTTTTATAATATTTTTATTATATATATAATAATTTAAAAGCTGTGTATGATTTATTTTTTACATTATTGATAATTGTCATTCTTTTTAAAATTAGTTAAAATTAGCTTTGTCCTACAGTTATAATTACAATTTAATGAGAACATTTTCTTTTAATTTACTAATTATTACATCCTTATTTTTCCTGAAAACTAATGCGCAAACAATAATATATTCTAATATTGTTAATAAGGATATTTTTCAAGTTGAATTAGCTTCATTTCAAACTATTCAAAAAAATGAGTTAGAAAAATCAACATCATGGTCGTTGCCTAGCGCATTGTTTAGATATGGGTTTAATGAACGTGTTGAACTACAAATGGTTACTCCTTTCAACAGTGAATCTTCTTATTATAATAATGAATTAATTTCCTCCAATTTCCATATCAAAAAAATTCAATTAGGGACTGTGGTAAATATATTGGAAAGAAATAAAATTATTCCTGAAACTTCTTTCACATATAGGTCAATAATTCCTTTTAACGAAAATGATATCATTAAAAGAATGGCTCACTTGTTTTCAATAAACATGTCTAATAAGCTTTCTGAAAAAATTATTCTAAATTATAATTTTAGGTATTTTATTGGTTCAGATAAATCTAAGTCAACTCAATATGTTTCTAACCTTGGTTATAACTTAACTAACAAATTTCAACTATTTATAGAAAATAATGGTGTGATTGCCGAAAAAGAGTTAACTTCTAACTTAGTTGTGGGAGGTCTAAGTTATATTTTGTCAAATAACTTATTTATTAATATGCATTATGGTAAATGCCTAAAAAGAGACACACTTATGGTAGGCGGAATTCTTACTTGGAGATTTAAAACTGCTTAACTAGTATTTATAAACTAGCTTTTTTAAATATAAACTTTTTGTTTCATAATCAATTATAGCACTGCCTTTTTCTAAAATGTCGGCGCCAATTATACCATCTACGGCATCAGCATTATGTTCAGTTAAGGCTGTATTTACATGCGATAAATCAATCAATACTAAATTAAAACTATTGTAATTCCATTCTTTCAATTCAAGTTTATTTTTGGAAGATGTTTTAGTTTCCATACCTATAGCACCAGCACCAGCTGCTTTCGTTTCTGAATCTTGTAATTCCAAATGAAACTTATCAGCCAAATCTATTGAAACACATGAGTTTGAAGCACCTGTATCTAAGATAAACTTACCTTTTACTTTGTTTATTTTAGCTTTCAGTTCAAAATGATTTGTGTTAATCTTTTTAAGTTTAACCTTTGTGTACCCTTGTCTTAAAAGAAGATTCTTTAATTTCATTCATTGTTTATTTGGAGTCAAATCTACTCTTTTTTAAAAGAAAATATCCAATTGCAAATATAATTCCAATAAGTACTAACCATTCTATATAAAAAGTTTTCTTATCATCAACTATTGAATCTCCAAAATACACAAAACTTGCCCAATAATAAGGAGACTTTTTTAACGAAGATATTTCATCATTTTTTAAATATTCTAATTTAGCATTGTGTAAAGATGCTGATTTATTTTCTGATTTTTTATACTTTTTGTAAAAATCAGTCATTAATATTTCTGTTGCTTTATCGTTCACTTTCCATAAAGAAACTATCAAGCTTTTAACACCTGCATAAGAAAATGCCCGAGCCATACTTATAGCTCCTTCACCTCTTCGAAGTGTTCCCACTCCAGTTTCACAAGCACTTAAAACTAAGAGGTTTGTTTGTAAATTATATCCATAAATTTCTGGTAAATACAAGGTTTCATCATAAAATTCAATTGAAGGTGGCGAATAATTATCGCCAGCTAATGCATGAGTAGATAAATGAACTATTGGATACAAATGACTATTTTGAAGAAAATTATTTTTTGTAGCGTTAGATTTTATAAAAAAATCACCATTTATAACATTTTTAATATTACTTGCTTCTTTTAAGGTAAAATCAAGTTCCGTTAACCCTCTATAATTATGTTCAAAAATGGGGAAAAATCCGAGTATTTTATCATTTGTAAACTTATCAGCTGTCTTTAAATTTTGCAGTGCGATTTTTGCAGAATATGAATAATTTATTGTGGTTGATTTAATTAAATATGGTAGTGAACCAAAATTTACATCCTCAGTTTCTTTAGTCAGTAGCGCATCAAATGGAATAAATGAAAGCAGCCCATCAGGAATTAAAATAACATTTTTATATGGTTCAGCCTTAAAAAATTTACGAAACAATTGGTATCCCAATAATTTATACTGCTGAATATTATTTTGAAGTTTTACACCTCTGCTATCTTCAAAAAAACTTAAAAAGTGATTGATTTCATTTATTAGTTTTTCACTTTTTGGTATCGTATGTAGTTTTATAGGTTCATTTTTTGAAATACTAAATACGTAAATATTATTTGTACCATCGAAAAACTCTATAATTAGTTCATTGTTTTTAATCAATTTTTCTTTAAGTTCTATCAATAGTGTTTCATCATTATTTTGAGTACTTAAGTTTGGGTATTTTATACGTATTTGCTCTTTAATTAATTGTAATTCGTTAAACGCCTCATCTCTTTTTAATGTTAATTTTGAAAGCTCATTGATGTTTGCATTTTCTCCTTTCAGTTCCTCTAAAGCAATACTTTTATTTAATTGTGCTTTTTCAAATAAGGTGTTTTTTTCTTTAATGAATATGCTATCATTTTTTAGCAACGTTTTTTCCATAGCCAATTCTTTGGCCTCCAACAACACAGCAGATTTTGTTTTTTCAGCAAATTCAAATGCCTTTTCAATCCATTTTACTTCATTAGTTTCAATATATAATTTATTACACAGCTCTATACACTTTTCACTTCTATCCCTATTCTCTTGTTGCTGCAATAGTTTCGAGTTTTGTGTTAAATAAGTTGCTCTGAGCTCATTTTCAATTAAAAAAGCCAATTCATAGTTTTTAATAGCACTTTCATAATCTCCAATTTCACTAAAAATAATTGATCTCGCATCAAATGCTTCTTTTAATGTGTTTTCAGGATAAAAGAAACTTGTATTAGGGTTTTTAGGAGAGTATTTAGGCAACAAAATGCTTATGGATTGTTGATACCAAAACAGTGACTGATCATAATTATTTTGCCTTTTATAAACCTCAGCAATTTGGAGCATTACTTTTGCTACTTCTCTATCATTTTTCCCAAAAATAGTTTTAGCATTCTTAAATCCTTTCTCAAAATGATGCAAAGCTTTATCTAATTTATTTTTTTCAAAAAAATAGCGTCCTAAAGTGGTTTCATTTTTAACTGTTATTTTTAAATCGTTCTCAACATTTAATTTACTCGACAAACTCACATATTTTTCAGCATTTTTTAAGTCATTTATCAGTAAATAATTGATGGCTATATTTGAATAAATGAAAGATTTACTTTGTTTGGAGTTTGTTAGTTCTAATGCTAAATCTAAATATTTATTAGCCTTAAAAATCTCTCCTTTAGTTCTTAATACTATAGATAAGTTTGAATATCCTGAAACTAGATGCTTTTTATTTTTGTTTTTTTGAGCTTGTTCTATATATATTTTTAAAATATCTTCAGCCCTATCGGCATCACCTAATCTAGTATAATTATTTGCTAAAGGTTTTAAACAATATTCAACAATATCGTAATTTGGAATTTTATTTTTTTTATAACAGTTATAGGCTTTTTCGTAGTGTATTACCGATTCATTAATAAATCCCATCTTTTTTAGGTAATACGCATAATTAACATAATAATACAATAAAGCTGTGGCTTCAATTGTAGTTTTTGGATTTCTCCATAAACTATTTTCAACAGTTTTTAGAATGTTTAAATTTTCTGTGGTTGGTTTCTTCACAAATTCATCTAAATGTGCATAAATGTATTCGGAAAAATTATTCTGTTGTTTTAAGGAGTCTTTTAAAATCTTAAAGTAATCTGTTGAAGTTTGAGCAACCGTAAGAAATGAAATCAATATTAAGCTTAAAAACATCCATTTTTTTAACATAATTTGCGTTTATATTTTCCAAATTGCATAAAAATGAAGCTGTTTTTTAGGTTCTTGAAAGTTATAGATATAACGAAATCCTAAACTAGGTCCAATCCTAGAAGCTCCTACCGTAATATCTCCAAATATGCCATAATTAATATTTGTAAATGAATTGTTAGTTTTATCAATTGTTGTTTTATTTAAAGCCTCAATAGGATCCCCAATTCGTTTATTATAAAAAGTATAATAATTAGACTTTGTTGTGCTTGTAACTTCGTTATTTATATCAAAAGAAATTTGTGTACCAACACCTAAACCTATTATTCCGTTTAAATTATATCTAAAAGAAATAGGTACAATATCAACGTTTAACAATGCTATTTCAATGGCTTTTTCATCTATTCTAATTGCACTATCTATTATAGTTCCATCAGGTAAATCAACAATCCCTAGCTCCTGATTTGAATTAGTAACATCAGAAAACTTCATTGAATTAACCATCAATTCGGCTTGCAAATACTTTTTATATGATTTGTAGGGTGAAATAGTAGCTCCTAAAAAATAAGATTCAGAATTGTTTAAATCTGGGAAACTATTATAACCTGCTTTAACTCCAATTGAAATTCCAGGAGAAAACCTTGAAGTAGATGCATTGGTAATAATTGGTTCATTTTTATCAAAAATAATGGCCGTTCTACTTTTAGATTTTTGTTTGTGAAAATTCTTTCCAAATTTCATTGAATACTTCACAAACCCTTTTGTTGAATCTTTATCATGCACTCCTTTTTGAGCTGTTCCAGGCAAGTAAATGTTTTTAAATTGAAATGAAATTTTATCTTTAGAAATAATTGTATCCAAACAACTGTATTGCACCTCTTCTTCTGGACAAATAGGGCACTTTGGGTACATATCAATAACTTTTAATGAGGATTTATCTAACATTTCAGGAACATCTACATTTAACTTTATTAAACGAGCTGGTCCTTCTCCATCATTTTGAAAACGAACTTTATATTTTAATCTCTTAAACCTAACCAATCTATAATTTAAACGTGTATCATAAACTGCCATTTTATTTGGATCGTGTGAAGTTACAATCTCCATTTCTTTAGTTAGTACTTTATGTGAGTCATTTCCTCTTTCAGGAATGTAGATACTTCTAATTGTAATAACAGCACTTGTATCTTTTAACATTTCAGGGGTAGTTTTAAAGGTAAAAAACATATTGCGTTCTTCGTTTGACTCTAGATTGTCAAAATCATACACTTTAAAATCTTGATAATATGCTTTAGCTTCTTCTAAAGTTAAGGGTAAATTTTGCTTTAAAGTATCTACAACCATTAATTTTTCATCAATAAATGTTGTGATTCCTGTAGTTTGGATTAGCTCTTTTTTTGAAGTATAATTTGAAGCAATATTTTCTTCAGAAACTTCTTGTTCATTATGATGCAATCTAACATCAACTAAATCAAAGTTTTTATCCTTATATTTTTTCTCATTAAAAAAAAGATAAATTTTCCCATTTGTTGGAAACGGGTTTTCATTACCATAACTAAGTATCATTTGCATTTCCTCTTCAGGAATTGGGTCTCGGTTAGTTTGCAATCTAAAACCTCCATAAGCACTTATCAAATGATGACTTTCATTTTGAATAATTTCTGAAGCAGTGTTATTAAATGTTATTTCTTTTGGACGTGTTGTTGGTGGTTTTCCATCATCATAATTATTAGTTACTGAAAGTTTTACTTTATAAGTTCCTTTCGTTTTATATGTATGATTTGGGTTTTCTTGAAAACTATAATCACCGTCCCCAAACTCCCAATAATACGTGTAAAAAGCTTTAGGTGCTCCGGCTATTTGATTAAGTTCTGGTGTTTCTGGATTGAACGACACCTTATTTCCATTAACAGAATAAATAATTTCAGCTGATCTAGTAATTGTATCCTTAACTATTATAGATTGGGAGGTAATTTGATCAACTACTAAAAAAAAACAAAGAATTAAAACATTTTTCATATCAACAGCTTTTAAACAAATATAAAAAAAGAATTTTAATACGTTTTGTTTACTTTTTGCAATAATTCAGAATAAAAAAAGCCATCTTTTAAAGATGGCTTTTAATTTATAACTTTAGTTATTATAGCAACTATTCAACTTTAAATGCAATTGGTAAACTGTATTTAACACCTACCGGACGTCCTCTCTGTTTACCAGGAATCATTTTTGGTAAAGATTTTACTACTCTAATAGCTTCATCTCTTAATCTATTATGAGGTGCACGCGCCATTACATCAGTAATATTACCATTTTTATCAATTTTAAACATCACAAAAATCTTTTTAACTCCTGGAGCCAAACCTAAATCGGATGCTAAATCAGAGTTAAACTTTCTATTTACGTGTTTTGTGATTTTATCCTGTAAACAAGCCTTTAATTCTGCTTTAGAACCCTTACAACCTGGATAAATAGGCACATCTTCAATAATTGCAAAAGGCACATCTTCCATTACTTCTTCTTCCTCCTCAACCTCAATAATTTCTTCTACTTCAATAGCTTCATCTTCATCTGTTTCTGTAGATTCAATTACAGTTTCTTCTACTTCTACTTCATCTTCAACAACTTCGATTTTATCTGGTGTTGGTGGCGGAGGAGTTTTTGGCTCTGGTGGTTTAACTTGCTCTATCTCTATTGTTTGTTCTTCATCATCCATGTTTAAAACCACTGGTCCTAAATCACCAATAACTCTATCATATGTCTTTTTTTCAATAGCTAAGTACACTATCAAAAGTGCTAAAACTAAACCTAACTGCATAAATATCTTGGTATAGTTTTCTAGATTTGCTTTTGGATTCTTTTTAATCTGCATCTGTGAAAATTTTTATAGTTCGCTAATTTAATAATTTTAAAACAACTTATGCAAGTAATTTTTTTTTATTACATTATTTTTTTTGTAAAACACTGTTAAAATTACCAACACAGCTATAGCGCTTACTAGAATGAAAAAAATAATACTCAATTTCATTCATTATCTAGTAGTTTTTCTCATTAAAAACTTCAATAACTATGCCATAATAAGTAGTTGAGAACTATTACCTAACACAAATAGCCCAATGTATTTTTAGTTAACTTATACATTGGACTATTAAATTTTCTAAGTAAAAAAGACCTTAGATGATAACTGTTTTTAAAAAGTAAAATTACCCTCCTATCAACTCTTTGTATGCTTCCGGTGATAATAATTCATCAATTTGTGAAGCATCTGAAATAGCTACCTTTATCATCCATCCATCTCCATAAGGATCTGCATTAACTTTTTCTGGTTCATCTTCTAATGTTTCGTTAAATTCTGTAACTTCTCCCGATAATGGCATAAACAAATCAGATACTGTTTTAACGGCCTCAACTGAGCCAAAAACTTCATCTTTATCAATAGTTTCATCAACAGTATCTACGTCTACGTAAACAATGTCTCCTAACTCACTTTGCGCAAAGTGTGTTATACCAATTATTGCTGTGTCACCTTCAATTTTAACCCACTCGTGATCTTTAGTGTATTTTAAATCTGCTGGAATATTCATTTTTTTGTTTATTATAATTATTTATTTTTATTAATTTCCTAAAACATATCTAACACTTAACCCAGCGCTAACTGATTGCCTAGGAAAAGTTGTTGAAATTGCGTAACGTGATGAACTTTGATCAAAATAAAAAGAAGCCGTTAAATTTTGATTGATTGCATAATCTGCAAAAAATTTCACCGACAATAGTTTTTGCCCTCCTGTTACTTGGTTATTATCTTCATCAATTGCTCTAATCACTGTTTCATTATCTCTTAAAGAAATATCTGCCCTCAAATCTAAATCTCCTTTTAGTTTGGTTAATTTACCTCCAAATCTAAATTTCATTGCTAAATCTTTAACTCTATATCCTAAACCTACAATATATTCCATTCCTTTAATTTGAGTTATTGTATTGTTATTAAAGTTCAAAGTTAAGGCTCTATCTTTATTTATTCGACCGGTGAAAGATACGGAATTTTTCATTTTCATGTCTACTTTTACCAAAGGAGAAAATTCTTCTGTTAAATTTACATTGGTAAAAAGGGTTTTATTATAATAATTTCCAGCAATATCTGTCTCGGCATAAGGGTTAGACGCATTGTATTCTAAATTATTACTAAAATTGGTAATAGAGTATAACGAATTATAACTATGTGATACTGAAAAGCTTCTAAAATGTTTTTTAAACCACTTCATTCTCATAAAACCTTTATAAGTTAACTGCCAACCTGGAATTGGAACATCTCTAAATGCAGTTAAATTTACACTATTTGCATCTTTTCCTGAATAAGCAGCCATAAACGCTGGTAAAGAAACTTGTTGACTAGTTACTCCAAAACCTGAAATAGGCTGCCCTGTTTTAGTTGCAAGACGCTGTGCAATTATTGCTCTATTTGCCTTAAATTCTTCAAAATTTTCATCACTATTTTTAAAAGCAGTTTTTAGCATATTATGGCTAACGCTAAAGTTTCCATATTTTGAGATGGGAGAATTAGAGCTTAAGACATTGTTAACTACGTCAATTTGTTGAGCTGTTTGTTTTGTGTATGTTTTATTTCCTCTTAACTCAATATCTAAATCTCTAAAAGGCTCTAAATCAATGATTAAATCCAGCTTATTATAATGCGTTTGCGAGTACGTTTTGTTATAATATGGATCATCTTCATTTCTAGATAACAACCAACCATTTTCAATTGCTTTTTGTCTGATATCTATTTGACTACCAAAAACAAATCCTAAGGTTGGGGCTAAACTTCCACTAAAATTATCTCGTCCTAAAAAGCCAATTTCTGGAACATATCCAGGTAAGTAAGTACCATTGTTTTCAGAATAATTAATTTTAGCTGTTTTAACAGACGTTAATAAATTATAAAAGGTTTTACCTACTTCGGCACCAAATGATGTATTCTTTTTCTTATTTGACTTTGGTAATGCAATTGGTGCATTATTAGTAGTAGTGTTCTTTTTGTCTTCCTTTTTATTTAATAGTTTATCTACTCCAATTGTTTTATAAAGTTTTGTAAAATCTACATCAAACCCCAAGGCATGGGTGTTAGCATTTTGAATGACATTACCCACTTTTTCAATATATGATTGCGAAGAAGCTTGCCAATCAAAATCAGCTGTATAAGCATAATTTGCATTAATAAAATCTAAGTAAGGAATTTTATTAATAGGAATTTTATAGGTTCCGTTCAATGTTTGATGGTAATGATCTGGTCTTCCCATTGTAAAGAAGTTATCAAACAATTTCACTTCATCTGAAGCATTAAAATCATCGTAAATATAGTTGTTGGAAGCTCTAAAATTAAATTGAAGCGATTTGGTTAAATTATAACCAATATTATAATCCCAATCAAACATAAAATGACGCTGTTTTAATGTTGGTAATTGTGGTAAACCTTCTATTAAACTTCTTGATAATTGTTCATTATATCTTCTAATAATATTTGAATTTATTGAAATGGTTGAAGGCAATAAATTCACATTAAAATCTTTAATTAATTTTAAAAAGCGACTATTTAAGACACCTAAATTTTTAAATGGTTCAATTTCTAATGGCTGAAAACTATAATTGTAATTTGCTGAAGCACGTACATTTTGATCTACAAATTTTTCAACATTATAATCGCGGTGATAGGTTTCATTATACGCATAAGAAAGTGATAAATTTTCTACATTGTAAAAACGTTGCTTTTTTTCAGACTCTGGATTAAATTCTTTACGTACATTAATTAAACTTATACTTCTTCTTTTGGTATAATCTTGTGCTTTATCACTATTAAGATTTACCTCTTTTGCTTCATCAAATAATACATCTTGGTATTGTGGATCGTATTTAGGATCTCTAACCTCTTCAGAAATACTATAATTTAAAGGTAATTTTACACCCCAACTTTTTGGAAGCAGCTTACCAACATTTACATTGGTCACTAAATCGTATAATTTTGTATCTTCTTGACTTCTTTCATTAACACGCTGCTCTATACCTCCAAAGCCTTGGGTTTCCATTCTTCCAGTTACTGCAACATCAGCAAAATCAGCAAAGTTGGCATCGGCACTAACAATAGCCGCCCAACCTCCTTCATTATCAAATTCAGAAACGCGCATTTCGTTAAACCAAACTTCTGCACTTTGATTGGTATTACTAACGTTTTTAACACCCAACATAATTGTTTTTATATTGGCTAAATTTGGATTTCCTTTTACACGAATATCATATCCTTCTAAACCTTCTATTGGTGAAGGTGTATTTATTGCAGGGTATAGCTCATTAGGAGCAACACCAGCATCAAATCTTAATAATTTAAGTTTCCCTAAATATTCTAAAAATACATCTAAGTTATTTTCTTCAGGCCAAATTTCAATTGGTGTACTTACACCATAGTCTGAAATTTTTAATAATTTTTCTAATTGATAATAATTATCGTTTAAATCACTTCCAATTCTAATAATGGCTTTAATTTCATCATCTTGAACCTGTGTTTTGGTTTGAACGCCTTCTGCGTGTAAAAACAATTTTAATTTCTTGTACATTCTTAAATCAACCCTAACATTTTTAAAAATAGCACGAGTTTCATCAGGTTCTAAATCTGATACTTTAATTGATAATGATTGCTCATTTTGTTTTTGCAAAGTGGTGTTTCCTCTTAAAACTTCTCTTTTAATTCCTGGAGGTAACACATAAGGTATTGGAGTTCTGTCTTCATTTTCTTGAATATTAACAACTCCTACTTCAAAATTTTGTAATTGTTGGTTGGTTAAATCTTGTGGTGGTATATTGGTATCTTCTAAAGTTTTTGTAAAACGTCTCCAATCTCCTCTTACTAATTGTAATTCTCCAAAACGCAATACTATTGGCATTTTAAATTTGGTTAAAAACATCCTCATAAAACGAATTGAGTTGAAACCCGTAATATCATTCACTACCTCATCTGGTGAACTCACCTGAATTCTAAATTGCAACCATCTAAATTCTTTTTCACTTCCATCCTCTAAAGTAACTTTCACTCTTTTTTCATCTACAATGTTATTTTGACCAACTACTAAATCATTTTTATTTAATGAAACTTTATATTGGTAATAACTCTCAACAGAGTTCATTGTTTGGTCTTTATTAATGTCTTCGGTATCAGGAAATGTAGTTGCTGATGTTGGATAATTTTCTGGAGATAAATTATTGGTTGGAGAGTTTCCTTGTGTGTTGTTAAATTGTTTATATCTATTGATTATTGAGGCATCAATATTATCATATTCTGAACTTCTAAAATAGCGGTAATTATCGTTTGCTGGATCTGATCCAAAACTAGTTCCAAATAATTGAATTTCTTCTTCATCATTTAAACCATCTAAACCAACATCTTGATTTAATCTTTCATTGTCACTATCGCTAAAAGCGTATAATAATGATTGGTTGGTTGGTATTTTTCCCCAAATAGTTTGATCTGTATTATTAGTGCTTAACGGATTTTCTGGCAATCCATTTTCATACATTTTTCTTCCATCTTTCAATACATCTTCAGAGATATTACCTAAATTAAAATACAATTCTCCTACCTGATTTGAAATATTGTTTGGATTAATTCCTACTGGTAATCCTTCTTCTTGAGTAATTGAATAATGGTCGTAAGGATCCATTAACCAAAACTGAATATATTCAACATTAGATTGTTCAAAATTAGTAGTTGTTAGCGCTCTTGTAATACCTGCCCATCTATCTTCTGGATTTGTAAATTTTCCATCAGCCCCAACATTATTAGTGTCAAAATTATAACTTCCTCGTTCATTAGGAAAATAAGCTAAATCCAACGTTCTAACAATTGTAGATTGCGTTAAGTCTAAATCTTGTTCAGGAAATAATTCTTCATATCTAATTCTTCGAACTTCGGCTCTGGATAGCTCCGTATTATCAATTCCTCCAGGTTTTAAAGAAGATCCTCCATAAAATAAAGGATCAATAATATACCATGCTAATTTGGCTCTTTTATAGCCATAACTTAAATCTGAAGCATTTCCTCCTAAGTCAAATTGTGTTTGGTATTGAGGGGTACTTGCTAAATGCCATTGTTGGATAGATTTAATTTCTAAAGGTATTTGAGAACCTTCAAAATCATCAACATAAGAAGTGGCTTCTCCTTCTAATTCGATTCTTTTAGGTGATCCTGGTTTTAAATAAGCAAAGTCTCCTCTAATTGAAAAATTAGAAGCAACATCTGTATCTACATTTGGTAGTTTATTTACCCATTTAGTGAATTTTGGCACTTCGGTTCCATAACTCGCATTTACACCAAAAATTGTATTGTTTATAGGTTCTTGCCCAAATAATGCCTTTTGGGTGATTGGTTTTTCATTTAAATTTAAAAAAGTAGCCCCTGCAATAAATTTATCAGAAAATTTATGTTCAATATCCACACCAAAAAAACGTTTGTTTTGAAGGTTGAATGCTGAATTATTTTCAACAGAAACTTGAATAGGTGCGTTTGAAGCTTCTAAACTTGGGTTTATAATTTGAACTCTAGCCATCTGATAATCAACTACATAATCAACACCCTCTACCAGTTCTCTACCGCCACTAGTAACTCTAACTGAACCTTGTGGAACATTTAAGGCTGGTAACCTAATTCCTTCTGCGCTTTCAGATTTTAAATATCCTTTAAGCAAATATTTATCTTTTTGTTGAAAGTTGTTTTTAGCTTCAGATTGTGTTATTTCATACAATTCGTTAAAAATGAATGCAGCATCGGCAACATCTGTTAATTTTGTTTCTAAATCCCTACCGAAAGGTTCAACTGTTGGAAAAATAATTAATCCTTTTTCTGAATTAATAGTAGCTCCTTCTACATAATCAAAATACCCATCTCCTTCAGGAACATAAAACTGACTTTGGTCTAACCTATCAACATCTAATAAATTTAATAAGGTTTTATCTGCTATACCTGTAGTTTGAGCGTTTTGTAAAATATTAATTGGCACTCCTGTTTGATCATCTTCATATAATAGCTCTAACCTAAATCCTTCAGGTTGCATTCTATACGTTTGAAGCGAATAAACATTTTTCATCATCAAATTCCACATAGGAATTTCTGTGCTTATAATTTCACTTCGCAGTAGCTTTACAACAATATTTTCAGGTGCTACTATTCCATCACTTGTAAACTCACCAACTTTATAGACGTTAGCATCTCCACTAATTGTGTATTCAAAAGAAACCGCTAACACATCTGAGTCGGTTAGCCTTCTATTTAATGAAATAAATCCTAATTGAGGATGTAAGGTAAATTCATCTGGTCTTAATTTTATTGCATTTTCTAGCACCGAATAATCACGCCCTTGTTGCATAGAAAATGGAGCTAAACCATTGCCAACTGTAGAAATATTACGGACTGGATTTGTAGTAGTTAATATGGCAGAAATGTTATTTGCATCATTTGAAGGCAAGGTTACTCCTGGAGTTGGTGTTACGTTGGCAGGGCCAATATTATCTGGATCCCCTTCACCAATATCAGCTAAAGCTACAATGTTTCTAATATCAACAGTAGTGGCATTTCTGTTTGTTACCCAAACTTCAATTTTAGTAATATTGATAGGACTATTTATTAATGGGTAATCTTTTAAAGCTGTATTGTAATTATCTCTAAAATATTGTGATAAAAAGAAATGTCTATTTTCATCATAATCGGTTGCTTGCAACTCAAACTCTTGAATGGTAGAGCCTCCTTGAGCTGCTACAGATTTCGTTTGTGATTTTTGTTCAGCAAAAACACCTGTAATTGTTGTTTTTCCAAATTGTAACTGGGTTTTTACACCAAATAAACTTTGCGCACCAACAATTAATGAATTTTTTAAAGGCATACTTACATTACCTACTTCTATTTTTTGAAGGATATCATCTTCTGTTGGTGTATATTCTAATTTTATTTGATTTTGAAAATTAAAAGTAGACTGGGTATCATATTGTGCAGCAACTTTTAAACGTGTCCCAATTTTTGCTAAAATACTCGCGCTTATTTCTTGATTAAAATCGAACGTAAAACTACTTCTATTACGCTCTGAAAGTTGAGGATTGTCTACCTTTTGATACAAGGCACCCATTTTTATTAAAACAGAACCTTGAGGATTCACTTCAATGGTATTGCCACCAAAAACTGATTGAAAAAAATCTGATTTTATATAATACGTTGGCAATAAGTTTTTTTGCGCCTCTTCACTTCCAATTTTTTTGCTATTTGTAGCACTTATTTTCTCTTTATAATATTGTAACATATCCTTTTTCAGTTTATACTTTTTGTACTCTTCTTGAGACATATAAACTGGACGTTTCATATAATAATCACCTACTTTTTCAATAATTATATATTTCTTTAATTCTGCATCATATATAATTTCAGATTTTGCAGGATCGTTTAAAAATAAACTTCCCTCTTGATTATTTTTAAAAGGGTATTTTAGTTTAATTGAGTCTTTTTCTTTAGCAACCTTTAACGAGTCTTTTGATTGTGTAACTGGAACAGTTTGTGCATTTACTGCCACTTGAAAAAGCAACAATAAAAAAAACAAAATATATGGTTTGAATATTAATTGTAGTTTCTTCAAATCTTATAAATTTTTGAGTGCTTTTTTAATTAGAACTTCAACACTCATAGTTTGGTCTTCTATTAAAATTTTATCGATAACTTTCTCTGCTTGTTTTTTAGCAAATCCCAATACCTCTAAAGCTGATAACGCTTCATTTTTATTGGTATTGTTTTGAGTAACAGAAACTTCGTCAACAATATATGTTTTAGAGATTTTATCTTTTAAATCAACCAACAAACGTTGAGCAGTTTTAGCTCCAATTCCTTTAACAGATTGAATAACTCCTACATTTCCAGAAGCAATAGCTTGTTGAATTTCATCAGTAGTCATTGAGGATAACATTGTACGTGCTATACTTGGACCTACACCTGATACAGAAATAAGTAACCTAAAAATTTCTCGCTCTATTTTTGAAATAAAACCATACAATGTATGGGAATCTTCTTTTATAGCTAAATGCGTGTATAAAAAAGCAGATTCGTTATCGGGTAGCAGTGAAAAAGTATTTAATGAAATATTTAACCAATAACCAACCCCACTAGCTTCAATCACAGCATATGTGGGATTTTTTTCAATTAATTTACCTCTTATATGGGTTATCATATGTATCTTTTTCTTTTAACAATCAAATGTAATAAAATATTATTTATGTTTTTGTTTTTCCTGCGCATGCACAATTGCTACGCAAGCAATATTAACTATTTCATCTACACTGGCTCCTAATTGAATGATATGCACAGGTTTCTTTAACCCCATAATTATTGGCCCAATAGAATCAATTTTATTAAACTCTTTCATTAATTTATAACCAATATTTGCGGATTCTAAATTAGGAAATATTAAGCCATTTACTTTTTTACCATTTAATTTTGAAAATGGAAATTTTTCCTTTAACAACTTAGGGTTTAAAGCAAAATCAGCTTGTAATTCTCCATCAATAACTACATCAGGATATTTTTCATGCATAAGTTCAACTGCTTTTGAAATTTTATCAGCAATTTTAGTGTCGGATGAGCCAAAATTAGAATACGACAACATAGCAATGGTAGGTTCAAAACCAAACATTTTCATTCCTACACTTGTCATGTAAGCTATATTAGCCAATTCTTCTGAAGAAGGGTCAATGTTGATTGCTGTATCAGAGAAAAAAATAGGTCCACGTGAAGTAAGCATAATATTGGTGGCTGCAATTTTACTAACTCCCTTTTGTTTTCCAATCAATTCAAGCATAGGTTTTACAACAGTTGGGTAACTTCTAGAATATCCTGTAACTAAAGCATCCGCTTCACCTTCATTAACCATCATTGCGGCGAAATAGTTACGTTCACGCATCCATTTTTGAGCATCTAATAGTGTGATTCCATTACGTTGGCGTTTTTCCCAATATACTTGGGCATATTTATTTCTTCGTTCTTTTTCTTCATTAGACTTAGGGTCAATTATTGGAAGCTCTGCATCAAAATTAATTTCTTCCATTAATTCCTGAATAATTTCTTTGTTTCCTAATAAAATTGGTTTCCCAATACCTTCATCAAAAATAATTTGAGCAGCCTTTAAAACATCTAAATGATCAGCTTCTGCAAAAACAATTGATTTTGGATCTGATTTTGCTTTGGTCATAATCATTCTCATCAACTTACTTCCTGTACCTAATCGTTCTGCTAAGGTTTCTTTATAAGTTTCCCAATCGATAATTGGTTCTTTGGCTACTCCTGATTCTATGGCGGCTTTGGCTACAGCAGGAGGTACTTCTGTAATTAATCTATGATCAAAAGGTTTAGGGATGATATATTCTCTACCAAATTGAATATTTGTTTCTCCGTAAGTAATATTTACTTGTTCTGGAACAGATTCTTTAGCAAGATTTGCCAAAGCATGTACTGCTGCCATTTTCATTTCTTCATTTATTTTTGAAGCTCTTACATCTAAAGCTCCTCTAAAAATAAAAGGGAACCCTAAAACATTATTTACTTGATTAGGATGATCTGATCGCCCTGTTGCCATAATCACATCTTTTCTAGTTTTAACTGCTAAATTATAGGCAATTTCTGGAGTTGGATTAGCCATCGCAAAAACGATTGGATCTTTTGCCATTGACTTTAACATTTTAGGAGTTACCACATCTCCAATAGAAAGACCAATAAATACATCTGCATTGACCATGGCATCTTCAAGTGTATTTAAATTTTTGGCAGTTGCAAATTCCTGCTTTTGTGGAGATAAATTTTCAGCACCTGCTTTGATAACCCCTTTACTATCGCACATGACTACATTTTCTTTTTTAGCACCTAATGCCAAATACAATCTTGTACAAGAAATTGCAGCTGCACCTGCTCCATTCACAACTATTTGTACTTTTGAAATGTCTTTTCCTGTAATTTCAATAGCATTTTTTAATGCCGCAGCTGATATAATTGCAGTTCCATGCTGATCGTCATGCATTACAGGAATGTCTAACTCTTCTTTTAATCTTCTTTCAATTTCAAAAGCTTCTGGAGCTTTGATATCTTCTAAATTAATTCCTCCAAAAGTTGGTGCTATATTTTTAACTGTTTCAATAAATTTGTCAACATCTTTGGTGTTTACTTCAATATCAAACACATCAATATCTGCAAAAATTTTAAATAACAACCCTTTTCCTTCCATCACAGGTTTGGATGCTTCGGGTCCAATATCTCCTAATCCTAAAACAGCTGTACCATTAGATATTACAGCCACTAAATTTCCTTTTGCAGTATATTTATAAACGTTATTTACATCTTTTTCAATTTCTAAACAAGGTTCTGCAACACCTGGCGAATACGCTAAAGACAAATCTCTTTGTGTTGCATATTTTTTGGTTGGAACCACTTGAATTTTACCTGGAGTTGGTTTTGCGTGATATAATAAAGCCTCTCTCCTTGTTCTTGATTTACTCATAAAAATTGTTTCTTAAATGAACTTACAAAGATACAGTTTTATATAATTGTATTTTGCTATAAAAATTTGAAATACTTTGATTTGTTATTAAAATAGCTTTAAAAAGATGACTAACTTTAAAAATTAACCTTATTTATAATCGTTTAAAAAACGAATATTTCTAGTTAAGCCAGAAAATTTGGTGCGTTTTACTGCTGATTTTTTAAACACATTTTTAAATACCAGTTCGGTAAGCTCTTCCCAATCATTTTTTGTGAATGCTAATAAATCTGGATGTGGATTAAATTTTTCTTCGGTATGTGGTTTTGAAAACCTGTTCCAAGGACAAACATCTTGACAAATATCGCAACCAAACATCCAATCTTCAAATTTTCCTTTCATTGAGGTTGGAATTTCATCTTTTAATTCAATGGTAAAATAAGAAATGCATTTACTACCATCAACTGTATTATTAGGTAAAATTGCATCGGTTGGACAAGCATCAATACATTTGGTACAAGTTCCGCAATGGTCAGTCACAAAAGGCGTGTCGTATGCCAATTCTATATCTAAAATTAGTTCTGCTAAAAAGAAAAAAGAACCTTTGTTTTTTTGAATTAACAACGAGTGTTTTCCTCTCCAACCCAATCCTGCTTTTTGAGCCCAAGCTCTTTCCAAAACAGGCGCTGAATCTACAAATACCCTTCCATGAATTTCTCCAATTGTAGCTTCTATAAAAAAAGTAAGCTCTTTCAGTTTGGATTTTAAAACGTGATGATAATCTTCACCATAAGCATATTTTGCTATTTTAAAAGCTGAATTATTTTGGTTTGTTTCTGGAAAATAATTAAATGTTAAACTAATCACACTTTTCGCATCTTCTACTAGCAAACGAGGATCTAAACGCTTATCAAAATAATTTTCCATATACTGCATTTTTCCATGGTAACCATTTTTTAACCATTGTTCTAAATTAGATGCTTCTTCATTTAAAAATTTAGCCTTAGCAATACCGCAACTTTCAAAACCTAAACGTTTTGCTTCTTGTTTTATTAGGTTAGAATATGTTTGTAGCTTGTTCACCTCACAAAAATAGCATAGTTATTTAAATCAATGTTTATTTTGCAAGTGGCCTTTTCTTTATCATACCTCCTTTAGTATCTTTAATACTATTCATAATAATAAAGGCAGAGGAATCTATTTCATCAATTTCAGTTTTAAGTCTTGCAATTTCTAATCGAGTAATAACGGTATAAATAATATCAATTTCTTTTAAGGCTGTTCCTTTTTTTCCAAAACCACCTTTCCCAGCATAAATGGTTACACCTCTACCTAGTTTTTCAGTAATCATTAATCTTATTTTTTCACTTTCATCAGAGATAATTGTAATACCTGTATATTCTTCAACTCCCTCAATAACAAAATCTACCGTTTTGGCTGCTGCCATATACGTTAACATTGCATATAAAGCAACTTCTATTGACAAAATATACGCTCCAAAAGCAAAAATCAATATATTGAAAACCAAAATAATATCACCAATAGTTAACCCTGTTTTTTTACTTAAATAAATTGCTAACACTTCGGTACCATCAATAACTGCACCTCCTCTAATTGCCATACCAATTCCTGCTCCTAAAAAGAAACCTCCAAAAACAGCAATTAATAATTTATCTGAAGTAATTAAAGGGTAAGGAATAAAATGCACAATTAATGCCAAGCCTACTATTGCAATAATACTTTTGAAGGCAAATTGTTTTCCTACTTGAGAATATCCTAATATAATAAAAGGAAAGTTAACTACTAAAATTAAAATAGATAATGAAAACCCAGTAACTTCAGATATTAATAATGAAATACCCATAGCTCCACCATCAATAAATGAATTAGGAAGTAAAAAACCTTTTAATCCAAAGCCAGCTGAAATAATTCCAATGATAATAAAAAATGAATCACTCAATAAATGTGAAAAACGAATTTTAAAACGGTTTACTTCTTTAGACAATTGTAATTCATTCGTTTGTGAATGCTTTTTTTTAAAATTGCGTTTAAATCTTTCAATAATAATTTGTTGAAAAATATTCTTCATATAAAATTATAGATTATAATTAGTTTACTTATGATACTATTTAATTTATTTTGGGTGAAAAATAAGCATTAATTTTTTAACTGAAGCAAACTAATATTTCCTATAAAAAAAGTCTCGCTGTTAGCGAGACTTTTTTTATTTTTCTTTTTTATCTATATAATAGGTTGAATCGTCTGGCCTAAAAGCACGATTAAACCATAAAGGTCTACGCTCTCCATTAGGGCCTGGAGCAGGACGTGTCATTGCTAACCACTCTTTATAAATCTCATGTGACTTATTAGTATCCACAAAAATATCTCCATAGTTTTCACCTTGCTTTGGTTTTTCAATACGTACTCGCTGATGCCAACAATGCATTCCACTTATTGGATCAGGATGAACGGCATGTGTGATGTTTTGATGCACTCCTCCATCTTTCCAAAAAATCCTTTTAGAGTCTTTATCTTCCGATTCAAAAGGTTTAATTCCTGAAATTGTATTCATCTTCCAGCCGCCTTTACCATCACCTTCAATATTTACGGTATTAGTAGCCCAACGATTTCCAATTTTATCTTGTGGTCTACGCCAACGCCCTATATGATGTGAACAAGCAACAACACCTGGTTTCATACTTTGTGTTACCCAAACTTTATCAATAAAATAACCAATATCGGTATTCATTTTTACTAAATCTCCAGTTTTAAATCCCCATTTTGAAGCATCATCAGGATGCATCCATATTGGATTTCTATTAGAGATTTCTACCAACCATTTGGCGTTGCCAGAACGTGAATGAATTAAGGTAGGCAACCTAAATGTTGGAACCAGTACATATTCACCTTTAGACTTGTCTAAATGATCATTATGAATATGGCTTTTTATGTAAGTTGGTGTGGCATATTCTGGCCATTTCCAATCGACCATTGTTTGTGAGTAAAATTCATTTTTACGTGATGGTGTTGGAAAGCCAACCACTGCTTTGCCATTTACCATAACTCCAATAGCTTTTCCGTTTTTGGTAATTACGTTTGTTTCTTTATCTATTTTTGTTCCTTTTAATTCTTCTTTGGTAAGAGGTGTTTCGTTTTTCTTATAAGATTCTCCTTTTTCAATTTCAAAAGCACCGTATTTTTGCATGTATTGTAGCGCTGTTAAACCTTCAGCTTTTGCTTTTTCAGGTAAGCCTTTTACACGCTCAAAAATATATTGATAATATTCATCGATAGTAATTTTTTCTCCTGGTCGGTAAGGTGATTCAAAATGTTTTCTAATCCCCATACTTCCATCAGGATCAATTCTCCAACTTAACTCAATCCAAAATTCATCCTCTTCCCAAACCTCTCCAGGATTTGCTTGGTAGGTAAATTCAACAGGTTTTCCATTTCTTCTTGCGGCTTCTCTTAAAACTGGTTGACGAAAAGCTACCCAAGTACCACCATGTGTTGCATAACTATTGATATCATGACGTTCAGATGCTAATCCCATTGGCAATACAAAATCTGCATAAAAAGCCGTTTCATTCCAAGTTGGCGTTAATGCGGTATGCAAGCCAAATTTTGTTTCATCACTAAACATTTCCATCCAAGTAAATCCATCAGGATACGTCCAAATAGGGTTAAAAACTCTCGAAAAATAAACATCCATTTTACCTCTACCCTCTTTTAACATATGAGGTAATAACTGACTCATTTCAAAAAAGGCTAATGGGTATTCTTTTGGGAAATGCAATTCGTTCCAAAATTTTTGAGGTTTTGGTTTGTTTGGTTGTGTTGGACCAAATTTATTCCACGAATTTGGCGATGTTCCTCCTTTTGCACCTACAGCTCCTGTTAAAACCGACAGAAAATGTAAACATCGAGCAACTGCCCAACCTCCTAAGTTTGAAGCCCCTGCGGCTCTCCAATTATGAGATGCAAAACGTTCACCAGCTTCACCAATTTTTTGAGCAATTTCAACAATCATTTCAGCTTTTACACCAGATTCTTTCTCGGCAAACTCAGGAGTAAACTCTTTGTACTCATCAATCATTGCGGCAATATAATTTTCAAAAGTCACCTCCGTATCGGAATGCCTTGCTTTTAAATATTCTTGCCAGTTTGTCCAATTTTCTAAATAGTTTCTATTGTATAAATTGTTTTGTAAAATATATAAAGCCATTGCCAATAAAACAGCAGCCTCGGTTCCTGGATAGGAAGGTAGCCAATAGTCTGACATTGATGCTGTATTAGATAAACGAGGGTCCATTGTTGCTAACTTTGCTCCTTTCATTTTACCTTCAATAATACGTTGCGCATGCGGATTGAAATAATGACCAGATTCTAAATGTGCCGAGACTAATAAAATAAATTTTGCTTCTGCGTGATCTGGCGAAGGTCTGTCATATCCATACCATAAATTATAACCAAAACGTGCCCCAGAAGAACAAATATTGGTGTGCGAGTTATGTCCATCAATTCCCCAACCTTGTAAAATCCAATTCATGAATTTTTCATGTCCTGGTCTTCCTACATGATATGCAATTTCATTTTGGCGATTTTCTTTTAGTGCCTTTCTTATTCTTTTTGCAATTGTATCTAACGCCTCATCCCAAGTAACACGTTCCCATTCTCCATCTCCTCTTTTTCCTTTTCTTTTTAAAGGAAATAAAATTCGATCTGGATCTGTAATTTGATTGATGGTTGCTGGCCCTTTTGCACAGTTTCTACCTCTACTTCCTGGATGGTAAGGATTTCCTTCAAATTTTTTAACCTCTTGAGTTTCTTTATCAATAAAAGCTGTTAAACCACAAGCACTTTCACAATTAAAACAGGTAGTTGGTACAATTTGATAGGTTTTCTTTTCTTTTTTAGGCCAAGTTTTTGGATTGTATTCTACCCAATTATCCCATTTTTCTGGTGGAGGAAAATTCTCGTACATTTGAGCCACTTCTTCATCTGTAAAATGGCGCATATCTTGGTCAAACTCCTGGTAGCCTTTTTTATGAAGATTTGGAATAATTCCTAATTTTTCTGCTATGTTTTCTATAAATGATGGTTTTTTATATCCCATGACTTTCTGTTTTTTTAAATTAAGCTAATGGAATTCTTTGTGGTGCTTCCACCCAAATTTTCTCTGTAATAATAATTCCAATTAATACACATATCGCTGAAAATACATTTAATATTTCACTTCCTCCAAAAAGTAATGTACCTAAAGGAATAATATTTCCAATTATAACTGTACCTAACCAAAACAGCCTACTATAGCGCCCTTTAGTTATCATTTTTACTGCCTTTTTTGCTGAAGTTGTTGGGTGGGTAATTGTTAATTCCGTAATTAGGGTAAATAGGTTAACTACCAATGCAATTATCATGGTGTTTTTTAAAATGCTCATCCAATTTTCTTGTCCAAATACTAGAGATGCAATTACAAAAATAGCTGTACCAGCCATAACACTATGCACTAACATATGTAGTGGTAAGGTGGGGCTTTGCCAAAAGTCGCGTCCTTTTGCCTGCGCAAATAAAAATGCTGTATAAATAGCTAATAATATGGCAAAAATAACGGTTACCCATAACAATATGGTTTCACCTGCTTGTATTTCAAAAAATGTTAGTACTCCCCAAATGGTCACTAACAATCCGAAAACTGTGATTGTATAACCTCCTTTTACCAACCAAGAGTTCCATTGTGGGCGTAAAAGAACGTTTAAAAATCGATCAGGTCGATCTAAATCCATTATTAAAAACAGCCCCGTTAATGCTAAAAACACCAATGAAATTCCAGCTGACCAAAGTTTCGATGTTGCCGAAACTTCATAACCTAAAATAATCGCTAAAAATGGAATTAAGAAAACTCCAGCTGCAATTGCCTTTGTAAACACATATGCTGAAACTTCCCAACCCCAAAGCACTCCTTTATCAGGAGTATCATAAACTCTACGGGCTTTTCCTGTTAAAACATCAATATAGTTGGGGTTTTCTGTTTCTTTTCTTTGATATGCGGCTTGAATATCATTGTCTATACTCATTTGCAATAAGTCTACATCATCATTTGTGTACATCATTTTTTCAGCTGCTTTAGCAAAATGACCTACTCCACGTGCCTGAGAACTCCATAAACCTGGACCCGATTTAGCCGTAGCTTCAGGAACTAGTGAAGCATCATCTCCATCTATATAAAACAAATTTGGATTGGTGCCTTTTTCTGGTTTCCGAACTTTTACTGCCTGACGTGCTAACAATTGTGAAATTTCTGTTGTTGGATTGTGCATATCTCCAGCAATAATTGCATGCTCAGGACACACTGTAACACAAGCTGGCTCTCTACCAACATCTACTCTGTGAGCACAGTAATTACATTTTGCTGCTGTATTGTTATCAGGGTCTATGTACAAAGCATCATACGGACAAGCTTGCATACATGACTTACATCCTATACAACGGTTGTTGTCAAAATCAACAATACCATCTTCTCTTGTATACAAGGCTTCTACAGGGCAAATTTCTACACAAGGAGCATCTGTACAATGGTTGCAACGCATCACAGAAAAAATTCTACGGGTATCAGGAAATTCTCCTTTTTCTACTTGTTTAACATAAGTTCTGTTAACGCCAACAGCTACATCATGTTCTGACTTACAAGCTGTTGTACAAGCATGACAACCAATACATTTTCGATTGTCAATTATAAATCCATACTTCATTTTATAACAAATAATTTTGGTCTGTAACAAATTTAAGTATTGGCAATATTAGTTTAGTGATATGTATCACATAGGCTATTATTTAGAATTGTTTTAAATAAAGAATTGTTATATTAAATTGAAAAGATTTACTTTTGCATACAAGCTTAAAAGCAAATGAAAATACAAGTTTTATTTTTTGGGATTACTACTGACCTTACAGATAAAAATTCTACATTTTTTGAACTAGATTCAAATACTACTGTATGGGATTTAAAACAACAATTAATTGCAAAATTTTCTAAACTACAACACCTCCATGAATTTGCAATTGCAGTAAATGAAGAATACGCAACAGATGATTTAAACTTAATTGATGGTGATGTTGTTGCAATTATTCCACCTGTAAGTGGTGGATAATATTATAAAAATAATATTTAAATGGAAAATACATCAATCCAAATAACCACAAAAACTTTAAACCTACAAGATTGCTACAACTTTGTACAAGATGCCTCTTGTGGTGGAATTGCTTTATTTGTGGGTACCGTTAGAAATACTACCAAAAATAAGGAGGTTACTTTATTAGATTTTAGTGGCTACGAACCAATGGCAGTAAAGGAGATGCAAAAAATTGCAAACCAAGCGTTGGAAAAATTTTCAATTCATAAAATAGCAATCCATCACGCAGTTGGTGAACTTAAAATTGGAGATATTCCAGTAATAATTGCGGTTTCTTCTGCACATAGAAAAGCCGCTTTTGAAGCTTGTGAATTCGCTATTAATACCTTAAAAGAAACGGTTCCTATCTGGAAAAAAGAACATTTTGCAGATGGAGAAGTTTGGGTGAATGCGCATCCATAATAGTTTAAATAATTTCCATTTTCTTTAATAAAAAGGAGGCGTTCATATTTTTACAGATACCTTCTTTTAATTTATAATCAAAATTTAATTCGTTATTAATTATTTCAGCATCAAAATAAAAGTTTTCAACTTCTGCTAATTCCTTTTCAATTTCGCATAAACTTAAATCGTGCGTAGCAATAATTCCTGTTGAATTAGATGCTACTAATTTTTGAACAAATTTCTTTGACCCAATTGCTTTATCGGTACTATTGGTTCCTTTTAAAATTTCATCTAAAATGATAAAGTAATTGTCTTTCCCAATTTCATCAACAATAAATTTTAAACGTTTTAATTCTGAAAAGAAATACGATTCATCATCAGCCAAAGAGTCTGAGGTTCGCATACTTGTAATTAATTTTATAGGAGTATATTCAAATGCTTTAGCACAAACTGGCAATCCAACATTTGCCATTACTATAGCTAAAGAAACGGTTCTTAAAAAAGTACTTTTCCCGGCCATATTTGCTCCAGTTATTATAAAAAATTGTTGATTTTTAATAGTAAAATCGCTATCAACTCTTTGGATCTCATTTAGTAATGTATGACCTAAATCGGTGGCTTTTATAACTTCTTTATTATTTTTAATTTCTGGAAAAACGTAGTTTGGATGATTAAATGTAAAGTTTGCTAACGAATTTTGAGCATCAAAAAAGGCTATCACTTCAAACCATTGTTCAACTTTGCTTTTATAAGTTTTAATCCATTTTTCAATTTTAGAAGCTTGGTGTAAATCTTTAAGAAAAAAACCATTTCCAAGAACTGCAATAATTACATTATTTCGTTGATCTAAAGCATCTAATAATTTAGAATACTCTTTAAAAATTGTGGAAGCTTTTTTAAATTCAGTTTGGATTTTAAGCTGTTCATTTTTTAATATTTCAGATTTAAAGGAAGTATTTTCTATTTCATTTAATAACTTATAATATTGCTTAAACGTATCTTTGGCATTGCTTGTATTTTTGTATAATCCATTGACTTTTTTCACATAAAATCCAGAAATTCCCAAACCTATAAAAAGCCAAAACAACAGTATTACTTCTGGAATCAACTGTAATATTAACAGTGTTACTAAAGCTAACGAAATGGTTGAAAAAATTAAAGGTAAATATGACAAAAACTTTGGAAAAACGGATGTATAGTTATGAATCCATTGTACAATTTCTTTCGCTGGATGTTCAACTTTAACCAAACTAGCAATAGCCGTAAAACGCTGTCTCCAAATTGATTTTTGACTTAATTCTTTAATTCCTAATTGTTTTTCTTCGATATTTAATATTGAATTTGAAGTAAGTTCTAAAAACAACTTATTTTTCCCTTCTATGGTAACTGTTCTATTGCAATACTGAAAAAATGAACCTCTGCCAAATAAATCAATATCATAACTGTAAAAATGTTTAGGATTGATATACTCACTACCATCATTTAAGTTTAAATAATCTCTATTTAAAACGTTTAATTCAGTTTTGTTTATAGATATTAAAGCTTTATTTAATTTATAGCTATATTGTAAATTACCGTGTTTTACAACTAAAAAAATAAATACGACAACACCAATCCCAATGGTTAACAACATTAAACTTGTATTTCCAAAGAAAAAATAAACGCCTAAAATACTTCCTAAAAAAGTAAACAAACGCAATAAACTGGAAACCGAAAGTTTCTTTTTTAATTGGATAGATTCTTGCTCAAAAATATTTTTTTGAACCTTATAAAATTGGTGTGGATGTTGCATTTAATAGTTGTCAATTCCATCAGCTAAACTAAATACTGTTAGTTCTGGAAATTTTTCTTTTAATTTTAAAGTTACGTCATAGCTAGTAATTCCTTTTTTACAAACTATAATGTATTTCTTTTTATAATTTGGCTTAAAATCGACTACATTAAAAGTTTTATAAGGAATTTTTTGATGCACTTTAAATGGAATTGGAGCATCTAAATGATTTAAAACACTAATCACTTCAACTGTGTTATCGCTTATCACGTTTTTAAATTCTGAAGCTGAAATCAGCAATGTTTTATCTTGAGTTTCACAATATGCTTCTAAATAATCCGATTTGTTAAAAATCTGCTCTACATCAATAGTCTCATTTTTACGCAATTTCATTTTAAATTGCGAATTTTCAAGGGCATTATAAATCAATAACTGATTGGTTAATAATTTACCTGTTTTTGTAATTAACTTAATCACTTCATTTACTTGTAACAATGCTATAATCCCAACTATTGGATTTAAAGTTCCTGCCTCTTCACAATTAGGAATATTAGTAGCAATTGTTGGAAAGGCATCTCGTAAGTTACAGCTGTAAAATCCTTCGGTATTTTGCCAATTAAATGTAGAAACGTAACCATCAAATTTATACAAAGAACCGTAAACTAATGGCTTTTTTAACAATACACAAGCATCATTTATCAGGTATTTAATTGGCAAACTATCCGTACCATCAACAACAACATCAAATGATGTCATTAGCTCTAGTATGGTACTTTTAGCCACCGCTATAGTTGAAAATGAAACATTAGTATAAGGAGCTCTTTTTTTTACTTCTTGAGCTAAAATTTTAGCTTTTGGTTTGCCAATATTTTCGACATCAAAAAAAACTTGACGGTGTAAATTTGAAACAGAAACTGTGTCGAAATCAACTAAATGAAGATTTCCAATACCACTTGTAGCCAAATAAATAGCAATAGGATTTCCTAAACCGCCACAACCAATAACCAGTACTTTGGCATTTTGCAACAATTTTTGTCCTTTGCAACCAAACTCAGCTAAGGTAGTTTGACGTTTAAAAAACTCTTCTTTTGTAATGTGCATTAGGTATTTAAAACTTTTTTCCCAAAGTTATTTAAATAATATTTAGAATCTTTAATTTCAATATAATTCTTCAATTTTTTAAGATATTGAACATATTGTAAATCCCCAAAACCATATACGGTTTCTTTTAATTGCCAAATTAATAGGCTATGAACAATTTGGTTTTTGGTTAATATTTCGGAGTTTATTAATTCTAAAATTTTAGTTTCAATTTGATTCAATCCTTTTTTATTAGGAAAACGTTTTAAATGCTGATTGATTGCCAATTGAAAGTAGTTGAATTTGTTACTTTGATTGAAGTTAAAATTATTTAGTTTTTCAAGATCATTTTCAACATAAACTTTCCAACATTCATTAGCATAATTTAAATTGCTTCGTGATATTTTAATTTTTGAATTGTAAAGCACTGAATATTCGAGTTCTGAAAAATCACTTAATGATTGTAATTGGTCTTTTCCTTTAACTTTTCCGGTACAAATCAAATAATAAAAAATATCTTTTCTATAACTTTTTATCAAATATGAACATAATGCCATTAGATTAACCTGACAAAACAAATCGAATTCAAACCATAAAACAACTTCATTATACTCCAATAAATCTTCTAATTTTATTAGTTCTTTAATTGTTTTATCAAAGTATTCTAATTTGGAAACCCCTAATTCTGTTTCAAAATAAGCATATCTCTTTTTCCAAAATTTATCACCTCCTACTTCAAAATCTAAAGGACCTTCACATAAAACTTCACGCCAAACTACAATATCGCCTTGTAGTGTAGATTGTTTTAAAATATTGGCAGTACTGTCTCCATTTACAATATGCAGTATTTTACTCATTTATCTCTTTTTGTGCTGCTTTAAATTCTTCAGGGGTATTAATATTTCTAATTAATTCATCGTCAATTTCAATAATTTCCACTTCTGAATTTATCAAAACTTTACGTGGACAAGAATATCCTTGCGCTAAATAATTTAACATTAAAGGATAACTTTTAGGTTCCCAAATGGTTATCAAAGGCTCTGGAAATTCTTTATTTTTTCCTTTAATAGTTGTAGCAGCTTTTGACGGATTTCTATTTTTTAACAACAGTTGAATAACAGAATTTGTTACAAAAGGTAAATCGGTAGCCAATACCAACCAAGCTACATTTGGATTTTTTTGAAAAGCTGAGCAAATTGCTCCAAAAGGGCCTAAACCTATAAATTTATCCGTAATTTTATTTTCTATAGCTACTTCTTGTTCTTCTCTAACTGATAAAAAAGTTTTTAGATGGTTTTGTTCTAATAATTCTATGGCTACTTCTCGTTGATTTTTTCCATAAAATTGAAGGGTTCCTTTATCAGTTCCCATTCTCAAACTTTTACCTCCAGCCAATACCAATCCTTGTATTGGTGCTATTTTTTCTTGGATTAAATTTTCTATGTGCTTCGATATTTTTTCAACTTCACTAATATGATAACACAATAGATTTTTTATTTGCGGATATTTTTCTTCTAAAAAATCAAAGTAGTTGGACTCCTCCTCTAACTTAATTATAAATTGAATATTATTTAATTGATTGAGTCTTTTTAAAACTGAAGCTTCTTTTTGTTGATCTAAAATTAAAATTTGTTTTGCTCCTTGATAATGATTTCCATTAATAAACACAAAATCGTATTGAGAAAACTGAATCCGTTGATTGAATTTATTTACTTCAGAATTTATTAAAATTTCAGCAGTTCCTCTATGATGAAATGTAAACATTTCCAAGGTATTCTTTTCAATATCTTTACTATGAGAAGCATCAAAATATGCTAATTTGTAATCTGATAATTTTTGTGAAACTTGTGCTACTAAATTTGAAATGAAAGCACATTTTGTTCCTAAAATTGCAATTTCATTGGGTGCAAAATTATCGTTATTTCTTAATTCTAGCTTTGTATGTTTTTGATGTTTAGTCATTTTTTATATCGCTTTTACCTCCTGATTTTTCCAGTAATTTAACTTCTTTAATAACCATTTTTTGTGAAATAGCTTTACACATATCATAAACTGTTAAGGCTGAAATATTGGCTCCAGTTAATGCTTCCATTTCCACACCTGTTTTACCTTCAATGGCTACAGTACATAAAATTTCAATATGTTCTTTATCAATAATTTCAATGCCTATATCAACTCCTTGAATTAATAACGGGTGACACATTGGGATTAAATCTGAAGTTTTTTTAACCGCTTGAATACCAGCAATAATTGCTGTTTGAAAAACTGGCCCTTTTTTGGTAATCAACTCATCATTTTGAAAATGGGATATAATTTCTTCACCCAAAAACATTGTTGCTTTTGCTGTAGCTTTACGTTTGGTAATTTTTTTATCACCCACGTTTACCATTTTAGGTTGATTTTTTTCTCCTATATGTGTGAATTTGTTTTTCATTGTATTCAAATTTTAAGACCTGCTTAAAACATTTTTTTATCTATAAGTCAGTAAAGGAAAAACTTCTCCTTTGATAAAATTACTGCGATTGTGCGGCAATTCCAAAAACGCATCGGAATCAATTAAATTCGCTAAATCTCCTGAGCCTTTTCCAGCAATTGGAGTTGCCAATAATTTTCCGTTTTCTTGATTCAATTTTACCTGTAAAAAATAAGTTAAATTGGGCTTAAAATAAAAGTCTTCATTTAAAATTGCTTCATGTTTGCTTTCAAAATTTAGCCCTATTGATTTGTTATACCAAGGATAAAAATACTTTAAACAACTTACAAATGTTGATACAGGATTTCCAGGGAAAGCAAAAACAGTTTTAGCTCCTTTTTTTCCAAACCAAAATGGTTTTCCTGGTCGTTGTTTCACTTTATGAAATAATTTTTCTACGCCTAAATTATCCAATACTTCAGGAATAAAATCAAACTTTCCTTTTGAAACTGCACCACTAAAAAGCAATACATCGTTATCTTTTAAAAAAGATTGAATGTTAGTTTGAAGTGTATCTTTATCATCTAAAATATGTGAAGTTTCTGCTTTTATATTGAGCTTTTCTAACAATGCAACTAAGGTATAAACATTACTCCTTCTTATTTGATGTTCCGCTGGAGTTTCAGTTACCTCTACCAATTCATTCCCAGTTGAAACAATCATTACTCTAGGTTGTTTTCCAACTTTTACTTTAGATTTTCCAACCGTTGCTAAAACACCAATTTCTGCAGCCGAAATTATAGTGTTTTTTGAAATTAACACATCATTTTTCTTTCTATCCAAACCTTTTAAATGAACATTTTGATATTTTTTTACCGTATCTAAATTTATGGTTGCAAAACCATTTTCAATGGTTATCAATTCATATTGAATTACAACATCTGTATTATTAGGAAGCATCGCTCCTGTCATTGCTTCAATACAGTGATGTTCATTTTTTAAAGTTAATTGCTTACTACCCGCGGCTTGAATACCTTCTATTTTAAATTTTCTAATTCCTTCATTAAATGCTTTTGAAGAAAATGCCACTCCATCCATACTTACTCTATTAAAGGGTGGAAAATCTCTATCAGCAACAATATTTTCTTTTAAAACTCTTCCAGCAGAATGCATAAACTCAATTTCCTCAATTCCAAATTCTTCAGAATTATTTAAAATTATAGTTAGGGCATCTTTTACTGTTGTTAATTCCATCTTTTTATTGTTTTATCGCATTAAAAAAGGCTGTCAATTTAATTTCATCTAATTTTCCATTGGTTCTAACACCACTACACAAGTCAAGTCCATAAGATTGAACTTTTTGTATTGTTTTTGTTGCGTTGTATGGGTTTATTCCTCCAACTAAAAAAACATAAATTGGTTTCCTCAATACTGCTTATACAACAAATTTTTACCTGTGTTTTCTTCATTTAACCTCCTATTGTGGACATGCTCTCTGACACATCATTTCCTCTAGAAGCCTCAGCTACAAAACCATTTTCTGGTTTATGATGTACGGTAGTAATAAACAAAGCCTTTAATTCATCATCACTTGCGCCTTGCCTTATATAATCTCTAACATTAAAAACTCCGTTATCAAATAAACAGTTTTTAAACATTCCAGTAGCAGTAATCCTTATCCTATTACAATCATTACAAATAGTACGTGTAAATGCTGGAATGATTCCAAAAGTACCTTTATAATTTGGGATTTTGTAATTTCGTGATGTTGAAGATTTTTTTGATAAAACAGGCTCAATCTCTTTATAGGCTCCTTTTATATGATTTATAATTGCATTAAAATCCCAAACTTCATTGATAGTTCTTTGTCCCTTTCCATTAAATGGCATTTCTTCAATAAATCGAACGGCTATATCTTTATTTTTAGATAATTCTACAAAATCAATAATTTCGTCTGTATTAAATCCAGATTGAACCACAATATTGAGTTTTAGTTTTAAGTTGCTTTTTTCTAGTTTTAACAATGTGTCATACACATTATCAAACACATCCCTTCGAGTTATTTTAGCAAACTTTTCTTTTTGTAAACTATCAATACTAAGATTGATGGAATTTATTTTTAATGCTTCTAATTTTTCAATATGATTTGAAATAAGTGCACCGTTTGTGGTAATATTAACTTCTTTTAATTTATCATTAAAAGATAACGAATCTAAAAAATTTACAAAATCTTTTCTAACAAAAGGTTCTCCTCCTGTTAAACGAACTTTATCAACACCTAGTTCAGAAAGTACTCTAATAATTCGATACATCTCTTTGTAGGAAAGCAGTTCTTTTCTATCAACAATATCTATTCCTTTAGCAGGCATACAGTATTGGCATCGCAAATTACATCTATCTGTAACAGCCAATCTTAAATAAGATATTTTTCTACCAAATTTATCTATTAACTCCATTAATTGAGTATTATTCTATTTCTACCTAAGGTCACTACTTCTTCTTTTTCTAGTTTTTCTAAAATTCTAGAAACTGCTTCTCTTGAGACTTTTAAATCACGTGCAATATCAAAATGCTTTTTTTCAACCACATTATCATTATTCACTAAACTAGTAGTTTCTAAATACTTTACAATTCTATATTCCAGTTTTTCAAATGCAATATCATTAATTTTTTCGATTAAAAAGGAGGTTTGTTCTCTATTTAACTTAAAATAAAATGACCGCCAAGAACTGTACTTTACAAACCACGAATTTACTACTTCTGATGGAATTGCTATGTAAGTTACATTACTTTCTGTTTCAATTCTTATTTCACTTTTTTTGCGTTCTACAGCAAATGTTAAAGCAATAGCACTTGTTTGCTTTGAAGATAGGTAATGTAAAAAAATTCCGTTCCCTTTTCCATCTCTTCTTTTTACTTTTGCAACTCCTGTAACAATAAGTGGAATAAGCTCTACATGACGCCTTACTTCTAAAATAATTTTATCTGGTTCTGCATTTTTTAAAATTCCATACGTTGAAATTTCTTGTAAAAGATTATTTTCAAAAGTACTAGAAAAATAGGTTGAAACAATTTCTTGTATTTTCACTTTATTGACGTTTTAATGAGGAATTTTATCTTTAACCATACCGTAGCAAAATGTTCCTAAAATAGATCCTAAAATAACAACAAGTATTGAAACTACACCTTTACCTATTAACACAAACATGGGACCAGGACAGGCACCTGCTAAAGCCCAACCTAATCCAAATAAAATACCTCCTAATAAATTTCTATATACTCCTCTTTTTTTAGGAGCTACATGAATTTCTTGCCCTTCAAATGTTTTAATCATGTTTTTTCTAAATAAAAACATACTAACCATTCCTAAAACCACAGCGGAACCAATTATTCCATACATATGAAACGATTGAAATTTAAACATTTCATAAATTCTATACCATGAAATTATTTCTGCTTTGGTCATTACTATTCCAAAAAGGATCCCTACTATAAAAAACTTAAGAAATTTCATAATTTAAAATATTAAAGGTAAAATTAACCATGTCATTATTAAACCACCAATAAAAAATCCAATCACTGAAATTAGAGAAGGAATTTCTAAATTGCTTAAACCTACAATAGCATGACCTGAGGTACATCCTCCTGCCCAACGTGCTCCAAATCCAACCATAAACCCTGCTACTATTAAAATAAAAAAACCTTTTAAAGAAAGCATAGTCTCAATACTAAAAATTTCATCGGGTAAATATGTTGCTCCAGCATTTTGAATTCCTATTTCAGATAAATCTTGAATGGTTTGCGGATTTAACTCAACAATCTGAGTAGGAGAAAACCAATGCGTTGCAATAAAACCTCCTGCTATAGCTCCTGCTATAAAAATTAAATTCCAAGTGTTTTGTTTCCAGTCAATTTTAAAATAATCTGTAAATCTTCCTGCGCCTGCAATAGAACAAAGTGTCTCTAAATTTGAAGACACTCCAAATCTTTTCCCAAAATAAAAAAGTAAAAATGTGATAGCTGCAATTATTGGACCTGCAACAAACCAGGGCCAAGGCTGTGATATAAATTCCATAATTTATTTAATTAGTTAGTGTTATAAAAGTATTTTATAAATTATGTTACTATGTAACATTAGTTACATAAATTAAAATTCTAAAATTTCAATTTTATTCCTTAGCAACTTAATTTTCCCTTCATTCTCAAGTTGTTTTAACAATCTTGAAACCACAACCCGAGAAGTGTGTAAATCGTACGCAATGTCTTGATGCGTAGTATTTAAAGATGTTTCTCTAAGTATTTGAGCTTTATCTGTTAAATATTTATATAAACGTTCATCCATTCTCATAAACGCTAGTGTATCGATAGTCTCCATCATTTCACTTAATCGAACATTATAGCTATCAATCACAAAATTTCTCCACGATTTGTACTTTACTAACCATTCATCTAATTTTTCTTTTGGAAGAAAAATAATTTCAGATTCTTTTTCTGCAATAGCTCTAATACCACATTTTCCATTTGAAATTGCACTCGCAAAAGAACTTGCACAAGTGTCTCCACGTTCTAAAAAATACAATAAAATTTCCTCCCCTTTTTTATCTTCTCTAACAATTTTAATAGCTCCTTCTAATAATAATGGGACACCTTTCATTTGATCACCTAAATCAACTAATAATTCATTTTCGCGAAGTTTTTTATACACGCCAATTTGCTCAATCTCATCTAATAACTCTTTTTCAAAAACAAATGAATAATAGCTCTCTAGTTTTTCTCTAATCATTGTAAGTAATTTAAAATTTTAGCCGTAGCCCCTGTTTTATTTTTAACATAATTAAGCGCATTTTTACCCGCTTGTTCTCTTTTAGTTTTTTGCTGAAAAAACTCGTTTAAAAGTACGGATAATTTTTGAGAATTATCTACTACAAAACATGCCTCATTTTTAATCAAATCTTTCGCTTCATTAAACTTGAAATAATTAGGCCCAATTACAATTGGAATCCCAAATGTTGCGGGCTCTAACACATTGTGAACACCTGATTTGGTAAACCCTCCACCAACATAAGCAACATTAGCATAGCTATATATTTTAGTTAGTATTCCAATAGTATCAACAATAAAAACCTGAAACTCTGCTATGTTTTGATGCTCTTTTTCAGAAAACATTACTACTTTTTTATGAATTGAAGCTTTTAATTCTTTAATTGCATCAGAATTAATATTGTGAGGTGCTATAATGAATTTTTCATTTTTGGAAGCTTTGGTATTGATATAGTTAACTAATAAATCTTCATCATCTTTCCAAGTACTTCCTGCAACAACTGTATAACTATTGTTAACAAATTCTTGTATAAATTGAAGGTGATTATTTTGTTGGGTAATTTCAAAAACGCGATCAAAACGAGTATCACCACTAACAGTTATATTATTAAAATTGATGCTTTTTAGCAATTGATTGGAGGTTTCATCTTGTACAAAAAAATGAGTAAATGCATTAAGGGCTTTTTTCAAATACCCTCCATACCATTTAAAAAAGAGTTGATTTTTTCTAAAAATACCAGATATCAAAAAAGTTTTAATCTTTCTCTTTTTAAGTTCATTTAAATAATTTGGCCAAAATTCATACTTTACAAAAAGCACCAATACTGGATTTAACATATCTAAAAATTTCTGAACATTTTTTTTGGAGTCCAATGGCAAATAACAAACAACATCAACCAACTCATAATTTTTACGAACTTCATAGCCTGAAGGCGAAAAAAATGTAAGTACAATTTTTTTTGATGGATGCAATTCTTTTAGTTTTTCAAGTATTGGACGTCCTTGTTCAAATTCGCCCAACGAGGCACAATGCATCCAAATAACTTTATCTTTTTCTGAAATTCCTTCTTTTATTTTTTTCCATGTTTCTTTTCTTCCATTAATAAAAAGAGCTATTTTTTGGTTAAATAGCGCTATTATTTTTAGAATAAAACTTACAATAAGTACAATAATATTATATAAAAAAGTCATAAACATACAAAGATATAAAATAAGCATAAAAAAACTCCCAAACTTATAAGTTTGGGAGTTTTAAATTTTTTATAAATCTTATTTATTAAGCCTCAATTGGATCAATAGAAACGTAAGATTTATTGTCTTTTCTTTTTTGGAATTGTACCACACCATCAACTTTTGCGTGTAATGTGTGATCTTTTCCCATATAAACGTTATCACCAGGATGGTGTTGAGTTCCTCTTTGGCGTACAATAATATTTCCTGCAATAGCTGCTTGCCCCCCAAATATTTTTACTCCTAATCGTTTCGATTCTGATTCTCTACCGTTCTTCGAACTACCTACTCCTTTTTTATGTGCCATGATGTTATGGTTTTAAAATTGTGATTCTTATTTAGTTAATGCCTCAATTAATTCAGCTTTCTTTAAAGAAGTATAACCTGTTAAACCTCTTTCTTTAGCTAAATCTTTTAATTCAGCAACCGTCATTGAATTTAAATCTACAGTAGTATCTGCTTTTGGAGCTTCAACTTTTTCAGCTTTTGGAGCTGCTTTTTTAGTAGTAGCTTTTTTTGTTGCACCACTAGCTGCAATACTTTCAATTTGAATTTCAGTTAAAGATTGGCGGTGACCATTCTTTTTTCTAAATCCTTTTCTACGTTTTTTCTTGAAAACGATTACTTTATCACCTTTTAAGTGACCTAAAATTTTAGCCTTTACTTCGGCTCCTTCTATAGCTGGGGCGCCAACTGTTACTGCTCCTTCATTATCTAAAAGAAGAACTTTGTCAAAAGAAACTTTCGCTCCTTCTTCTTCTTGTAAACGGTGCACGTATACTTTTTGGTCTTTTGCTACTTTAAACTGCTGCCCTGCTATTTCTACAATTGCGTACATAAGTTTTGTTTTTATTCGCTTTTTATTAATTAAACGCCTTTTTCAATTAAGGCGGGTGCAAATATATAGCTTTTTTCTTATTCAACAAAACTATTTTGTCCTATAAATACAACTCATTTATAGCAACTTATATAAGCTTTTATAATTTCATAATAGTATGTTAATATTAAAGACAAACTACAAAAACTTAAAAAATGTTTTTAACTTTGGTTCGTTATATTTTTGCTATGAATTTAACTTATTTCAAATATTTCATTTTAAATTGTAACAAGCACACCAAAGATGCGTCAAACACGCATTGATTAATTTAACCAAAATTATTAATAGCAATGAAAAAAATTTATTATTTAAGCACTTTAGCGCTACTTTTAAGTGTAAGTACTTTTGCTCAAAAAGTGGTATTTGAAGAATACGACTTAAGCAACGGCTTACATGTTATTTTACACCAAGATAACTCCGCCCCAGTAGTTACTACTTCAGTAATGTATCATGTAGGAGCAAAAGATGAAGTAAAAGGCAGAACAGGGTTTGCACATTTTTTTGAACATTTATTATTTGAAGGAACTAAAAACATTCCTAAAGGAGAATTTTTTAAAATCGTTTCTGCAAATGGGGGTAGTAACAATGCAAATACTACCCAAGACAGAACGTATTATTATGAAACTTTCCCATCAAACAATTTAGAATTAGGTTTGTGGTTAGAGTCTGAAAGAATGCTTCACCCTGTAATCAACCAAGATGGTGTTGACACTCAAAATGAAGTAATTAAAGAAGAAAAAAGAGCAAGAATAGACAATGCTCCTTATGGTAAAATAATTTATAGAACTGGCATCAATCAACATATTTTTGAAAAACATCCCTATAAAAACTCTGTTATTGGTAGTATGGAAGATTTAGATGCTGCCCAATTAAATGAGTTTATTGCTTTTCATAAAAAGTTTTACGCACCAAATAATGCCGTTTTAGTAGTGGCTGGAGATTTTGAAACTGAACCAACAAAAAAAATGATTGAAGATTATTTTGGTGATATTCCAACTGGTGATAAAGTTGAAAGAATAAATATTGTAGAACAACCTGTAAAAGCCAAAAAAGTAACTGAGTACGATTCTAACATACAAATACCAATTAAATTATTTATTTTCAGAACACCTTCTAACAAAGATAAAGACGCTTATGTTTTAGATATGGTTTCTTCAATTTTAACTAGTGGAAAAAGTTCTAGAATGTATAAAAAATTAGTTGAAAACAAAAAAGCATTACAAGTTTTAGCTTTTAATGATTCTCAAGAAGATTATGGAACATACATTATGGGAGCATTGCCTTTAGGAGAAACTTCATTAGATGAAATTGCAAAAGAAATGGATGAAGAAATAACAAAACTTCAAACCGAATTAATTTCAGAAAAAGAATACCAAAAACTTCAAAACACTTTTGAAAACAGATTTGTAAACTCTAACTCTGGCGTTGAAAATATTGCCAATACCTTAGCTAGAAATTATATGCTTAAAGGCAATACCAATTTAATTAACGACGAGATTAATATTTTCAGATCTATTACTAGAGAAGATATTAAACGTGTTGCCAATAAATATTTGAACAAAAATCAACGCGTTGAAATGGATTACCTTAAAAAAGAAAGTGAACAACAATAAAAGATGAAAAAACAAATGAAAACAAAAATAACAACTCTAATTGCTTTGTTTCTTCTTTCTTTAGGAGTAACAGCACAAATTGATAGAACAAAACAACCTAAGGCTGGACCAGCTCCAAAAATTAACTTAGGAAAACCACAAACTTTTGAACTAAAAAATGGGTTAAAAGTATTAGTGGTTGAAAATCATAAATTACCAAAAGTAACTGCAAGTTTAATTTTAGACAATGGACCAATTTTTGAAGATGATAAAGCTGGTTTAACAAGCATTACAGGAGGAATGATGGGGAACGGAACTACAAACATTCCAAAAGATGCTTTTGTTGAAGAAGTAGATTTTTTAGGAGCTTCATTAAATGTAGGAAGTCAAAGTGCAAATTTCAATACTTTATCTAAATATTTTCCTCGTATTTTAGAACTAATGGCAGATGCTATTCAAAATCCGTTATTTACACAAGAAGAATTTGAAAAACAACAAGCACAATTAATTGAAGGCATAAAATCTGGCGAAAATAGTGTTGGTGAAATTGCAAGTAGAGTAGAAAATGCCTTGGTTTATGGAAAAAACCACCCATATGGAGAGTTTGCTACAGAAGAAACTGCAAAAAACATCACTATTGATGAAGTTAAAAATTTTTACAAAACGTATTTTAAACCATCTAATGGATACCTAGTAATTATTGGTGATGTAGATTTTAAAGAAGTTAAAAAATTAGTGAAGAAAAATTTTGGAAAATGGGAAAAAGGAGAAATTCCAGCATACACAATTCCTGAGGTTAAAAATGTTCTTAGCACTGAAATAAACTTTGTAAATATGCCTAATGCAGTACAATCGAGTATTGCTGTAGTTAACACCATAGATTTAAAAATGAGTAACCCAGATTACTTTCCGCTTTTATTAGCTAACAAAATTTTTGGTGGAGGTGGTGAAGGTCGTCTTTTCTTAAATTTACGAGAAGACAAAGGTTACACTTATGGTGCTTATTCAAACATCGGAAGTAACGAAAGAACTGCTTCTAAATTTAAATCTTCTGCAACTGTTAGAAACATGGTAACAGATAGCTCAGTAGTTGAATTTATTTCAGAAATTAAAAAATTTAGAACTACAAAGGTAACTGATGAAGAACTTAAAAATGCAAAAGCTGCATATATTGGTAATTTTGTAATGGCATTAGAAAGAACTTCTACTGTAGCTAATTACGCTTTAAATATTGCTACAAAAAATTTATCAGACGATTTTTATGAAACCTACTTACAAAAAATCAATGCTGTAACTACCGATGATATTCAACGTGTTGCTCAAAAATATTTTAGTGCTGATAATGCAAGAATTGTTATTGTAGGAAAAGCTTTAGATGTATTACCAAATTTGGAAAAACTACCTTACAAAATTAATTATTTTGACAAAGAAGCTAATTCAACTGAAAAACCAGAAATGAAAAAAGCAATTCCAGCGGGGGTTACCAAAGAAACAGTAATTAATGCTTATTTTAAAGCTATTGGTGGAGTAGATAAAATAAAAGCATTGGAAAGTACTTTAGTAAGTTATGAAGCATCTGCTATGGGGAGCACTATTATCACAACCGAAAAAAGAACTGCAACGCATTATGCAAATGAAACTAGCATGGGAGGAAATGTAATGGCTAAAGTTGTAATGACAAAGGATGGTGTTTTTATGAATAAACAGCCTTTACCTGCAAATATGGCTTCAGAAATGACCAATACTTTAGGAACGTTTTTAGAAATGGGACTACTTGCAAATGAAAATTCTAAATTAACAGGTATTGAACCAGTTGACGGAAAAGACGCTTATGTTATTTCTACAAAAGGTGAAATTGTGTCTACTGCAATATATTTTGATATAGTATCTGGTTTAAAAGTAAAAGAAGTACAAACTGTAAGTATGGGAGGAAGAACTCAAAACCAAGAAGCTACTTTTAGTAATTATAAAGAATTTGATGGTGTTAAATTTCCTGCAACAAAAAAAGGAAGCTTAGGCCCTCAAACAGTTGAATTTAACTTAATTGATGCTAAAGTAAACGAAGGTGTTACCGAAAGTGATTTTCAATAATTAATTGACTATACCTAGTATAAATGTTAAAAACGCCTCAAAATTTGAGGTGTTTTTTTATTTAGATTTATTCACCAAATACACTCCTAACAAAATTATAAATGCAGAGAAAAATTGAATTGCTGATATTTTCTCTCCGTCCAAAATTCCCCAAGTTATAGCAACTATTGGAATTAAATACGTAACCGAAGATGAAAAAATTGGAGTTGATATTTGAATTAATTTATTAAACATAATCTTTGCCAAACCAGTTCCAATAACAGCTAATATTGTTATGTAAGAAACCGCTGTTATACTTTTACTACTTATTTCAAAAGTGGTAAAAAAATTGGTAAACCATAAAACAATTAATGTGGGAATTACTAATAAAAAGAAATTTGCAACAGTAATGCTAATGGCATCTAATTCATACAAATACTTTTTCAAAATATTAACATTAAAAGCATATCCCACAGATGAAATTAATACAAATCCAGCATAAAAATAATCTTGATTAGGGTTAATTTCTGCTCCCTTTAAAATTAACAACACAGTTCCAATTAAACCAATTAAAACCCCAATTAATTGCCTTTTTCTAAAGCTAAAACCAAACACTATTGCTCCTAATATTAATGTAAATAAAGGAGTTAAACTATTTAAAATTGAAGCTATAGAACTATCTATTTTTTGAATTGCATAAGCAAATAAAAATGCAGGAAAAAAGGTTCCTAAAAAACCATTTAAAGTTAGGTAATACCAATGTCTTTTTTGAATTTTAAAAATTTTTCGATGCCAAATTAGTAATAGAAAAAAAGCCGTTATTAATATTCTTAATGCACCTACTTGAATTGGAGTTAAACCAATTAAAGCTTTTTTCATTAATATAAATGAGCTTCCCCAAATTATGGAAAGTATTAATAAATAAACCCAACGTAAGTCTTTATTTTTCATCGCTGTTAATAAAATGCAAAATTCGGATAAAAATTCGGAATTAAAATTATTAGTGTTTATTTTTGTTCAAATATTTAAAATATAACATTTTATGAAAAAATTAATAGTTATTCTATTTGTTGTTTTTACTTTTTCTTGTAATGAAACCAAAAAAGAAACTACAACTAATGAAGTTAATATTGAAAAACCTGAAGTTGCTGCTAATTATAAAAGTATAGTAGTAGATATTGAAGGAATGACCTGTGAAATTGGCTGTGCTAAAACCATTGAATCTAAATTATCGAAATTTGAAGGTGTTACGTATTCTAAAGTTAATTTTGAAACTAAAAAAGGGCAATTTACTTTTGATGCTAATAAAACTGACAAGGAAGCAATTGTTGCTAAAATAACTGGAATTGCAGGAGGTGATTTATATTCTGTAACAAAAACACAAGAATTAAACGAAGTTTTAAAAAATACTAAATAAATTCTTTCACATTTAAAAATATTTTGTCGTTACTTTGCAAGAATATTAAAAATCAATCTAAAATGAAACAAATTAAATTTTTATTAGCAATTGTATTAGTAAGCATTATTGCTATTTCTTGTAAAGAAACTGAGAAAAAAGAAGTTAAAGAAGCTGTTGAAACTGAAGTGGAAGCTGCAAAAAACTCTATGGAAGAAGTTAAAGAAGAAGTTGAAGTTACAGTTGATAGCTTAAAAACTACAGTTAAAGAAACTATTGAAGAAGTTAAAGAAGGTGCAGAAGAAGTTAAAAAAGATGTAGAAGAAGGTGTTGAAGCTGTTAAAAAAACAGTAAAACAATAATTCTTTTCTTTAAAATATTTAAAACTCCGATACTAGTATCGGAGTTTTTTTATGCTTGTTTATTTCTTAAAGAATAGTTTAAAAATAATAAGCTCATAAAAAATAACAGTCCTACTAACTGATGACTTGTGCCTAAAAACAAAGGAATTTTTCCTGCTACATTTAATACGGTTAAAATACCCAATACTATTTGTAAAACTACAAGTAACATAGAAAAGTTAAGCCATTTTCTTTTGTTAATTTCAATTTTTGATTTTAATGAGATAAACATATAAACGGTTAATCCTAAAAGTAGATACGCTAACATTCTATGAGTAAATTGGACAAATGCTGGCGCAAACAAATAGGCATCATAATTAATCATATTTCCCCAAGTCCAATGTTCTGCATCTTTTAAAACTGAAGGAATAAATTCACCATTCATATCAGGCCAACTTGGATAATAAAGACCTGCTTTCATACCTGACATTAGTCCTGCAAATATCATTTGAACAAACGTTACAGCAATAACTATAGTGACTATTTTTGAGGAAGATTCTTTATTTTCACTTTCAAACAAATAAACATCTGCAACGGTTCTAACCATTGCAGTTATAACTAATAAAGCTAAAATAAAATGGATAGTTAGTTTATAGGCATTAACCCAAGGTCTGTCAACCAAACCGCTTTTTACCATAATCCAACCTGCAGAGGCTGTTATTATAGTTAATAAAACAACTAATCCCAATCGTTTAATTAAATACGAGTCAATTTGTTTTTTTAATACAAAAATTATAAATGGAATTAAAAAAATAAAGCCTAAAGCTCTCACCCATAGCCTATGAAAAAATTCCCAGAAATAAATAAATTTAAATTCTTGAAGCGTAAATGTAGAATTTATTTTATGAAATTGTGGCGTTTGTTTATAGAGGTTAAATTCATAAAGCCATTGTTCAGCATTTAAAGGGGGTATTACACCCGTAATAATATCCCAACGAGTTATTGAAAGCCCTGACCCAGTTAAACGCGTAATTCCTCCAATTACAACTTGACCAATTAACATTAGTAGGCCTACTAATAACCAAAATCTTATGGTTTTTGTGTATTTGTATTTTTTAGTTGTCATTTTTCCACTCTATAGTTTCAATTAAATGTATAATGTCCTTTTCAATATACTTTATAGCTGGTACAATTGAATCGTAATTTGGTTTGGCATAAAAGTAAAGTGAGCCCGCTAATACATGCTTTACACTATCTGTTGCCATAAACTGAAGGTTTGAAGCTACATTACCTTCTACATTGTAAAGTTTTGCAAATACTTTCTTTTTATAATTTTCATAAGGTAAAGCGCTAGGAATTGCATCTGCTTTAATTGTATGCTCGTAAGTTAACTTTTCTACTTCTTTTAATATTTCATTTAAATTATTATTAACAGATCTATAAGTTATATGTATTGTTGCTTTTAATTTTGGATATTCAATTTTAGCCCAACAATTATTTTGAAAGTTGATATTTGCATTTATGAAATATTCAAAATTATACAAACAGTTAGATGCCGTTTTAACATATGTAGAAGAAGGGTATTTTAAAGTTAGATAGGGCTTTTTTTTTGGTAAAGGTTCACTACCACAAGCAACAATAAGCAAAGTTATAACCCCTAATATACCTACTTTTTTTAACATAAATTATGCTTTCCTCTTAATTGTAACTTTAACTTGTTTAATTCTTTTTTTATCTTTAGATACTATGGTAAACGAAAAGTTATTGAAAGTTATTACTTCACTTTTTTTAGGGAATTTTCCATGAACTTCTAAAATAAATCCTGCTATTGTTTCAGATTCACCTTTACTTTTATCAAATGTATCCGTATTTTCAATTTCAAGAATTTTATAAAAATCCTTTAAATTCGTTTTTCCATCAAATAAATAATTATTAGTATCTAATTTTGAATACAAAATATCGTCATCATCAAACTCATCGTTAATATCTCCAACAATTTCTTCAATAACATCTTCTAAAGTTACAATTCCGCTTGTTCCTCCGTATTCATCAACTACAATTGCTAAATGGTTTTTCATTTCCTGAAATTCACTTAACAAATCGTCTAATTTTTTATTTTCTGGAACAAAATAAGGTTCTCTAATAATTTTTTGCCAATTAAAATCTGTTTTATTCAAGTGTGGTAGTAAATCTTTGGCATACAATACACCTATAATCTCATCTACATTTTCATCGTAAACTGGATTTCGAGAAAAGCCTTTTTCTACAATTTTAGCAATAACTTCTTGATACGACTCTTTTAAAGAAAGTGCAAAAATATCGATACGAGGAGTCATTATTTGTCCAGTTTCTGTATTTCCAAAACTAACTATACCCTTTAAAATTTTTTGTTCTTCTTTTGTTGTTGCCTCATTTGAGGTTAGTTCAAGTGCTTGAGATAATTTTTCAACAGATAAACTCGATTGTTTTTTTCCTAGTTTTTTTTCAATTGTATTTGTTAAACTCATTAAAGGAACACTGGCAAATGAAAGTAAAATATTTAATATTTTAATAGGTAACGACATAAACCCTGCTAGTTTTATAGAGTTTCTGCTAGCATATACTTTTGGTAAAACCTCGCCAAATAGCAATATTAAAAATGTAACTAAAACAACTTCTATTAAAAACTTTAATAAAAGTGGCTCTAGTTGAGCAAATACAATTTCTCCAATGTATGCGAATATCAAAACAATTAGAATATTAATAAAATTATTAGCTATTAATATGGTGGCTAAAAGTTTTTTTGGATTTTGTAAGAGTTCAACTACTCTTTGTTCTTTTCTAATAGGTGATTCTGCCGCTTTATTCAATTCAGGTATTGATAATGAGAAAAAAGCAACTTCTGCTCCAGAAATTAGAGCTGAAAAGGACAGTAATAAAAATAGTACAATTATGCTTAAATGAAACCAATAATTAACAGTTTCAGTTAATAAAATAAATAAAATCGTGGGTTCAGGATCCAATTAATTTCAATTTAGTTAAACTTAAAATGGTAAATCATCATCTTCAACTGTTGTTGTTGAAGTATCATTTTTTTCAGGTAAAACCTGTTTTGAAGCAGTATTTTGTTGTGTTGGACTACTTAATTCATTTTTAGTTGTTAAAAATGTCATATCCACCACATGAATTTCTGTAGTATATCTTTTAGTTCCATCTTCACCTTCCCATTGACGCGTTTTAATACGACCTTCGCAATATACTTTATCTCCTTTACTTAAGTACTTTTCACAAATTTCGGCCAATTTATTTCTCACTACAATATTATGCCACTCTGTAGTAGTAACTTTTTCTCCTGTTTGTTTATTTGTATAGGTTTCATTTGTAGCTAAAGGAAAACGACCAATAGCATTACCACCTTCAAAATAATGCATCTTTACTTCATCACCAAGATGTCCAATTAGTATTACTTTGTTTATAGTTCCTGCCATGTTATTGGTTTTTATTTTAAGTCAAAAGTACTAAAAATTTAGTTGTTATTAAACTGGTTTAAAAAATTATCTATCAGTTTTGGAACTGGAAGCTTTTCTACCTCATTCCAATCTAAAACAGCCATTTTTAAACTTGTTGTTTTAACTATCCAAAACTTAGCATAAATATGTTGATGTGACAATTTATGAACAATAGGCTCATTATTAAAAAGCTTAACAGACACTTTGGTTGTTGTGAAAATTTCTGAAAATTTTTGGTGTGCTATAAATTGTTGCTCATTAATTATTTTAGAAGTTTCTATTAAAGGAAATTGATACATATTTAACCAAATTCCCTCTTCTCTCTTTTCAAGAAAGGTTTTATTATTTATTGTTTGAATAACAATATAATTGAAGTACTTTTTTTTAATCTTTATTTTTTTCTCTTTTACAGGTAAGTTTTTAATTAATTTTTTTTCAAAAGCCGCACAACTTTCATTTAAAGGACAAGATGAGCAAAATGGATTTTGAGGCTTACACAAACGAGCTCCAAATTCCATAACAGCTTGATTATGGGTTCCTGGATCGTTAACCGAAATTAGCTCCTGTGCTACACTTTTAAATTCTTTAATTCCTTTTGTTGAATTAATTGGTGTGTCTATCCCAAAATACCTAGCAAGTACACGATAAACATTTCCATCAACCACAGCAGTTGTTTCATTAAAACATATAGAGGCAATAGCAGACGCTGTATAATCGCCTACACCTTTAAGTTTTATTAATTCGTTATACGTTGAAGGGAAAACCCCATTAAGAGTATAATATACATACTTCGCAGAAACATGTAAATTTCTAGCTCTAGAATAATAACCTAATCCTTGCCATAATTTTAACACTTGCTCTTCACTAGCTAAAGCCAAATCTTTTACCGTTGGAAAATGTTCAAGAAACTTATAATAATAGGCCATTCCTTGATCAACTCGAGTTTGTTGTAGAATAATTTCAGACAACCAAATTGCGTAAGGATTTTTAGTTGAACGCCACGGCAAATCTCTTTTATTATATAAATACCACTGTATTAGCTTATTAGAAAACGTCATTCTTTTTATTTGAAAACACAATATTACATGATTTAATCGATTAAATTTTAATGAATTAACTTTTTGATTTTGATTAATATATCCTATATTTGCCGTCTTAATTTTATAATAACATATTTAACTATAATAAAAATGACGAAAGCAGAAATCGTATCGAATATTTCGGATAAATCTGGAATAGAAAAAGCAGATGTTTTAGCAACTGTTGAAGCGTTTATGGAAGAGGTAAAAGATTCTTTAGAAAAAGGAGATAATGTTTATTTAAGAGGTTTTGGAAGTTTTATCATTAAAACTAGAGCTGAAAAAACTGGAAGAAACATTTCAAAAAATACAACAATTAAAATACCAGCTCACAACATACCTGCATTTAAACCAGCAAAAGTTTTTGTTGAAGGTGTAAAAAGTAAGGTAATTGTTGAGTAAGGTAACAAACAATTTATTAACATAAATAACATTTTATTATGCCAAGTGGTAAAAAAAGAAAAAGAGCTAAAATCTCTACGCACAAACGTAAAAAAAGAGCTAGAGCTAATAGACATAAAAAGAAAAAGTAAGCTGAGCTTACTTTTTCTTTAAATTTTAAAAGTTCATTGAAATAAATATTTGCTTATACGCAAATATTGTTGGGTATTTTCCTGTACAAACTTATTATAAATAGTTCAAATTTAAATATTTGAACATAAAACCAATACAGAGTGAAAACAGAATTAATTATAAGATCAACCTCCTCTGATATTGATTTTGCCTTATTAAAAGATGGTAGATTAACTGCCTTAAATAATGAAACAACGGGTAACAAATTCTCCGTTGGAGATATTTTTTTAGCAAAAATTGGAAAAGTACTATCTGGATTAAACGCCTCATTTGTTAATGTAGGTTACGAAAAAGATGGTTTTTTACATTATCATGATTTAGGAGCACAATTAAAATCTTTAAATAAATTTATAAAAGGTGTTAGCACAGGTAAAATTAAAGATTACACTTTAAAAAACTTTCAACTAGAAAAAGACATTGATAAAAATGGAAGTATAGTTGATACCTTAAAATCAGGTCAAAATTTATTAGTACAAATTGTAAAAGAGCCTATTTCTACCAAAGGACCTCGTATGAGTTCTGAAATTTCAATTGCTGGTAGATATTTAGTTTTAGTTCCTTTTTCTGATCGTGTTTCCGTATCACAAAAAATAATGGATCCTGAAGAAAAAGAACGATTAAAAAGACTAATTAAAAGCATTAAACCTAAAGGTTTTGGAGTTATTGTAAGAACTGTTGCTGAAAACAAAAAAGTGGCAGATTTAGATAAAGATTTACAAAATTCTTTAGAAAGATGGGTAGTTATGTGTAAAAAAATACGAAGCGTAAAAACACAACAAACACCCGTAAAAGTACTAAGTGAATTAAACAGAGCATCCTCAATTCTACGAGATCTGTTTAACGATTCTTTTACAAGTATTGTTACCAATGACGAAACCCTTTTTTTAGAAATTAAAGAATACTTACAAGAAATAGCTCCTAACAAAGAGGCTATTGTAAGTTTATATAACTCAAAGCTTCCAATTTTTGAAAAGTATGGAATTGAACGTCAAATAAAAACATCATTTGGCAAAACAGTTTCTATGAGTAAAGGAGCTTATTTAGTAATTGAACATACTGAAGCATTACACGTAATAGATGTAAACAGCGGAAACCGTTCAAACAAGGCTACTTCTCAAGCAGATACAGCTTTGGAAGTTAATTTAATTGCAGCATCAGAAATTGCTCGCCAATTACAATTAAGAGATATGGGAGGAATTATAGTTGTTGATTTTATTGATATGCATACAGCTGAACATAGACAAAAACTCTATGATCATTTAAAAGCTGAAATGGCATTTGATAGAACAAAACACAAAATATTACCACCAAGTAAATTTGGACTAGTTCAAATAACAAGACAAAGAGTACGACCAGAATTGGTTATAAAAACACAAGAATCCAATCCAAGTGGTAAAGGTGAAGTAGAAGCTCCAATTGTTTTGTTAGATAAAATTGAAATTGGGCTTGATAAAATTATTTCTTCAAAAAAGCATCAAAAGATACTATTAAATGTACATCCTTTTATTGCTGCATATCTAAAACAAGGAATACCATCTATACAACAAAGATGGTTTATGAAATATAAAAAGTGGATCAAAATTTTACCTAGAGATGCTTACCAATATTTAAAATACAATTTCACTAATAATAATGGTGAAATTATTGAATAAGGCATTCACAATATCAAAAAAGTCCTGCTATAAACGCAGGACTTTTTTTACAAGTTAAAACCAAAACCCAACATTAAAATACCAATATTTTTCATTATGGTCTGGTGACCAAGCATAATTTATTTCTACAGGGCCTATAAAAGTATCCAAACCATAACCTACCATATATCCAGATTTTGTATTCTCAAAAATTCTTCCTTCATTAAAAATATCTTTTTCAACTCTGGCATAATTTGCTGTTGTTGATAAATAATTTTTTGGTAAAAATTCATACCTAAAAGTCATACTTGATTTTAAAAATGAATTTTCATTTAATTGAGCCAAATCGTACCCATAAAAAGGAATGAAATTATTTATATAATTTTCACCATAACCTCCTAAATTATAGTCTAGAGCTCTATTCCCATTGCTTCCAATTGTGATACCTGCTTCAGATTGAAAATGGGCAGTTAATTTATTAAAAAATGTATGTGCCAAACCAATTTTTCCTTTTAATTGAAAAAAGGAGGAAAAATCATTATTATAATCCGAAGAACTTCCATACCATTTAAATTCAGTATTTAAATATGCTCCTTTCTTTTGAAAATAATTTTTGTTATACGTATCTATTTTTAAATAAGAGAATAGGTTAAAATAATTTGATCTGTCAAAATACAATCTCCCTTTATTTTCAGCAAAAATATTATTTTCTAGTGATGTTATTGTTTCAGTAAATGCTTTTATTCTTTTATACTCTCCTCCAATTCCAATAGCAAATTTTCTACTAAATACGGTTTGAAAATATAACTGATTTGTAAAATCTTCATATACTAAATTAATTTTATTAACATTGGCTTCATCAAATTTTACATTTGAATTAAAGCTACTATATCTAGATTTCAGCCCAAAACTGGTATAAAAACCATTGTCTACAAAATAATCGAAATTATAACGCACATTATCTCCCAAAATTAAATCTGCTGAAACAACGTCATTCTTATAAAAAATATGTTTGGCTGTTGAATTAAGAATAATTCCTGTTTTGTATAAATCATCAAAATGTACTCCTAATTTTAAAAAATTTGAGATTCTATTTTCTTTAACTTTAAATTTTACAATACTACCATGGTCACCATCAACAATTCTATATTGAATATTTTCAAAATTTCCTGTTGAAGTTAAATTATTAATACTTTCAATTAATTTTTTATAACTAGTTGTATCTCTTTTTCTTAAATTAAGTTTTCCTAAAATATAAGCTCTTGTATAGTTTTTATTTCCTTCAATTTCAATTTTTTCTATATGTAATTGTTGGATTTGTTTTGTATTTACTTTTTGAGTTTGAGCGCTTAACTGACTTTTACTAATATCTGAAAACTCACTATATTTTTCTCGAGCTGCTCTTTCACCTTCCTCCATAATTTCGTTCACTTTATCAAATGAAACTACATTATACTCTTCCATATTAGGTTTAATAATTAAATCCACTTTTTTATGTTTTGAATTTAAGGTATTGTACATTTGAAAGCCTACAATTTGATTTAAAATTTTGACTGCAGAATCCAGCTCATTTTTAGAGTTTAAACCGCTTTGAATATCTACTCCAATAATAATATCTGCTCCCATATCAATTACTTCATCAACTGGAAAATTGTTTACAATTCCTCCATCTGTCAGTAATTTTCCATCGATTTCTACTGGTGTTAGTAAGGTTGGAAATGAACCACTGGCTCTAACTGCTTCTGGTAAAAATCCAGATTTAAGTATTTCTTGATTTCCAGTTTCTAGGTTAGTAGCTATGCATAAAAAAGGTATTGGTAATTTACTAAAATCATTAATATTATTTACATGTTGTGTTAATTGAGTTAATAAGTTTAAAACATTTTGCCCTCCTGTTAAGGCTCTTGGAATGCCTATTTTTTTATTTATAATAGGTAATGTAAGGGCGTATTTTTCGCCAATCTCTTTTTCATAAAAAGGTTTTGATTTTCGAGGTAAATCATCAGAGAGTATTTTTTCAAAATCAATACTTCTTATGATAGAATCAAGTTGTGTAGCATTGTAACCCGAGGCATATAAGGCTCCAATAATAGCTCCCATGCTTGTTCCTCCAATATAATCTACTCTCACCCCAGCTTCTTCTAGCACTTTTAGGACAGAAACATGGGCAAATCCTTTGGCTCCACCCCCACTTAGTACTAGTCCAACTTTAACATCTTTCTTCTGTTTGGAAATTTCTTGTGAAAAACCAACAGAAACAATTAAAAGAAAAGTTAAAATTATTGTTTTTTTCACTTTGATTGTTTTTGTTTATAATATGTGATTATTTTTTCTGCTTTAGCTTTTCCTATAATGCTTTCCAACTCTTCAAAAGAAGCTAAACTAACTCTTTTTACAGATCTAAAATGTCTTAATAAAGATACAACTGTTTGTTTACCAATGCCAGTAATATTTTCTAATTCATTAGTTATTGCACTTTTGCTTCTTTTATTTCTATGATGGGTAATTCCAAACCTATGGGCTTCATTTCTTAATTGCTGAATTATTTTTAAACTTTCCGACTTTTTATCTAAATACAACGGAATTGGATCTTCCGGATAATAGATTTCTTCTAACCGTTTAGCAATACCAATGATTGCAATTTTATTTCTTAGCCCCAAAATATCTAAACTTTTTAATGCAGAAGACAATTGTCCTTTGCCTCCATCAATTACAATTAATTGTGGCAGTTTTTCACCTTCATCTTGCAAACGTTTGTAACGTCTAAAAACTACTTCTTCCATAGATGCAAAATCGTCTGGACCATCTACTGTTTTAATATTAAAATGTCGATATTCATTTTTACTTGGTTTTCCATCTTTGAAAACTACACAAGCCGCAACTGGGTTGGTGCCTTGTATGTTAGAATTATCAAAACATTCTATATGGCGTGGTTCTTCACTTAAACGCAGATCTTTTTTCATTTGCGCCATTAAACGATTCACATGTCTATCTGGATCCACAATTTTAATTTGTTTAAAACGCTCTTGCCTATAATATTTTGCATTTCTTAAACTCAACTCTACAATTCGCTTTTTATCTCCAAGTTTAGGGATGGTTACTTTTATGTTTTCGCCTAAATCTACTTTAAATGGCACGTAAATTTCTACTGATTGAGAGTTAAAACGCTGTCTAATTTCAAAAATTGCTAATTCTAATAATTCCTTATCTGTTTCGTTTAATTTTTTCTTTATTTCTGTAGTATGTGATTGAATAATAGCTCCGTTTGAAATTTTGAAAAAATTTACATAGCTATAACTTTCATCTGAAACAATAGAGAAAACATCAACATTAGTTATTGAAGGATTAACTACTGTTGATTTTGCTTGATAATTAGCTAATAAGTCAATCTTTTCTTTAATTTTTTGAGCTTCTTCAAATTCCATTTCTGCTGCAAAATGTAACATCAAATCTTGAAAAGATTTTAAAGAATCTTTAAAGTTTCCTTTAATTATATTTCTAATAGCAACAATATCGTTGTTATAATTTTCTTCCGTTTGGTAACCTTCACAAGGCCCTTTACAGTTACCAATATGATAATCCAAACACACTTTATACTTTTGATCTTGTATATTTTTTTCACTCAAATCAAAATTACAAGACCTTAAATGGTACAATTCTTTAATTAAATCTAATAAAGCCTTTGCAGTTCTTACTGAAGTATAAGGACCGTAATATTCTGAACCATCTTTAATAACATTTCGCGTTAAAAAAACTCTAGGAAAACGCTCTTTTTTAATGCAAATCCAAGGGTAAGTTTTATCATCCTTCAACATTACATTGTAACGAGGTTGGTATTTTTTTATTAAATTGTTTTCTAATAATAATGCATCTGTTTCAGTATTAACAACAATATGTTTGATATCGGTAATTTTTTTAACCAATACTTTTGTTTTTCCGTACTCGTGATTTTTTGTAAAATAAGAAGCAACTCTTTTTTTTAAATTTTTAGCTTTTCCTATATATAAAATTGTGCCATTCTTATCATAATACTGATAAACACCTGGTTGACTTGGTAATGTTTTTATGAGAATATCTAAATCCAAAAATATGTGTAATTTGAAATTTAAAAATACTATTTTTTATTGAAATTAATTTTTATTTAAAAGCTTAAATTGAAAAAGCTTTTACTAATAAAAAAAGCTTATTTTTGCGAAAAATTTAAAAAACTATAATTTACTAAGCTTTTTTTAAATAATATATAAACTGTAAATGAATGAAATACTGGAAAAAATATTCAAAGGAACAATTAATTAAAAGAATTGATGAAGCTTTAGCTTCAACCATAGATTTTCAAAATAGTAAGCACTTAGGATATCCTGTTTCAAAATTAGATGAAAATGTGTTTAATACTAGTGGGGCTTTTTTAAATGATTCTCCCTTGTTAAAATCATTTATTGCTAACCCAAATAATATTGGTTGCCATACGTTAGGAAAATCTGAACCTGCTTTTAAAGGCTCTCAAGAGTTGGAAAAAGAAGTGGTAAAGGTTCTTGCTGAAGATATTTTCAAAGCTAAAGAAAATGAGTATGATGGTTATATTGCTACAGGAGGAACTGAAGCTAATATACAAGCACTTTGGATTTATAGAAATTTATATAAAAAAGAATACAATGCTACTTTAGATGAGATGGTGATTTTATCTACCAAAGACACACATTATTCTGTTAATAAAGGCTCTAATTTATTAAGCGTTGATAATATTCAAATACCTGTTGATTTTAATTCAAGAGAAATCTTAGTTGATGAACTAGATGCTATTGTGGCTGATTTAATTGCTAAAGGAAAAAAATACTTTATGGTAATTTCAAATATGGCTACAACTATGTTTGGGTCTGTAGATAATCCAGATACGTATGCAAAAATTTTAAATAAACATAAGGTTACGTTTAAAATACATGTTGATGGAGCTTTTGGAGGGTTTATTTATCCAATATCAAATAAAAATTCTACTATTAACTTTCAAAATCCAAATGTATCGTCTATAACAATTGATGCTCATAAAATGCTACAAGCTCCTTATGGAACTGGGGTATTTTTATGTAGAAAAGGATTAATTGAAAATGTTTTAACTAAAGAAGCTCAATATGTTGATGGGATGGATTTAACCATTGTTGGAAGTCGTTCTGGAGCAAATGCTATAGCTGTTTGGATGATTTTATTTAGTTATGGGTATTATGGGTGGTTTGAAAAAATAAATACGCTTTTACTACGTACCGAATGGTTCTGCAAACAACTAGATGATCTAAATATTGAATATTTTAGAGATCCATTTATGAACATAGTTACACTAAAATCTGAATATGTTCCTTCTAAATTAGCTCAAAAATTTGGTTTAGTGCCTCAAACGCATGAAGGAAATAACAATTGGTATAAAGTAATTATGATGGACCATGTTGAAATTGACGATTTATTAAAATTTGTTGAAGAATTAAAGAGCATCAATTAAGCTATTATTTCTGCAAAAATTAATACATAGTAAACTCCTGTAATCATAAAAATTATTCCAGCTGTTATTCTTATAAGTTTTTCGATTTTTGTAATTCTAGTATAAAAAAGCCCTATTTTATTTGCCGTAAAAGCTAATAAATATGTAAATATTATAACTGGTAACCCTGTACCTAATGCAAAAATAATAGGTAAGTATAATCCATCAATATTTGTAATAGTCATTGGAATTAATATTCCAAAATATAACGCACCACTGTAAGGGCAAAATGCTAAAGCAAAAATTGCACCTATTACAAAAGAGCCTAACAGTCCTTTGTTTGTAAATTTTTCAGATAATTTTTCAGTAAAATTGACTTTGTTTAAAATTTTTAATCGAATTATATTTAGCATGATTAGCCCAATAATAATTAACAAAGGCCCTAAATATTTTTCTCCATTTTGACTAAAAAAACGTGCCACATGATATTTACTAGCTCCAAAAAATAAAATTAATCCAATAATGGTATAGCTAAATGCTCTACCAAAAGAATATAAAATTCCACTTAAAAATACTTTTTTTTTGCTTGAAATATTTTTTGAAATATATGCTGTAGCGGTAATATTTGTTGCTAAAGGGCAAGGACTAATTGCTGTCATTAACCCAAGGGCTAAAGCAGAAATAATTGGTATATTGTAATTTTCAATAAGTGATTGTAAAAAATCCATTTATACTTTTTGCAGTTGCTTTTCTAATTTAGTTTTCAATTTTTCAGAAAATTCTTGTTGTTTTTTACCATACATAAAAGCAAATTGAGTTAGATCTACTTGTTTTTCATCTCCATTATTTATCACATTTAAAAACAACGAAGTTCCTGATGCATAAAATTTTTCAGCTATTTGATGATTTTCTTCTTTATCAATATTAATTACTTTAAAAATAATTTTACCGCTTTCTAATTCTTTTTTAAAGTACGTTTCTAATGTATATTTGGTATTTGCCTCAATAGCTTTACAAGTAACACATCGGTTAGTTGTATGAAAATCAAAAACCTGAATCAGATTCTTATTTTGTGCTTTTCCATTAATAGAAAACAAGAATAAGTTAAGAATTAAAATTACTAATGCCTTGTATGAATTTTTCATTTTTAAAATTTTTAAATAGTTAAAAAATAAGGTTAAATATATATCCTGAAATGATAATGCAAAGTGTGACTACTCCAAAGAAAATTCCAATTAACTTAAATGTCATTACTTTTTTTAAAAGCATTGCTTCTGGCAAAGAAAGTCCAACAACCCCCATCATAAAAGCGATTGCTGTACCTAAAGGAATTCCTTTTAAAACCAATACTTGAACTATTGGTAAAATACCTGAAGCGTTCAAATACATTGGTACGGCCATAATAGTTGCTAATGGAACCGCTAATAAATTATCTTTCGCCATATATGTTTCAAAAAAACCTTCAGGAATATATCCATGCATTAACCCTCCAACGGCTATCCCAACAATAACATATGGAATTACTCCTTTTAAAATACTCTTTTCTTCTTTCCAAATAGTTGGCAAACGCATTATAAAAGGTGTTTTTTCAGCTTTAAAAACGGCTTCTTCTCGTTGTGAGTTTTCAAGTACATTTTTTACCCAAGGAGTTAAAAATTGCTCCAAGTTAAATTTGCCTAAAATAAATCCTGAAACAACCCCAAGTAAAATGCCACTTATAATATAGATTAGTGTAGTTTTGACTCCGAAAAGACCTAAAAATAATCCAATGGCAACTTCATTTACTAAAGGAGAAGTAATTAAAAACGCAAAAGTTACTCCTAATGGAATTCCTCCTTTTACAAAACCAATAAATAAAGGAACTGAAGAGCAAGAACAAAAAGGAGTAACCACTCCAAATAAACTTGCCATTAAGTATTCTAACCCATATAATTTATTTCTAGAAAGGTAATTTCTAACTTTATCAATAGGAAAATAACTGTTTACAATTCCCATTAAAAAAATGATAACAACTAATAAGAGTATAATTTTTATGGTATCGTAAATAAAAAAGTTTAAGGCTTTAGCCAAATGTGTGCCTTGCGTCATTTCCAAGGAATCATATACCAACCAATTGGCTAATTTTTGAATCCAATCAAACATTATAGATGATTATTAACAACAAGTATTATTAGAACAACAACCTTCACTTGGTTTATCTAAATCTTCAATTGTTTTGTTTGCCAACAAAATTTCTTTTATTTCTTCTTTTGAAGGAACTCTACCCTTTATCACAACTTCATCATTCATAACCACTGCAGGTGTAGACATCACATTGTATTCCATTATTTTCATAATGTCTTCTACTTTTTCAATCTCAATTTTTAGCTTATTTTCATTTACTACTTGTTGAATAACCTCGGTGGTTTGTTTGCATTTTGCACAACCTGTTCCTAACACTTTAATTAAAATATTCATTGTATTATGTTTAATATTTATTTAAAACAGTGAACCAATTCATTTAAAACATCAATTAAAAAATTGGCTCAATAACTCTTTTGCAACCTTCCAATTATCTTTATTGATACAATACTTTATTTTAGGGGGATTTAATTCTCCTTGGATTAAGCCAGCATTCTTTAGTTCTTTCAAATGTTGTGAAATGGTTGATTGTGCTAAAGGAAATACTTCAACTAAATCACCAGTAAAACAACAAGATTGATTTTTAAGATATTTTAAAATGGCTATTCGTGTAGGATGCCCTAAAGCTTTAGCAAAACGCGCTAATTGTTCTGTGTCTTTATGGTACTCGATATGTTCTATTGTTCTTTTCATTGTTTATCGCAAATTTACGATTGGAATTTAAATTCAAAGATGATAAAGATCATCTTTGAATCATTTTTTTTATTTAAAATACTTTTTTTTCAACCAAAAAGAAACACGCACTAATAAAATAAGTGCTGGAACCTCAACCAATGGACCAATAACGCCTGTAAAAGCTTGACCAGAGTTAAGCCCAAATACAGCTATAGCAACGGCAATGGCAAGTTCAAAATTATTTCCTGCTGCTGTAAATGCAACTGCAGCAGTTTTGTCGTATGTTGCCCCCATAGCTTTAGTGGTAATAAAACCAATAAAAAACATTATCGCAAAATAAATCAATAATGGAACTGCAATTATTAATACATCCATTGGAATTTCAACAATTAATTCTCCTTTTAATGAAAACATTACAACAATTGTAAATAATAGAGCAATTAACGTTAGTGGTGAAATTGTAGGAATGAATTTTTGAGTATACCATTGTTCTCCTTTTAACTTCACCAAAATAATTCTGCTTAAAATTCCAAGTAAAAATGGAACTCCCAAATAAATAGCAACACTTTCTGCAATTGTTGTTATAGAAATATCTACAATTGCACCTTTAAACCCAAAATATGGAGGCAAAACAGTGATAAACAACCAAGCATAAAAACTATAAGCAAATACTTGAAAAACACTATTTAAGGCAACTAATCCAGCTCCATACTCACTACTTCCTTCCGCAAGATCGTTCCATACTAATACCATTGCAATACAACGAGCCAACCCAATTAAAATTAAGCCTACCATATACTCTGGATAATCTTGTAAAAAAATGAGTGCTAAAATAAACATTAATACTGGTCCTATTATCCAGTTTAATAATAACGAAATAGTTAAAATTTTCACGTTTTTAAACACCTTTGGAAGTAAGGAGTAATTTACTTTAGCCAATGGTGGATACATCATAATAATTAAACCAATAGCGATTGGAATATTTGTGGTTCCCCTACTAAAAGAATTTATTTGTGTAGAAAATGATGGAATAAAATACCCAATTCCAACACCTAATAACATTGCCATGAATATCCATAACGTTAAATAACTATCTAAAAAACTTAATTTTTTTTTCATTTTTAATTAATATAATAAATTACCTATTTTTTTGTAACTCATTTAACAACAATTTGAGCTTGGAGTGCAACAGCTATTAGCTTCTTTTGGTAATTCAGAAAGGGCTGTGTTTGTTTTATGCTCAGGTATCTTACAATTATTTTTTGCTAAACAATCTGTTTGTTTAATAGTTTATAAAAAATTGGTTCCGTCAAAATCCAAGCCATATTTACCAATTGTAGGTCCTTGATACTCTATTTCAATATTTAAATCTCCAATATTTAAAAGCCTATCAGATAGCTCAATGATATGAATTAATTTTTCAGGATGTAAACGATGGTCGTAATCGTTAGCTTCCCATAATTGAAAATTTACAACTTCTTCATTTCTTATTGTTCCACCACAATCAATAAAATGTTTCGTTATTTTTCCTACCTCAGTTACATGAAAATGGCGCGGCACCAAACTTCCATCTGGCAATTGAAAAGCTATTGTGTCTAATTCTTTTAAATGCTGTTTAATTTGTTCTAAAGTCATAATTATTTTTAATTTAGATTAAGTGTTAACAACAATTCTTTTCTGAATGTATATTTTGATTTAAAAAATTGACGAAAAGTTTTTTAGTTTTGTTCCAAACTTCATCATTTATACAATAACAAACACTTGTACCTTCTACTTCACCTTTTATTATTCCTAAATTCTTTAATTCTTTTAAATGCTGAGAAATAGTTGGTTGAGCTAGCCCAATCTCATTCACTAAATCTCCGCAAACACAAGCGTTCAATTTAAATAATTGCTGTATAATGGCTATTCTAGCAGGATGTGCAAATACTTTAGCTACGGTTGCAATTTCATTTTGCTCCTGATTAAATTTTTCTTTTTTAGTTACTCCCATCTCTTTAATTACTTTATTGCAATATTACGATTAGTGTATTAATAAACAAATTAAAAGTTCATTTTTTATTGAAATTAATTAAGCACTATGTTTTTGGAAATGCTTTTTTATTAAATACTATTAACAACCCTACCGCTGTAGAAATTGCGGTATCGGCTATATTAAAAATTGCGTTAAAAAATGTAAAAGGTTTTCCGCCCCAAATTGGGAACCATTCTGGGAGATTTCCACTCCAAATTGGAAAGTAAAGCATGTCTACAACTTTGCCATGAAATAATTCACCGTAAGGCTTTTCAGCAAATAATGTGGCTGTAGCATTTAGAGGAGTATCGAAAATGATACCGTAAAAAACGGAATCTATAATATTTCCTAATGCACCAGCAAAAATTAAAGAAATTGCTACTATTAAAATATTAGGAGCTCCTTTTTTAATAGAGGAATATAGCCAATATCCAATACCTGTAATTGCAAATAATCTAAATATTGTTAAAAATAACTTTCCTGCTTTTCCTCCAAATTCGGCTCCCCAAGCCATTCCGTTATTTTCAATAAAATGAATACGAAACCAATCGAAAACTACCACCTCTTCACCATATAAAAAATTAGTTTTTATGTATATTTTACTAATTTGATCTATTAATAAGACTAAAACGATAATGAGAATGGATTTTTTCAATTTTTTTGATTTTATTGAACGGTATTAAAAAATGAAGCTTCCAAAGTTTAGGAAGCTTCTTAACTATTAAAAAAACAATATTTTATTGTTGCATGTTTTTTGCTTCAATGCTTAATGTTGCATGCGGAACTAATTTTAGGCGTTCCTTTTGAATTAGCTTTCCTGTAACACGACACACACCATATGTTTTATTTTCAATACGTATAAGTGCGTTTTTTAAATCTCTAATAAATTTTTCTTGACGTATTGCTAACTGTACATTGGCTTCTTTAGACATGGTTTCAGAACCGTCTTCAAAGGCTTTAAAAGTTGGAGAAGTATCATCTGTTCCATTACTACTATCGTTTTTAAAGCTACTTTTTAACAACGCTAAATCTTCTTCTGCATGTTTAATTTTCTTTAAAATAATCTCTTTAAATTCAGCTAAATCCTTATCAGAATATCTATTATTATTTTCATTCATAACTTAAACTTTTTCAATTAATATTTTAGTGTTTACATCATCAAAAGCAATTTCTATGCCTTTTTCTAACATTTCTTCAAACACCAATTCGTTTGTTAATGTTTCGGTTTTAATATAATTTTCATTTGCCTCAATTGAGCGCTCTAATATATCATTTTTTTGAATAATTAGCTTAATTTTATCTGTAACATCTAAGCCTGTTTCTTTTCGTAAGTTTTGAACTCTATTTATAAGTTCACGGGCATTTCCTTCTTTACGTAATTCATCTGATATTGTTACATCTAAAGCCACTGTTAAACCACCTTGGTTAGCTACAAGCCAACCTTCTATATCTTGTGAGGTTATCTCAACTTCATCTATGGTTAAATTTACAACATTTTCATTTACATTTAACTCAATTTCTCCTTGTTTTTCAACATTTGAAATATCTTCTTGAGTTAAATTTTGAATTGCTTGTGCCACAAACCTCATATCCTTTCCAAATTTAGGTCCAAGCACTTTAAAATTCGGTTTTATGGTTTTAACTAATATTCCTGAAGCGTCATCAATCAATTCAATTTCTTTGACATTTACTTCAGATTTTATCAAGTTTTCAACAGCTAAAATTTCTTCTCTACTTTCTTCATCTAAAACTGGAATCATTATTCGTTGTAAAGGCTGGCGAACTTTTATCATTTCTTTTTTACGCAACGATAACACCATAGATGAAATTTTTTGAGCCTGTTGCATTTTGTGTTCCAATTTTTCATCTACTAAATTTTCATCATACTTTGGAAATTCAGCTAAATGTATGGATTCAAAGTTTTCTTTTTCAGTAACTGAAATTAAATCTTTGTAAAGGTTATCCATAAAGAACGGAGCTATTGGAGAAGCTAACTTAGCTACATTTAGCATACAAGTGTATAATGTTTGATAGGCTGAAATTTTATCTTGTTCATATTCACCTTTCCAAAAACGTCTTCTACTTAAACGCACAAACCAATTACTTAAATTTTCTGAAACAAAATCTTGAATAGCACGAGCTGCTTTAGTTGGCTCATATTCTTCATAGAATTTTTCAACATTTTTAATCAATGTATTTAGTTCAGATAAAATCCAACGATCTATTTCTGGTCTATCTTTAATTTTAATTTCATCTTCAGCGTAAGTAAAATTATCTAAATTAGCATATAATGCAAAGAAAGAGTAGGTATTGTATAATGTTCCAAAGAATTTTCTTCTAACCTCATCAATCCCTTCAATATCAAATTTTAAGTTATCCCAAGGATTTGCATTTGAAATCATATACCAACGCGTAGCATCTGCTCCATATTTATCCATTGTTTCAAACGGATCTATGGCATTTCCTAAACGTTTAGACATTTTTTTACCTTCTTTATCTAAAACCAATCCGTTTGAAACTACGTTTTTATAAGCTACTGAATCAAAAACCATGGTTCCAATGGCATGCAAGGTATAAAACCAGCCTCGAGTTTGGTCAACTCCTTCTGCAATAAAATCGGCTGGGAAGAATTTTTTTTCGTCAATAAGTTCTTTATTTTCAAAAGGATAATGCCATTGTGCATAAGGCATCGAACCTGAATCGAACCAAACATCAATTAAATCTGATTCGCGTTTCATTGGTTGCCCTTTAGGAGAAACTAAAATAATTCCATCAACTACGTTTTTATGAAGATCTATTTTATCATAGTTTGCTTCACTCATATTTCCAACTTCAAAATCGGCAAAAATATCAGCTTCCATCAATCCTGCTTCTACAGATTTTTTCATTTCAGCTTTCAACTCTTTAACTGAACCTATAATAAGTTCTTCTGTTCCATCTTCGGTTCTCCAAATTGGCAATGGAATTCCCCAGTAACGTGAACGAGATAAATTCCAGTCGTTGGCATTTTTTAACCAGTTTCCAAAACGACCTTCTCCAGTAGATTTTGGTTTCCAGTTAATTGTTTCATTCAACTCAAACATTCTATCACGCTTATCAGTTACTTTGATAAACCAAGAATCTAAAGGATAATATAAAACAGGTTTATCGGTTCTCCAACAATGTGGGTAACTGTGACGATATTTTTCTACATGAAATGCTTTGTTTTCTTCTTTTAGTTTAATTGCAATATCTACATCTAATGAACGCTCTGGCGTCTCCCCTTCATTATAATATTCATTTTTCACATATTTCCCAGCAAATTCACCCATATGTTTTGTAAATCTTCCTTGCAAATCTACTAAAGGAACAGGATTTCCAAAATCATCTAACACTAACATTGGCGGCACTTCTGGGCTTGCTTGTTTTGCAACCAAAGCATCATCAGCACCAAAAGTTGGTGCGGTATGTACAATACCTGTACCATCTTCCGTTGTTACAAAATCTCCTGCAATAACTCTAAATGCATTTTCTGGATTTTTGTAAGGTAATACGTATGGTAATAATTGTTCATATTTAGCCTCTAAAATATCAACTCCTTTAAATTCATTAACAATTATATAAGGAATCTTTTTGTCGTTTTCTTTATATTCAGAAAGTTGTGATTCATTTTCTACTTCAAAAAACTTTCCTGAAAATTGTTTACCAACCAAATTTTTGGCTAAAATTACATTGACTGGTTTAAATGTATATTGATTAAAAGATTTTACCAACACATAGTCTATCTTTTTTCCAACAGTTAATGCTGTGTTTGATGGTAAGGTCCAAGGAGTAGTAGTCCAAGCCAAAAAGTGCACATCTCCTTCAACATTTTGCAACATGGTTGGCAAGGTGTTTTTAATTGCTTTAAACTGAGCTACGGCTGTGGTATCGGTAACATCTTGATAGGTTCCTGGCTGATTTAATTCATGTGAGCTTAAACCTGTTCCTGCTTTTGGTGAATACGGTTGAATGGTATATCCTTTATAAATTAGCCCTTTTTTATACATTTGAGCCAACAACCACCAAACCGTTTCCATGTATTTTGGTTTGTATGTTACGTATGGATCTTCCATATCTACCCAATAACCAACACGCTTTGTTAAATCATTCCAAACATCGGTATAACGCATCACCGCTTTTTTACAAGCTTCGTTATATTCTTCAATGGTTATTTTTTTACCAATATCTTCTTTGGTTATCCCTAGCTCTTTTTCAACTCCTAATTCAATTGGCAGTCCGTGAGTATCCCATCCTGCTTTTCTTTTAACTTGAAAGCCTTGTAAAGTTTTATACCTACAAAAAATGTCTTTTATAGCACGTGCCATCACATGGTGAATACCAGGTAATCCATTTGCTGAAGGAGGTCCTTCAAAAAATACAAACGGTTTATTATCATTTCTTGTTGCTATACTTTTTTCGAAAATAGTTGAAGCTTCCCAAAACGCTAAAGTTTCATCTGCTACTTTAGTGAGGTTCAAACCCTTATATTCTCTAAACTTTTTACTCATTTTACTACTTTAATTCAATTAGTTTGCGAAATTACGTATTTTATTGAAAATATCATTTTATAAATTGTAAAAAATTATTTTGTTAATTCCCTGAATTTAACAGATTTAAATTAAGTTTACATTTGCATTCATTTTATATCCAAATATGATTCAAAATATTATATCAAATTCTTATAAAAACGCTAAAAGAATTCCTCTAAAAAAAGACTCAAAATTTATATTTTTTAGTGACTGTCATAGAGGGGATAATAGTTACGCAGATGATTTTGCAAACAATAGTAATATTTACTATCATGCTTTAAGAAACTATTATGAAAATGACTTTATCTATATTGAATTAGGCGACGGTATTGAACTTTGGGAAAATTTATTTTTTAATGAGATTTTTGAAGCTCATAAAAATGTTTTTATGCTTTTAAAAGAATTTTATCAAAAAAACCGACTGCATATGATTTGGGGAAATCATGATATGACTTTAAAAAATGAAAAAAAAGCTGCAAGCCTTTTTAATACTTATTTTGATAAAATTACTGGAACCCAAAAAGATTTATTAACTGGCTTAACCTTTAATGAAGGTATTGTTTTAGAGCCAGAAGGTTTTAAAAAAGATATCTTGTTAATTCACGGGCATCAAGCTGATTTTTACAATTATGTAGGATGGAAATGGAGTCGATTTTTAGTCCGAGTTTTATGGAAACCACTTCAAATAGTAGGTATAAAAGATCCTACGAGTCCTGCTAAAAATTATAAAGAATTAATAAAAGTTGAACGTCGTTTAAAAAAATGGATTTTAGCGAATAATAATCAAATGGTAATTGCTGGACACACACATAGACCTCGGTTTCCAGAACCCAACGAATTGCCTTATTTTAATGATGGAAGTTGCGTGCATCCTCGTTCTATAACTGGTATTGAAATTGTAGCTATGAAAATATCACTCATTAAATGGCATATCATTTCTAAAAAAGATGGAACATTACAAATTGTAAAGTCTGTATTAGAAGGCCCAAAAGAACTAAAACTGTACTTATCTTAAAACTGTCCTCTTTCTTTTTGAATTTGTTCGTATGCTTTTTGCACTTGTTTAAACTTATCTTCAGCACCTTTTACATGTTCTTCTCCTAAGTGTTGTAATTTATCAGGGTGGTATTTTTTCACCATTTTTCTATACGCTTTTTTAACCTCTTCATTAGTAGCAGATTTATTAATTTCTAAAATTTTATAAGCACTTTCAGAACTGTCATAAAACATAGCTTTAATAGATTCAAAATCATATTGATTGATATATAAATATCCAGCAATTGTTTTAATTGAATTTACTTCTGCTTCATTAACCGCGCCATCAGCTTTTGCAATTCCAAATAAAAAATGAAGTAATTGTAAACGCGTAGCATGTGTCATGTTTTGGCGAATTTGTAAACAAACTTGCCTTGTAGAAACATTGTTGTTTTTTATAAATCCTTTAAATAATTTAAACGCATGATTTGCTCTTTGCTCACCATACATATTGATAAAATGTAGTCTTACATACGACAACTCTCGCTGATCAATATTACCATCAGCCTTAATTACAACAGCCGAAAGTAGTAATAAACTTATTTCAAAATCACCTGATTGAGTATTTGCACTTGTAGCTCTATATGCTTTTGCACGTTCTACGTCACTTGCTGTAAAACCTTCAATAAAGTTTCCAACCACATATCCTAAAACACTTCCTATTGGTCCACCTACTGCAAAACCTAAACCGGCTCCTAACCATTTTATAAAATTTGCCATACTATTTTTTAAAAGCACAAAGATACATTGAAATATTAGTTTAGCTAAAGTATAACTTTGGTTATACTTGTTAAAATAATAATAAACTTTTAGTAATTAAACTGTTATATTTGCACACAAATTACGTCTAACAAAAAAATTTAAAAATATGTATCCACCAGAATTAGTAAAACCGATGCAACAAGAATTAGAAAGTGCAGGTTTTAAATCATTACACACAGCGCAAGATGTTGAACAAGCATTAAAACAAGAAGGAACAACTTTGGTTGTTGTAAATTCGGTATGTGGTTGTGCAGCTGGGACAGCAAGACCCGGCGCTATTGTTTCTTTAAACTTTGATAAAACACCTAAAAATTTAGTTACTGTTTTTGCAGGTGTTGATGCTGAAGCTACTGCAAAAGCACGTGAGTTTATGATTCCTTTTCCTCCTTCATCACCGGCAATTGCATTATTTAAAGATGGTGCATTAGTTCATATGCTAGAAAGACATCATATAGAAGGAAGACCTGCAGAAGTAATTGCTTCTAATTTAGCTGGAGCATACGAAGAATATTGTTAAAAACAACTTATAAACAATCTTTAAAATCCGTTTAATTAATTGAACGGATTTTTTATTTTTAGAAGATGAATAAACAACTAATAATTTCTAAAACTGAAGAGTTTGTAAAACAAACATTAAAAAATGCTGAAGGTGGACACGACTGGTTTCATATTTTACGTGTTTGGAACAATGCCAAATTAATTGCTGAAAATGAAAAAGTAGATATTTTTATAGTTGAGTTAGGTGCATTATTACATGATATTGCTGATTCAAAATTTCACAGTGGAGATGAAACCTTAGGCCCTAAAGTTGCTCGTGAGTTTTTAAAAAAAATTGCTGTTTCAGAAGAAATTATACTTCATATAGAAAACATAATTACAAATATATCTTATAAAGGTGGTAATTTTAAACAAACTTTTACTTCTCCTGAGCTAGCTGTTATTCAAGATGCCGATAGGTTAGATGCTATTGGTGCTATTGGAATAGCTAGATGTTTTAATTATGGTGGATTTAAAAACAGACCGTTATACAACCCTCAAATTCAACCAAAATTAAATCAAACAAAAGAAGAGTATAAAAATTCTGAAGCACCAACAATAAATCATTTTTATGAAAAGTTATTGTTGCTAAAAGATAAAATGAATACCGCTTCAGGAAAAAAAATTGCTGAAGAACGACACCAATACATGGAAGCCTTTCTTCAGCAATTTTATAGTGAATGGAATGGTTTAAAATAAACCAAACTTCTATTTATTAACTTTTAAAAAATATTAAAATTCTAAATCTGCCACCAAATCAAACTCGTCATAAATTGCTTTGTCTTTTAAATTATCAAAAAAGGCAGTTGAACCATATCTAACATCGTACATAGTTCTATCAATTTTTAATGAAGCATTTGCTTTATTGCCATAAATAGACATATCAAAAGTAATCGGTTTGGTAATTCCTTTAATGGTTAAATTACCTGAAATTTTGTAAGAATTTTTACCTGTAGCTATAATATTTTGAAATACTAACTTTGATGTTGGGTGGCTTTTAACACCAAAAAAATCATCAGATTTTAAATGTCCTTCTAATTTTGTTTTATATTCACCTTCCATATCAGTGTTACTAATTGAAGTCATATCCATGATAATTTCTCCTCCTGTCAGTTCTCCGTCAGTAAAACTTAACGTTCCTGACTTAATACCTATAACACCTTCATGTGATCCTGTTACTTTATACCCTTTCCAAACTACTTTACTTTCTTTAACTTTAATAGCTTTGTCTCCATTATTAAACATTGTAAATGAGAAAGTAATGAATGCAAGTATTGCTATAATTCCTAAATTTTTAATTGATTTTTTCATGTGATTATTGTATTTAATTTTACAATACAAAGGTCTGAATTACAATTTAGTAAAAAAATAAAGTAGATTATGAAATGATGTTAAACTAGTTTAACATTTATTGTTCTAAAATTAGCTGACTTTTAATTTTACTCAAAAATTCTTTAGTAATACCTAAATAAGAAGCAACCATATACTGCGGAATTCGTTGTTCAATTTTTGGGTAATTTTTTCTAAAAATTAAATACCGCTCTTTAGCAGACATGCTAAAGTTTCTAACAATTCTTTTTTGTGAAGCAACAAGTGCGCGTTCAACAATTTTTCTAAAAAACCTTTCTAACTTAGGAATTTGAATATACAGTTCTTCATTTGCTTCGTACGAAATTTGAATGAGCTCTGTATTTTCTATACATTGAACATTGTAATCTGCTGGCTTTTGAGCTATAAAGCTCCCCATATCCGAAGTCCACCAATCTTCAATTGCAAATAAAATAATGTGTTCTTGCCCTTCATTATCCATATAAAAAGTTTTGGTGCAACCAGAGAGGATAAAATATTCATGTTTACAAACATCACCTTGTTGAACTAAATACTGCCCTTTCAAGTACTTCTTATAGCTTATTTTAGAGAGTAGAATTTCTTCTTCCTCTTCAGTTAAACTAATATAGTTTTTAATATAATTTAATAAAGGTTGCTCTTTCATATTGCTTTAACCTATAAATAAGGTTTTAAAAGTTAGGTTTTCTTTTTTCCAAAAAAGCAGTAGTTCCCTCTTTAAAATCATCCGTTCCAAAACTAATTCCAAAGTTTTCAATTTCTACACTATAACCATTTACACAATTGGTATAATTAGCATTTATCGCTTTAATGGCTGCTCCAATTGCTACTGATGAATTTCTCATAATTTTAGCTGCTACATTTTCACATAATGGTATTAGCTCTTCCTGTTCAACAACATAATTTACCAGCCCCCATTCTTTAGCTTCCTCAGCAGAAATCATACTAGCAGACATAATCATTTCCATCGCTTTTCCTTTTCCTACCAATTGCGGTAACCGTTGTGTTCCTCCATAACCTGGAATAACTCCTAAACTTACTTCTGGCAGCCCCATTTTTGCATTAGAACTTGCTATCCTAAAATGTGCAGCCATTGCCAACTCTAATCCTCCTCCAAGAGCAAACCCATTTATAGCTGCAATTACTGGAGTACTTAAATTTTGAATAAAATCGAATAAAATTTCCTGTCCTTTTCTTGCTAATTCTGTTCCTTCCTCAACACTAAAGTTTGCGAATTCAGAAATGTCCGCTCCAGCAACAAAAGCTTTTTCTCCACTTCCAGTTATAATAATTACTTTTACGGCTTTGTCTACTTCCAAAAGTTTAAAAGCCTCGTGTAATTCTGCAATGGTATTTTTATTTAATGCGTTTAATTTTGAAGGTCTATTTATAGTAATTTTTGCAATTCCTTCATTTTGTTGAACTAATATATTTTCGAAATTCATCATGTTATTTTTTAGGTATTATTATTTTAAATACAGTTCCTTTATTTATTTGAGAAGTAAAATCAATAGTTCCATTATAAGCTTCTACAATATTTTTTACCATTCCTAAACCTAAGCCCATTCCACTAGATTTTGTAGTGAATTTTGGTTCAAATACTTTTTCTTTGTCTTCTATTGAAATTCCTTTACCATTATCGGCTACAATTATAATCACCTGCTCATTTTTTTCAGAAACTGTTATCTCAATTTTTTTGTTTTCTACTTCTATTAAAGCTTGAGTTGCATTTTTAACCAAATTGGTAACAATTCTTATCAATTGAGTTTTATCTAATTCAGCAATAATTACTTCTTTATCTGAAAAATAAGAAATATAATCTTCCGCAAAAATATCTAGAGCATATTTAACAACTTCAACTACATTTAGTTCTTCTCTATTTTGAGTTGGCATTTTTGCAAAATTTGAAAAAGCTGAAGCAATAGAACTCATTGTGTCAATTTGTTGAATCAACGTTTTACTAAATTCATTGATTTTTTCATAAATTTTTGGATCATTTGGATCGAACTTACGTTGAAAACTTTGAACTGTTAATCGCATTGGGGTTAATGGATTTTTTATTTCATGAGCTACTTGCTTTGCCATTTCACGCCAAGCTTGTTCTCGTTCACCTTTTGCCAATTTTACTGCGCTTTCTTCTAATTCATCAATCATTTCGTTATAAGCACTAACTAGTGTGTACATCTCAGCACTAGCATCTTTTAAAAATATTTTTTCGTTACGCCTATTTAAACCAGTTAAGCTCATTTTGTCAGTCACCGCTTTTATAGAACGTGTAATGTAGCTAGAAATAAAATAAGCTAAAATAATTGCAATTAAAAACATTAATAAATATACATACGCCATTCTAATTAAAAACTCTTGTAAATCTTTGTCTTGCGCTGTATTATCTTGTAAATATCTTAAATTTAAAATTCCAATAGGTTTAAATTTATTATCTGTTATATAAGAATAAGAAGATTGAAAGCTATTTCCTTCAATGGTTTTAATATTAATATACCTATGCTTAAAGCTATTCATTAGGTTATTGATAATTGTATCAGATAAATTAGAAAGCGCATCACTTTTCACAAATCCAGATTGAGTACCAATGGCCATATTTCCTTTTAAATCATAAATATTGATTTCTAATTTCTCAATGGCTGAAATTTCGTGGATTTTATCTTTAAAAATATTGTATAAATTGTGCTCATCTACAGGGAAAGTATTCCCTCTTTCTAACCAAAAATTAATAGATGCTTTTACCGATTCTTCTTTTCTTTCTAATCGTCCTTGATTGTATTCGTCTGTTTGTTCTTTATATTGATAAATGGTTACTGCTGCAATTAAAATTGAAGCCAACAATATCAACAAAATCATTGCTAAAAAAATTCGAATTCGTAATGAAAGATGTTTTAGTTTCATACTTAATTTTGAAGTAAATATACTTAATAAATTTAAGGGTAAGAAACAATAAGTATACCAGTAACTTAGTTTAAAATATAAAAATTACTTCTTGTTTTTATTTTTAATTTTTCTAATTGTAGGAGAGGTTAAATAGAATAGGTAAAATCCTGAAAGTATGGTTGCTATTCCTAAGACTGAAAATACTCTAAGCACCCAATTTGTAATATGGTCTCTAGTAGAATAATCCATCGTATGCAACATCCACAAAAAGTCAAAACGTCTCCAGTTATTATTTCTTACACTGGTTATTTGCCCTAATTCAGTAGCAACATAAACAATGGTTTCAGATGGATGATTTAAAGTGAAAGCAAAAGCCGGCAAAGGTTTTCCTCTATATTCATGATGTTTTCCAACAGTATTTTTTTCAATAAATTCAGTTTTTAAAATACGTTGAGTTGAATCTTTTAACCGTTGTTTTACTAATTTTAAACATTCACTTTTAGAAAATGGTGGATGAATACTCCCTGTTATTGGAGAAATTAATTTGGTTTTTAAAACTGTTTCTTTAAAAAAATTAAATTGAATTAAAGGCTCTTCAAAAGCTTCAATAAGTTGTACAGAATGAATGGAGTCTATCTCTTTTGCCTTTTTTAATGAATCAACACCTTTTTGAAAAACATCAAAATTAATATTCTTAAAATATTTTTTATTTTGTTTAAGTAAGGTTTCTCCGTGTACATCATCCATATTATTCCAACTAAAATACAAACCTCCTAGTGTCCAAAATAAAAATTGAATTCCAATAAAAATACCTAAGTAACGATGAATTTTTCGGAGATTATAATTCTTATTATTTCGAAATTTCACTATTGATGTTTAATTTTTAGAATAATTAATAGTAATGCTAAAATTCCAGTAATAATATTCGACACTATCATGGCCAAACTATTTAAATGGAATCCATAAATTAACCACAACATAATTCCTATAAAAAATATAAGGTACATTGGTAATGATAAACTTTCGGTAGATTTAGTTTTCCAAGCTTTATACACTTGTGGAACAAAAGCTGACGTTGTTAAAAAGGCAGCTACTAAACCTACTATTTCGAAAGTATCTATCATTTAAATTTTTACCCTACAATATTTATAATTTTTCCAGGTACAATAATCACTTTTTTAGGAGTTCTCCCTTGCAATTGATCTTGTGTTTTTTGATGTGCCAAAACTGTTTTTTCAATATCTTCTTTACTCATATCTAATGGCAGTTCTAATTTGAAACGCATTTTACCATTAAATGAAACTGGATATTCTTTACTGCTTTCTACCAAATGTTGGGCTTCAAAAATAGGGAAATCTTCTGTAGCTACAGAAGATGTATGTCCTAATTTATGCCATAATTCTTCAGCAATATGTGGTGCATAAGGTTCAATAATAATGGCTAAAGGTTCTAAAATTGCACGTTTATTGCATTTTAAAGCTGTTAATTCATTTACCGCAATCATAAATGTTGAAACCGATGTGTTGAATGAAAAATTAGCGATATCTTCTTCAACTTTTTTAATGGTTTTATGCAATGTTTTTAATTCATCCTTTGTTGGTGCATCATCAGAAACTGAGAACTCCCCATTAACAATGTACAATTTCCATAATTTTTTTAAGAAACTATACACCCCTGAAATACCTGAAGTTTTCCAAGGCTTAGATTGTTCTAATGGCCCTAAAAACATTTCAAATAAACGCAAACTATCTGCTCCGTATTCTTCACAAATTTCATCTGGATTTACTACATTGTACTTAGATTTGGACATTTTTTCCACTTCACGCCCAACAATGTATTTTCCATCTTCTAAAATAAATTCTGCTTCTTTATATTCTTCTCTCCAGTTTTTAAAAGCCTCTATATCTAATTCATCTGAAGCATTTACAAAAGAAACATCTGAATGGATTGGCTGAACTTTAAAATTTGACTTTAACCCTTTTGAAACAAATTTATTTTCACCTTCAACACGATATACAAAAGCACTAGTTCCAGTAATCATTCCTTGGTTAATGAGTTTTTTTGCATATTCATCGGTAGGTACAAAACCTCTATCGAACATAAATTTTTGCCAAAAACGAGAGTATAATAAATGCCCTGTTGCGTGCTCGCTACCACCAATGTATAAATCTACATCTTGCCAATAGTTAATGGCTTCTTTAGAAAACATTTCCTCGTTATTATTAGCATCCATATAACGATTAAAGTACTGCGAACTTCCTGCCCAACCTGGCATAGTATTTAATTCTAACGGAAAAATAGTTTCACCGTTAATCAAATCAATACTTACAACTTCATTTTTAACAGTATCCCAAGCCCAAACAGTTGCATTTCCTAATGGTGGTTTTCCATCTTCTGTAGGTAAATACTTTTCTACTTCTGGTAACACAATTGGTAAATACTTTTTGCTTATCATTTGTGGCAAGCCATTTTTATAATATACTGGAAATGGTTCTCCCCAATAACGCTGACGACTAAAAACGGCATCGCGTAAACGATAGTTTATTTTTCCATAACCAATTCCTTTTTGTTCAATTTCGTATATAATACGTTTCATGGCTTTTTTATACGTTAAGCCATTTAAGAAATCTGAATTTGCAATTTTAATTCCTTCTTTAGTTGAACATGCCTCGTTAGAAATATCTACTCCTTCAAAAATATTAGGTATTTCAATATTAAAATGTTTCGCAAAAGCATAGTCACGCTCGTCTCCACAAGGTACAGCCATTACGGCTCCAGTACCATAGCTTGCTAATACATAATCGCCAATCCAAATTTGCACCTTTTCACCAGTAAACGGATGCAATGCATACGCTCCAGTAAAAACTCCAGAAATGGTTTTTACATCCGCCATTCTATCTAATTCACTACGTTTTGCAGTTGCTTTTACATAAGCTTCAACTGCTTCTTTTTGCTGTGGCGTAGTAATTTTTGAGACCAATTCATGCTCAGGAGCCAAGGTCATAAAACTCACACCATAAATTGTATCAGGACGCGTAGTAAACACCTCTATTTTAGCATCAAAATTAGCAACTTTAAATGATACCATAGCACCTTCTGAACGCCCAATCCAATATGTTTGAGCATCTTTTAACGGCTGTGGCCAATCAATTTTATCCAAGCCATCTAATAACCGTTGTGCGTAAGCAGTAATTCTCATACTCCATTGCTTCATTTTTTTTCTAACAACAGTATGTCCACCACGTTCAGAAACGCCATTTACAATTTCATCATTAGCTAATACTGTTCCTAAAGCAGGACACCAGTTTACTTCTGTTTCCGATAAAAATGTTAGTCTGTATTTTAATAATATTTTTTGTTGTTCCTCTTCAGAATAGTTTTTCCAATCTTCAGCAGAAAAAACAGCTGTATCTTCGTCGCAAGCTGCATTTATTTTACTGTTTCCTTCAGTTTCAAAAATTTGAATTAATTCGGAAATAGCTCTGGCCTGATTTGCTTCATTGCAATAGTAAGATTCAAATAATTGAATAAAAATCCATTGCGTCCATTTATAATAATTTGGATCTGAAGTTCTTACTTCTCTAGACCAATCGAATGAAAAACCTATTTTATCTAATTGTTTTCTATAAGTAGCAATATTTGCTTCTGTAGTAATTGCAGGATGTTGTCCAGTTTGAATAGCATATTGTTCTGCTGGTAAACCAAAAGAGTCATAGCCTTGAGGATGCATCACATTAAATCCTTTATGACGTTTGTACCTAGCATATATGTCAGAAGCTATATATCCTAAAGGATGACCCACATGCAATCCTGCCCCCGATGGATATGGAAACATATCTAACACATAAAATTTAGGTTTTTCTGAGGTGTTTTCAGCTTTAAAAGTTTGATTATCTGCCCAAAATTTCTGCCATTTTGCTTCAATTTCTCTAAAATTGTATTCCATGCTATCTGTTCCTTTTTAAAAGCGCAAAGTTACGTTTTATATATATAATTATAAAGCGTATTTTTATAGAACAAAAATTAATTAAACTCAGATAACAAGTACTCTAATTTTTAACGCTATTATGGAAAAAGAAATTGGTTTAGTACTCTCTGGTGGAGGAGTGAGAGGAATTGCCCACATTGGTTTTTTAAAAGTTTTACTTGAAAACAATATTGTTCCAACTCAAGTTTCAGGCACCAGTGCTGGCGCTTTAGTTTCAGCTTTATATGCTGCTGGATATCAACCTGAAGAAATGTTGTTGTTTTTTAAACAAACTCCTTTATTAAAACTATCATTATATGCTTTAAATAAGCCTGGAATTATGGATAGTGAAAAATACATTACTTTTTTTAAAAAATATTTTCCCGAAGATTCTTTTGAAAGTTTAAAAAAACCTTTAACCATTACAGCTACAAACTTATTAAATGGAACGTTAGATTTTTTTAATTCTGGACAACTTATAAAACCATTGATTGCCTCTTGTGCATTACCTCCTATTTTTTCACCTATTGAAGTGAATGGAAATTTATATTCCGATGGCGGTGTTCTAAATAATTTTCCTATTGAACCTTTAAAAGATACGTGTTCAATAATATTAGGAAGTTTTGTAAACCCAATTGAAGAAATTGATAAAACTGAGATTAACTCATCTATGAAATTAATGTATAGAGTATACCATATTGGCTTAGATGCTAGTAATATTAAAAAATTTTCAGAATGCAATTATGTATTCTCCCCAAAAAATATTGATAAAGTTGGTGTTTTGGACGCTAATGGTATAGACAAAGCTTATAAAATTGGTTATGAATATGCAAAACAAGAAACTGAAACTATTTTAGAAGCTTTAAAGTAATTATTCTTCTTTTTTAGATGAAGTAAAACATTATAAAAAGGTAAAATAATACCTATTTATTGTTTTAGTTATTTGTACTTTTCCAAAAAAATTAATTCATATTTAAATTTGAGTACTAATAATTACAAAGCTCATTTAGCACTTCTTGGAGCCAACATAATATATGGAGCCAATTTTTTAATAGCTAAAGGATTAATGCCAAATTACTTTAAACCTTCTGGTTTGGTTTTATTAAGAGTTTTTACTGCTGGTATCTTGTTTTGGATTGTTAAACAATTTGTTAAAGAAAAAGTTGAAAAAAAAGATTTTATACTACTAGCTTTTTGTGGGCTCTTTGGAGTTTCAACAAATATGCTTCTTTTTTTTCACGGACTTAGTTTAACTTCCCCTATTGATGCTTCAATTATTATGACAACAACTCCTGTAATTGTTTTAATATTAAGTGCTTTTATTTTAAAAGAAAAAATTACCCTCAATAAATATTTAGGCATTTTAATTGGTGGTATAGGAGCTGTGTTATTAATATTGTATGGAAAAACTGCGGAAGGAACAAGTTCGTTTTTAGGAAATTTATTTGTTTTTTTAAATGCTTGCTCTTATGGTTTATATTTGGTATTTGTAAAACCATTGATGAAAAAATATAAAGCCATTACAGTTATTAGCTGGGTGTTTTTATTTGGGTTTCTTTTTGTACTTCCCTTTGGAATAAAAGATTTAATCACTACAAATTTTAGTGTATTTACTACCAACACCTATTTAGCATTAACATTTGTAATTATTGGAACCACCTTTTTAACTTATTTATTTAATATTTATGCACTAAGCCATGTACCTCCTTCGGTAAATGGAAGCTATATTTATTTACAACCTGTTTTAAGTTTTATAATAGTAAGTATTTATGCCTACTCATTTGGGCATGATAAATATGCACAAGACATTAATTTAATTAAAATACTAAGCTGTTTTATGGTAATTATTGGAGTTTATATGATTAGTAAAAAATCAAAAATTAAAGTTTCTTAAACTATTCTCTAGCTCTTTTTTCTTGAGGTAATAAACAATTATAAATAAAGGAGTTTATAGGTGTTGGAACTCCTAACTTTTCACCAAGTTTAACAATGGTTCCATTTTGTGCTTCTAACTCTGATGGTTTTCCCTCCATAATATCACGCTGCAAAGATGCTGTTGTAATATAAGGTTGGCTTTCAATAATTTTAAACTGTTTTTCAATACTTTTTTCTGGTAAATTAATATGTAGAACCTTAGCTATTGCTAAAACTTCTTCAGCGGCTTTGTACATTAATAATTTTATTTCAACATTCTCTAACATTTCTCCTATGGTTGAACGTGTTAATGCTCCCATACCACTCACCGTTGTTATAAATAAAAATTTAGTCCAAATTTCCGTTTGAATATCTTCTGTAAGGGTTGTTTTAAATCCAGCCTTTAAAAACAACTCTTCTAATTTCAATGCTCTCTTCGTTTTTTTATTGTCAAGTTCTCCAAAAACAATAGTTGGCTCATAAGAAACATGATTTACCACACCATAATCTTCAATCATACTTACTATTTTACACAATCCACCAAGTACATGTTTTTTATCAATTACTGAACATAATATATTTTGATTTTCAACACCATTTAATAATGGAATTACCATAGTGTTCTTCCCTAGATGAGGTTTAATCTCTTTTGCAACTTCTTGTAATTGCCAAGTTTTAACACCAATTAAAATAAGATCTATATCTTTAACTTTTGAAATAGAATCAACAGCATTTGCTGGATGTACTAAATAATTACCTTTAATACTTTTTAATTGCAATCCATGTTGTTGAATGGTCTGTAAGTGTTTACCTCTCGCAATAAACGTTACATTATTCCCTGCTTGTTCCAATCGTGCTCCAAAATAACCGCCAACACCTCCTGTACCATAGATAACTATATTCATTTTATTGGGTTTTACTCAAAAATAATAAATTACAAATTCTTTTTTGTTAAAAAGTTATCAATTTTCCAGCTAAAACCAGTTGAAAAATAATTCATCTTATTATTCAATCCTGTACCATAAGAAACATCTAGTTGTAAATTTGGATTTACTAAAAATGTAAAACCCATATTAAAATTAGTTTCAATTTGATTTTGTTCAGCCCAACTACCATAAGGTTCTATATAAACACCAATAGTATTGGAAATTGAATACCCTAAAGCCAATGAATATGTTAATGAATTTTCTTTTTCTACAAAGCTATATCCAATATTATAACCCAATCCAATTTTTGAGGTTAAATTATGAGAAATAGCCAGTTTATTAATAAAACCTGTACTATTGGTTGTCAATTCTTTAGTTGCAGTAGGAATTAAAAAATGTGTTAAAAATGCAATTTTAATATTTTGATCAATTTTATTTAAAACTTGAAATTTAACTCCAAATTCAAAATCATTAAATCCACTATATTTTTCATTCAAACCTATTAAGTTAACTTCAGTAGTTTCATAATGTGAAGCCATTCTTAATTCAATACTGTTAGTAATTCCATGTCTAATTAAAATTGAAGGAGCTATAAATTTATTGATAGATTCTTCGTTATCAACAAAATAAAGGACGCCACTTTCAATTTGAAAGTTTTTTTTCTCAATGGTTACAGAAGATTCTGTTTGATCTGGTCTATCCGTTACAATTTCCTGAGCAAATAAGTTTTGACTAGCTATTAAAATAAAAAACAAAAGTATTTTTTCAGTGGTATTCATTCGTAAATATTTTTGCAAACCTATTATATTTTTTAGACTTATCTAAATATTTTATTATATTTGCCTAAACAAACCTTATGTTAAGTCAAACAGAAGAAAATTATTTAAAAGCTATTTATAGTATTGGGTTACATACTGGAAAAAGTGTGAGCACCAATAATATTGCTGAAGAATTAGACACCAAGGCCTCATCTGTTACAGATATGATTAAAAAATTATCAGAAAAAAAATTGGTAGACTATAAAAAATATCAAGGCACTAACCTTACTTCTAAAGGAAAACAAATTGCTGTAAAAATTGTTAGAAAACACCGCTTATGGGAAGTTTTTTTAGTAAATAATTTAAACTACGCTTGGGATGAAGTACACGATTTAGCTGAACAATTAGAACATATAAAATCAGACACTTTAATTAACAAACTTGAAGAATTTTTAGAGTTTCCTACCCACGATCCACATGGAGATCCTATACCAGATAAGGAAGGAAATATAGAACATCATAAAAACGTAATGCTTTCCTCTATTGAAGAAAATAACACTTGTAAGGTTTTAGGTGTAAAAGACTCTTCTTCTGCTTTTTTAAAATTCTTAGATTCTAAAAAAATAACTTTAGGGAGTAGTATTAAAGTAATCTCCAAAGAAGAGTTTGACAATTCAATTACTATAGAAATTAATAACGAATTATTTTCAATATCACATCTTATATCAAAAAATTTATTTGTAAAAAAAATATAACTAATGGAACAAATTATTAATTACTTTGAAAGTATTAATCCCATTTTAGCCGCGTTTTATGCAACAATTTTCACTTGGGGTTTAACAGCTTTGGGAGCTGCACTTGTATTTTTATTTAAAGGTATGAATCGTGCTGTTTTAGATGGAATGCTTGGGTTTACAGGTGGAGTTATGGTAGCAGCTAGTTTTTGGAGCTTATTAGCTCCTGGAATTGAAATGAGCCCTGGAGAAGGCTTTATTAAAGTAATACCAGCTGTTGTAGGTTTTGCATTAGGGGCACTTTTTTTATTTGGTTTAGATAAAGTGCTTCCTCATTTACATGTAAACTTTAAAGAATCAGAAAAAGAAGGTGTAAAAACTCCTTGGCATAGAACAACTTTATTAGTTTTAGCAATTACGCTACATAACATTCCTGAAGGACTTGCAGTTGGAGTTTTATTTGGAGGAGTTGCAGCTGGATTTGATGGAGCAACTATTGGTGGAGCAGTGGCTTTAGCTATAGGTATTGGATTACAAAACTTTCCAGAAGGCTTTGCAGTGTCTATGCCAATCAGAAGGCAAGGTTTAAGTAGATGGAAAAGCTTCTTATATGGTCAATCTTCTGCAATTGTCGAACCTATTGCAGCAGTAATAGGAGCTTGGGCTGTAATGACTTTTCAACCAATTTTACCTTATGCACTTTCTTTTGCAGCTGGGGCAATGATATTTGTTGTAGTTGAAGAAGTTATTCCTGAAACTCAAAGAGATAAATATACAGATATTGCCACGCTTGGTTTTATTGGAGGGTTTATTATTATGATGACATTGGATGTTGGTTTGAGTTAAAACAAACTAACAACTACAATTTGAATCACAATTAGTATTCTTTTTAGATTTAAAAAAATATTTTTTCACTAAAAAAGCAATGGCTAGACCTACTGATATATATACTAAAATATCTTGCATTAACTTAAAATATTAAATGTTATAACAGAAACAATATAAGCTAAAGCCCCCATACCAGTAACTTGTAATAAAGGCCATTTCCAACTTTTAGTTTCACGCTTAACAATTGCTAAAGTACCTATACATTGCATAGCAAATGCATAAAAAAGAAGTAGCGACATTCCTGTAGCAAAATTGAACCTTTTTTTACCAGTTACTGGATTCACTTCAGCTGCCATACGCTGTTTAATTGTTCCAACATCTTCACCTTCGCTTTCTACACTATAAATAGTTGCTAATGCACCAACAAAAACTTCACGAGCTGCAAAAGAACTTATCAAAGCAATACCAATTTTCCAATCGTACCCCATCGGTTTTATAACTGGTTCAATAGTTTTTCCCATAGTTCCAATATACGATTTCTCCAATTTATAAGATGCAATCTTTTTTTGAAGTGCTTCTTCAGATAAATTTTTAGAAGATGGCTCAGCCTTCACAATTTGTTCTGCATTTGTAAAGGAATCCGATCCATTAGATGCTAAAAACCATAATACAATTGACAATGCTAATATAATTTTCCCAGCTCCAAAAATAAAAGCCTTTGTTTTCTCAACTACTTCATAAAAAACATTTTTTACAGATGGTAATTTATAATTTGGCATTTCAATTACAAAAAAACTTCTGCTTTTTATTTTTAGCACTTTATGAAGCAATATTGCTGATAAAATTGATGCAGTAAATCCTAACAAATACAAGCCCATTAATGTTAAACCTTGTAAATTAAAAATACCTAGCACACGTTTACTTGGTATAATTAATGAAATAAGAATGGCATATACAGGTAAACGAGCCGAACAGGTAGTAAAAGGCACTACTAAAATAGTAATTAAACGCTCTTTCCAATCGCTTATATTTCTAGAGGCCATAATAGCTGGTATAGCACAGGCAGTTCCTGAAATTAATGGGATAACACTTTTACCACTCATTCCAAATTTACGCATTATTTTGTCCATTAAAAATACCACTCTACTCATATAACCTGTTTCTTCTAAAACAGAAATAAATAAAAATAAAATGGCAATTTGAGGGATAAAAATTAAAACTCCACCAATACCAGGAATTACTCCTTCTGCAATTAAATTGGTAAAAGTACCTGGCGGTAAATTATTTTTAGCCAACTCACTTAAACTTGCAAAAACGGTATCAATTAAATCCATTGGGAAACTAGCCCATTCAAATATTGATTGAAAAATCAACAATAAAATGGTTGCAAAAATTACATAACCAAAAATTTTATGAGTTAAAATTCTATCTAATTTTGAACGTAAATCAGTAGCGATAGTTTTGTCAACCTTATACGTCTTTTTTAAAATCTTGTTAATAATTTGATACCTGTAAATAGTTTCTTTATGTTGATACTTTTTAATTTTATCGATGTTTTTTTTAAAAGAATCAATTTTAATGTGTTGATTTTCTGATAAAAAATGACAATTAGGTTGTTGAGTAATTAATAACCAAGATTTGTATAACGAATTTCCAGAAAACTCAGATTTCAATTCATTAAAAAAATTAGGGTCAATTTTTTCAGAAATATTTGCAAGTGTTTCTGTATCCCAATTTTTATAATTTTGAAGCTCTTTTTTTAAAGTATCTATCCCAATATTTTTTCTAGAACTTATTAAAACTACTTCAGATTTTAATTCTTTTTTTAAAGCTTCAACATTGATAGAAATTCCTTTTCTATCCATTTGATCAACCATATTAATAGCTAAAATGGTTGGAATTTTTAAATCTTTAATTTGAGAAAATAATAATAAATTCCGTTTTAAATTTTCAACCTCAGCTACTACAACTACAGCATCTGGGAATGCTTGATTGTTTTCATTTAAAAGCGTATCTAATACAATTGTTTCATCTAAAGTTGAAGGATTGATACTGTAGGTTCCCGGTAAATCAATAATTTCGGCTGTTAAAGTTTCAGAAATTTTACATTTTCCTTGTTTTTTATCAACAGTAATCCCAGGATAGTTTCCAACTTTTTGTTTTAATCCAGTAAGTTGATTGAATAATGACGTTTTTCCAGTATTGGGATTTCCAACTAAAGCTATATTAATCACCGAATTATTTTTCATTATGTTATTACTATAGCTTTGTAATATTTATTAGATTGGCCATATCTTTTCTAATGGCTAAATGGCTTCCGTTTACTTTTATATATAATGGATCTTTTAATGGAGCAACTTGTAATAGTTTTACTTTTTTCCCAGGTAAACATCCCATTTCTAATAGGTTTAAAGGGATAACATCTAAACAAAAATCTTCTATAACTCCAACTTCTCCAATTCGTAAACTTCCAATAGTATCTCCCATTATTAAGAATAATTATAAATAATGAGCAAATATACTAAATTAGAATGATTCTAAACAATGACAATTGTCATTAATCTAAATATTCATTTTTTAAAATCTTAATATCAGCTATAAGTCTTTGAATATCATCTAGATCAGTCCCATCATAATACCCTCTTATTTGTCTTTTTTTATCAACTAAAACAAAATTTTCGGTATGAATAAAATCTTGCAACCCTCCATCTCCTTCATCCAAAACAGCAAAATAACTTTTACGAGCTAGTTCATAAATATGCTTTTTAGTACCAGTAGTAATATTCCATTTTGAATCAATTACTCCTTTTTTAATTGCATATTCTTTTAAAATAGGAACGCTATCCATAACTGGAGTCACAGAATGAGACAAAAATTTAATATCATCATCTTCTTTAAATACTTCTTGTAGCTTTCCCATATTGTTAGTCATTACTGGACAGATAGTCATACATCTAGTAAAGAAAAAATCTGCTACATAAATTTTGTTTTTATAATCTTCTTGTGTAATTGTATCTCCATTTTGATTGATTAATTTGAAATCTAACACTTTATGATTTCTTCTAATGTGCAACAAACTTTCATCTACTAATTTCGGATTTACATCTGCCGGATTGTATATAGGTAATTTTTTTTCAGGTGTTAAAAGTGTATATATTGCGTAGATCATAATTACCGAAAATAGCCCCATAATGACCAAGGTTGGAAAAGATTTTTTAAAAAATTGAGTGTCCATTGTTTCAAAAAGTTTAAAACACAAATTTAGCACAAATTGATAGGATACTTGGTGTACTATTTTAAAACTTTGTTAAAACCTTTAACAACCTAATTAATCTGTTTTTACAACTGTATTTAAAAACGTACATTTGTGCGATTTTAGTTAATTGAAAATACATATATGGAAATAATAATAAAGGCATCACAATTTATTTTAAGTTTATCATTTTTAATCGTATTGCACGAGTTAGGGCACTTTATTCCCGCAAAATTATTTAAAACTCGTGTAGAAAAATTTTACTTATTTTTTGATTATAAATTCTCTTTATTTAAGAAAAAAATTGGTGATACTGTTTATGGAATTGGATGGATTCCTTTAGGAGGATATGTGAAAATATCTGGGATGATTGATGAAAGTATGGATACTGAGCAAATGAAACAACCAGCTCAACCTTGGGAATTTAGATCTAAACCAGCTTGGCAACGTTTAATAATAATGCTTGGAGGTGTTATTGTAAACTTTATTTTAGGTATTGTAATTTATATCATGATTACTTTTGTTTGGGGTGTAGAATTTGTAAAGCCAGAAAATGTTAAAAATGGTTTTGCTGTTCATGAAACATTCAAACAATATGGCTTTAAAGATGGAGATAAAATTATCAAATTTAATGGTGCCGAACCATTAGATGTTACAGATATAAATAAACATTTATTTTTAAGAGATATCACATCTTTAGAAGTAATTCACGAAGATGGTATAAACGAGACTATAGCAATTCCAGAAGATATTGGAGAAGTTATGTGGCAAAATGGTGTTATGGAACCTTTTGAGGTTAGAACCACTGCTGTAATTGATACTGTTGTTGTGGATTCTCCTGCAGACAAAGCAGGATTGTTAAAAAATGATAAAGTTATTTCTGTAAACAATGTTCCTGTAAACTATTGGAATGAATTCACACAATTAGTGCTAAATTCAAAAGAAAATATTGCTATTACTGTAGACAGAAATGGAAGCCATAAAACTATTGATGTTACACCAAATGAAAATCGAACTATCGGGGTTTCAACATCTAAAATGCGTGGAGTAAAAGTAGAGCACAAACAGTATAGTTTTTTAGAAAGTATTACCAAAGGAAATTCTTTAGCTATTTGGACTTTGAAAGATTATATCACCCAATTTAAATACGTTTTTACAAAAAAAGGAGCTACTAGTATTGGCGGGTTTATAGCCATAGGAAATATTTTCCCTTCTACTTGGAGTTGGAAATCGTTTTGGGGAATTACAGCCTTTTTATCAATTATGCTTGGTTTTATGAATTTACTACCTATACCTGCTTTAGATGGAGGGCATGTGGTGTTTACTTTATATGAAATGATTTCAGGTAGAAAACCAAATGATAAATTTTTAGAATATGCTCAAATCACAGGGTTTTTAATTTTAATTGCTTTACTTATTTTGGCCAATGGAAACGATATTGTAAAGCTTTTTAGCAAATAAAAAAGAATCTTCATTAATAAATATTTATAAAACACTAAGAAAAATCTTGGTGTTTTTTATGAAGAATATACTTAAAACTCTACCTAAACACCATAAATTATAATAACATAATACTCTTTAAACTATACTTTAGAACAATTTATATATTAATAGTAAACCTATATAACAACTAAAAAAGGCTTATTCAAAATTTGAATAAGCCTTTCTTTTAGAAACATTATGGTTTAATTATTTTTTTGGTTTATCTCTATTCATTTCAATAATATCAACATTTGAAGCTTCTACTCCTAAAAAGTATTTGCTAAAGTGATCTGCACGTAACCAAAATGAATACTCTGTCATTCTACCAAATCCATGACGTTGTCCTGGCATAATCATAAATTTGAATCGCTTATTAGCTTTAATTAAAGCGTCAGCCATTCTAATAGTTCCTCCAGGATGTACATTGTTATCAACATCGCCATGAATTAACATTAAGTGTCCTTTTAGATTCGCCGCTAAAGATTGATTTTTATCAATACTATATTTGTATCTAATATTTCCATCGGCATCAAGTTCTTCTTTTACCCCATGATGTGTTTCACTCCACCAACTATTATACATTGAGTTATCGTGATTTCCTGCAGAAGATACAGCTGCTTTAAAAAAGTCTGGATATACTAACATTGCAGCGGTTGACATAAATCCTCCTCCAGAGTGACCATAAATACCTACTTTATTAATATCAATAAACTGATATTTATCTGCCAATTGCTCAGCTACGTACTTTTTATCAGCTAAACCATAATCTCTCAAATTTCCATACCCATAATTATGGTACCATTTCGAACGATCTGGATGTCCTCCTCTATTTCCCATCGTAACAACAATAAATCCAACTTGTGCCATTCTATCTAAACGATCCATTCTAACGGAAAAAGATTTATTTACGGCTTCAGTTTGCGGACCTGGATATACGTACTCTAATAATGGATACACTTTTGTGGAATCAAAATCAAAAGGTTTATACATTACACCATAAATATCTGTAATACCATCATCAGCTTTCATTTTAAAGGTTTCAGGGAATTTATACCCTGTAGCGAATAATTGCGATAAGTCTGCCTCTTCTAGCTTCATTATCAAACTTCCGTTATTACTTCTTAATTCAGATTTTGGAACAGTATTAACTCTTGAATAATTACTTACAAAATAATTATTAGAATCTGATAGGCTAGTACTTGTGGTAAAATCACCTTTATTTAAAGTTTTTAAACCTGTACCGTCTAAATTAATTCTGTATAAGTGTTCGTAATAAGGATCGATGTTTCTATCTACACCATTAGCTGTAAAATATAATACATGTTCTTTTTCATCAACATTTTCAATACTAGCCACGTGGTATGACCCATTGGTGACTTGCTTTTTTAAATTCCCTTTAGTATCATACAAATAGATGTGTGCCCAACCATCACGCTCAGCCCAATGCAACATTTCGGTTTCATTATTAAATAACACTAATGGTCTAGCTTCAATATAAGTATTGAATCGTTCTTTAACCAAAACGGTAACATCTCCCGTATTAATGTCAGCCACACAAATATCTAATTTCTTTCGATCTCTACTGATAGTACTGAAATATACTTTTCCTTTTTTAGATAATAATAATGATGGTTGAAAATCATCATCATAGTTAGATTTTTTTCTAGGAGCTCTGTATACCGTTAAACTTTGTTGTTTTACAGTATCTAATTTTATTTTGTTAACATCTTTAGATGGAATATCAAAAATTAACAATTCACTTTTATAATATTCTTGTTCACCTGGCATATGGTATTTATACGTTTCTAAGGTCGGTCTTTTTTTAGAAACCGAATTAATTACCCATAAATCTTTTATATGACGTGAATCTGTTCTTTGGAAAACAAATTTTTTGGAATCATGTGACCATGTTCCCCAAATACCCTTCCTGTCATCTTTCTTTTCTTCTTTGGTCTCATTGTTTTCACCTCTAGATCCACCACCATATCCATAATATTCTTCTCCATCTTTTGTCCATTGATGTTCCACAATAGTTGTGTCTTTTTCATCTTTAACAGCCTTTAAAAAATTCTCTTTATCCATCCAATGTAAATTGAAATTTTTAGAGAATAATACAATAGAACTGTCTGGAGCTACGTTTGCCCAACGCAGCCATTTTTTTTCATCTTTTTTAGTATCTAAAATGGTTAGCTTATTATCTCCTAACTTATACTCTAAGTGATAAACCTTCTTTTCCATTTTAGGTTTCTTTTTCTTAACTTTTTTTACTTTTGTTGAATCGTTTTCAATTATTTTTTTGTCATCATCTTTTTCATCTTCAACAACTTCAACCTCTTCAGTAGCAGTTACTCTAAAACGAATGGCTGTTTCGTTTTTCACAAACTTAAAACTAAATTTAGGTAAATGTTGAGCATCATATGGATCTTTGGTAATTTCGGTTAACCATTTTGCCATTTTCTCATTATCAAATAATTTGATTCTAGTTCTTCTATCCGCATCAACCAAATAATAATTAGAGCCTTCAGACGTTTTATATTGATACCAGAAACGGTTTCCTTTTTTTAACCAATGTGGATTAACTCTTGTAGAGTGCACCAGTTTTGCAAGATTTTCTGGTGAAAACTTATCTGCCAATCTATAATTTGGAGTTGGCACTTTTTTAGTTGTTTGCTCGTTAACATATAGTTGTGCTGAGACTATACTTGAGCTCATAACTATTGCAAATAATAATAGGGTTTTTCTCATAATATAATTTAGGTTAATTTTAGATATAAAAACAGTAAAGTTCTCTATTTACACTAACATAACAAACCCTTAAAAAAATTTTATTATTTTTTTAACAATTAAACAAAAAAAATCCTCGTTGTACAACGAGGATTTAAATTTATATAGCTTATTGAAACTTTTTTAATCTGCAAGTATAATTACCTTATTTTCTTTCATTTCAATAGTTCCACTTTTAATAGGTAAAGTATACTCTTCTTTAGTATTGGTAAATTTATTTTCAAATTGCTCTTCAATTTTCACATTTTCACCTTTAAATTTTATAATACCTTCAACAAGTAATGAAACTATAGGTGCGTGATTATTTAACATTTGAAATTCACCATTAATACCTGGCACTGAAATTACATCTACATCAGTGTGTAATAACGTTGCTTCTGGTGTTACAATTTCTAAAATCATTTTTTTAGTTTTTTTAAGCTTCTGCTAACATTTTTTCACCTGCATCAATTGCATCTTGGATAGATCCTCTTAAGTTAAATGCTGCCTCTGGATATTTATCCAACTCACCGTCCATAATCATATTAAATCCTTTAATAGTATCTTTAATATCAACTAATACACCTGGAATACCTGTAAATTGTTCTGCTACGTGGAAAGGCTGAGATAAAAAACGTTGTGCTCTACGAGCTCTATGAACTACTAATTTATCTTCTTCAGATAGTTCTTCCATCCCTAAAATAGCAATAATATCTTGTAATTCTTTATAACGTTGCAATAACTCTTTTACTCTTTGAGCACAATTGTAATGCTCATCTCCTAAAATGTCTGCAGTTAAAATTCTTGATGTAGAATCTAATGGATCTACAGCAGGATAAATACCTAACTCGGCAATTTTACGAGATAATACCGTTGTTGCATCTAAGTGCGCAAATGTTGTTGCTGGAGCTGGATCTGTTAAATCATCTGCAGGTACATATACCGCTTGTACCGATGTAATTGACCCATTTTTTGTTGAAGTAATACGCTCCTGCATAGCACCCATTTCAGTTGCTAATGTTGGTTGATAACCTACCGCTGATGGCATACGCCCTAATAAAGCTGATACTTCAGAACCCGCTTGAGTAAAACGGAAAATATTATCTACGAAAAATAATACATCTTTTCCTTGTCCTTCTCCTGCGCCATCACGGAAATATTCTGCAATTGTTAAACCTGATAAAGCAACACGTGCACGTGCTCCTGGAGGTTCATTCATTTGTCCAAAAACAAAAGTTGCTTTAGATTCTTTCATTCCAGCTTTATCAACTTTGGTTAAATCCCACCCTCCATCTTCCATAGAGTGCATAAAATCATCACCATATTTAATAATACCAGATTCTAGCATCTCTCTTAAAAGGTCGTTTCCTTCACGTGTTCTTTCTCCAACACCTGCAAAAACAGATAACCCTCCGTGACCTTTAGCAATATTATTAATTAACTCTTGAATTAATACGGTTTTACCTACACCGGCTCCACCAAACAATCCAATTTTACCTCCTTTTGCGTAAGGTTCAATTAAGTCAATTACTTTGATTCCTGTATATAAAACTTCAGTTGAAGTAGATAAATCTTCAAATTTTGGAGCTTGACGGTGAATTGGCAATCCATTTTCACCTTCTTTTGGTAAGTTCCCTAAACCATCAATTGCATCTCCAATTACATTAAATAAACGCCCATAAATATCATCTCCAACAGGCATTTGAATTGCATTACCTGTTACAAAAACTTCAGTTCCTCTACTTAATCCATCTGTTGAATCCATTGAGATAGTTCTAACTGTGTCTTCACCAATATGAGATTGTACTTCTAATACTAAAATTGATCCATCTGTTTTATTAATTTCTAATGAATCGTATAATTTTGGAAGCTCTACCCCAGATTCAAACTCAACGTCAATAACTGGACCAATAATTTGCGCAACTTTACCTGTAACCTTTGTCATTACTTTAACTATTTATTTTTTAGATATTTAATCTTTTGAGGTTAACCTCTTTTTTCGAAGTGCAAAGATAGTTTTTTGATTTAATTTTGAAAAAAATAAAATAAGTTTTTTTCAAAAAACAAACGCCCTAAAGATTTAGAGCGTTTATAGTATCATTTATAGATTGATAAATATTATGGATTGATTGTCCAAGAGGCAAAATATTGCGAACCTATTTTCCCGTTTCCAGGAGCACTCAAATATTCTTTACCTCCTAAATTGGCAGCCCCAATTTTAAAGGTAGATTTCCATTTAGAAACTGTATAATTTATTTGTGCATCCACTACCGTTTTGGCATCAATTATAGCATCTGCAAAAGAAGATTCCCACATATATTCATCATTCCAACGAACGTTGATATTAAACCCTAAGTTTTCAATTAAATTTTCGTTTCCAATTGAAAATTTCACTTTATGCTCTGGAGTGTTAAATCCAGCTTCATAATCAGGGTCAGTAGATTGATCAAAATCAAATTTCGCATACGTATAATTTAACCCTACATTATAATCACCAAATATTTTACTTGCTAAACCTATGCTACCACCATAAGAAGAAATATCTGCTTTTGAATTGGTATATACTTGAAATGGTTGGTAATCACCATTACCAATAGCAATTAAAGCTGCTGGAGTTGGACCTCCTAATTGCGCAGGTAAAGGTATGATGTCAGAAAAATCAACTTTACCATATAATGGAGACACTACAGTTTTATTACCTATAAAATCTTCATATTGATTGTAATAAGCACTAACATCTAAAGAAAATTTTCCAAAACCTGCTCTATAACCAACTTCATAAGCTGTAACTTTTTCAGGTTTTACATATTCAAAATTAGCTACTTTTAATAAGGATGGGTTTGGTGATCCTGCTGCAGCACTTGCTCCAAATGCATATAATGAAGCTAATGTATATGCATTTTCATAAGCAACTCTACCACTTAGTTGTACTGAGGAAGGAAACCCTAACATTTGAGCAGTACTACTTGTTTCAATTGGATTTGATGTATACCTGTCTAAATTATCTGGTGCAGAACCTACTAATATTGCTTGACCCGCATCTAGCCCAATATATTGATCTTGAGTTGTAGGATTTCTAAATCCTGTTTGAAAAGAAGCTCTTAAATTTCTTGTTTTACCTTGACCTAAAGAATAGGATACTGAAACTCTGGGTGATACATTTCCATCAAAGTTTTTAGCTTTATCATAACGAATAGAACCTGTAAATTTTAACCTGTCATCAATAAATTTCTTTTGCAGTTGCATGTATGCTCCATACTCATTATAATCTATTGCTCCATCATAATCAGTAAAAATTGTTCCTGATGAATTTAAAGAATACTGTCTCCAAGAACCTCCAACTTGTATTTCTGCGAAATCTACCACATCTGCAAAGTTATAATTACCATCTGCATGATATATTCTTGAATTGTCTTGAAATTTTGCACCAGTTATTAAACTTGGATCTGAAGTTACAGCCTTTAAAGCCTCTTTAAACTCTGGTGTTCCAGGCTGTAATGTAACTGTAGCATCCGCATATTGTCTAGCTCCAGCATGCAATTGAGAAGAAGCGGCTTGTACATCAGTCATAGATCCTCCACCTGCAAGTATTTGTCCTGCTGCTTGCGCATAAGCTCCCGCATAAGTTCCAAACCATTGAGATGCTGTTTGCTTATTTAAGTTTATTCCAGCAAAACGCATATCATAAGAATCTCCTGCATCTTCATCAGTCATATAAGCTCTTACAAAGAAATTATCATTTTTAATTTCTAATTTATGTTGCTGCATAAAAAAGTTATCTATTGAATACCTGTTAGCTCCTTGATAAATTGTATTTCCTTTTCCAAATTTTGCATTATAAATAATTTCTAAATCGTCTGCAAAAGGTCTGTAATGAAAAGCTATATCTACTTTTGCACTTTCAGCTACATAATCTGTTAAATCTCTTTCCTTATAACCTGTACGCGACACATTATCTTCAGGTAATATATTACTAGTCCCTGGAGGTAATTGACCTATTGATTCTAAATATTGTCCAACTCCTTTTAGATGTTTAAAAGAAGTTGCTCCTAATGTAACTTCATCACCATATACATTTAATTGATCAAATGCTGTTTGGTCACTAGTAACTGGAACAACAGTATCTGGATTCCCAGCTCCATTATCTAAATATTGATTATAGTCAGTTGCATACCATTCGGTACCTTTTAAAAATGAAAAAGAAGCTTTTGCAGCAAATTTATCGCTAAATTTATAAGCCATTCTAATTCCTGCATCCACAAAATTATTATCCCCTGCATCTTTAGATGAAGTTATTCCTGTTTTACCATATACACTTACACCTTCAGAATTAAATGGATTTTTGCTTGTCATAAATAAAATACCATTAAAAGCATTTGCTCCATACAAAGCAGAAGAAGCTCCAGGCAACAATTCTACAGTATTTACATCTAGCTCAGACATTCCTAACAAATTCCCCAAATTAAAGTTTAATGCTGGAGAAGAGTTGTCCATACCGTCTACCAACTGCATAAAACGTGTATTTGCAAATGTTGCAAAACCTCTTGTATTTACAGATTTAAATGTTAAACTATTAGTGTTTACATCTACTCCTTTTAAATTTTCCAATCCATCGTAAAATGTAGGAGACGAAGTATTTTTTATTTCTCTCACATCCATTCTTTCAATAGTTACTGGAGATTCCAAAATACGTTCAGGTGTTCTGGATGCCGATACAACTACTTCATCTAAAGCCGTTGCCGACTCTTCTAGAAGCACATTAACTTGTTGATTGTTTTGAGTAATTTCAACCTTAGCAGAAGAATACCCAATTAAAGAAATTTCTAAAGAAAAAGGCGGATTTTGAGCCACTTTTAAAGAAAAATTTCCATCAAAATCAGCTGTAGTTCCCATAGATTTTCCTACAACTTTAATATTAGCACCCGGAATTGGCTGCCCTGTTTTTGCTTCTTTTACGGTTCCTGTAATTGTGGTTTGGGCTACCATTACAGAACCTAAAAAAAGTGCAAAACAAACACTTAATAATTTTTTCATAATATCCTTTATAGTATTGATTAACATTTTTGCAAAATACAATTTTTTTCTAATTTTCTTAAAATTTGGTTAAAAAAAAGTAATTTGATAAAAATCAATGTTTAAATATTTCATTTTATTAATAATTTACAACTCTTCTTAAATATAATTTATTTCGAATTTACTTCATAAAATATCATATTTATACTCGAATAAATGTTCTTTAAACTTTAATTATTACTAATAATAAATAAACATTTACATAAAAAAAGCTTCCAAATTAGAAGCTTTTTTTATAGGTTGTCAAATTATATTTATTTAATCCGTTTTAAAATTCCAAACTTG